>CAZYDF010000079.1:0-19641 GCA_964645855.1 uncultured Occallatibacter sp.
CACTGGTCGGCTAAAATCACACCTGTTGCACTTGGAGCTTGAATCCGCCGTGCCCTTTCTCTGCGCTTTACGCTGGGAAATACCCACTGATGCAGGAAGTCCCGTAGGGACGACGCAGCCCACAATTTGTCAGAGAAGGACCAGCGCGAAGCGCGTTTGGCCGCACCGCAGGTGGTTACGCGAGCAGCACTTCCACTCCCGCGGCGTGCAACAATTCCACTTGGGCAGGATCCGCGCCGGTATCGGTGACCACCACGCTGGCGGCACGGAGCGGCGCAACCGGGATCATGCCTCCGCGGCCGAACTTGGTGTGGTCGGCAACAATGATCACCCGGCTAGCTACTTCAAGCATTTTCTGCTCGGAGCCCACCACCAGTGAATTGTTGTTGCTGAAGCCCTCTTCCGTTATGCTGCCAATGCCCATGATCGCCACGTCGGCACGCATGGCGCCGATCATCTGCTCGCAGATGGGGCCCAGCATCACGCGGTGCCGCGGATCGAGATAGCCTCCTGTCAGCGTCAGCTCAATGGAGCGTTCCGCCTCCAGGCTCTCCGCAATGGGCAGGGAGTTGGTCACAATGTGCAGAAACTTGGCTGCCAGTTCGCGCGCCACCGCGGCCACCGTCGAACCACCGTCCAGAATCACGGTCTGGTTGTTCTGGATCAGGCTCGCGGCCACGCGAGCGATGCGTTCTTTTTCCGTCGATGCGCGTCCACTCTCCACCGCGTAATCAAAGGCGCGGGCCGGAGGCGTGTCCACAGGCACCGCTCCGCCATACACGCGGCGCAGCACCTTCTCCTGCTCCAGCTGGTCCAGATCGCGGCGCACGCTGGACTCGGAGGCGTCGAGTTCGCGGCACAGCGTCTCCAGATCGACAAAATCCCTGGATTCGAACATCTGCCGGATTCTCAACTGCCGTTCCGCTGCTTTCATGCGCGCGTCGTACCTTTCTAACTCTATCTTCGCTTGGATGCAGCAGAGGAAGCCAACTCATGATGAGATTGCCTCCTCCGCGCTGGTCCTTGCTGTAGGTGAACTTAAGCAGCTTGAGCTTGATGCACAGCGCCCCTACAGGGCGCGACGAAGAGATTCAGACTCGGTTCCCAGGGCTGCCCCGTCCGCTGCACGTTTGGGTTGCCCTGGGCTTTTTGCACGTCGCCCTTTCAGGGCGAGGAACGACTATTTCAGAGCAGCCAGCACCGCATCGGTGACGGCCTTCACCAGTGCATCGGCATCCGCCGCTGAGGGTGCGGCCTGTGCCAGGCTGCGCGGTCCGTCACAAGCTGACGGCGACACGGCGATGGCGTTCGGCATCTCCAGGTCGGCCAACTGGCACTCCTTCATGCGCGAAGTATCGAAGCGCGCATCGGGCAGCCCCAGCTTCTTCTTGATGGTCAACAGATCAGTGCTCTGCTGCTCGGTGATGTAGCTCAACGGCACGCCCAGCATCGACGCGTTCATCAGCGTCCAGCAGTAGGTGTCCAGCACCTCGGCGTACCACTCGGCGTGGGTCACCGTGTCGGCCCAGCACAGGATGCCATGATTAGCGAGCAACACCGTGTTGTGGTCGCGCACATACGGAATCACGGTCTGCGCAAACTCCGGAGTGCCCGGCGTCCTGTAAGGCGAAATCGCAACCTTGCCCACAAACACTTCAAACTCCGGAATAATGCCGTTCGGCGGAACCTTGCCGGTGATAGCATAGGCCGTGGCATGCGGCGGATGGCAATGCACCACCGACTTGGCCGCCGGCACAGCCTTGTAGACCTCAAGGTGCATGAAGATCTCGCTGGTGCGCGGCTTCTTGCCGGCCAGCTGCACGCCGTCCATATCCACCAGGCAAATGTCTTCCGGCACCAGATCGTACTTGCTGATCAGGGTCGGAGTGCAGAGGATCTCGTTCGGCCCAATGCGATAGCTGATGTTGCCACCGTTGCCATCCACAAACTGGCGCAGCCAGATCTTCTTGCCCACCGCGCAGATCTCTTTCTTGATCTCCTCGGCTTCCGGCGTTGAGTAGAGCTTGACGTTGGCGGGCTGGCGCGTAGCCACGGCCGGAGCCGCGGGGCCTGCCGAACCGTAGGCGCCGCCCGAAGGCTGCGCGGCCGCTGCCGCTGCGGCCGTGCAGGGCTTGCAGTTCTCAATCGTCAAGCCGCGCTGCTGCACAAAGTCGCGCGCTGAGGGCGTCAGTACGCAGTTTTCGGCCAGGATCAGCCGCGTGGCGCCGGTTGCAGCCGCCGTCTCGGCATCGCGCAGCGAGAGAACCTTGCGCGTCGTCAGATTGATGCTCTTTGCTTCGTTGCTCACTTCCGCACCTCTGCTCACTTCAAATCTTTTGGGTTACAGGTCAACTTGGTCGACGATCATTGCACAGTACGCATCCACCGGCACTTCAGCCGGCCAAAAAGGATTGGCCGCCTCGCGCCCTTCGGTAAACGCCACCAGCTGGCCCTCGTGCGCGCCCAGCTCGTCCACCGCGATCAACGCCTTGCCTCCGCCCTTGCCGTTCCTGGCGCGAAGGTTCTCCATGGTCACCGGCTCCAGCACAACCAGCCGCCGTCCACGATACGAATCAATAGCAGGAGCAAGCGTCACCGTGCCGCGTACATAGGCCAGTCTCATACCTGCTCTCCAATTCCGTGGCCGGCGGCGGACACGTTGTCCACCATCCCTGCCACTACCAAACGCGCCGGCGTGGTGTTGCCCAGCTTCACCCGCGCAATATCGCCATCGGTTGAAACCATCACCAGCGATCCACGCGACGCGCCAATCCAATCCAGAACAATCTGCGGCTCTTCCGCGGGCGTGCCGTCCGACTCCAGCCTGCGCGCCAAAAGGAACCGGCAACCCTCCATGGTGGAGTGCTTCACGGTGGCCACCACGGTTCCTTCAATGCGCGCTAGATACATGGCTAGATGATCCTCAAAGCGTGGCCCACAATCATCTGCCGCTCCCGGGTAAACGAGGTCGGCGTGGTGATGCCTTCGCCCGTCGGCGTGGCAATGGTATGGCTGAAGTAGCCCGGACCACCCACACCCAACGACGCCAGCGAAGCCGCATTGTGAATGAAGAGTGTGGTGTTCATGGCACGCGCCATCTTCGTAGCCGTCTCCACGCTGCGGGTGTGGATGATGGCCGTGTGGCGATAACCATGCTCGGAGCGAACGGCAGCCGCAATGGCCTCGTCCACGCACTTGACACGAACCACCGGCACAAAGGGCATCATCTGCTCTTCCTGCACGAAGGCGTGCTCCTCGGTGGTCTCGCCAAACAACAGCTCAGTACCAGCGGGAACCTGAACGCCTGCGGCCTTGGCCAGTACGTCCACGCTTTTACCAACCAGATCTTTGCGCAGGTGCGCACGCTGGCAACCGCCGCCATCGCCATCAAAGGTGAAGGCCGCTGCCGTGAGCTTTTCAATCGCCGAGGGATCCAGCTGATAAGCACCCGCGCGCCGCATGGCCGCCATGAAGGCATCGGCAACCGAGGCCACCACAAAGATCTGCTTCTCGCCAATGCACAGCAGGTTGTTATCAAAGCTGGCGCCGGCAATAATGCAGCGTGCCGCGTTGTCCAGATCAGCCGTTTCATCCACCACCACGGGAGGATTTCCGGGACCGCCCGCGATCACGCGCTTGCCGCTCTTGGCCGCTGCCTTGGCAACCGCCGCGCCGCCCGTGCAGCACAACAGCGCAACCAGCGGATGGTTGAAGATCTGCTCGGCCGCTTCAATGCTGGCGGCGGCCGTAGTCGTCACCACATTGGCCACGCCCAGCTCGCGCTCGATCTCGCGGTTCCACAACTGGATGGCATAACGCGCCACCTTCTGGCCACTGGGGTGGGGCCCAAACACGGCCGTGTTGCCCGCTGCCAGAATGTTGATCGCGTTCGACGCCATGGTCGGCACCGAGTGCGTGACCGGAAGCATCATGCCCACCACGCCCCAGGGCGCGCGCTCAATAATGCACAGGCCATCGGTGGTGGAGTGACCGTTGGTCTTCAGGTCCTCAACGCTCTTCACATACTTCATGTTGGTGAGCTTGAGAATCTTGTGATCGAGACGGCCGACCTTGGTCTCTTCCATCTCCATGGTGCCCAGCTCTACACGACGATCGTTGCAGATGCGGACAATGATGTCGGTCATCTTCTTGCGGTCTTCAAGACTCATGGCCGCGACTTTTTTCTGTGCCTCAAAGGCAGCTTCGGCAGCTTCATCCACAGTCTGGAAGACGCCGTCCTGGCCGCCCGCAAACTTGGGAGCTGCGGCAGCCACGGGAGTTGACCCAAGCTGGTCGCGCAAACGTGCCACGACTTCGCGGGCGATCTCCTGGATGAGCTGCGGCGAAATGGAATCCTGGATCTGCATGTACGGCTTCTCCAATTACGGCTTGTCTAGCTGCGCGCCTTCGACCTCGAGAGCATCGAGAATGCCCACGATCACGGCATCAACCGGCGTGTCTTTTGTTGTAGGCGTCAAACGAGCCGAACTTCCCTGTGTAAACAGAACGCACTCGCCAACGCCAGCTCCCACACTATCGACCGCCACCACGGAGCTGCCCGAGGTCTGCAGCCGGCCATCTTTGACGATGTAGGGCTGAACCACCAGCAGTTTCATCCCGCGTAGCTTCGCGTTCTTCTGCGTGGAAACCACGTTGCCAATCACTTTTGCGATAAACATTCCGGCTCACCTCTTGCGCCATGGCAGGCCAAGCTGCCCGCCACGGCTCTGCTTGTGCAGTCCCGAGCCTACGGCAACACCGAGCTAATGGACTCGCTGGGGCGGGCAATCACATGCGCGCTTACCACTTCGCCTGCCGCACGCGCCGCTGCCGTACCGGCATCCACTGCCGCGCGCACGCTGCCTACGTCGCCGGTAACAAACACCGAGCAAAGACCGCTGCCCACTTTGTTCCAGCCCGTGAATGTAACGCTCGCCGCCTTCAACATTGCGTCGGTAGCCTGCACCAGGGCAATCAGGCCCTTGGTTTCGATCATTCCGATAGCTTCATTCGCCATTTCAATCTCTCCAATTCCTGCTTACTTCAGAAAGCTTTCCACAAGTGCATCGTGGGGACGGGCGATGACATGCGACGAGACCAGCTCGCCCACAACCTTGGCCGCTGCCGATCCGGCATCCACTGCCGCACGCACACTGCCCACATCGCCGCGCACGATCGCGGTAATAAAGCCGCCGCCAATCTGCACCGTCTTCACCAGCTCCACGCTGGCAGCCTTCACCATTGCGTCGCTAGCTTCCACCAGGCCCACCAAGCCCCTGGTCTCAACCAATCCGATTGCCTGACTCATAACGCTCCTCAAACTTGCAGTGATCAGTGGTCAGTGACCAGTGATCAGTTAGTCTGTTCAGCACGGCTCCCCAAAGGGCTGCCGCACGCAGTGCTATTTTTTGGCGGCGGGCTTGGCCGGAGCGGCCTGCTGCACAAAGCTGGGCAGTTCGTCGTGCGGACGCGAAATCACCTGCACCGCAACCACTTCGCCAATGCGGGCAGCGGCTTCGGCGCCGGCATCCGTCGCGGCCTTCACGGCCGCCACATCGCCTTCCACAAATGCCGTTACCAGACCCGAGCCCACCGACTGCCAGCCGGTAAAGGTCACATTCGCACTCTTCAGCATGGCGTCCGTTGCCTCAAACAGCGCAACCAGGCCCTTTGTTTCGATCATTCCAAGCGCTTGTTTCATCGCTTCCTCTCTTTGTCCTAGCGTTCCAGGAGTTTGCTTCCGGTTACTTCAACAGCTCGATGTCTTTGGTCAGGTGCAGACCGCAGGCGTTGGCCTCGTCGGTGTCCATATGGACGTTGAGGCGTGAAGTTGGGTCAATGCGCACATGGACGTTGTTGAACGTCAGCCCCGAAGCTCCACCGATTTTCAGCTTCATGCGGTCGCCCTGCACGACGCCAAAGTAGGTTGCTTCGGTTGGGTTCATGTGCACGTGGATGGCGGCGCGGATCAATCCCTGCTTGAGCTCCACCACGCCCTTGGGTCCGACGATCACGGCGCCGGGCGTGTCCTTGAGGTCGCCCGAGAGCCGTACCGGAATATCGCTATAGCCCAGCATGATCGCATCCGTGAAGGCCAGCTCCACCTGCGACTGCTTGCGCATGGGGCCAAGAATGCGCAGATTGGAGATCACGCGGCCGCGCGGTCCCACAATCGTGACCATCTCTTGGGCGGCATAGTTGCCTTCCTGGTAGAGGTCGCGATAAGGCGTCAGCTCTGTACCCGGTCCAAAGAGAACGTCCATGTCCTCGCGGCAGATATGCATGTGCCGCGACGAGGCCTGCACCACCAGCGTGGACTGCAGGCTCTTGCCGTTCACGCCCAGCTTCTTCAGCACCACCTCGCGCACGATCTGTTCGATCTTGGCGCGATCGATGCTTGCCAGATTGCTTCCGCTTGCCATTTTCTCGATCTCCGAAGTCGCTCAGCGCAAAAAGCTGCGCATTCCCTATTCCCTATTCCCTATTCCCTTGGCTTTATCAACCACCGCCGCCGTCTCCCGCGCCACCACCAACTCTTCGTTGGCGGGAACCACGGTGACCAGCACCCTGGAGTCAGCGGCCGACACCGGCCCTTCACCCTTCAGGTTGGCATTCAGCTCTGGATCGGCCACGATCCCGAACGCCTCCAGCCCCTTCAGCACCGCGGTACGAACCACAACCGAGTTTTCTCCAATACCGCCCGAGAAGGTCAGAATGTCGAGCCCGCCCAGTTCCAGCAGAAACGCTCCAACATAGTGGCGAATGGCGCGGGTAAAGACGTCGATGGCCAACTGACACTGCGCGTTGCCGGCCGCCGCGCCCTCTTCCAGGTCGCGCGCGTCGCCGCTGGTGCCGCTGATGCCGGCCAAGCCAGACTGCGAGCCCAACAGCGTGCCCATCTCGTCCGGGCCGATGTTGAGCTTCTTCATCATGTGCAGCACGGCAAAGCTGTCAATGTCGCCCACGCGGTTGTTCTGCGGCAAACCGGACTGCGGGGAGGTGCCGAAGCTCGTATCCTGCGCCACGCCGTTCTTGAAGCTGGCAATCGAGCTGGAACCGCCCAGATGGCAGCTGATATGGCGAATATCCTTCTTGCCGAGAATGGCCTGCGCCCGCTCACTGGCCGCACGGTGGCTGGCGCCATGGAAGCCGTAGCGCCGGATACCAAACTCGGTCCGCCACGCGTAGGGCACCGCATAGGTGGTCGCCGCCTCGCTCATGAAGCGATAGGGGCCAGTCTCAATCACCGCCACCAGAGGAACGCCCGGCAGCAGATCCTGAAAGGCACGCATGGCCGCCACATAGGGCGGGTTGTGCGCCGGAGCCATGAAGCGAAACTCCTCCATGGCGGCCAGAAAAGCCTCGTCGATGATCTGGGGGGTATTGTGGGGGCCGGCATGGACCGCTTTGAAACCGACCGCGTCGATCTCCGCGATGCTGGCCAGCGCCTTGCCCGGACCGGCAACCTCTGCCAGACACTGGGCAATGGCCGCCGGATAGTCGGCGCAACTGCCGCCCGGCTGCCCGATCCGCTCCACACGACCCTGCGCAAGTACCGTTTCCTGAGGCATTTCCAGGACGCGGAACTTGAATGACGTGCTACCGATATTGGGTATCAAACATTTCATTGTCTGTTCACAATCTGAATGACTCTGATCGACTTTGAATCCTAGACTCCAAAATAAACAAAGTCAATGGGTATTTTCCCTTAGTTTTCTGGTATTTTTATGATTGACTTTGAAGGATGTCTTCCAATGACGGCAAATTCATCAATCTCCCGCACTGCAACGCTTCGCCAGTCCACCACCATCGAGCGCGTTGAAGAGCTCGGCATTGTGGGCGCGGGCGGCGGCGGCTTTCCCACCGCGGTCAAGCTCAAGAGCAAAGTCTCCACGGTCATCGCCAATGCGGCGGAGTGCGAGCCCCTCCTCCATAAGGACAAGGAGCTGCTGCATCACTTTGCGGAGCCCTTCCTGCGCGGCCTCAAGATGGCCATGGAACTGGTGGGCGCGCGCGAAGGCGTGGTCGGCATCAAGGAAAAGTACCAGGACATCATCGACCACCTGCGCAGCGTGGCCCCGGCGGACATTCGCGTCGCCCCCTTGCCGGACGTTTATCCGGCTGGCGACGAGTTCGTGCTCGTCCACATGGTTACCGGCCGCGTGATTCCTCCCGGCGGGCTGCCCAAGGACGTTGACGTTGCGGTGAGCAACGTTGAAACCTTCATGAACATCGCGCTCGACCGTCCAGTAACCCACAAGTACCTGACCATCGCGGGCGCAGTGGTGAACCCGGTCACCGTGAGGGTGCCCATCGGCATCACCATCGGCGAGGTGCTGGAAGCCGCTGGCGGCGTGACCGAAAGCGACTTCGGCGTCCTGTTGGGCGGCATCATGATGGCCCGGCCCGCGGCGTCGCTCGATCAGCCCGTGACCAAAACCACCGGCGGCATCGTGGTTCTGCCCGCATCGCACAAGATCATTGAGCGCCACAACGCTCCCTGGCTCCAGGTTGCCAAGGTCGGCCGTTCGGCCTGCGACCAGTGCCGCTTCTGTACCGAGTTCTGCCCGCGCTACCTGCTCGGTCATCCCATTGAGCCACACATGGCCATGCGTTCGCTCGGCTTTACGCTGGGGCACGACTCCATGGTGGCCGGCAGCCTCTATTGCTGCGAGTGCAACCTCTGCTCGCTCTTCAGCTGCCCGGAGGATCTGGACCCCAAGAACGTCTGCGTGCAAGCCAAGCCCGTGGCCCGCGAACGCGGCCTCACCTGGAAGGGCACGGCGGACCAGATTGAGCCGCACCCAATGGCCGAGTTCCGCCGCATCCCCATGCGCCGCCTGATCGCCAAGCTGGGACTGGGCGAGTTCAACAACGTGGGCCCGCTGGTGGACTTCAACTTCGCACCCAAACAAGTAAAAATCCTGCTCAAGCAGCATGCCGGTGCGCCGTCGGCCCCCGTGGTCAAGAACGGCGACCGCGTCAAGGTGGGCGATCTGCTGGCAGCGCCTGCCCCCGGCAACCTCGGCGCGCGCATCCATGCCAGCATCGACGGCGTGGTTACGGTCGAAAAGGACGCCGTTCTCATCAAGGCATAGCCTCAGAGAAAACCCCTTTTCACGAAGTGCGAAGTTTGTACGGGCTGTTACCCGTACCCTTCAAAATGGAATGCCCAGGACGCATGGGTGCAAAACAAGAAGGAGCCGAACGTGGCGGATATCAACTCTATCGGACTCATCGAACTGTCGAGCGTGGCTGCCGGATACCTTGTGCAGGACACCATGCTGAAGGCCAGTTCCATCCAGATGCTCATGGCCCGCACCATCTGCTCGGGCAAGTATCTGATTGTGGTCACAGGCGACGTGACCAGCGTGCAAGCCGCCCTGTTGGCGGGCGCGGCCGTGGCCGGTGCGTCGCTGATTGAGCGCCGTCAAATCTCGCGCGTCCATCCCACCGTGCTGCAGGCCATCTCGCAGACCGTGGACATTGACCCCGCGCAGTTGCGCTCCATCGGCATTGTGGAGACCTTCTCCGCGGCCAGCGCCATTGAAGCGGCCGACAGCGCCGTCAAAACCGCCGACGTGCTTCTGCTCCGCGTACATCTGGCCATGGCTCTGGGCGGCAAGGGTTTTGTGCTCATGACCGGCGACGTCGCCAGCGTACAAGCCGCCGTGGCCGCGGGCGCCAAGGCTGCCGGCGACGACGGCATGCTGGTGGGCAAGGGCGTCATCGCCGCCCCCTCGCGGGAGCTCTTCCGCGACTACATCTGATTCTTCGATCGACTACCCCGCCCCTTGCGGCAAGATAGTCGATTGCACCGCCTCGCAAGCCGGCGCAACGTACGCCGGCTGCTCGTCTCCTCCATTTTGCGCGCGGCGACACCAACCTCGCCGCGCCTTTCTTTTTTAGCCTCCGCCTTGCTGCCACACCCTCCCGCTCCACCATTCCCCCTCGTTTCCGGCCATCTCCCCGTATAATTGGCTTGCCTCCATGCGCCGCATTGCCGCACACACGCTCGTCTTTATCTTCGGCTGGATGCTGATCGCGCCCCTGTTTGCGCCCAATGCCGAGGCCTCGCTTCCCCCCTGCTGCCGCCGCCATGGCAAGCACCACTGCAGCATGATGGACCCGCTCTCCGGCTCCCAGCGCGGGGTGCAGACCGTCCAGGAGAAGTGTCCCTTCTCCCGCGTGGCTCAAACCACGGCGCACACCGCGCTCTATCACCCTCAAACCCCGGCCGCACAGTCTCTGCCCGTCCTAAGCGGACCGTCAGAGGCCCCGCAATCCCAGCCCCTCTCCAAACTCGCCCTTCACCGCAGCCGCATGCAGCGCGGCCCCCCGCTCGATCTCCTTTAGTTCAGCAATAATTGACAGCCTCAATATTTGATCGCGGCAATCAACTGGTTTGTAGTGGCCCAACCGCGCCACTACTGGCGTGGATTCCCTGTCTTTGTTGAGCCCCAAGGTCTCTCTTCCCTTTGAACTTGGAGATACAAATCATGAAACTGAAAATCTGGCTGGCCTTGGCGTCAGCCCTCTGCCTGTTGGGGCAGGGCGCCTTTTTGCGCGCGCAAACTTCCGCTGCAACCGGCAGCATCCGTGGCCTGGTGCGCGACCCCTCCAGCGCGGTCGTGGTGGGCGCAAGAGTGGAAGCCAAAAACCTTGCCACCAGCGCCACCGCCCAGCGCACCACCAATGCGCAAGGCGGCTATGCATTCCCCTCGCTCGCCGCCGGCAGCTACGACGTTACCGTGATCGTTCCGGGCTTTGTCGTAGCCCGTGTGCACAACGTGGAGGTGAACTCCGGCCATGAAACCATCCTTAACATCCAGCTGCACATCGGTACAGCCACCGCGGAGGTGCGCGTGGAGGGCGAGGACGACAGCGGCGCACGCCGCATTGGCGCCGCCGAGCGCGCCCGCAGCCGCAACGTCTCTGAGATGGCCGCTGAAGCTCCCGGCGTGAGCCTGCGCACCAACGGCGAACTGGCCACCGCGCCCGTGCTCCATGGCATGGGTGAGGAACGCGCCCGCATCGTGGTCAACGGCGCAATGGTGAGTTCCTCCTGCCCCAACTTCATGAACGATCCGCTCAGCTACGCCTCCAATGCGCGCGCCGCCACCGTCCGCGTGCTGGCCGGCCTTACCCCGGTCAGCTCCGGTGGCGACAGCCTGGCCGGCACCATCGCCGTGGATTCCAATCCCCCGCGGTTTGCCGATGCCGCCCACACCCTCGCCGGGGCCAGTGCCTCCAGCTTCTATCGTTCCAATGGCAAGTACTACGGCGGCGCGGTGAATGCCTGGCTGGCCAGCCGGTACTTGGCCGCCAGCTATGCCGGAACCTGGTCCACCAACGACGATTACATCGACGGGAATGGGCACAAGGTCACCTCAACCTATGCACAGAGCACCGACCATGTGGTCACGCTGGCCGCACAGGCCAAAGGCAACTTGGTTGAGGTGGAAGCTGGCCTGCATCACACTCCGTACGAGGGCTTTGCCAATGCCCAGATGGACCTGGTGCGCAACTGGGCGGAGAGCGCGAATCTCCACTATCGGCGCGGCTTTCGCTCTGGTCAGCTGGACGCGCGCGGGTGGTGGCAGGACGCATGGCACGGCATGAATGTGGGCCGCGACAAGCTCACTTTTCCCATGCCCATGTGGATGCCCATGAACACCCACGGACGCGACACCGGCTACAGCGTCACGCTGGAGGAACACCTCCACAAGCTACACACCTTACGCCTCGGCCAGGACCTGCACCGCTTCCGCCTGGACGACACCTGGCCACCCGTCGCCGGCACTTCTCCGATGATGGCTCCCAACACCTTCCTCAACATCAACAACGGACGCCGCACCCGGCTGGGCGCTTACGGCGAGCTCGAAAGCCGATGGTCGCCGCACTTCGGCACCATCGTAGGCCTGCGCGGCGACACGGTTTGGACCCATGCCGATGCGGTCTCCGGCTACTCCAGCCTGTATGCAACCGATGCCGCGGCCTTCAATGCACTCAACCGTGCGCACACCAATGACCTGGTGGACGTGACCGCGATGGCGCACTGGGACGCCTCGCCGCTGCTGGCCGTGGAGGCTGGTTACGCTCGTAAAAATCGCGCCCCCAATCTCTACGAGCGCTATGCGTGGTCAAGGAACTGGATGGCGGCGCTGATGATTGGCTGGGCTGGCGATGGCAACGCCTACGTGGGCAACAATGCGCTGCGTCCGGAGAGCGCCAACATCGTGTCCGGTTCGCTGCGCCTGCGCGGCCGCTCCGCGCACGCCTGGCAGCTCAAGGCCTCGCCCTACGTGAATCAGCTCTCCGACTTCATTGACGTGGATCAGCTTGCCACGCAGATGTACGGCATGGCGACGCTGGCCATGCTGCAATACGCCAATCATCCCGCCCGCATCTACGGCGGCGACCTCTCCGGCAACGTGACGCTGTGGGATAGCCTCGGCTTCGGCCAGGGCACACTGTCTGGCACCGCGGCCTGGCTCCATGGTGAGCGGACCGATAGCTCCACGCCGCTCTACCAGATGATGCCCATGCACGCGCGCGTGAACTTCAAGGAAGAGTGGCGGACGCTGGTTGCGGGCTTCAGCGTGGAGGCCGTGGACCGCAAGAACAACGTGGACCCACGTCGCTATGAGCAGAACACCCCCGGCTACACGCTGTTGGGTCTGCACGCCAGTTACACGCGGGGCGCGCTGGAGGCAGGCATTTCCGCGGACAACCTCTTCAACAAGGCCTACGCGCTGCCACTGGGCGGGGTCAACGTGGACGACTTCCAGAAAAGCATGTGGATGGATGCGCTCCACCCGCTCACCGGCCGTGGCCGTAGCGCATCGCTGCATCTCACCGCTCACTTCTAGAGCGGTTTCGGCCTATAGATCCGGCCCGTAAAGAGAGTGGCAGCTCGATTATGTCGGGGTCGCTTTAGCGACCCCGTTCAAGCCGCTTGCAGCGACTCACAACGTAAAGCCCCGGCCGGTGGATCTTTACGTTGTGAGATTGTTTGTTGACCATTTGCGGCACTACGGCAGTCGTACCCTGACACAAAGCATGATCCGCGCTGAACGGCGGGCAACTTGTAAAACCGCACTCTAGAGCATTTTACGAAATGGTGTAGAACTGAGTTTCACAGGTATCCCACCCATTTCCGCATAAAACGCGGAAATGGATGGGGCACGAAAGTCTATAGCAAAACGGAAAATGCTCTAACTCTCAATGTCCGCGCAATTTGATGGTCCAGAGTTTATGCTTTCGGGCTTCCACGCCCTGCGTATTACCATTAAGGCATTGTGCAAACCATCCGCGTAGACATCCCATCGGCTAAGTACGACGTTCAGGTTGGCTCCGGGCTCATTGACACGTTGGGCCGCCGCATGGAGCGGGCGTTGGGCAGGTTGCCCCGCCGCGTTTTTGTGCTTACCTCGCCCGCCATCTGGGCCTTGTGGGGCGAGCGCGCTCTCAAGTCCTTTGCTGAACCGCCCATCGTGCTCTTTCTTCCTCCCGGCGAGAAGTTCAAGACTTTGACCAGTGTGGAACGGCTGTCGCGGGAGATGGTGCGCGCCGGCGGCGATCGTGGCAGCCTGGTCGTGGCTTTTGGCGGCGGCATTGTGGGCGATGTGGGCGGATTTCTGGCCGCCATCTTCATGCGCGGCATTCCCTTTGTGCAGGTCCCCACCACGTTTCTGGCGCAGGTGGATTCCAGCGTGGGCGGCAAGACGGGCGTGAACCTGGCCGAGGGCAAGAATCTGGTGGGCAGCTTTCATCAGCCGCGCGCCGTCTTTGCCGACATCAATGTGCTCTCCACGCTGCCGGATCGCGAACTGCGCGCGGGCCTGATGGAGAGCGTGAAGGCGGGCATCATCCGCGACCGCATCCTGTTGCGCTACATGGAGGCTAACGCCGAAGCGGTGCTGGGGCGCGATTCCAAGGCGCTCGAAAAGGTGATTGCCGCTTCCATTCGCATGAAGGCCGGCGTGGTGGCTCGCGATGAGCGCGAGAACGGCCTGCGCATGATCCTGAACTTTGGCCACACCGTGGGCCACGCGCTGGAGCAGGTAACGGGCTTCAAGCTGCTGCTGCACGGCGAGGGAGTGGGTTGGGGCATGATTGCGGCGCTGGCCATTGCCCGGCAGCGGGGAAGCATCTCGCTGGTGCAGCAAAAGCGGATGGAGGAGCTGGTACATCTCTATGGCCCGCTGCCGCCCATCAAGATGCGCGTGGGCCGGGTGGTGGCAGCTTCCGGCAGCGACAAGAAGAACGTGGGTGGGGTGCGGCGCTTTGTGGTGCCTATCGGCATTGGCGATGCGGGCGTGATTGAAGACGTGACCGAAGCCGAGCTGGAGGCAGCCGTGGGTTACATGCTGGCCCGCGCGGCGCAACCGCGCAGCTAGAACAACCAGCAGGCACAACAAAGAAGGCCGGGTGGGTAGATTCAAATTCCAAGTGCAACAAAGAGCGTGAACAGAATCAAACAGTTCGTCGCAGCCGTGCCGTGGGAAAGTGGGAAACGCTCTTTGTTTTCCATCTTTTCCATGGCTTCCTACCAACCATCTCCTGTCGGCTCTTTGCGATGTGTTGTTGCACTTGGACCTTGAATCCGCCGTGCCCCATCCTTGACCGCGTTTTTTGCGGGCAAGGGTGGGATCGAGAAGATGCCTTCAACAGCAAGGAGTAACCAGCAAGCAACAAGAATCAGGCCGCTTTGGCCTTCAACAGCTCGATGGCTTTCTTCAGGAACTCATCGCCGCTCTTGCCGGTCTGCGGCGTAACGTCCTTCACGGGCGGCGGCGCGGCTTCTTCTTCGTCGTCCTCGTTGTGCGCGCCGATCACCACGTTGGGGGTAACGGCATCGTCCTGAATCTTCTTGCCGCCCGGAGTCTGGTACTTGGCCACGGTCAGCAGCAGCGCCGCGCCGCTGGGCAGGGCAATGGTCTTCTGCATCGAGCCTTCGCCAAAGGTGCGCTCGCCCACCACATCGCCGCGTTTCAAGTCCATCAGCGCCGCCGCTGCAAGCTCTGGAGCCCCAAAGGTGCCACGGTTCACCAGCACTTCAACCGGCGCCGCACTGATGCACTTGGTGGGGTCGGCGGCAAAGGTCTTCAGCGGAACCTGTTGGCCGCTCAGGGTAGCCATGGTGCCGGTCTTCAGGAAGAGGTTGGCCAGGCGTAGTCCCTGTTCCAGGTCCTCGCCGGTCACGTCGCGCAGATCCAGCAGGAACTTGGTGTCTTTGGGAGCGGCGGCAATCTTGGCGGCAATCTCATCCACACGGGTCGCGGTCAGCGCACCGGGCTTGATGGAGAGGATGCTGCCATTCTCGTAGCTCTGGGTGGCCAGTGCAGGTGTTGCCACCAGGGCCCGGGTAAGGGTCACCTTGTCAGGATCGGGCTTGGCGGAGCGCACCACGGAGAGCACCACTTTGGTGCCAGGCTTGCCTTCCATCATCAGGCGGATGACGGCCAGAGAGAGCTCGCGGGTAGACTGCCCGTCGATGGCCTCAATCACGTCACCGTCCTTCAACTGCTCCAAGTCGGCAGGCGAGCCGGGCGTCACGTTCACCACCGCCGCATAGCCATAGCGCTTGGAGACGGTAATGCCGATCTGCCCCTGGCCGGTGGTAGGCCGTTCGTTATAGATCTTGAACTCGGTCGGGGTCAGGTAGCTCGAGTCCGCATCAAGCGACTCCAGCAGCCCGTGCAGTGCGCCGTTCGTCACTTCGCCAATGTTCGGCTCCGTCACGTAGTCGGTCTGGATCTTCTTGAGCACTTCAGCATAGATGCCCATCTGGCGATAGGCGCCATCCTGGTCGCTGCCGGCGTGAACGCCAAACCAGCCGAATTCGCCTGCCAGAAGGCCCAGGCCCAGAGCGACAAAGATCGCTGCCGAAGTAAGGAAGACAAAGCGTTGAAACAGTCGGGACACGCGCACCACCGGGGAGGGCCCAAACGGGGAACAGGCCGCTCACATCCTATAGACGCAATAATAACGCAACCGGTTCGCGGCGCCGAGATTTGGCCGGGACGCGCTGGCAATCGCGTGAATCCAATCCCGTTGTGCTACAACTAGCAGCATGAGCCCGTCCCCCCAGCCCCTGTCCCCCATCCGCACCGCATTTGTGGATCGCGATGGCGTTTTGAACCGCAAGATGCCCGAGGGCCAATACGTGACCCGCTGGGAGCAGTTCGAGGTTCTGCCCGGGGTGGTGGAAGCGGTGGGCAAGCTGAACCGGGCAGGCATGCGCGTGGTGGTGGTCACCAACCAGCGCGGCGTAGCCCTGGGGCGGCTCACGCAGGCCGACCTGGAGAGCCTCCATGCGCGATTGGCCACCGTGCTGCAGGCAGCCGGCGCACAGGTACACGCCATCCTCTATTGCCCGCATGAGAAGGACACTTGCAACTGCCGCAAGCCGCTGCCGGGCATGTTTGAGCAGGCGCAGAGGCTTTTTCCCGGCACTGAGGCCAGCACCAGCGTGATGATCGGCGACTCGCTCTCCGACATCCGCTTTGGCAGCAATCTGGGCATGCAGACCATCTTCATCCAGGGCGATCCCACCCGCCAGGGCCCAGGCGCGGTGGAGGCGGCCACTTTGGCCAACCACCGGGCAGCAAGCCTGCTGGAAGCTGTGGAGTTGCTGCTCCAGGGCTGAAGGCTGGCGGTCGAGCGATCCAAACCTGCAGCCAACAAAAACACACGGAGCTGCGCAAGCCGGCCGCGAGGGGAACAAATTGAGAGAGATTTTGGTGGCGGGAGGCAGACTTGAACTGCCGACCTACGGGTTATGAATCCGTCGCTCTAACCAGCTGAGCTACCCCGCCTGATGGGGACGTTTGCGCGGGACCGTGCAAACCGGAGAGCGGCACATTTTTGCGCACAGACTCTCTACTTCATCCTACAAGCCCCTTGGACAGAGGTCAAACCGTCCTGGAATCCGCTCCAGCTGCACCCATGGCCCTTGCGGCCAGGTTTCGATGAGATTTTGCAGCTTTCTTCCCGCACGGACCATCCAAGAGACGAAAACGCTTGTTCAAACAGCTATCTCCCCTCTCGGAAAGGATTCACCATGTCCACCATTCTTCATCTTGATGCCAGCCCTCGCACGTCCTCCGTCTCCTCCGCTCTTGCCGCAAAATTCGTTGCCGGTTTGAAAGAAAAGGACCCGGACGCGGTCGTCCATCACCACAACACCACCAACGAAAGCTATCCATTTGTGGATGAGCCGGCGCTGGGCGTTCTCTATGGCGGCGCGGAGCCGGCCACGGAGAAGGAAAAGGTGATTCTTGAGACTTCGAACCAGTTGATTGACGAGCTGCTGGCGGCCGATGTCATCGTCCTGGGCTTGCCGATGTGGAACCTGGGCCTGCCGGCCTCTTTGAAGGCGTGGATTGACCTGATCTCGCGGCCCGGCAAGACCTTCCAGTACGTGGCTGGCGGTGGCGTGGCCCCGTTGGTTCCGGCCGGCAAGCGGGTGGTGATCTTCCACTCCAGCGGCGGCGCGTATCCCGAGGGCACGCCCTATGCGCCTTACAACCAGGTGGACCCGTATCTGCGCACCATCTTCGGCTTCTTTGGCATCACCGACGTGAAGATCATCCACATTGAGAACCAGAACCGTAGCGGCGACGCTCCGGCTCTGGGGCTGGCCGCGGCTGAAGCCGAACTGGCCGCGCTGGCAGCCTGAGCCGCACCGATAGATCCGGCCCTCAAATCGTGTCATGCTCTCCCACCCATCCCACACAAAACGCGGGATGGATGGGGCAATCGCGCGTCAGTCTTTACGGGCCGGATCAATAGAGTCGCAACACGAAAAGAAATTGTCTGACAGACGGCCGTTCTGGCTCCCTCAATTCTGGGAGCTGGGGCGGCCGTTTTCTTCTTGTTTGATCCTGGAGCAAGTCGCGGCGGCGCGCGGTTGGTGTATTCTCTTCCTTCCTGGAAGAGCGCATCTGCCATGAGTCTGAATCCCGCCATCGTGCCCACGTTTTTGCTGGCCGCAGCGCTGTTTTCGGCGGGTTGGTGGGCGCAGGGACGTTGGCCGCGTGCGGCTCTGGTGGCCGGGTTGCTGCTGGCCCTGCCGTGGCTGGTGGCCTGCATCTTTTATCTGCGATTTCTGGGCGATCCGGTCTGGTTTTACGAACTGCGGTCGCACGCATGGTCGGAGCTGACCTTTGCCGGTGTGGGCTGGCTGGGTGGCGTGCTGCATGCGCGGTTCCATCCAGAGAACTGGCAACAGCGGCTGCTGGTGCCCGCGGCCACGTTTGTGGTTCTGCTGGCGCCGCTGGCCAAGCAACTGCTCAACCCCATCCGGCTGGCGCGGTTGAGCGACCACTGCGAGGGGGTAGTGTGTTTGCAGACCTCGCCCTCCACCTGTGGCCCAGCCAGTGCTGCCGCCATCCTGCGCGGTTACGGCGAGCAGGTGACGGAGCGGGATATGGCAGGCGCGGCTTACACCTCAAACAGTGGCACCGAGGCCTGGTATTTGGCGCGGGCGCTACGCCAGCGGGGCTTCAGGGCACACTTTGTCTCTACCCAAACCGAGCTGCCCCATCCGGCCGTTGCAGGCGTCCGCATGGGCGGGGGCCACTTCATCGCCGTGCTCAGCGCGGACGACTGCCAGGTGACCATCATGGACCCGCTCAGCGGCACGTTGACTCTGGCTCCTGATGCAATGCGCCAACGCTATCACTTTACGGGGTTCTTTCTAGTCGTCGAGCCAGCCAAGCACTGAGGCAGGCAGTTCATCCCTGAGCCCTCCATCCAGTACACTTTCCAGCATGAGCACGTTGAAGATTGCCGGCGTCATCCCTGCCCGTCTTGCCTCCACCCGTCTGTCGCGCAAGGTACTGCGGACCATCGCCGGCCGCCCCATGGTGGAGTGGGTGTGGCGCGCCGCTTCTGCTAGCGGCGTGATGGACCCGGTGGTAATTGCGACGGACTCGGAGGAGGTAGCCGCGGTGTGCCGCGAGCGTGGGCTGCCGGTGGTGATGACCTCGCCCGACTGCCTCTCCGGTTCCGACCGTGTGCGCGAGGTGGCGCGCCAGATTCCGGCTGACATCTACGTCAACATCCAGGGCGACGAACCCACGCTGACGCCGGACTTTTTCCCGCCCATGCTGGCGCTTTTTGACAACCCCGCCGTGCAGGTGGCCACGCTCAGCGTCCGCTGCCCGGAGGAGGAGTTTGCCAACCCCAACGCGGTGAAGGTGGTGACGGCGCTCGACGGGCGTGCTCTCTACTTTTCCCGGTGCACCATTCCTTACGACCGCGATAAGACCGGCTTTGCGGGCTACCGCAAGCATCTGGGCATCTATGCATATAGGAAAGCCGCGCTGGACCTGTTTGCCCAGTTGCCGCAGACCCCGCTCGAAAAGCTGGAGCGACTGGAGCAGTTGCGGCTGCTCGAAAACGGTGTGGGACTGTACGTGGCCGAAGCGCCGCGCGACACCATCGGCGTAGACACTGAAGAAGACTTGATCCGGGCGGAAGCGTATCTTTCCAAGCTTGGCTGAAGCTGTGCACAGCTCAAGCACGATTGATCCGGCCCGGAAAGAATTTCACTCTATCCCACCCATCCCGCATAGAACGCGGGATGGATGGGGCACGGCGGATTCAAGCTCCAAGTGCAACAGGTGTGAT
>CAZYDF010000080.1:0-19491 GCA_964645855.1 uncultured Occallatibacter sp.
ACCCCGATATGCCGCTCCAGAGGCGGCTGTCCTACCATTGAACGAGGGGGCAACTACGGTGTTCTTCCAGCCTGGCGGCCGCAAAACAACCCTCTTGCGAACTGAGCCCGCGTCACAACCAACTTGTTCATCATAATGGCTTTCGCTCATGAGGTCAAACACCCCAGGATCGTGGCCTGTGGATTTGCGGGACGGGAGCAATTTCGCCCCAATTCGGCCCTAGAACGGCCCTTTATCGGTCCTTTTCTTCAATTTTGATCATCCTCTGTGCTCTGATTTGCGTCTAGTAACGTAGGGCGCTTGAAGCGTCCCGTCCAACATTATGGGATAGAATCGCGACTGGGCATGGAACTGGCACTCAATCTCGTGTGGCTTCTTGTGACCGCAGGCCTGCTGGCGCTGTGGAGCACGCAGCGGAGCTTTGGCCGCAACGGCCGCCTGCACGAGCTGCTGGCGATTGCTGCCCTGGTGATCATCCTGTTCCCCGTGGTCTCAGTCTCCGACGATCTGCAGGTTGCCACCAACATTGCGGAGACTGACACCACGGTCCGCCGCGACTACGACGGTGGCCAGCCTCACTCCATCTTCCCCACTGGCGTTGCCCTTCCTGAGTGTCCGCTGCATGTAGCTTCCTTTGATGCCAGTGTCTGCCTGGTGCGCTTTCCCGCTGTGGTGTTCCATCCTCTGGTGCACAGCTCCTCCGCTCTTGCTAATCGGCCGCCCCCGGCTGTCTGATCGCAGCCTGCTCCCTTTTCACTCCCTGGCTTTCTTTACCCACTCGCGCTGCGCCTGAGCAGCGCAAAGGCTTTGCATGAAGACATTTTTTTTATTTCTTGCCACCGTATTCTGCGTTATGGCCGTTGAGCCTGCAACGGCCCAACAGCCCCTGACGTGGGAGCAGCTAAAGGCCCGCTTTGAGGCTGCCAATCCCCAGTTGAAAGCCGACGCACTCAGCGTGGACGAGATGAAGGCGGCCGAGGTCACCGCTTCTCTGCGCCCCAATCCGCAGTTCACCGCCTCTACCGATGGCACCCAAATCGCGCCACACAATGGCACCTGGCAGCCGCTCACCGGAACCAGCATGCAGACTACGTTGAGCTATCTGCACGAGCGCGACCGCAAGCGCGAATTGCGCCAGCAGAGCGCACACCAAGGCACGGAGATCGGCGCGTCAACCCATGCGGACCTGGAACGTAACCTGATCTTCAATCTGCGCGCGCTCTACGTTGCAACGCTGGAGGCCAAGGAGATCTGCCGCCTGGCCAAACAAGACCTGGAATACTACGACCACATTATCCAGATCAGCCGCGACCGCTTCAAGGCTGGCGACCTGGCGCAGATCGATCTGGATCGCATTGAGTTGCTGCGCGTGCAGTATGAGTCGGAGCTGCAGCAGGCTCTGGTCAACCTGCGCACCTCCAAAATTCAGCTTCTGCAACTGCTCAACGACCACACCCCGGTGGCCGAGTTCGATGTGACCGGCAGCTACGAGTTCGCCGATGTGCTCAAGCCGCTTGAGGAGTATCGCAGCGCCGCGCTCGACAGCCGGCCTGACCTGCGCGCGTCCTTGCAGGCGCTGGAGCAGGCCAACACCAATCACAAGCTGGCCATCGCCAACGGCTCGACCGATCCCACGTTCTCCAGTTGGTACACATGGAACTCCTCGAACAATAATCCCAATGGCCTGCAAACGCTGGGCCTCAGCGTGAACGTGCCGCTGCGCATCTTTGATCGCAACCAGGGCGAGAAGCAACGCACACTGATCGACATTGACCGCAATCGCCAGATAACGGAAGCCGCGCGCAATCAGGTCTTCAGCGATGTGGATTCAGCCTATGCGCAGGTGGAAAGCTCGGTTGCCTTGCTGACGCCCTACAAGGCGCGCTACAACGATCAGGCCCTGCGCGTGCGCGAGACTGTTAGTTATGCCTACCTGCACGGCGGCGCATCGTTGATGGATTTTCTCAACGCACAAAGCGACTATCGCCAAGTACAACTGGCCTACGTTCAACTCATCGCTTCTTATCTGACGGCTGCTGGCCAGCTGAATCTGGCCGCCGGAACCGAGGTCCTTCCATGATTGCATTGCACGCTTCCCTGCTGCGCCCCAGGCCAACTCTGTTTTTCGCCCTGGTTCTAACAATTGCCGCGAACTCCACCGGCTGCAAGAAGCACGACGACGGCAACACCGCGCCGCCTCCAGCCAAAGTGGTGCAAGTTGCCGATATGAACGTCATCACGGTGGATGCCAGCAATGCATCGAAGTTCATCTTTGCGACCGCTGAGAAGATGGAAGCCGCCAGCGAACTGAAGGCCACCGGCTCCGTGCAGCCCGACATTTCGCGCGAGGTGCCTGTGATCTCACTGGCCAACGGGCGCGTGGTCGACATCAAGGCGCGGCTCGACGACACCGTCAAGAAGGGCCAACTGCTCTTGAAGGTGCAGAGCCCCGACATCACGGCCGCCTTCAACGCATATCTGAAGGCCACCAACGACGAGCAACTGGCGGCCAAAGCCCTGAAGCGCGCCGACGATCTTTATCAGCACGGCGCACTGGCGCAAGCGCAACTGGAGCAAGCCGAGGCCAGTGCCAAAGACGCCAAGGCCGACCTGAACGCCGCCGAAGAACAATTGCAGACGCTGGGTGTGGACAAGAATCATCCCAGCAGCATTGTGGCTGTTCATGCACCCATCTCCGGCGTGATTGTGGCGCAGAACGTGACCAATGCCTCCGCCGCCGGCGCAAGCCTGACCGGCTCCGCCACGGCCTTTACCATTGCCGATCTCTCCACGGTGTGGATTGTGTGCGACGTTTACGAGAACGACATGTCCAAACTGCAGGTGGGCCAGCAGGCGCACATCGCGTTCAATGCCTATCCGGACAAGACCCTCACCGGACGCATCAGCGATATAGGTCCCATCCTCGATCCCCAACTGCGCACTGCCAAGGTCCGCCTTGAGGTTGCGAATCCCGGATTCCTCAAGCTGGGCATGTTCGCCACAGCCACCTTTACCAGCCGCGACAAGCAGACCTTCGCCGTGATCCCGTCCACCGCCATTCTGCACCTGCATGACCGCGAATGGGTCTACGCGCCGGCCGGCGACAATCGCTTCCGCCGCATGGAAGTGAAGGCCGGACGCATGCTGGATGGGGGACGTCAGCAGATTCTCTCTGGCATCGAACCAGGCCAGCAGGTTGTCAATAACGCATTGATGCTTGATGCCGCGGGGAACCAGTAGATGATCCGAGCTCTCGTCGATTTCGCTCTCAAGAATCGCTGGCTGGTGATGGGCGGCGTGGTGGTGCTCATCTTCTGGGGTGTCATCAGCTTTGAACGCCTGCCCATCGAGGCCTACCCCGATGTGGCCAACAACTATGTGCAGGTCATTACCCAATGGCCAGGCCGCTCCGCCGAAGAGATTGAACGTCAGGTTACCGTGCCGGTCGAGATCCAGATGGCCGGCATCCCGCACTTGACCCATCTGCGCTCCACTACACTGGCCGGGCTCTCCAGCCTGATGCTGATCTTTGACGACGACTCAACCGGCGACAAGAATCGCGCCCACGTGTTGGAACGGCTCAATCAGGTCACCCTGCCAACTGGCGTGATCCCACAGATGGGCACCGACTGGAGCCCGGTTGGGCAGATCTACTGGTATACGCTGGAGAGCACCAACCCCGCCTACGACGTGATGGAGAAAAAGTCGCTCGAAGACTGGACGCTGGAAAAGTCCTTCAAGGGCGTGCCCGGCGTGGTGGACGTATCCAGCTTTGGCGGACCCACCAAGGAATATCAGATCAAGCTCGACCCGGAGAAGCTCGTCTCCTACGGCCTAAGCATTGCGCAGGTGGAGCAGCAGCTTGCCGCCAACAACACCAACGGCGGCGGCAGCTTTATTGAGCAAGGCAACCAGCAGATCAACGTACAAGCGCTCGGCCTCTATACTTCCGTGGAGGACATTGAGAACACCGTCGTGAAGACCGCGAATGGCGCGGCGATTCGCATCCGCGACATTGCCTCGGTGGTGCAGGGTCCGAAGATCCGTTTGGGTCAGATTGGCCGCTCCACACACCTCCCCGATGGCTCAATTGTTGACAACGCCGATACCGTGGAAGGCATTGTTCTGCTGCAGAAGGGCGACGACTCCGACCCGGTGCTGGAAGGCATCCACAAGGAAGTGAAGACGCTCAACGGAACCAGCAAGCTGGCGGGCGTGTTGCCCAAGGGCGTCAAGATTGTTCCCTTCCTCGACCGCTCCGATCTGGTCACGTTTACGGTGAAGACGGTGAAGGATAATCTGACCGCCGGCATGTTGCTGGTTTCGATTATTCTCTTTCTCTTCCTCGGCAACGTGCGTGGCGCCATCATCGTTGCGCTCACCATTCCCTTCTCGCTGCTGTTTGCCGCCATCTGCCTGGACATTGCGCACATCCCCGCCAATCTGCTCTCGCTGGGCGCACTCGACTTCGGCATGATCGTCGATGGCTCGGTGGTGATGATCGAGAACATCGTCCGCAACCTGGCGCGCGGCGACGATACGCGCACGCCACTGCAGAAGATTCGCGATGCCGCCCACGAGGTACAGCGGCCAGTTTTCTTCGCGCGCGGCATCATCATCGCCTCCTACCTGCCCATCTTCACGCTGGAAGCAGTGGAAGGCCGGCTCTTCAAGCCGATGGCGTGGACGGTCACCTTTGCGCTGATCGGCGCTCTGCTCTTTGCCATCCTCATTGCTCCGGTTTTGGCCAGCATGTTGTTCCCCAAGGGCGCCAAGGAGTGGAAGAACCCGCTGATGGAGTGGCTCACGCGTCGTTATCGCGTCGCCGTGCGCGCCACCATTGTGCATCGTTACTGGACCGTGGGCATCGCCTCGTTCCTGTTCCTCATCGGCGTCTATCTCGCCTTCGGCGGCCCCGTGGGTTCTGAATTCCTGCCCCATCTGGATGAAGGCTCCATCTGGGTGCGCGGCACGCTGCCACCTTCTGAAGGACCTACAAACTCGATCGACTTTACCAATAAAGCGCGCATTGTGCTGGCATCCTTTCCCGAGGTTACGCAGGTTGTCAGTCAGACTGGCCGTCCCGACGATGGCACCGACACAACCGGCTTCTTCAACACCGAGTACTTTGTCGACTTGAAGCCGCACGATCAATGGCGGCCCATCTTCCATCAGAACAAGGAACTGCTGATTTCGGCTATCGACAAGGAGTTGCAGCAATTTCCCGGCGTGCTGTGGAATTATTCGCAACCCATCAGCGACAACATGGAAGAAGCCGTCAGCGGCGTGAAGGGCGAATTGGCCGTCAAGCTCTATGGCGACGATCTGCGCATGTTGGAGAAGAAGGCCGAAGAGATCCAGACCCAGATGGCGCAAGTGAAGGGCGTCGAAGATCTGGGCATCTTCCGCATCATTGGCCAACCCAACCTGAACTACACCGTGGACCGCAATGCGGCAGCCCGCTGGGGCATCAACGTGGCCGACATTCAAGATGCCATCCAGACCGCGGTTGGTTCCAACGCCGTCACCCATGTGCAGCAGGGCGAGGCGCGCTACGACGTGACGCTGCGCTATCAGCACCAATTCCGTGACACCCGCGAGGCCATTGACAACGTGCGTTTGCTGGCGCCTTCCGGAGAGCGGGTTTCGCTGGCGCAACTTACCCACGCCACCACCAACGACGGCGCGGAAGAGATCTACCGCGAGGCCGGCCAGCGCTACATCGCCATCAAGTACTCGGTGCGCGGACGCGACCTTGGTTCTACGGTGGATGAAGCCATTCACAGGGTCAACAGCGGCATTGCATTCCCTCCCGGCTATCACTTGGAGTGGGCCGGCGAATTTGCCAGTCAGCAGCGGGCCAATCGACGCATGGCCATTGTTGTGCCCATCACCGTGTTGGCGATCTTCCTGATCCTGTTCACCATGTTCCGCTCCTTCAAGTGGGCCATGCTGATTCTCATCTCCGTCTGCATGGCCTCCATCGGCGGCCCGCTGGCGCTGTTCCTCACCCACACCAACTTCTCGGTCTCGTCGGCAGTCGGCTTCCTGGCGCTGTTTGGCGTCTCGGTTGAAATTGGCGTCATCATGCTGGAGTACATCAACCAGCTTCGCGCACGTCGCGAGGAGATGACGCCAGAGAGCAAGCAGCAAATTGTGGAAGCCGCCGTGGACGGTGCGGTACTCCGTCTGCGCGCCATCATCATGACCATGCTGGTGGCAACGCTCGGACTTCTGCCCGCGGCCTTGTCGCATGCCATCGGGTCCGATTCCCAACGCCCCTTTGCCATCGTTATTGTTGGCGGTCTGCTGGCAAACCTGATCATCGGCATCTTCCTGCTGCCCACGCTCTATGTGTGGATGGCACACCAGGACGACATTCTGCCCGAGCTCGCACCCAACAGCGAGGACTTTTAGAGTGTCTTCGACAACGCTCTAACCGCACACACAACAACGCCTCCGGTTCGCTGCACATTCATCTGCCAGCAAGCCGGAGGCGTATTTGTTTGGATGGATTCGACTGTTCCGATCAGCATAGGGGAAGAGTCACCTTTCGTCCCCTGCCACACCACCGGACAATCTGGTCCGCATCCGGCGGTTCGAGAAGCTGAGGTCAGCAGAGTCTGGGATTGCCTATGGCTCGGCCCAGCTTAGGCAGAGCACCCAGCTTCTGGCCGTTTGATCCTGAACCATCCTGGGTGCCCCTGGTCTCGATTTCGAGACCAGGGAAGCTCCGATGCCAAGGTGCAGATTCATGCTGTCAGAGACCTAGTTGGCCGCGCGCTCCGCGTGGGTGTCCGCGCCCTTCCAGCCATAAAGAGCCACCGCCGCAAAGCCCACCAGCGGCACAATGTAGCTGATGTTGGTTCCGGCCGCATCGGCCAGCATGCCCATCAGCTTGGTCAAGGCCGCGCCACCCAGAATTGCCATCACCAGCAGCGAACCGGCGGTCTTGGTCTTGGCGCCCATGCCCTTCAGGCCCGTAGCAAAGAGCGTGGGGAACATGATGGACATGAACAGGCTCGTCAGGAGCAGGCAGACCACGCCAGCCCATCCTGGATGCACCACCGCCACCAGATCCAGCACCACGTTGGCCACGCCGTAGACCACCAACAGGGTGCGCGCATGGAAGTGCCGCATCAGAGCAGCCGAACCGAAGCGGCCCACGGCAAAGGCTGCCAGCGTACCGGTCAGCATGTAGCCCGCGGCCTTGTCGCCAATGCCGGTAGCGGACTCAACATACGGAATAAAGTAGCTCCATGTGCCTACCTGCGCGCCAACGTAAAGGAACTGCGTAATCACGGCCAACACAAAGTGCCGTTGCAGCAGGCTCACGGGCTCGGCATCGACAATCGGCTTGCTCTCCGTGGGTTGCTCTTCGCCGCCCAGTACTGGAAATTTGGTAAGCAGGATCAGCACGGCCCAAACAAACGCGATCACACCCAGCACAATGTAGGGCGTAACCACGCGCAGCGTCTCCGAGTGCAGATAGGCCTGATAGGTTCCCGCTGCCTGCCGGGCCAGAACCTCGGCATCGGTCAGCTTGACGCCGGAAAAAATAAATAAGGTTCCAATCAATCCCGCGGCGATGGAGCCCAGCGGATTGAAGGCCTGGGCCAGGTTCAAGCGGCGCTCGCTGGAGCCGGCGGGGCCCAGCTGCGCGATGAAGGAGTTCGATCCGGTCTCAAGGAACGAGAGCCCGCAGGCAATCACAAACTGCGCCACCAGGAAGAAGGTGTAGATTCCGGCTTGCGCGGCGGGATAGAAGAGCAGGCAGCCGGTGCCGAGCAGAAACAGCCCGGTCACAATGCCCATCTTGTAGCCAAAACGCCGCATCAACTGCGCCGCCGGAAAGGCCAGCGCAAAGTATCCCAGATAGAACCAGATCTGCACGCCGGCAGCCGAGGAGCGGTTGATGTTGAACGACTTCATGAACTGGCGGATCAGAATGTCGTTCAGGTTGTTCGGAATGGCCCAGAGGAAGAACAGAAACGTCACAACCAGAAAGGGGATCATTCGGCCGCCTGGAATCAACGCAGCTTCAATGTTCTCAAGGTCCTCGCCGTTGCGGGGCGCGGTAGGCAGGGTGGCAATAGGAATGCTCAAGGCGTAATGCTCCTCAGGGTGCAAAGTCGTACCAGGGCTCAAAAAGCTGTTTTTCGGAAAATGGGCTACTTATCCGGTAACTTTAACGCAAACGTTGGGCCCACACCTTTGTATCGAATCAGGGGCAGAGATGGCAAATCGCCGGCCCGCCCTCCGGCGCTGTGGCGGCGAAATTCTCTCATGGGCACGGCCGCGTATAGACGTAAACCGTCTCGATCTTGGTCTGTTCCCGGACCCCGTACATCCAGCGGAAGGGCCACCAGGCTGGTGTGTAGGGCTCGATCACCCGCTTGCGGCAGTAGCCCTCGCTCTCAAAACCCTTCCAGCCCGGCGCGTAGAAGCCCAGCCCTTTCAGGAACTCAACCCGCTTGGGCACATCCCACTCCGGCCGCAAAGCATCGCGGATAAAGTCTTCCCCGCCCCGCGCAATGTAGATGGTGTCAGGCCAGGGGCCGTTCTGATCCACAATCTCCTGAAAGCCGCGCACATCCACCTTGTAGCCGTGCTCGCTGAGCCCGTACATCCCCGGATACTGCGGCACCACGTTGAAGATGAAGTAGGTGCGATCCCGGGGCGAGCTGAGAATGTCGCGCCGCATCACCACCTCGCGGATACTGTCGATCATGTAAAACGACCACAGCCCCCACACCAGATTCGACCCAACGCACAGCGCCACCAACCCCACCGCGACGCGCTTGCGCCAGTTTCCAGCCGGGCTCAGACGAACCTGCTCCAGCCCCAGCAGCACCAGGGGCGGCAGAGAGAGCGCCAGGGGCAGAAAGTAGCGAATCTCGGTGTAGTGAATGCGCGCCACGCCAAAGACCAGGAAGCTCAACACCGGCATGGTCAGAGCCAAACTGTGCCGCGGACGGCTGATCAAGAGCGCGACCAGGGCGATCGCCGTCAGCACCGCGCCCCCCACGCCCAGATGGTCCAGCACGCACAGCGAACCCATCTTGAGGTTGGTCCATGCTGAATAATTTGCCCAGATGGCCGGATCCAGGCCTTCGCCGGTGGTCCAGTAATGAATGCGCTGCAGCCACGTTGCGGGAGCGTAAACCACGTCCAGCAACGCGTAGCCAACCACCGCCACGCCGGCCGTGGTCAGCATCCAGCCGATCAGCGGCTTGCCCGCGGCCAACAGCGGGTCCTTGCCCCGCAGGACGCGCACCACCAGATACGCCATGGGCAACAGAATCATGGCGTAGATCAGCTCTTTGGAGCTGACCGCGCACACCGACCCCAGGGCCATCAGCACGCCGCGCCGGATGGTGAGCCCGTCCAGCACCGCATCAAGGTAGACGGCCATAAACAGCCCGCCAAAGGCCATCATCAGCGCATCCGTACGGGTGCTGGCCACGATCGCGCCGTAACAGTAGTTGCTGGAAATCAGCAGCAGCGCCACCGCGCAAGTAAGCGCCCGCGAGCCGGAACAACGCCCCAGCCGCTTCACCAGCACGTAGACCGACCAAAGGCACAGCGCCATAAAAACGACGCGGCCTTCCGCAATCATCCAGTTCATCTGTTCCAGCGGATGGGTGAAACCAAACGGAAAGCTCTGCGCGGGTTTGCTGAATGCGCCCGTCAGCCTCCAGATCGCCAGTTGCAGGGCATAAACCGGCGCCAGAACAAAGTTCGACATGGGACCGTACTTATGAAAGGCATGGCCCATGGTGGCAAAAAACTTGAGCGCCTGCATGGGCTGGTAGCTCTCCAGCCGGTCATAGCTGGTGGGCCAACACCAGACCATTCCAGGCAGCGCATACGCGCCCAGCACCAGAATGCTGATGATCTCCGGGCGAAGCAAGCTGTGCCATCGGGAAAACATTGTGCGGCGAGGTTCACCGGGCTTGGAACCGGTTTGCGAAAAGCTCATCGTACGCCTCGCGGTGGGTCTGCGAATCGATATCGCTCACCAGTCTACACGAGGCTTGAGGCAAGCCGCCTACAGCACCCGCCGCAGCCAGGTGCCGGTGTGCGAGAGCAAATTCTCCGCCACCTCTTCCGGCGTGCCTTCGGCCACAATTGCGCCGCCGCCTGAGCCGCCCTCCGGGCCAAGATCGATGACCCAATCGGCGGATTTGATCACGTCCAGATTGTGCTCAATCACCACCAGCGAACCACCGCCATCGATCAGCTTTTTGAAGGCTGTCAGCAGCTTCGACACATCGTCAAAGTGGAGTCCGGTGGTTGGCTCATCGAGGATATAAAGGATGCGGCTGGCCTGCGACGGCTTGGCGTTGGCATTGGCGGCACGTACCTGCGCCAAGTGCGCGGCCAGCTTGACGCGCTGCGCCTCACCGCCAGAGAGCGTGGTGGCCGATTGCCCCAGGCGCAGATAGCCCAGGCCGATCTCTTCGAGCACCGCCATCTTTTCAAGCAGCCGGTTCTGGCCCGCAAAGAAGCGCAGAGCTTCCTTCACGGTCATCTGCAGCACGTCGTGAATGTTCTTGCCCTTGTACTGCACGTCCAGAATGCGGGTCTGGTAGCGCGTGCCGTTGCAGTCCTCGCAAGGCAACTCCACGTCTGCAAGGAACTGCATCTCCACCTTGACGGTGCCGTCGCCCTCGCAGGTGTTGCAGCGGCCGCCGGGTACGTTGAAGCTGAAGTGCCCCGGCGTCAGCCCCAGGCGCTTGGAGTCGGGCTGCGAGGAAAACAGATCGCGGACAAGGTCAAAGGCCTTGATGTAGGTAACGGGATTGGAGCGGGGCGTGCGCCCGATCGGCGTCTGGTCCACCAACACTACATCGTTGAGCCGCTCAGCTCCTGTAAGCGATTTGAACAGCCCGGATGGATCGGCACCATCGGTTTGGCCCAGCGCCTGCGCCACGGCCGGATAGAGCACCTGATGCACCAGCGTGGACTTGCCTGAACCTGAAACGCCGGTGACCGCAACCAGCATGCCCATGGGAATTTCAACGTCAACATCCTTCAGGTTGTTGGCATGGGCACCGCGCAAGACCAGCTTTTCGCGGCCCGGCGTACGACGCCGCGTGGGCACCGGAATGGAGAGCTTGCCGGAGAGATAGCGGCCGGTAATGGAGTTGGGATTGGCCTCAATCTCCGCCAGCACCCCTTCCGCCAACAGCTTGCCGCCATGCTCGCCTGCGCCGGGGCCAAGGTCGAGCAGATGATCGGCCGCGCGCAACACATCCGGATCGTGCTCCACCACGATGATGGTGTTGCCCAAGTCGCGCAGTTCCTTCAGGATGTTGATCAGCCGGTCGGTGTCCCGCGCGTGCAGGCCAATGGAGGGCTCGTCGAGCACGTAGAGCGCGCCCACCAGCCGCGAACCCAGCGAGGTGGCCAACTGAATGCGCTGCGCCTCGCCACCGGAGAGCGTTGATGCCAGCCGGTCCAGGGTCAAATATTCCAAACCAACCGCATCCAGGAAGCTGAGCCGCTGCCGCACTTCCAAAAGGATGGGGCCAGCGATCTCGTCCTGCATGGGCGACAACTTCAGATCATCGAAGAAGGTGCGCGCTTCGCGAATGGTCATGGCCGCGGACTGGCAGATATTCTGGTCCTTGATGCGCACCGCGCGCGCCTCGGCCCGCAAGCGCTGCCCACGGCACTCCGGGCAGACCGCGTAGCCGCGATACTTGCTCAGCATCACGCGCACATGCAGCTTGTACTTCTTCTTCTCCATCTGCTCAAAGAAGCCGAAGATGCCTGCATAGGTACCCTTGCCGCGCAGCACCGTCTCGCGCGCGGCTTCGGTCAACTCGCGCCAGGGAACATCCAGGGGTACATTCAGCGCGGCGGCGTGCTTGCGCAGGTCGCTATACCAGATGCGGTACTTGGGCTTGTTCCAGGGATCGATGGCGCCGTCGGCCAGGGTCATCGCCTTGTCGGGAACCACCAGGTTCAGATCGAAGTCCACGGTGTTGCCAAAGCCCTGGCAGCGCGGGCATGCGCCATAGGGATTGTTGAAGCTGAACAGGCGCGGCTCCGGCTCACGACCCGGCTTGTGGCAGCGGGTACACTCGTAGGCACCGGAAAAACGCAAGCGACGGAGATTAGCCTGCTCGTCGCGCAGCGCCTCTTCAAAAATCACCTCGCCGGCCTCGCGATACGCGCCTTCAATGGCATCCACGATGCGCGAGCGGTTTTCCATGCTCACCACAATGCGATCCAGAAGAACAAAGACGGGCTGGGTCAGGTCCAGATCGATCAGCGACTCGGGGCTGGAAAACTCAAAGATTGTGCCTTTTTGCCAAAGGCGGTTATAGCCCGCCGCACGCAGCTCCGCCAGGCGAGCCTTCACAGACTCAAGATGCAACTGTTCCGCGGTGGGAGCCGCGGCCTTGGTCGGCTTTGCCGCGCTGACGCTCTTCTTGGCGGCCTTGGCGGGTTTGGCGCCGGCTGCCGCGCTCTCTGATACGGGCGTTGGCATGGTGACCGGGAAGAAGACCTGCAGGCGGACGCCCTCGCCCAGGGCGAGCACGGTTTCCGTGGCCTCATCCACGCTGTCGCGTTTCACCACTCCATCGCACTCCGTGCAATAGACGGTTCCGCAGCGCGCCCACAGCAGGCGCATGTAGTCGTAGATCTCGGTAGCCGTGGCCACCGTGGAGCGGGGATTGCGGGTGGAGTTCTTCTGCTTGATGGCGATGGCCGGAGCCAGTCCGTCGATGGAGTCGCAGTCAGGCTTCTCAATACGCTCCAGAAACTGCCGCGCATAGGCCGAAAGCGATTCGACGTAGCGCCGCTGTCCCTCGGCATAGATGGTGTCAAAGGCCAGAGAGGACTTGCCCGATCCCGACACACCGCTGACCACCGTCAGCAGACCGTGCGGAATCTCGCAGGAGACGTTCTTCAGGTTGTGCGTCCGCGCGCCGCGGATAACGATGGCATCGTTCAAAGGGAAGGCACCGGGAAGATCTCTTCTTGCGCCACACCCCGCCCCGCAGAATGGGCCAATTGGGTGAAGTGCATTCTTCATTATAGGCGGTGAGTTCGCGCAATAGGGTCGCCACGACGCCTCACACCAAAAAGGAATTTTTCTTTGACCTTTTGTAATCGCGTGTATCATGTTGGTGTGATCAGACGCTTGTACATCAACAACTTCCGTTGTTTGCAGAACTTCGACCTGCCCATCGCCGGCATGCCGTCCGCCCTTTTGATTGGCAAAAATGGGGCAGGCAAATCGACTATTGTGGCAGCACTTGAGGTGTTGCAGAAGATTGCGCGCGGTACGAACCGTGTGGGCGAGTTGATCAAGCCAACGGATATGACGCAGGGGCAATCAGGCATCCCTGTGCGCTTCGAAATCGAAGCGGAACTGAAGACTGGAGTTTACGCTTACTCGACCTCCTTTGAACTGCCTACTGGCTCAAAGGAATTGTGTGTCCTGGATGAATCGCTGAAGTGCGATGAACGTTTCGTTTATACAAGAAACGGAGCGCAGATCGATAAGCCGGAATTCAGGCCGGGCGGGCTAGCGTTGGAAAGTTTTTCTATCGACTCGCATCTTGTTGCCCTGCCGATTTTTCAATTTGATCTTGTTGGCGCATTTGCGAACACATTCAAGCAATGGCTTGCCCAGATGCTTCTTCTGCGTCCCATCCCAGCCTTGATTCGAGGTGACTCAGAGGGAGAGACGCTTCAACCGAATCACCATTTGACCGATCTCGGCGCTTGGTTTACAGGGCTACTGACACAGGCACCATCCGCCTACACAAAGGTATATGACTACCTGCGTGCATTGATGCCAGACCTGAAAGAGATCCGCAACCTGCCAGTAGGGGCCGATGCGCGGAGCCTGGTCTTTCAGTTCGCCACCGATTCCGGCAGCATCATGATCCCTTTCGACGGCCTCTCGGATGGGGAAAAATGCTTCGTAATCTGCGCGCTGGTTCTTGCCGCAAACGCTTCCTACGGCCCATTGCTTTGCTTCTGGGATGAACCAGACAACTACCTGTCGCTGGATGAAGTATCGCAGTTCATTATGGCGATACGCCGCGAGTTTCAGCAGAGCGGTCAATTTATTGCCACGTCGCACAATCCTGAAGCAATCCGGCGCTTTTCGAAAGAAAACACCATCGCACTCTACCGGAAGAGCCATCTGGAACCAACCATGGCCCGCACCCTGGACCAGATGAATCTTCAGGGTGATCTGGTCAGTTCTCTCATCACCGGCGATCTCTGGCCATGAGCACAAGCAAGTACGACGACCACATCCACGTTCTGCCCGAAGACGATGCCGAATTGGCGAACGGCTTTGTGCTGGACTATTCGATTGCCGCGCGCTCCATTCAGGTGCTTCAATACGTAGGTGGATGGATCAAAGTGCTGGACGTTTTTGAAGCCGATCACATTGTCGGGATGCGCAAATTCCCCAAGCGGCGCATGGTGCTGATCCTCGATTTCGATGAAGCCCCGAACCGGCGTCAAGAGGCTGAAGGACGTATCTCCTCCGACTTGAGAGACCGTGTCTTCTTGATTGGGTGCTGGAAAGATCCACAGGCGCTGAAACGTTCCTGTTCTCACCGCTCCTTTGAATCCATCGGCCTGGACCTGGCCAAAGATTGCCGCGAAGATGCCCGCACGGTGTGGGGTAACGAGCAACTCCAGCAAAATGCGGCCGAACTGAAACGAATGCGCCGAGCCCTGAAACCAATCCTGTTTCCTTCCGTCTGAGAACCAGATCGCCCAAATCTGATCTGTTCTCTGTGTCTCCCGTACACTGGAAGTAGAGGTTCTTCGTGCTTCGGATTTTTTTACTTGCAATGATTTTGGCTGCCGCCGCTCAGGCGCAGCAACCCGCTCAACCTCAGCCCACCCAGCCTCAGGAGGAATCCTCTTCCAGCGTGGCCAACCCCGCCGGCGACGTGGCCCCCGCGCAGCCCGCAGCTGACCAGCCTCCCTCCCAGGCCGTTCTGGATGCCGAGGCCGCGTTGGCCAAGGCGGACTGGAAGACGGCCGAGGACAAACTGAGTCCCTGGCTGGCCGCCCACCCCGGCGATGCGCGCGCCCTGTTTGACGCGGGTTACGCGGCCGACGCGCAAGGCCACCTGGACGATGCTGCCGGCTTCTATCGCCGCGCCGTCCAGGCCAATCCCAACTCGTTTGAAGCGCATCTCTCGCTTGGTTTGCTGCTGGCTCGCCAGCAAAAGCTGGCGGAGGCTCGTCTGGAGCTTGGTTCCGCCACGCGGCTCGATCCGGGCGATGCGGGGCCGGCGCTGAAGGCCCGCGCCTGGCGCGCGCTGGCGCAGATTGACCGCAGCCTGGCGGACCACGGCGGCGACCTGGGTGAGGCTTCCAAGGACCTGCTGGAAGCTCTGAAGTACGCGCCGGAGACCCCGGAAGACACCCTGATGGCCGCCAGCCTGGCCGAGCAGAATGAGCAGCTCGATGAGGCGGAGGCCGCCTATCGCCGATTGCTGGCGCGCGATGCCAAGTCGCCCCAGGCCAACGCCGGACTGGCGCATCTGCTGATTGCACAGAAGAAGTTCCCGGAAGCGGAGTCGTTTCTGCGCGCCGCGCTGGAGCAGATCCCCGACGACTTGGCGCTGAGCGCGCAGCTGGCCACGGTGCTGGCCGCCGAGGACAAGCCTGAGGCCATTCCCCTGCTCCAGAAGCTGCACGCTGCTCACGCTGAGGATGCTGTCCTTACCCGCATGTTGGCGGAGGTGTTGGCGGAGGCGGGCGAAACCGCCGATTCGGATGCGCTTTACGTCCAACTGATTGCCACCGCTCCCGGCAACGCCCAACTGCTGGTGGCCCATGGGCAGAACCTGGTCCGGCTGGGTCGCTTTCCGGACGCCTTCACCGCCTTTGACAAAGCAACCAAGATCGACGGAGCCAACATTGACGCCTTGAGCGGCCTGGCCTTCACGGCTTCGCGCGTCAACCTGCCGGAAGTTACGCTGCACGCGCTGGAAGTGCGCGCCAAGTTCGCTCCCGACAATGCGTCGACCTACTTCCTGTGGGCCACGGCCTACGACACCCTGCATCAGAAACAGCAGGCCGTGAGCTACTATCACAAGTTCGTTACCGCCTCCGCCGGCAAGTATGTCAACCAGGAGTGGCAGGCCAAACAGCGGCTGCAGATCCTGGAAAAGTAGTTCCCACCGAAAACATTCACACTGGCGCGCGATTCCCATCTTCCGTACCGCAGCCCGGCCTCATTGTCTTGGGAATCGCCTGCCTCAGGCTCTATACTCATCACCGGAGCGAACGTGGCCGGGCCCTGAAAATCCCGCCGCCCTCCCCGGAGCTACCGCTGATGAGCGCCCTCAATCCGATTGATACCCAAGAACTTGAATTCGACAACGGCGTCTTTGACGCGGCTGTCTTTGCCCGCCAGGCTTTGTCCAGCGCACAGGCCCTGGCCGCCGTCATTGACCACACCATCCTGAAGCCCGAGGCCACCCGTGCGCAGGTTGAGGAGGTTTGCCGCGAAGCGGCTACCTACCGTTTTGCCTGCGCCATGGTAAACCCGGCCTGGGTTCCCCTTGCCGTCAGCGTGCTGGCTGGAACCGGCGTCCCAGTGGGCGTGGTCATTGGCTTCCCACTGGGTGCGTCGCTGGCCTCCACGCTGCGCCAGGAGGCGGAAGCCCTTACGCGCCTGGGCGCAGCTGAACTGGACATGGTGATGCCCATCGGCTACCTGAAGAGCGGCGACCGCAAGGCCGTCCACCATGCCGTGAGCGCCGCCGCTGAGGTTGCCCACAACCGGGGCGCGCTGCTCAAGGTCATTCTTGAGACCGCTTTGCTCACCACCGAAGAGAAGCTGCTGGCCTCGGAGATCTCGATCACCGCCGGCGCGGACTTCATCAAGACCTCCACCGGCTTTTCCAAAAGCGGCGCCACCGTGGCGGACATCGCGCTGATGCGCGGCGTGGCTGGCAATCGCTGCGGCGTCAAGGCCTCGGGCGGCATCCGCACCCTGGCCGATACCCGCTCCATGCTTGAAGCCGGCGCCAGCCGCATTGGCGCATCAGCCTCCGTGGCCATTCTGCGCGAACTGGGCGCATAACAGCCATTTCCTCTCGCGCCGATTGCCTCTCCCGCAATCGGCGCAACCCGATCGATCCGGACCCCAGACGATGTGGGAGCATCCCACCCGCTTTGCGATAAACAGGCTGCGGAAAAACTCTGCTTTGGAGCTGATTTCAGTTGGAAGTTTCCCGCAGGGGCTAAAGCCCTCGTTGTTTTTATGGCACTTACGGCACGACTAAAGTCATGCCCTGACGCTTCTAGCCTTCCTTTGAGAGTTTTACCGCAGCCTGTAAAGGCACCTGCGGTGCGGCAGATCGTTTCGCGTCGCCTGAATGGAAACATCCCTCAGGAGCTTAAGCCCATCTTTTATTTTGTGCTGTTTGCGACACGACTGAAGTCGTGTCTTGATACAAAACCTGGCGCGAAGCGCGTCTGCCGCACGCAGTGCCTTCATCTACCGATCTGAGAGGCCGCGCGCGTCCCGCACCTTTGTGCCCTGTGCGCGCGTGCTCTGCTTACGCTATGATTTCCTTCAAGCCTGATGACTTCATCCTCTCCCAATCCGCAGGACAGTCCCGAGTTCGAGGGTGACTACCGGCCGGCGCACTCCGCGCCGCTCATCTCCGCCAATCCACGCATTGAAGCTGCTGACACCGCCTATCTTCTGGAGCTGACGGAGGCGTTGAACACCACGCTCGATTTGCAGACGCTGTTGGGCCGCACGGCCGAACTGGTCAAAGCGGTCATCCACTACCGTTACTTCTCCATCCTCTTGTTGAACGATCGCACCCACGACCTGCGCATGCGCTTCCAGATCGGTCACGGACCGGAGGTGGAGCGGCAGAGGATTCCGGTGGGCAAAGGAGTGGTGGGCCAGGTGGCCATGACCCGCCAGCCGCTGCTGGTCAGCGACGTGGCTGACTCGGGAAACTACATCGCCTCCAATCCCGAGGTGCGCTCGGAGCTTGCCGTTCCCCTGATCGCCAAGAACCGGTTGATCGGCGTCATGGACCTGGAGAGCGACCAGCCCGGTTACTTCCAGCCCGAGCATCAGCGCGTGGCCACGTTTACCGCTTCGCGCATTGCCACGGCCATTGAGAATGCGCGGCTTTACTCCCGCGTCAGCCGCCAGGCGCAGACTCTGGAAGTGTTGAACGAGATCTCGGTGGAGATCGCCTCCATCCTCGATCTTGATCCGCTGCTGGAGCGCGTTGGCCAACTGCTGCGCCGGCTAATCGACTACCAGATGTTCTCCGTCCTGCTGCTGGACGAAAAGGGCGAGACGCTGATCACCCGCTACGCGTGGCGATTTGGTGCTGTCCACGCACCCCTGCGCCGTATCCCGGTGACCAGCGGCCTGGTGGGCGCAGCCGTGCGCGAGTGGCGCACCATCAACGTGGGCGACGTGCGCAAGGATTCGCGCTACATTGCCATGAACGAGGAGACCCGCTCCGAGCTGATTGTTCCGCTCTTCTACAAAGGCCGCATCACCGGCGTGCTGGATCTGGAACATACCCGCACCCACTGCTTTACCGAAGAGCATGAGCGCGTGATGGCTACCCTGGCCGCGCAGGTGGCCATCGCCATTGAGAATGCGCGCCTCTACCAGCGCGTGCACAGCCAGGAACGGCAACTGGAGCGCGATATTGCCATGGCGCGCGAGGTACAACTGCGCCTGCTGCCGGCCCACGCGCCCACCGTCAACAACGCCGAGCTGGCGGTGCGCTTTTTGCCGGCCCGCACCATAGGCGGCGACCTTTACGACTTTGTGGAGTACGGCCCCTCCCGCACCGCCATTGTGCTGGGCGATGTGAGCGGAAAGGCTGCTCCAGCAGCGCTGTTTGCGGCCATGGTCAGCGGCATTATGCGCGCCGCCGCGGCTCAAGAACCCACCCCGGCTCAGATGTTGAAGGTGCTGAACGACGCCCTGCAAGAACGCAAGCTGGAATCGCAGTACGTCACCCTGCTGTTCGCCCTCTGGGACGACGAACAGCGCACCCTGAACATTGCGAACTCCGGCGCGGTGCAGCCCGTGCTCTGCCGCGGGTGCAGGTCTGAGACCGTCCAGGTGGAGGGTTTCCCGCTCGGTCTCTTCCCCGATGTCAGCTTTGACGAGCTTACGGTCCAGACCCAGCCCGGCGACGTGGTCGTGTTCATCTCCGACGGCATTCTGGACGCCGAGAACGGGCACGAAGAGATGTATGGCCAGGACCGGCTTGCGAGCGTGCTGTGCGAGTTCGGCGACCGCTCGGCCACCGAGATTGCCGAAGCCATCCTCACCGACGTGACCCGCTTCCAGGGCGCACGCGAGCGCTTTGACGACGAAACCATCATCGTGCTCAAGGTGAGCTAGTTTTTTTATTGATTCTGTAACTGGATACTGTTTGGGTGGGCGGATTCAAGCTCCAAGTGCAACAGGTGTGATTTTAGCCGACCAGT
>CAZYDF010000081.1:0-19169 GCA_964645855.1 uncultured Occallatibacter sp.
TGATCAGCATGATGGCCACATTGAAGGCCAGCTTGCCGCCGTCGATGGTGCCGCGAGCAATGGCTCCAATAAAATTTTCGTTGGTGTGCAGCTCGTCCTTGGGGATAACGACCCGGCCTTCGGTGGCGGGGGTCTCGGTTTCAGGCACCAGCATCTTGGCCAGAAGGATGGTGCCGGGCGAGGTCATGATGACGGCGGCCAGCAGGTGGCGCGCCTCCACGCCCTGCGCAATGTACATGGCCATGATGCCGCCGGAGACGTGGGCCATGCCACTGGTCATGATGGTCATCAACTCCGAGCGCGTGGCTCCCTTCAGGAAGGGGCGGATCGTCAACGGCGCTTCCGTCTGCCCCATGAAGATGCTGGCCGCCACGTTCATGCTTTCAGCGCCGGAGATGCGCATGGTTTTCAGCATGACCCAGGCCATGGCGCGGATGATGATCTGCATGACGCCGATGTGATAAAGCAGCGCGAAAAAGGCGGAGATGAAGATGATAGTGGGCAGGACCTGGAAGGCGAAGACCACGCCCTGACCGGGAGGGACGAGCTTGCCGAACTCGCCTCCGCCGGGCAGGCCGAGCTGGCCAAAGACCATGCCCGCGCCGGCAAAGGTGCAGGCCAGCATCTGGGTGACGATGCTGCCGGCCCAGGTCATGAAGCGCTGGCCGTAGTCAAAGCAGAGCACGATGTAGGCGAAGGTGACCTGCAGGCCCAGGCCCCAGGCAATGGTGCGCCAACGGATGCGGCGGCGATCGGTGGAACAGAGCCATGCGGCCAAAAGTACTGCGGCGATTCCGAGCAATCCGGTGAAACGAGCCAAGGGGGTCTCCTTCAATCTACTCAACAGGAAAGGCTAGCAGCTGGGGGCATGGTGAAGCCACCTGCGGTGGGGCCAGCTGCGCTTCGCGCCGTCCTCAGGGCTAGCAGACGCGGTTACGCCGCAGGTAGGGAGGATGGAAGGCCTACCCTCGATAGATTTTGGGAGGCAAAAGAAAGCGCGGCCTGAAGGCCGCGTTTCAGGCCGCCCTTATAGGGCGGCTCGGCATATCTCGGCAGCTTTCCCCGGGTTGCGCCTGCGGCTCCACTCGGGTCTAGACTCTTCCCGTCCTTGCAGGACGGGGCACCCGCGGTGCGAGCCGCGGCACCTGCGGTACGGCCAGCGGCACCTGCGGTGCGGCCAGCGGTTCAGCGTTCTTTGACCCTTTCCGCAAAGTTCGCGGAAAGGATGGGGCACACAGAGGGCATCGATGAATCAGAGGGAGTTCGATCCCTGGTCTCAAGATCAAGGTCAGCAGCGCCCGCCCGCGGGGATATGCTGAAAAGTGCATGGTAACGATCGATCTGCACGCAATGACCGTTTTTTCCGCCGTGGAGTTTTCCGGTGTGGCAGCTGGCGCACTGGCCGGAGCTCTGGAGGCCCGACGGAGCCGTGAGTACAACTACGACTTTATCGGGGTGCTGGGGCTGGCGCTGATCACGGCGCTGGGCGGTGGCATTGCGCGCGATGTGCTGCTGGGCAAGGGGCCGCCGCTGGCGTTTTTGGACCCGCGCTATCTGCTGATCTCGCTTGGCGCAGGCAGTGTGGCGCTGCTCAGCATGGGCCGTGCGCAACGCTTTGTGGTGCGGGCCGTGTGGCTGGCCGATGCGGCTTCGCTGGGCCTGTTCACGGTGGCCGGGGTGAGCCGCGCGTTGAACGCGGGCCTCACAATGCTGCCGGCCCTGTTGCTCGGTCTGATTACGGCCGCTGGCGGCGGATCGCTGCGCGACGTTCTGATGGGGCGCACGCCCCGCGTTTTTGAGCGTGGCGAGCCCTATACACTGGCCGCGCTCCTGGCCGCCTTTGTGTTTCTGGGCCTGGAGTGGCTAGGAGTGGACCGCACCATCTCCACCCTGGCCGGTTGCGCCGCCGCGCTGGCCCTCAAGCTGCTCTCGCAGCGCTTTGCGTGGAAGACTCCGGTGGTAAGCGCCTTGCGCGAACCGCATTGTTGATCCGGCCCTCAAATAGGGCCACTCTATCCCACCCAGTTGTCAGTATTTAGGAGCGGATCAATAGAGACCGGACCCAGCCCCAAGGACAGAAGCGCGCCAAGGGTGGAGCACCCGGAGTTTCATGTCCCGCAGGTCGGCAACGTCGGTGGGGAACTAAAAGGAAACTACTTAGCAAGTCCAACAAAACAATGCAGCGACGAAAAGGACCGGGGCTGAAGGCCCATTGATGATTCAAGCTCTCAATTCAGGGGGCCTGAAGGCCCCTGCTCCCTCCGCCCATTTCATCGCTCGTGGGTCGGCAAAAGCTGGTGTACGAGTGATGCAAAACAAAAACGACCATCTGCCTGAAACATAACCATCCAAGGCTGGTAGAGGTGAAAGGCGCGGCTCAAGTGCATCGGCTTTCTCCGGACAGGCATGCAGCCTTGTTTTTCGACTCCTTTTATCCATATTCCGCAGTTGACGCAAAGCTGGACGGCAGGACTCTCACGAATCTTTTGTCACATTACCTCGGGGCAAAAATGCGGACCGTTGGTCACAAACCAGCGATGAATCATGGCCGCAAGGCGATAAGTTATTTGAGATAGGACGAACTGCTGGCTCTAAAGAGCTGGCAATCAACTCCAGATGTTTCGCAAGCTAGATTCGGCCGCCAACGTCTGCAATCCAGACCGGTACGGCCTTGCTTTATAGCCACTCCACATCGGGCTCGCTGCGTACGGCGCCTGCCTGCAGCTGAGCAACGGAGGCCTCTCCATGGTGTCGAAGTTCCGTTTGGGCAATCTTCTCTCCCGTTCCCTTCAACTCCCTTTGCAGATGATTCGCCGGCGTTTTATCGCCGTCACTGCCCTGCTTTTGGCCGTGGGAACCCTGGCTGCCACACCTGGCGCGAGCCAAACGGTGCAATTCCGCTATGCACAGACCGCATTGGGGAGCGGCTGGTTGAATCCCGCTGCGGTGGTTGCAGATAGCAGCGGCAATGTGTACGTTGCCGATACCGGCAATCATGCCGTGAAGCAGATTGCGGCCTTCCATGGAGCGTTCCCGACGCCGGCCGTCATCCGCACCCTGGCAAGCGGCATAGCCAGCCCCTCGGCACTGGCGCTCGATGGGAACGGGAATCTTTATGTGGCCGATTCTGGCAGCGGGGCGATCCAGGAGATTGTTGCCTCCAGCCCAGGCGTGTTTTCGGCCACTCCGACGGTAGTGACGTTGGCCATCGGTTTGACCGCGCCCTCGGGCATAGCTGTGGACGCGCAGGGCAATGTGTTTTTCAGCCAGGCTGTGAGCGGCGCCAACGCGCTGGAAGAGATCGCAGCCACCGCGGTGGGCGTATTTCCGGCTACGCCCTCGATTACCGCCATCGCCACCAGCGCGCCCTGGAACAAGCCCATGGGCCTGGCCCTGGATGCGGCAGGCAACCTCTATGTTGCCGGTAACTTGAGCCACGCGGTCAGCGAAGTCCTCCAAGCTGGCGGTTATACAACAGTGAATACTCTGGCCAGCAACTTCACCCCCCCCATCGGAGTGGCCGTGGACGCGCAGGGCGATGTCTTTGTGGCCGATGCGACCGCGGCCAGCATTACGGAACTGCAAGCAGTGAATGGCACCTTCCAGGCAACCGCGACCTGGAACAACGGATGGACCGCACCCACCGGCGTCTTCGCCGACGGGCTTGGGAATGTCTTTGTGGCCGATGCGCGCACGTCCCTGGGCATCCAGGAAGTGATGACCACGCAGGCGAGCCTGGGCGCAGTGGCGCTGAGCAAAACCAGTTCGCCGGTGACGCTGGTCTTCTCGTTTACTGGCAACACCACGATCAGCAGTACGGCGGTGCTGACGCAGGGCACGGCGGGCCTGGACTTTGCCGACGCCCAAACCGGCAGTTGCAGCGCCTCCAGCTTCTCCGCCAACACAACTTGCACGATGATTGCGTCCTTCACTCCCACGCAGCCGGGCCTCCAGATGGGTGCGGTCCAGTTGCTGGATGGGTCTGGAAATCCGCTGGCCCAGGCGCTGGTAACAGGTGTTGGCATTGGGCCGGCGGCAAGCTTCTCGCCCGGTACCGTCGCCATGGTTACGGCCAGCGGGTTGGGGGCGACAGGGCTGAGCAACGCCAACAGCCCGGTCTTTGACGCGCAAGGAAACCTTTATCTGGCGGACGCCGGGAACGGCAGGGTGGTGCTGTTGACTTCGCCCTCCTCGGGCGTGGCGGCGGCAACCGTGGCCGCGGCCGGCCTGCCCAATGCCAGCGGTCTGGCACGGGACGGCGCGGGCAATCTCTATGTGGTCGCCAACGGAAACACGGTGGTCGAGGTTACGCCGCAGGGAAATTTTGCCCAACTGGACAGCAACGGCTTGTCGCTGTTGCCTACCAGCCTGACGGTGGATGGCGCGGGAAACGTCTACGCCGCCGATGGAACCAATAACCAGATCGTTCTGTTCCCGGCGGGCGGCTCGGCCAAAGTGTTGTTCTCCGGCAGCCCGCTGAATCAGCCGATGAGCGCCGCGGTGGACACGGCCGGCAACGTCTATGTTGCCAACTTTGGCGACAACAACATTGTGGCCATCAGCAAGAATGGAACCCCGAGCATCCTGAGCACGAGTTACAGCACCAGCTCCGGCTCGGTCTCCTATTCGAACCCCTCGGCCATCGCCATCGATCCGGCCGGCGATCTGTTCATCTGCGACATGGGCAACGACCGGGTGGTGATGATTCCCGCCGGTTCCAGCCAGGCGCAGGCACTCAGCACCGGGACCGTCGCGCTCGGGTTGCCCTACGGCATTGCGGTCAGCCGCAGCGGCGATCTGGCAATCATCAACTATGCCGATGGCTCGATCGTTCTGGATCGTCAGCAGATCGCCCCGACACTGAACTTTGCGAGCACCGCCATTGACGCCACCAGTTCGGTGCAGGCCGTCACGCTCTTTGACCTGGGCAATGCTCCGCTGAGCTTCCCGGTGCAGGGTGCGGGCAACAATCCGAGCCTGTCGAACGGCTTCACGCTGCAATCCACCACCTGCCCCAGCGTCAGCGCGGGAGGCTCGGCCAAGAGCATGGCAGCAAGCAGCGCGTGCAGCTTCAATCTGAGTTTCCAGCCCGGCTCCATCGGCACACTCAGCGGATCACTGGTGCTGACCGATAACTCCGCCAGCGGCACCACGCAGACCATTTCACTGAACGGCACCGCGACCGCGCCCACCATCGTCATTTCTCCGGCTGCCGGAACGCTGACCGATGCCGTGGCTGGCTCGGCGTACCGTCAGCAGTTCACGGCATCGAGCGGCCTTGCGCCTTACACCTATGCTCTGGCTCTGACCAGCGGCACACTGCCCGCGGGGCTGAGCTTCAACCCAGCCACCGGCCTGCTCTCCGGAACGCCAACGGCCACGGGAACTGTCAACTTTACGATTACCGCCACCGACAGCACGCCTGCCGCCAACGGAGGTCCGTACACCAGCGCCGCACAGGCCTATACCCTGAACGTGCCCAACACGGCGATCCTGGTTGCGCCCACTTCGCTGCCGGGTGGAACCGCCGGCTCAGCCTACAACGCGCAGGGCTTTACGGCCAATGGCGGAGTTACGCCCTACACCTTTGCCGTGACCAGCGGCGCGCTTCCGGCCGGATTGCAACTGGTGAATGGCGTGCTCTCCGGCACACCCACCGCCACCGGAACCTTCACCTTCTCGGTAACGGCTACCGACAGCGCCAGCCAGACCGGCAACCGTTCGTACTCCATCACCCTTGCGGCTCCGCGCTTGAGCCTGGCTCCAGCGCGCACTGCCTTGACGGCCGCAACCGCCGAGATCGCGTATACCCAGACCTTTACCCTCAGCGGCGGCACCAGCCCCTCTACCTTCACCGTGGCCAGCGGCGCATTGCCCGCGGGGCTGACGCTGAGCGCGGCTGGTGTGCTCTCCGGAATACCGACCAGCGCAGGCAACTTCAACTTCACCGTTCAGGCCGCCGACAGTACCACCGGAACCGGCGCACCCTTCTCGCTGACCAAGGCTTACTCACTCACCCTGTATGCTCCCACGGTCTCCGTGATTCCCATGAACGGCAGACTTTCTGCCGGAACCGTGGGAGAGACCAACTACCAGCTTGCATTCAGCGGCACCGGAGGTGCGGCGCCCTACAGCTTTGCCGTCACCGGCGGAGCCCTGCCCAGCGGCATGAGCTTGACCAACGGCGTGCTAGCGGGCATTCCCACCGCATCCGGCAACGCCACGTTTACCATTACCGCGACCGACAGCAACGGATTTACCGGTGTCAAGGGCTACACACTGCCGATTGGATCGCCCACGATTACGCTCACTCCCGCCAACGGCGCGCTGGGCGAAGGCGTTGCCGAAGCCGTCTACAGCCCGGTCACCTTTGGCGCTACTTCCAGCAACGGAGGAACGGCTCCGTATACCTTTGCCCTTTCCGCCGGAACCTTGCCCAGCGGGATGACGCTGAGCCCCGCCGGAGTGCTCTCCGGAACGCCCATGACCACGGGCCTGTTCCTGTTTACGGTGATGGCGACCGACGCCAATCATCAGACCGGAAGCGCGCCGTACGCGCTGACCATTGCTCCGCCGCTGATCTCGATCACCACGCCGATGCTGCTGGACGCCGCGGTGAGCATTCCCTACAACCAGAGGATCACCGCCATCGGCGGTAGCGGGAACTACACCTTTGCCGTGACCGCGGGATCGCTTCCGGCCTGGCTCCGGCTGGAGAGCAACGGCCTGCTGCACGGCGTCCCCAGCATTGGGGACGTGGGCGGCATGGACTTTACGGTGACAGCGACGGATAGCGATGGCTATTCCGGTTCGCTCTCCTTTGCCCCCAGTGTCTATCCTGTGGCGGCCTACGCCAGCGGCTCGCTGGACCTGGGATTGGTCACGCTGGGCAAAACCGCGGCAACCGGGACGGTGAGCTTTACCTTCAACGGCAACTTTGCTCTGGGAAGCTCTCCCGCCCTCGTAGCCACGCAGGGCGCGGCCGGCCTTGACTTCTCCAATGCCGGAACCGGCACTTGCGTCACCGGGATTTATGGCCAGGGCAATGTTTCCTGCACCGTAGACGTCAGCTTTGCTCCTCTGCTCCCCGGCCAGCGGCTGGGCGCGGTCGAGTTGCTCGACCCCAACGGCAACATCCTGGCCACCGCATTCCTGCATGGCGGCGGCAAGGGCCCGGCAGCCAACTTCGCTCCCGGCCTTGAATCCAGCGTGGCCAGCAGCATCGCGGTCCAGAATCCGCAGGGCATTGCCGTGGACGCCAGCGGCAACGTGTTTGTGGCCGACTCCGGCCTGAATCAGGTTCTGAAGATCGACAACACCGGGCAGGCCACCGCGATCCTGACCGCCAGCGCCGGGCTCGGCATTCCGCGCAGCGTGGCGGTGGACGGCGCGGGCAACGTGTTTGTGGCCGACTCCGGCAACAATACGATCTGGATGCTCGCCCCGCCGTATGCCTCGGCCATTGTGGTGACCAGTGCCACGGTCAATGCCGCTTCCGGCGGATTGTCCGCTCCCAGCGCCGTTGCCGTGGATGGCCGCGGTTGCGTCTATATTGCCGACACCGGCAACAGCCGGGTGTTGAAGACCTGTCCCTCCTGGGACAGTGGCTTCTACACCCCGTGGGCGCTGGCCACCTACTATGCCCTGCAGTCACCCGCCGCACTGGCCGTCGATCGCAAGGGCTACGTCTACATTGCGGATTCCACGCTGAACCTGGTCCAGATCGAGCCGCCGGACGAGTGGGGCGACCGCTATCCGGAGACCCGGCTGACCGCTGGCCTGCATCAACCCGCAGGCGTAGCCGTGGACGTGAACGGCAACGTCCTGGTTGCCAACGCCGGCGCCAGCAACCTGCTGAAGTTCGTCAAGCTCCCGGACGGCAGCTTCTCGCTTCCCTCCTCCATTGCCACCATCGCCACCCTCACCGTTCCTTCCGCCATTGCGCTCGATGGCCGCGGCAACGTCTACCTGGCCGATAGCCACAACTCGCTGCTGCTGGAAGAAAACTACGCGGCGGCTCCCATGGCGTTGAGCTTTGTGACCCCCACCTCGCAGGGAAGCCGCGACCTTACGGACGGAGCGCTGAGCTTTACCGTGACCAACGCCGGCAACGCCGATCTGAACTTCGGCCCTGAGACCGGGATTGTGGACACCACCGGCAGCTTTACCTACAGTGCGGCGCGCGATTGCCTGATCGAGTCGCAGAGCCTCACGAACAGTACGCTCCGGCCGAACGCCAGCTGCATCTTCGCGATTGCTTTCACGCCCCAGATGGAGGGAGCCATTGCCTCCAGCCTGGACTTGACCTACTCGAACCTGGGCTCGGCCAACGCCACAAGCAGCATCTTCCTGACCGGGACCGGTGTTGCCGCCTTTGCCTTCACTCCCGCTAGCGGGAGTTTGCCCAACGGCACGGTGGACGCGGCTTACAGCCAGACGATTGCCGTCACCAGCGGCGGAACCGCGCCTTACACCTATGCCGTTACCCTGGGCGCGTTGCCGCCAGGAGTGGCGCTGAGCGCCGCCGGCATCCTGAGCGGATCGCCCGCAAGCGCCGGGGTATTCCCCTTCACCATTACCGCAACGGACAGCACGGGCAGCACGGGCAACGCAAGTTACCTGCTCACCATCGTCTCCGACGCCGGCAGTACGGTGAGCATCGACTCCGCCACCCAGCAGACGCTGACCTTCACCTTCTCGGCAACCACCAACTTAGTCAACGTAGCGGTGCTGACCCAGGGCATTGCCGGAATGGACTTCACGGACTCCGGCAAGGGAACCTGTACAGCCAAGACCTACAACAGCGGCGACACCTGCACGGTGGTGGTGGCCTTCCAGGCTATGGCTCCCGGCACCCGCTACGGCGCGGTACAACTGCTGGACAGCAGCAAGCACATCGCAGCGCAGCAGTTGATCTCCGCCGTGGGCACGGCCCCGCTGGCGCTGTTCTCGCCCGGCGCGGTTAGCTCCGTGGCCTTCAAGGATCTTTCGGCTCTCACAAACCCGCAGGCACTGAACGGACCCAGCGGCATGGTCGTCGATCCGGCCGGTAACCTGTACATCGCCGACATCTTCAACAACCGCGTGGTCAAAGCCACCGCGGCCGGCGCAATCTCCACCGTGGCTACACCGGGAATCGTTCTGCACTATCCCACCGGCGTGGCGCTGGACGGAGCGGGCAACCTGTACATTGCCGATAATGCCGACGGCACGGTTGTGGAGGTGACGCCGGCCGGTTCCGCGCAGATCCTCGACAACGGCTCGCTCACCCTTACCAACAACTTCAGCGTTGCCGTGGATAGCAAGGGCAACGTCTACACCACCGATCTGGGCACCCCAAGTTCCTCCACCAACGCCCCAGGCGGCACGGCGCGCATTGTGGAGTATCCCACCGGCGGAACGGCCCAGGCATTGGCGATCACGGGCGTAACGCTGGCCTCGCCCTTTGGCCTGGCGGTGGACGGCTCGGGCAACCTTTATGTTGGGGACGGCAGCAGCATCGTCAAGGTCGCCTCGGGCGGTGCCGCAACGGCGCTTACCGCGGGATCGCAGGGCTCTACGCTCACCGGCCCGCTGATGCTGGCCGCCGATGGCGTTGGCAACCTCTACGTAGCCGATACGGGCAACAACCAGGTTTTGCTACTGCCGGCCAGCGCCACGTCGCTAACGAGCGCCATCCCACTGAACACCAACCCTGCATCGCTCCACACGCCCATGGGAATCGCGATTGCGGGCCCAGGGGACCTGTACATCTCCGACTTCCTGAACAACTCCGTGGTGGCCAGCGCCCAGGAAACCAGCTCGACTGGGCCGGTTCTGGGCTTTGACAGCCTGGCTGGCGTGGCCAGCGCGGAGAACTCGGTCACCGTGATCAACGCCGGCAACAGCGCGCTCACCATTCCCGCGCCCACCAGCGGCGTGAACCCCGCCTTTGGCGCCAGCCCCAGCCTGTTTGCGCTGGCTACGGATTCCACCTGCCCACAGGTGCAATCGGGAGCCGCCAACGGCTCACTGGCGGTTGGGGCCACATGCCTCTATGCCTTCAATTTCACACCCTCAGCAACCGGCAGCCAGAACATCTCCGATGTGCTGACGCTGACCGACGACTCCAACAACGTAACGGGCGCCAAACAGACCGTGCTTCTGGAAGGGGACACGCTGGTCGTCTCCCCCGGCAAGGGAACGCCCTCCACACCGTATGCCTTGCCCGACGGAACCGTGGGCGTGAACTACAACCCCAACCTTGCGGTAACCTTCACTGCCGCTGGCGGCGCTGCGCCGTATTACTTCAGCATCGTCTCCGGTTCCCTGCCCAACGGCATGGAAATGAGTGACCGCGGCGTGCTGTGGGGAACTCCGACCACCGTCTGCGTCACGCAATTCACCGTCCAGGCTACCGACGTCTATGGGCAACAGGGAACGCAGATCTATACCCTGACCATCGACCCGGCGGCCATCACCCTGAACCCGGCCAATCCTGTCCTGCCCTCGGGCCTGGCGCTCTCCGCCTATAGCCTGCGCTTTACAGCCAACGGCGGAACCAACCCCTACAGCTTTGCGATCACCTCTGGCACGTTGCCGCAAGGGCTTGCGCTCAGCCGCGGCGGCGAACTAACGGGCCGGGCAAATGCCGCGCTTGCCAATAACAGCTTCACGGTTACTGCCACCGATGCCCATGGACAAACCGGCAGCCAGTCCTACACGTTGACCATCCAGCCAGCTCCGCTGGTGGTTACTCCGGCCCAGGGCAACCCCACCACACTGGCCGGAGCAACTGCCCTGATGCTCTATGAACAGAACTTTGCGGTCACCGGCGGAACGCCGCCTTACACCTGGTCAGTCAGCAGCGGATTGCTGCCTGCCGGTCTCACGCTCGATCCAGCCACCGGAATCCTCTACGGACAACCGGCAACCGTGGGCACCGCAGCGTTCACGATCACCGCAACCGACAGCACGCCGGGAGGCTCGTTCAGCGGCAGCCAGAGCTATTCGCTGACCGTCACGGCGCCGGTGATCACGGTAGCGCCCACAACCTTGCCGAGTGGAGCCGTGGGCCTGGCTTACACGCAGGAACTCAGCGGCCACGGCGGTTCAGGACCGTATACCTACGCCGTAACCGGCGGAACTTTGCCAGCGGGTCTTGCCCTGACCGCAGGCAACCTTGCGGGAACCCCGGCCATGGGCGGCGTCTCCACAGGATTCACCATCACCGCGACCGACTCCGGGACCGGAGCCTCCGGCGCGCAGAGCTACGCGCCCACAATCTACATTGCGCCGGCCACGGCTCCAGCGGTCACCATCAGCCCGGCCCAGAGCGTGGGTACGTCCACGCTGGTGCCCGCCACCATGACCTTCACCTTCCATGGCGCGGCCATTGTGGGCGGGGTTGCGGTGCTCACCGTGGGTGCTCCCAATCTTGATTTCAGCAATGCTCGGACCGGAAGCTGCACCATCACCGAGTACAACGAAGGCGACACCTGCACCGTGGATGTTCTCTTCAACCCCTTCTATCCGGGAGCGCGCACCGGCGCCGTGGAGTTGCTGGACGCCAGCGGCAACATCCTGGGAACCGGCCTGATCACGGGCACGGGAACAGGTCCGGTTGCCAACATCCTTCCCGCGGTTGAGAGCAGCGTGGCATCGAGTGGTGTCGCACTCCAAAATCCGCAAGGCCTTGCGGCCGACTCCAGCGGCAACCTCTACGTAGCCGATGGCTCCAGTCATGCCGTTCTTCTGGTAAACCCGAACGGGAAAGCAACAAAGCTGATAGATCTGACAGCGGGCGCGGGCAATCCCATCGCGGTTGCGGTGGATGGTTCCGGCTCCATCTACGTGGCCGACTCCGCTCAGAACACCCTCTGGAAGCAGTCGCCGCCGTTCACGGGTACTCCGCTGGCCATCGTGAGCGCGAGCGTCAACTCTCCCGGCAGCGGGCTCTCGTCCATCGGTGGTGTAGCCATCGACGGCGCCGGGAATCTCTACTTCAGCGACCCAACCAGCGGCAAGGTCTATGCCGCCGCGCCTGCCCTTGCAACGGCCACCGGCTTCGCTACTCCGGTGCAGGTTTCTACCCTCTCCACCCTCGCCACTCCGCGCGGATTGGCGATAGACAACAACGGCCATCTCTTCATCGCCGATTCCGGAAACAATCGCGTACTCGTCGAGCCCCTGAACGGATCAACGGCCGCGAATCAGGAAAGCGTCATCGGCTCCAGCGCCACGCTCAACGCACCCAGCCAGATTGCGGCTGACAGCAACGGCAACGTGTACATCGTGAGCGCCAACCGGGCTCTGAAGGCCGTACGCAATGCCTCCGGCTACGCTGCTCCTGGCGTCATCGCGACCAAAGCCTTCCCGTCGCTGGCGGGCATCGCTCTCGACCCATCCGGCAACCTCTTCCTCTCCGATGCCACCACCAAGGCCCTGGTTGAAGAGAACTACGCCAGCGGTTCGAAGATCAAGTTTGCAACCGCAACCCTCAAGGGGAGCATGGACACAACCGACGGCACGGCAGACATCACCGTGCTGAACTTCGGCAATGCCCCGCTTACCGCCGTCAACCCCGGTTTGAGCCTGCCGGAAGACTTCAAGCAGATGCCCGGCTCGGGCACTCCCGCCGACTGCACCACCGGCTTCGCGCTGGCGGCAAATGCAACCTGCAACCTGAGTTTCGAGTTCGCTCCGGTCAACACCGGATCGTTGAGCGAAGCGGTGTGGGTCATCGACAATTCGCTCAACACCATGCCCAGCGCCGCCCAGGCCATCACCCTGCAAGGCGAAGGTCTGATCCCTCTGGTGGTCACCTGGGCCACTCCCGCTGCCATCCCTTACGGGACCGCGCTGAGCGCCACACAACTGAACGCCAGCTCTGGCCTGGTACCGGGAACCTTTGTCTACACGCCAGCCGCCGGTACCATTCTGCAGGCGGGAACGCAAACCCTCTCTGCAACCTTCACCCCGACTGACACCGTGGACTACAAATCCGTCACGGTTACGGTCCAGATGGTGGTGAACCTGGCCACTTCCAATGTTCTGCTGACAAGCAGCGCCAATCCAACGCTGGCCCTGGAGGCTGTGACCTTCACCGCCAAGGTAACTTCAGCCACCGGCGTGCCAACCGGTACGGTCAACTTCCTGGATGACGGCACCATACTGGGCTCAGCAACGCTCACGGCAGGCATGGCCACCTTCACCACCTCGACCAACTCCGCTACCGCCTTGCCCGCGGGGACGCAAAACATGACTGCCATCTACGTGGGCGATAGCAACTTTACCTCGTCTACCAGTCCTGCCGTCCCGCAGACGGTGATCGACTTCACGCTCAATTCGGGCGGCAACAATAACTCCAACGCGACGGTTCCCAACGTCGGACCGGGCGGAACGGCGGCCTATACACTGGCCATCGCTCCCTCGGCTGGCATTTCCTTGCCCGGTCCGACAACGTTGACCATAGCCGGACTGCCGTCTTGGATGACGGTCACTCTCAACGCCACGGGATGGACGCAGGCCAGCAGCACCAGTTGGACCCTGCCCGCCAACACGCCCATTACCTCCATCGCCCTCAATGTGCAGGTACCCACCACCATCTCCGAGAAGCACCCGGCCAACGCACCCTGGTCTCCGCTGGCGCCCTTCGCACTGGCTCTCTTGATTCTGCCCGTTGCACGCCGTCTGCGCAGGACGGGATTACGGCTGGGCAGAGCCATGGTCCTACTGGTATTGCTGGTTGGATCGGCCGCGGCCCTCAGCGGACTTAGCGCCTGCATCGCGCCCGACCTGACGGTCACGCCTCGCACCTATGAGATCACCGTCACGGTGTCTTCAGGACCACTTTCCCACTCCACCAACCTGTACCTTCACCTGCAGTAAACGCACTCCGAGCAAAACAAAGCAGCCCTTCCCGCAAGAGGAAGGGCTGCTGCTTTTGAGTCTCGGTGCTGGATTCCAGTCTCGGAATCCCGTCCCATACTGATTGGTTTTATTACAAGGTCACACTGTTGTTGAGCAGCGTGATCTCTGGTGTGGTGCCGCCCATTTCAACGGTCACCGTAGCGCCCTTCAGGTTGACGCCAGTGGGGATCGCGAGCTTGACGGCCGCGGTCTTGGGCGTCAGGTCAATGGGAGCCTTCAGCGCGGGAACCTCGGCGCTGGCCAGGGTCTTGCCGGCTGCGTCGTGCAACACCAGCGTCGAGGCCGGTGCGTCCACCGCGCCCACCGAGTGCACGGTCACGGTCATGGTGTTGCCCGCTACCTTCACGTCTTCAGGATCAAGGCCAAGGTCGGGACGCGACCAGTAAGCCGTGCCCTTGTCCTTGAGCGTGAGCTCGATGACGGTGGTGGTGTGAGGCGCAAAGGTGACCTCAATCGAGGTGGAGCGCTCCAAGGCCACGGTCTGCGTGGTCTGGTTCTGGAGGGGCGCATCGGCGGCAGCCGGCTGGTTGCCGAAGTTGGCCTGCGTGCCCTGCGTCATGGTCCACTGCCCCGGATCGATCTCCCAGCCGGTCATCTGCGCCTTCACCGGGCTCTGGTCCAGGTTGTAGGCAATGATCTTGACGTGGCCTGGGGTCGCAGTGGGCATCAGGATGGCCACGCTCTGGTCGTCGGCAGGTTTCTGAAAGCGCCAGCTCACCGCGTTGCCCGGATAGCAGTAGTTGCGCATCAGCGCAATGCCGCCCAGGCGTCCGCGCTGCAGTTCGCCGTTGTTGAAGTAGATGCGGTCAATCCACAGGCTGCCCTTGGTGTTGATGAACTCGCGCTCATGGGCGGTCTGGATCTGCGACATATACACCTTGTCCAGATAGCTGGTGTCGCCCGAGGCCTGCCAGGCAAGCTGCAAGGGAACCTCAGCCATCAGCGGACCGGCTGGGCGGTTGGCGTTGGCCATAATGGCGTTGGTGGCCGTATTGCGCAGGTTCAACATATCCAGCGCGTCGGAGTTGATCATCGACAGCGCCTGCACCGGCGCATCCACAAAGGGCTGCACGTACTTCTCGTCGCCGGTCCAGCGATAAGCGGCCCACAGAATGAACCATGGCTCCATGTTGGTGGGCGCATCAGCGTCGGTCTTGAAGTCCACCTCGGCATGCAACGAATTGCGTCCGTCTGGACCCGGCTTGTAGTGCGCCAGCATGCCGTCGGCCAGCTCCAGCATCATCTTGCGCGTCTCTGGAGCGCCGTTGAAGAGCACCAGCGAGAGCGCCGGATGGAAGACCATATAGGAGTGTTCCTTGGAACCGCCCCACACGCCGCCCGTAGCCATCTTTTCGCCGTTAAAGTAGTTGGAGCGCACATGCCGGTGGCCAGCATCGTTGATGCCCGTCAGCCATTCCAGCCGCTTGGCCGTCACCATGGCGCGCTCAATCTGCTTGGGGCTGCCAAAGTCCAACAGCATGGCTTCACCCAGCACGTTCAAACCGTCTTCGTAGCTGTGCAACTGATCGGTTTGGATAGTGGCAAGGCCGTTGGTGAACATGTGCTGGTCATACATGACGTCCAGCTCTTTGTTGAGCGAGGCGCGCAACTTGTCGGGCGTTCCGCCCATCAGGGCAACACCCGGCCACCACTCGGTAAAGTCCGAATCGTCCGAGAGCCCGCCGCCGAACTCGCCATTCGAGATCTGGCGATTGTCCACATACCAGTTGAGCAGCCGCTTCAGATAGCCCAGATCTTCGACCTGCAAGTATGCCCACTGCGGCACGCCGGCCGGAGCCTTGGGCGTGATAAACGGCGGACGAATTTGTTCCTTGTTCAGCTCATGCCAGTAGTTGCGGCCCAGCTCGTTCGAGGGATCCACACGCAGCAGGTCGGTCATGTCACCATCGATGCGGTTGAAGAGGTTCAAGCGGCGCGAAGCCACCGACTCTTCCACCAGGTTGGCATACTCATCGCGAACCATGGTGAGCCGGTCAGCAATGTGCTCCGGCAGCGCATCCTTGTAGGGCTTAAAGATGAGCCGCAGTTCCGCGCCCTCCATGGTCGCGGTGTTGAAGCCCGCATTCTGGCTGGCGATGGTGATGTAGAGGCTCTTGCCGTTGGGCAGGATGCGGTCACGCAGGTCCAGCCACAAGGTGTGCGGCGCGCCCGGCTTCACCGCGAAGGTGAAGGTGAGCATGTCGCGCATCAGCCACAGCGGATCCTTGACCTGAATATTCAGCGGGATCAAGCCGTCGGCGTTGGGAGCAAGATTGAGCGCGGGCAGATCGATGGCGATGCCGTCCAGGCCGCCATCCATATTCTCCCAGCCATAGGTGTAGCCGTGGCCTTCGGCAGGCTCGCTGCGGAAATCGGCCGGCACAATGATGTGCACAATGGGCAGGCCCTTCTGCTCGCCTTTGCGCTTGACGCCGGTGCCCATCATGGGCATGGCCATCATGGTCATCCGCTCATCGGCCGGGAACGCGCCGTTGATGAAGTCAGCCACGGGCTTGGAGGATGGATTCTGCTCCGCGTCAAAGCGCGAGGTCAGCTTGTAGCGCAGCTGGCCAGTGCCTGTGGGCTCCATGCCCGGATGCACGTAGTAGGCGGAAAGCTCGCCGATGGGCTCTTCCTGCTCCACGTTCACAAAGCGGATCTTCTGCCCGATGATGGGCTCGTCAAAACTGTGGTAGGTAACTTCCTGCCCTTTGGGCCGGTCGAAGAGTTTCTCTTCCTTGTCCTTGGCGGCTTCCAGATCGTGCGCCAGCAAGGTCATGGTGCCCCACGCGCCGCCGGCAATCTCCAGATGGTTCCACGGCTCGTCGGGCAACGTGAAGGTGATGGTCTTGCCGCTGAGCGAGTAGCAATCCCAATCCGGCAGCGTGAAGTAGTCGTGCCGGCCGGTGATCCGCGAGCGGTTGAACACGCCCGGCCAGCTGGTTTCGCGAATGCCGTCGTTGGCCCTCCACCACCAGCGCTTCAAATCGAAGGCGTCGTGGATCTCCACCTTGCGGACGGTGGTTGAAGAGGCCTCCACCACAAACGGCGCATCGCCTTTGCGGTTCCAGCCATACTTCAAGTCCCACTCGGCGCGCCAGGCTGGGCCGTCCAGCTTGCGCTCGATCGCAGGGATTTCCTTGGGGGTTACGTTGTTGGCAAGCCCGGCAATGTTGGCGTCGGACAGTGCGCGATCATAGATGCGCAGTTGGCCCACATCGCCAGCGCGGTCGTAGCTGTAGGTGCTCTCCACACCGGTGGGCGCAATAATGCGCGAGTGCGGTCCGAACTGGTCGAGATTGGTGTCAAACAGGCCAGTCGCAGCCTTGGTGGCCTGCAGCTTGCCGTCAATGTAGAAGCGGATGCCGCTGTTTTCATCCCAACTGATGGCCAGGTGCAGCCATTGGTCGGGCTTGGGAATCTCAGGCAATTTCACGCTCACGCGCGTGCGGCCCAGATTCACGTCCGTCACAAAGGCATCAAAGCCGTGGCCGTTCCAGTCGATGCGCAGCCACACCATATCCCAACTGGAGTGGTCGGCAAAGCCCACACGGAAGACCGGAAACTCGGTCTCGTCCAACGGGGTGCGCGCGCTCCAGTCAAAGGCCAGCGTTCCGCGCTGCGAGTAGATGTTGCCCGGCGCCCAGTAGCTGAGCAGTTGCGTGTTCTCGCACTGGATGTAGTTGCCGTGGGGTCCGCCAGCCTTGATGGAAACGTCCTTGGCGTAGTTCGGCACCGGGTTGCCGCTGGCGGCGTAGTCGGCGGTGAAGCCGTTGTCGCCGGAGAGGTAAAACAGCAGTCCCGGTTCCTGAGCATGGGGGTTGGGCGGCAGCAGTGCGGCCATGATGGGCGGCACGTACTGGCTGGGAACCTGCGCTGAAACCAATCCAGCAGCAAGCCCCGAAAGCAGGCAAAGGAGAACCACAAAACGCGAGCGAACCATGGCGGAATACCTCAAAAGGTGTCGATCAAACCCGGCGCTGGCCTATCTGGCGCATGAACGTATTGGTCTGACCACTTCGCAGCATTCTCAATGCTGGCGCACACCTTTGGCAACGTCGAACGTACTCCAAGTTCCGACATGTGAACTAACAACTTCGAGCAACACAAAGAGCCTGCCGCAAAAATGCAACATGCCCTTTGGCAAATGTTGGGTGCCCCGGGTGCCTCGCATTTGGGGACCCGGGAAAGTATAGCCACCAGCAAAGACCCGCGAAGGACGCGAAGCGAATTAGCCCCACCGCAGGTGGTTACATCGCTTCCGGGCTCTCAATACCCAGCCAGCTCAGTGCCAGCTCCAGTTCCCGGAGCGCCACCGCCGCCGTAGCCAGCAGGAAAACCTTCCGCGCCGGATCGGCCTCGGTCAGGATGTGGTGATTGTGGTAGAAGTTGGCAAACTCCTGCGCCAACTGAAAGGCGTGCTTGGCAATGTAAGCCGGCTCGCTGGTGGCAATGGCCTGCTCCAGAACCTGGGTGCGACGGCCCGCCGCCAGCCACAGCGACCAGATATCGGCATTCTCGTCGCCAGCCAGGAACTCGCCGATCCCCTCACTCGCCAACTCGCCAACTTGCCCACCTGCCAACTTGCCAAACTCATCCAAAACCGCTTGAGGGGTCGTCCCACCCTTGCGGAAGATGTTCCGAATGCGCACCACGGCGTACTGGATGTAGGGGCCGGTCTCGCCTTCAAAGCTCAACGCATCACGGAAATCAAAAGCGATCACGGAATTGCGCGTGTACTTCAACATGAAGTAGCGCAGCGCGCCCACCGCAATCTGGGTGGCAATTTTTTCTTGCGCCGCCGCATCCAGATCGGAGTGGCGATTCGCCATCTCGGCGAGCTCAGCAGCAATCAGCTTGTCGATCAGGTCATCGGCCTTCACGCCAAAGCCCTTGCGGCCGCTCACTTCAATGTACGATTTCTTCTGGTCTTCTTCGGAGATCTCGTAGCCAAGGTCCAAAGCGCAACGCGGCGTCAGCGCCACCATCTCATAGCTGAAGTGCGTGTAACGATCAGCCTGCTCGGTGTGGCCCATGCCGCGCAGAGCCTGAATCACGTTGGCCTGGGGATCGCTCTGGCGCGCATCAATCACGTTGTAGATGGCGTTCGCCCCGCCAAAATGGGGATGTTCCGCTTCCCCGCTCTCGGCCGAGATCCAGCACTCATGCTTGGGATAGGTGAAGAACCGCTGGTAACCAAAGTCCTTGCCCAGCAGGCCAAACTTCCACAGGTGATAGGCAATGTCCTTGCCCACATA
>CAZYDF010000082.1:0-19164 GCA_964645855.1 uncultured Occallatibacter sp.
GGACGACGACTTCCTCTACCGGCTTCTGGAGATGTTTTGAAATGCGATTGCCCTGCGGGGATGGTAGAGAGCCCGCTGCATGCAATGCCAATGCCCGGTATACTGGAAGCTGCGATGGCAACCGATAAAACCTTCTACCTCGAGACCTTTGGCTGCCAGATGAACGCCCATGACTCGGAAAAAGTCATTGGCACGCTGGTGCAGCAGGGATACACGCGGGTCGATTCCGAAAAGGAAGCCGGGCTCATCCTTTACAACACCTGCTCGATCCGCGACAAAGCCGAACAAAAGGTCTTCAATCGCCTCAACGACTACAAGATCCTGCACAAATCCGGCAAGCGCTTTGGCGTGCTCGGCTGTGTAGCCCAGCAGGAGGGCGAAAAGATATTTGAACGCGCTCCCTACGTCTCCATCGTCTCCGGCTCGGCCTCTTACCGGCGGCTCCCAGAGATGCTGGAACGGCTTGAGGCCGGCGAGACCCGCATCACCGGGCTCACCGACCGCGAGACCTCAGAGACCTTTGAGACCGAGTTCACCAGCCGCCAAAGCCCCTACCGTGGCTACATCACCATCATCGAGGGCTGCGACAAGTTCTGCGCCTACTGCGTGGTTCCGTACACCCGCGGCAAGGAGCGTAGCCGCAGCTCATCCTCCGTGCTGGAGGAAGCCCATCGCATTGCGGACATGGGCTATACCGAGATCCAGCTCCTCGGCCAGAACGTGAACAGCTACAAGGATCCAGAAGGGAAGTCGAGCTTCGCGGAGCTGCTGGCCTCGGTCGGGCAGATTCCGGGGCTGCGCCGGGTGCGCTTTACCACCAGCCACCCCCGCGACTTTACCCGCGACATTGTCGAGGCCATCGACGCCGTGCCTACCCTCTGCGACCACATTCACCTCCCCATCCAGTCCGGCTCAGCCTCGGTGCTGGAGCGGATGGCCCGCGAGTACACTCCGGAGTGGTATCTGGAGCGGATCAGCTGGATCAAGGCCGCCCGCCGCCCCATTGCCATCTCCACCGATATCATCGTGGGTTTTCCTGGAGAAACCCCCGACGACTTCATCCAGACCATGAACCTTTTGGCCGCCGTTGAATACGATCTGGTCTACGGCTTCAAGTACTCTGCTCGGCCCCAGACCCCAGCGCTCTCCATGCCCGATTCTGTTCCTGAGGAGGAGAAGGCGCTTCGGCTTCAAGTGTTGCTTGAACGTCAGCGGGAGATCCAGCGTGTCAATTATGCCAAGTACTTAGGGCAGACTCTTGAAGTAATGGTCGAGGGCATGAACCCAGCCCGTGACCAGATCAACGGCCGCAGCAGCCAGAATACCCCGGTCAACTTCACTTCCAACCTGCTCATTGCGCCGGCCCCTGGAAGCTATCTCCAGGTCAGGATCACAGCCACCCATCCCAACAGTCTGGTGGGCGAAACAGTCTGAATTTTTCAGAATCAGAAAATCAGATTTTGGCAAGAAAGGGGAGGGAACGCAGATGGAGATCGAAGTCCGAATTCGAGGCTTGTTGATGGACCCCTCGACGAATATGCCGATCATCGTGCTGAAGGACATTGCCTCTGATCAGGTGATGCCAATCTGGGTGGGAGGGTATGAAGCCAATGCTATTGCCATCGAGATTGAGAAGGTCGCCACCCCTCGTCCCCTGACGCACGATCTGACTCGAAACCTGATGGGTTACTTGAATACATCGCTGGAAAAGGTTGTTTTATCAGAGCTTAAGGATGATACATTTCACGCCACTTTGTGGCTCCGGCAAGGCGAGGAGAGGATTACGGTGGACGCCCGGCCGTCGGATGCCATCGCTCTGGCGCTTCGGGCCGATTGCCCAATCTTTGTCGACGAAGAGGTGATGCGCGCCGCCAAACTGAACACCACCGGGGCCGCTGAGACCCAGACCACGGAACAACTGCGGGGCTGGCTAGAAGGTTTGGGCGACGACGATCTTGGCCGCTACAAAATGTAGTCAGGCCCACCGTTTTAAGTCTCTCAACTGGACAGAATATCTGTTATCAGACCCAAAGGTAGTTTTTTGTCTGTTGTTTTCAAGCTAGGAAAACTGCCTCTTATCATGCAACACAGATGCCAGCCTGAAGACTCTAGGTGTTGCTTTTCGAATCGGACTGTCGAGCAACAAACTTCTCAAAATTGAGACGCAACAGCAGGCTCTTCATGTCGCGATTTAACTGTTTGTTTTTATGTGGTTTACGCGTTGCAACACTCGCCAAAACCACCTAGAATCAGACGTAATGGGAAGCGTTTCCCGTCTCATTTTGTTTCCCGGCGGGGGGGCTGATGCAGCGGATGCTTTGGCTTACACTCAAACTATATGCTCAACCGAGGCTATGCCTACACCTCAATCATCGGCAGCAAATACCACGGACAAAACCTGCTCTCCCACCTGGCAAGCCTTTACCCCCACTCAACCCCACAAGCCTGGCAACAAAAACTGAACAACGGCGAAGTCACCCTCAACGGCGTCACCGCCACCGGAAGCGAATCGGTCACTTCAGGCCAAACCCTTGTCTGGAACCGTCCACCCTGGATCGAACCAGACTCCCCTCAGCACTTCGAAGTCCTGTTTGAAGACCCCCATCTGTTGGCCGTCAACAAACCCAGCGGGCTGCCCACCCTCCCCGGCGGCGGCTTCATGGAAAACACCCTCCTGCGCTTGGTGCAAAAGCAAACCCCCAACGCAAACCCTGTCCACCGGTTGGGCCGAGCCACCACCGGCATCGTCCTCTTCGCCAAAACACCGCAGGCGGCCTCTAATCTATTCGCAAACTGGAACACACCCAAAATTCAAAAAATCTACCGGGCGCTGGCTCAAAACGTTGCTGAGCACGACGCCTACGAAATCCTCACGCCCATCGGCCTCGTTCCGCACCCGCGCCTCGGTTCCGTGTGGGCCGCCAACCCAAGTGGCAAAGCGTCAAAGTCATTGGCAAAGGTGATCGCACGCAGCCCAAGCACCACAACATTTGAGGTAAGCCTCTATTCGGGCCGCCCTCATCAAATTAGAATCCATCTGGCATCCATCGGCCATCCCCTGGTTGGCGATCCTCTGTACGGCTTAAACGGCCAGCCTCTTGAAAATCTCCCCGGCCTCCCCGGCGACGGAGGCTATTTCCTGCACGCCCAATTTCTGAAATTCCAGCACCCCATCACCGGAGAACAAATCAATCTTGAGGCAGCTTTGCCGTAGGGTCTTGCTCTTCTTGCTCCGGAGCCAAGCTACAAAATGACCCCAAAACGAGACGCAACCCTGCCAGCCCGTCATGCGCTGATAGATGCCGACTGAAGAGTGGATTATAGGGCGCAATATAGGCCAAATGTACCTGGAAAAAGGAGTAACGGGGCGGATTTGGGCTCTGCATAAACCACGGCAGCAAGAGAGATCGCGATCAGCTTTTATTCGGCCAGGATCTCTACGCCAAAGCCCAGCGCGCGCCAGAAGGATTCCAGCAGATCGGCAGTTGCATCGCTGGTAACAGGCGCACGGCGCAGAATGATCTTCGAGGTTGCGCCCCGGGTGAGCGCGGAGGCTTCAGCTTCCATGGCGATGCACTGCTCCGCACGATAGGTGCAGGAAGCCAGATCGGCAATGGAGAGGCGCATAGTGGGGGTAGCAAAGACTGCCCGGGGCGGAGCCATACGATCCAGCAGCCAGAGAATCTCCAGCTTGGATTCGAGCTCGTCCGGAACGCAGTCGATCACCAAATCGGCCTGGCGCACGGCATCTTCAATGGTGGAGACAAAGCGGACGGCGGGGAGCGCTTCTGGGCCCAACTGCTCGCGAATCTCCTCCTGGGCGTGGTGGAGATTGGAGGGCATCACGTCTTCAAGAAAAACGGCATATCCAGCGCGGGTAGCCGCGAGGGCGAGCCAGCGGCCCAGGGGGCCTGCTCCGACAATGGCGACGGTGGTCAAGGATTCTTACTGGATCTCGAGAGCTTGCAGAACGTCAGCCGCGCTGGGGCTAGCCTGGCGCAGGTGTTCGGCAACGCGCGCGCGCTCCTCGGCGGTGAGCGTGGGAACGGTGGCCAGAATGCGGCGCAGCGTCACGGCAACGTCGTCAATCAGATTCATCAAGCGGATTGCTTCACCGGAAAGGGGCATGTGCCAATCACCTCGCGCGTATCGGTTCAGATTGCAATCAAACAGCGGCGGATTGCTTCACCGGAAAGCGGAGCGAGGACGGCTGAAGTACGAAACTCCTCTCCGCTATCCAAAAAAAAGGAGCAGAGAGGAGTCAAAACCGTATCGCTTGCCTGGGACAGCTACTTGCCGGACTTCGCCGGAGCGCTGGTCGGTGCCGGAGTAGAGCTATCCAGAACCGAGTGCGGGGTGGAAGCGCGCATATACAGAGCCACCAAACCGATCGAGGTGCACATGAAGATCACCGCCGACCAGGTGGTAAGCCGGGTGAGAACGTTGGCCGCAGCGCGAGGACCAAAGGCGGTCTGCGAACCCTGCCCACCAAAAGCGCCAGCCAAATCAGCCGACCGCCCCTGCTGCAGCAGAACCACGCCGATCAGGAAAAAGCAGACGATCACGTGCAGGACGATAACAAAATAGAAGAGGATGTTCATCGGATGAAACGCTGTCCAAATCTGCCCGGCCCAGCGGGCTGAAGATCGAATGGTGCGGAGAAGGGGACTTGAACCCCTATGCCTTTTACGGCGCTAGCACCTCAAGCTAGTGCGTCTGCCAATTTCGCCACCTCCGCACGTTGGGGGCAACTTCACAAGTATAGCAAAAGTGGAGCAATGCGCGAACCGCTCAGCCCAACTTTCAGCCCGCCGACGAGATATTTTTAGCTCCTCTCGTAAACCGCGTTTCATGAGTGGGTTCCAGACGCCACTGCAACACAATGAGGGCATGCTTTTCAGATTCCGCAATCGACCGCGCTCTCTCCGGCTGAGACCGCGAATTCCCGCATTCCAACTCAGACAAATCGTTTAAACTCACAGGCAAGCCATGAGATCCTTCCGCGCACGTTCCCTTTCGCTCTGCCTTGTTGGCCTGCTGAGCTGCTTTGCAGCCGTTGCCCAGACTCCTGCCCAGACCCCGGCCAAGCCGACGCCCGCCGCCGTCCACGCCTCCGCTCTGGTCATCGACACCCATGCCGACACCCCCCAGCGCTTTCTGGACGAGAACTTCGATATGGCCCAGCCGCTTGGCGAGGGTCAGCTCAATCTGGAGTCTGCCCACAAAGGCAATCTGGGCGCGGAGTTCTTCTCCATCTGGGTGGACCCGGATGCCTACAAAGGCCACGAAGCCCGCCGCACCCTGGAACTGATTGACGCGGTCAAACTACAGATAGCGCGCCACCCCAAAGAGATGATGCTGGCCACCAGCCCCGCGGAGATTGAGCAGGCCCGCCGCCAACACAAGCTGGCCGCGCTGATGGGCATTGAGGGCGGCCATTCCATCGAGAATTCCCTGCCCTTGCTGCGCCAGTTCTACGCCCTCGGCGTGCGCTACATGACGCTCACCTGGACCAACTCCAACGGCTGGGCCGATAGCTCCGGCGACTTCAACGATAAAGCCATCCCCCACACCCCGAACGGCCTCAACGAGTTCGGCAAGGATGTGGTCTATGAGATGAACCGGCTGGGCATGATCATCGACATCTCGCATGTCTCGGACCGCACCTTCAACCGCACCCTCATCATGTCGCAGGCGCCGCTCATCGCCTCGCACTCCGGCGCGCGGGCGCTCTGCAACGCCCCGCGCAACATGACCGACGACATGCTGCGCTCCATCGCCCTGGGCGGCGGACCGATGTCGAAGGGCGGCGTGGTGCAGGTCAATTTCTATTCCGGCTACATCTCCCAGAAGTATCGCGACGCCCAACAGGCCATGCAGCCGGAGATCGCGAAAGCAAAGTCAGAGCTTGCCGCCAAGAACAAAGCCGCCGGACACGAGACGCCGCAGCACGATCTGGATGTTCTGGAACGGCAGATGCTGGACCGGATTCCCCGGCCCCCGCTCTCCGACCTGATCGATCAGATCGACCACATCGCCAAGGTGGCGGGCGTGGATCACGTGGGCATCGGCTCGGACTTTGACGGCATCGACGGGCAGTTGCCGGAGGTCATGGATTCCGCAGCTGACCTGCCCAAGATCACCGCCGAGCTGATGAAGCGCGGCTACACAGCCGAGGACTGTCGCAAGATCCTGGGCGGGAATCTGCTGCGCGTCTTCAACGAAGTGCAGCAAATCGCCAAGACCATTCAGGCGCCGACAAGGCCCAAGCTGTAAACCGAAGTAACTCCCTAAAAAGAAACTGGGATGCGCTTTTGACCGTTCACCGCGCCCCTACAGGGCGCGAGGTCCATCTTGGACAGCAAACCCAGGGCTGCGCCTGCGGCTTGCCCTGGGCTACTCGCACTGCGCCCTGATGGGGCGCAAATCCGAAGGCAGCACACGAAGTCTCATTCATCGGGATCTGCAAATACCGGTGGACGACTGATACATGATTTCACTTGACGCTCCAATATGGACCACTCATACTGGTCCATATTGGAGCTTTTTATGGCGACGACCCCTTCCCAAACCGCAAGCATCGGCGTTACGGCCTTCAAATCGCAATGTCTTGGATTGATTGACGATGTGGCGCAGGGTAAGACCGACCGCATCGTTTTGCTCAAGCACAACCGCCCAGTCGCTGTGATCGTCCCGATCTCTGACCTTTCAGGGAACGACGACGATCTTTGGGGCGCCATGGCCGGAACCATCAAGTTTTCACCAGGCGTAGACCTCACCGAAGGCACCGGTGAAGCTTGGGATGCGGAGCAATAGCATGACAGCGCCCATCCTTCTGGACACCTGCGCCGCGCTCTGGCTGATGGGCAAGGAACCAATGTCCCCGGAGAGTCTTGCTGCCCTGCGCACGGCACGCGCGGCCAACTCCGGCATCTATGTCTGTACCTTTACAGCGTGGGAGATTGGTACGCTCGTCGCCAAGGGGCGCATTCAATTGACGCTCACGCCAGAGGTCTGGTTTGAGAGCCTGCTGGCGATTCCCGGAATCCGGCTGTCAGCTCTTTCGCCCGCGGTCTTGCTGGCGTCAACTTCCCTGCCGGGCACTCCACCTTCCGACCCAGCAGACCGGATTGTAGCCGCCACGGCGCGCACCTTTGGCTATACGGTTCTCACCCGGGACCAGAAGCTACTTGCCTACGCCCAGCATGGTCATATGAGCGCCCTGGCCTGCTGATCTCAAGACAGTTCAGAAACCGAAGGCCCTGCTAGCGGCCGCCCTCGCTGTTTGTAGCCGCTTGCTTTGCCTCGTACACTTCGCGCGCACGGTCCAGCGCGGTCTGCACGTTGGCCATGATGTTCTCCTGGCCCAACCGCTCCACAAAGCGCGTGCCATTCAGCAGCTTCGAGGGCTGTTCCATGGCTCCGCACAGGATCAGCGCCCGGCCTGAGCCGCGCAGCCGCTTGGCAAAGCTCTCAATGGCGTGAATTCCGCTGGCGTCAATCGCCGTCATATTCCGCAAGCGCAGAATCACCACCGGCTCAAAGGCATCCAGGTTGGCGGTTGCATCCACCAGTTTCTCCGTGGTGCCGAACAGGAACGGGCCGTGAATGCGCAGCAGCGTGACGTAGGGCGGAAGGATGCGCCCCTGCAAGCTGTGCGAGAGCCCATCGCGGATGTACTCGTCGGTGACTGGAGAAACGGAGGTGGTATCGGCCACGCGATAGATATAGAGCAGTGCGGCCAGCGAGATGCCCACGCCCACGGCCACCGTAAGGTCAGCAAATACGGTCAGCGCAAAGGTGACCAGCCAGACCGAAACCGCCGTCAGGTCCAGCCGGAAGATGGCGCCGATCTCATGCCACTCGCCCATGTTGTAGGCAACCACGAACAATACACTGGCCAGCGTAGCCAGCGGGATGTAACTGGCCAACGGCGCTGCCACCAGCAGGATCAGCAGCAACGTAAGCGCATGCACCATGCCCGAGACCGGCGACTTGGCCCCAGCGCGGATGTTGGTGGCGGTACGCGCAATGGCGCCGGTAGCCGGAATACCGCCAAACAAAGGCGAAAAGATGTTGGCAATCCCCTGCGCTGTCAGCTCCACGTTGGGATTATGACGATCCCCGGTCATGCCGTCGGCCACTACGGCGGACAACATGCTCTCCAGCGCCGCCAGAATGGCCACCGTGAAGGCCGAAGGAATCAGAGGCAGAAAATGCTCGGCATGCAGGTCCGGCAAGGCAAAGGGCGGAAGGCCGCTGGGAATGCCGTGAAACTTGCTTCCGATGGTTTCAACCGGCAGATGCAGGAAGTAGGCAGCCGCTGTGCAGCCCACCACGGCCACAATGGAGGCCGGAACGCGCTTGGTAATCCGTGGCAGCAGCAGCAGGATGGCCAGCGTGCTGGCTCCCACGGCGAGTGCCGCCGGATTCAGCGTCTTGAAGCAGGCCGCCAGCATCTTCATGCGCGGCAAAAACTCGCTGGGCACAGCGCCAGTCGTGAGGCCGAAAAAGTCCTTGATCTGGGTGGACGCGATCAGCACCGCAATGCCGTTGGTAAAGCCCACCACCACCATGCGAGGAATAAAACGCACCGCGGCGCCCAGGCCCGTGATGCCCATCAGAACCAACAAAACACCGGCCATCAAGGTGACCAGCGCCAGGCCGCTCATACCAAAGCGCGTCACAATGCCGGCCACGATCACCACGAATGCGCCCGTTGGACCGCCGATTTGGGTGCGCGATCCACCCAGCGCGGAGATCAGGAAGCCGGCCACAACCGCCGTGTACAGGCCAGCCTGTGGCGTAACCCCGGAAGCGATGCCAAAGGCCATGGCCAAGGGCAGCGCAACCAGTCCTACCGTGATGCCGGCAAGCAGATCGTGGAGAAACATCTGGCGAGAGTAGGAGCGGAAAGCAAGAACGGATTTAGGTAGATTCGGATTGGTAATCGACATGTTCTTGACTCCATTTTACGCCTTTGCTCACTGCGGAATCTCATTCCGCCGGCGGTGCGTCTGCTGAAGCCAGCAGGAGCGCCAGCACCAGGCCGTCGCGATGGCGTCCGTAGTAGTTCTTTTCCCTGCCCTGCTCCACAAATCCAAGGGACTGATAGAGCCGCCGCGCCGCCTGATTGTCTTCGGCCACGTGCAGCCAGAGTGCGCCCGCGCCAGCCGCTTGTGCGGACTGGATGAGATGCTGCAAGAGCGCCACACCCACGCCCTGACGGCGATGGGCTTCCTTCACCTCAAGGGTTTCAATGTAAGCCAGCGTTCCCTCTTCCGTGTTCGCCCACTCCACGATGGCAAAGCCCGCAAGCGCGGCCGCCTCATCCACAACCACCCAGGTTGCGCCATTGGTATTTTGGACCAACTGGCGCATGTAGCGGCGCGAAAAACGATGCGGACGCTGGAAACAGCACTCCTCGATCTCGTAGAGCGTGGGGAAGTCTTCGGGTTGGTAGCGGCGATAGAGCACGGTGCCTCGAATGAAAGGACAAGGATAGCCAAGCAAGAAAGCCATCCCGGCAACGGGATGGCTTTCTTGCTTGCTCAGAGCGAAGGCTGCTAGACCTTGGCTTCCAGACCGTCGATGGCGTCAAAGAAGCTCTGGCTCAGGCGGCGGTTGGTGGCAATGGCTTCCTTGATGGTGATGTCGGTGATCTCCGTGCCCTTGAGCACGGCAATGCGACCCCACTTGCTTTCGTGCACCATGTCAATGGCGTGCAGGCCGTAGCGCTGGCCCAGCAAACGATCGTACGCGGTGGGAACGCCGCCACGCTGGGTGTGACCGAGGTTCACCGAGCGGGTTTCAAAGCCGGTGGTCTTCTCAATCAGGTTGGCCAGAGCCTCGCCGATGCCGGACAAACGCGCATGGCCAAAGGAATCAACTTCCGCGGAGCCAATCACCTGGCCGCCTTCGGGCAGCTTGCAGCCCTCAGCCACCACAACAACGCCGTAGTGCTTGCCGTGGTCGTAGTTGTACTTGAGCAGAGCGCAGACGTGATCCAGATCGATGGGGCGCTCGGGAACCAGAACCACGTGCGCACCGCCGGCAATGCCGGAAGCCATGGCGATCCAGCCCGCATCGCGGCCCATCACTTCCACCACGACTACGCGATTGTGCGAGTCGGCAGTGGTGTGAATGCGGTCAACGGCCTCGGTGGCGATCATCACGGCAGTATCAAAGCCAAACGTGGCGTCGGTGCCGCTGATGTCGTTGTCGATGGTCTTGGGAACGCCGATGGAGGGCAGGCCGTGCTCTGAGAGATAAAGCGTAACCGACTGTGTATCGTCGCCGCCGAGGGCGATGAGCGCATCGATCTTGTTCGCCTTCAGAACTTCCTGAACCTTCTCAATGCCACCGGGAATCTTCTTCACGTTGGTTCGGGAGGAGTGCAGAATGGTGCCACCCTTAAGCTGAATACCGTCGGTATTTTCCAGCGTGAGGGGAATGAAATTGTTGTCCAGCACACCGCGCCAGCCGTTCAGGAAACCAATGAACTCGTCGCCGTAGTGGTTGATGCCCTTTTTCACCGCCGCGTAGATGACGGCATTCAGTCCGGGGCAGTCGCCGCCGCCGGTCAATAAAGCAACTCGCATCGTAACTCTCCTCGTAAAAGAAGGGCGAGGCCGCAGCAACGGGCCATGCCCGAATGGTCCATGAAGTAGGTAACAAGGACGTTGCCGCCAGACCCTGCACCGTATCCAGTGTACTCCGCGAGGGTCAAGACTGGGCGTGAGCCCGGTCACGGCCAGCAATCTTCGCGAATATGGATTCCAATTTGGATTTCAGCGCAGATCGGTGATTCAATAGGTTATATGCCCGGAACCGGAGCTCTGATGTTGTTGGCCTTCGCCGGCCTCGTGGCGATGGTGCTGCTGGTACTGCTGCAGCTCACGCGGCTGGGCTTTCTGGTGCGCTCCACCATCCCTGACCGGCCGCGGCGGCGCATGTTCATCGCCTCTTGCAGTTTTCTGTTTACCTTTGTGGGCGTGCGCATCCTGGTGCACCGCATCGTCAATCATCAAGGGCACTTTGAGTGGGTGGTGGTGCGCGGACACCACATCCATCATCTGGTCTGGGGGATTCTGATTCTGCTCTTGGTGGGCTACGGCTGGCTGCTGGATCTGGGCCGCTCCCACTCGCCTGTATCGATCTTCTTTAGCCGCATGATGTCGGTGGGATTCGGCGTTGGAGCCGCGCTGACTCTGGACGAGTTCTCTCTGTGGCTGGATTTGGAACCCAATGCCTACTGGTCAGACCAGGGGCGCTTGAGCATTGACGCAATTATTTTTTTTGGGGGAGTTCTGGCCGTGGGCGCCGGAGGGGCGCCCTTCTTCCAGGGTTTGCAGCGGATGTGGGCCCGGCGTGGTTCAGTGGGCCGGGGCCTGGGCAGGCTCAGCTTCCCTATTCGCCACGTGCGCTTGCTTCGTCCGCGTAAAGTTCGTCGATTAAAGCCGCATAACGACCCATCAGAACCCGGCGCTTGAGCTTCATCGAAGGGGTCAGCTCGCCGCTCTCCTGGGTCCACTCGTCGGCCACCACGCGGAAGCGCTTGAGGGTCTCAAAGTTGGCCAGAGTGCCGTTGACCTCGCGGATCAGCTCGCCATAGATGCCGATCACCCGGGGATGCGCCACCAACTGCTGGCGGGAGCCGAACTCAACACCGTGCCGCTTGGCCCAATCCTCAAGGGCAACAAAATTGGGCGAGAGAATGACCGAAACAAACTTGTGGCGATCGCCCACCAGCGCGGCTTGCGCCACCAGAATGTTGCTCTTCAGCTTGTTCTCAATGGGCTGCGGAGCCACCAGTTTGCCGCCCGATGTCTTGAGCAGCTCCTTCTTGCGGTCGGTGATGAACAGAAAGCCATCGGCATCCAGGTGACCAATATCGCCGGTGCGGAAGAATCCATCCGCATCGAAGGCTTCCTGGGTGGCTTCCGGCTTGTTCCAGTAGCGATGAAAGACCGAAGGGCCACGTACCAGCAGTTCACCATCTTCGGCAAACTTCAGGTCAAGGTTGCCAAGCGGCAATCCCGCGGCGGCCATCTTGTGGTGAATCGGCGAGTTGATGGCAATCAGAGGAGAGGTCTCCGTAAGGCCGTAGCCCTCCCAGAGTGCGATGCCCGCCGAGGCAAACCACTTGGCCGTGGCCATACCCAGCGGAGCGCCGCCGGAGACGAAGACACGCACGCGGCCACCGAAGGCTTCCTGCACTTTGGAGTAAACCAGCTTTTGGGCCAGCTTCCACATCAGCGCATCGGGCTTACGGCCGTCAAAGACTACCTGCTCGTGGTTTGCGCCCACGCCCAGAGCCCAGGCCAGCAGACGGCGCTTGACCGGCGAAAGGCCGGCGCGGCTCTCCACTGCCTGGCGAATCTTCTCAAAGACGCGCGGCACACCGACAAACACCGTCGGCCTGACCTCAAGCATGGCCTGCGGCATGCGATCGAAGTTGGAGCAATACGCCACCTGCGCGCCGTGGGTAAACATCACGTAGTCCAAGGCGCGCGCGGTCACATGCGAGAGGGGCAGGAAGGAGATGCACAGGTCGTCCCAGCCAAAGTCGAACTCGGCTGCGGCAATCGACTGATTGGAAGCAAAGTTACCATGGGTAAGCGCCACGCCCTTGGGCTCGCCCGTAGTGCCAGAGGTATAGATCAGCGTGGCCAGGTCCTTGGGCTCAACGGAGCGGACCAGAGCGTCGAAGATGGGATCGCGTTCGGCGCCGAGGACGTCGGCATCATCCACCAGGGAGGCGAACGCGATGGCACCCTCAGCAGCTGGCGCATCCATCATCACAATCTTTTCAAGTTGAGTAAGATGGCGGACCGAGTTCAGCTTGTCAAACTGCTTGCGCGAGGAGACCACGGCTATCTTGCAGCCGGCATCGGCCAAAAGCACCGCAATCTGTTCCCCGGTCAGGGTCGGGTAGATGGGCACATTGGCGGCACCGATGGCCAGCGTGGCAAAGTCCGTAACGGCCCATTCCCAGCGGTTTTCGGCAATGATGGCAATGCGGTCGCCCTTGCGAACTTCCCAGCCCAGAAAGGCTGAAGCCAGAGCGCGCACACGCTGGTAGAGCTGGTCAGAGGAGATGGGCTGCCAGTGCCCAAACGCATCCTGCCACAGCACGGGCCGGGGATGCCCGGAGGATGCAACGCGCAGGAAAAGGTCGTTGATGGTAGAGAAAGAATCGGTTTTGGTCATTTCGTATGCATGCCAAAGGCTGAAGTTTGCCTTGAGGTCAAACGTGAGTGTAACAGCGCGGAGCAGCCCGTGGCTTGCCGAAAACCACTTCCACGGCTTGAAAACAAACTGCCTTAGCTGCCAAAAGTACCGGTTGCACAGGCCTGATAAAGGAATGACATGTCATTCATATGTCGACAGCTTTCTTTTGCTCTTGGCGCGCAATCTGGGACAAAGGGGAAATCTCTTGTCTGGGGCCAATTGCATACTTATTCATGGGGATGTATATTTATTCATGCGCGGCATCGCTTGAACCGATCCGCGCGCTTTGCTTTTTGCGGGTATCCCTGGATGAGACATCTACGCCTCGATGCAATCCGTGAAGTGCTGGCCAGCTCCTCGGTGGGGAGCCAGGACGAGCTCCGTCGCAAACTGCGACGACGCGGCTTTGCCGTTACCCAGGCCACCCTCTCCCGCGACATGCACGCTCTCCAGTTGGTCAAAGGCCCCTCCGGGTACGCGATGCCGGAAGCTCCCCCAACCGCCCCCGTGCTCCTTGAAGAGGACGATTCACCTCCGGCCGTGGCCGAGATGATCGATGGTTTCGCGCTCCGTGCCAAGCAGGCCATGAATCAAGTGGTGGTACGCACCGTAATGGGTGGCGCGCAACCCGTGGCTGCCTCCCTGGACCGAGCCGGATGGCCGGAGATTATTGGTACCATAGCCGGAGACGATACGGTGCTGGTCATCTGCGCCGACATCAGACGGGCAACTGAAATCGAAGCCAGAATCAGGACAATGCTGGAGTCATGAAAGAAACCGTACAGACCGCAGTGATTGGTGTTACAGGATATGCGGGCGCGGAGTTGGCGCGCCTGTTGCTGCATCATCCACGCCTGAAGGGCAAACCGCCTGTCTTTGCCGGCCGTGTGGACGCGCGGGATATGGAGCGTGGCGGCACACCCCTCGGCGAGATTCATCCCGAGCTGGTGAACAGTCGCGGCTGGGGCAAACTTGTACAGCAGCCCTTTAGCTGGGAATTGCTGGAGGATCTGGGCGTGCAGGTGCTGTTCATGGCCACACCGCACGAGCAATCGCGCGGATGGGCGCCGGAAGCGCTCAAGCGCGGCATCAAGGTGATCGACCTGAGCGGCGCATGGCGTCTGAACGATGCCGAGAATCGCGCCGTCTACAGCTTTGAGGACGAGGGCTCGGCTGTTGCGGCCGAACTTCAGGATGAGGCCGTTTACGGCATGCCGGAACTCTATCGCGGCAAGATCGCCAAGGCGCGGCTGATTGCCAATCCGGGTTGCTATGCCACCAGCGTGATTCTGCCCTTGAAGCCTCTGGCTGCTGCCGGACTGCTCGATCTGGAGCGCGGCATTGTGGCCGACGCCAAGAGCGGCGTCAGCGGCGCGGGCAAGGCTCCCACGGCCAAGACACATTACATGGCCGCAGCCGACAATCTCTCCGCGTACGGCTTGTTTGGCCACCGCCATGTGGGTGAGTTGCTGGAGCAGATTGGACTGGAGCGCGAGCAGATCATCTTCACACCGCATCTGCTGCCCATTCCACGCGGCATTCTGTCAACGATCTACGTGCACTTCAAAACGCCGCAGACCCGGGCCAGCGTGCTGCATCTTTATCATGAGTTTTTTGCCGCCAGTCCCATGGTGCGGATCTACGACAGCGGTCTCCCGCAGATCCAGTACTCGGTGCGCACCAGCTACTCCGACATCGGCTTCCAACTGGACGCCGGCGGCAAGCGCGCGGTGATTGTCAGCTGCCTTGATAACCTGCTCAAGGGCGCTGCCTCGCAGGCCGTACAGAACCTGAACGTCATCCAGGGTTGGGATGAAGCGGAGGGGCTCGAATGAAGTATGTTGTGAAGTTGGGTGGAGCGGGCCTTGAAAATCCCGAGATTCTGGATGGTTGCGTCCGCGGGATCGCCGAGTTGGTAAAGGACGGCAATCAGGTGGCCGTAGTGCATGGCGGCGGCGTGCAACTGACCAAGATGCTGAAAGCACTGGGCAAGCAAAGCGAGTTTGTGAACGGCCTTCGCGTAACCGATGCCGAGACCCGCGACGTGGCTTTGATGGTGTTGGCCGGCAAGGTGAACAAGAGCCTGGTGGCGGCATTTGGTGCTCTCGGTCAGCCAGCCATCGGCATGAGCGGCGGCGATGGATTGATGTTCCGCGCCCGCAAGAAGAAGACCGACCCGGACCTTGGATTTGTGGGCGAGATTGTGGCCAGCGACACCAAGTGGCTGGATGCCATCTGGCACTTGAACGGCGTGCCGGTGCTCTCTTCCATGGCGCTCGGCTTCGATGGCCAGTATTACAACGTGAACGCCGATGAGATGGCCGCGGCCTGCGCCGTTGCCTGCGGCGCCGACGCGCTGGTCTTCCTCACCGATGTGCCGGGCGTGAAAGACGCCACCGGCGCGGTACTGCGATGGATCTCCATCGATCAAATTGCTGAAATGGCCAAGAGCGCGGTGATTACCGGGGGCATGTTGCCCAAGCTCGGAAGCTGCCGCGAAGCGCTTTTGAATGGTGTGAAGCGCGTGAGAATCCTGCCTGCCGACGCTGCCAGTTCCCTGCCCGATCTGTGTAGCACGCGCGTAGCCCACGGCACCGAAGTGATGGTGGCCTGAGGAGATATTGAATTGACGAAACTCGATCAGATTATGGCCGCCGAACAGCGGCTTCTGCTCCAGACTTACGCTCGCAATCCGATCCTGTTCACCGGCGGCGAGGGCTCATACGTCATCGATGAGCACGGCACAAAGTACCTTGACCTGCTGAGCGGCATCGGCGTGAACGCGCTGGGCTATAACCACCCGGTCATCGTCGACGCCATCACGCGCCAGGCGCGCACCCTCATCCACACCTCGAACCTCTACTATCACGAGGGCCAGGCCGAGTTGGCGCTGCGTTTGACGGAGCGCACAGGCATGGATCGTTGCTTTTTTGCGAACTCCGGTACCGAAGCATGGGAAGGCGCATTAAAGTTGGCGCGCGCGCATGCTGGAGTTCTCCGCGCAGAGGGCAAGCAGATCGGGACGAAGTTCCTGGCACTGGAGCAGAGCTTCCATGGCCGCACCTTCGGCTCCATGGCGACCACCTTCAAGGACAAGTATCGCGAGCCCTTTGCGCCCGTGATGCCGGGCGTGGAGTTTGTGGCCTTCAACGATGTTGAAGATCTGCGCGCCAAGTTCTCCAACGAAGTCTGCGCCATTCTCGTTGAGGCTATCCAGGGCGAAGGCGGCGTGCGTCCCATGACGCAGGAGTTCATGGACGAAGCCCGCAAGCTGTGCGACTCCACCGGCGCGCTGCTCGTCGTCGATGAGATTCAGGCTGGTCTTGGGCGTACTGGCAAGTTCTGCGCCTATCAGCACTACAACGTGCAGCCCGACATCACCACGCTGGCCAAGCCCCTCGCAGGCGGCATTCCCATGGGCGCTGTGCTCTGCACCGAGCAGGTGGCGCAAGCCATCCATGCCGGCCAGCACGGTACCACCTTTGGCGGCAATGCACTGGCTTGTGCGGTAGCCATCGCCGTCCTCGACGAGCTGGACAAGACCCATCTGCAAGATCACGTCATCGCGGTGGGCGACTACTTCCAAAGCGAACTGCGCAAGCTGGCCGCCAAGCACGATTGCATTGTGGACGTGCGCGGCAAGGGCCTGATGCTGGCCGCTGAAGTGAACGATGCGGAACTGGCCAAGCTGGCCGTGGCAGAGATGCTCAAGCGCAAGATCCTGATCAACTGCACCAGCGACACGGTGCTGCGCTTCCTGCCGCCCTACATTCTGACCACGCCGCAGGTGGACGATGCCATCGCCGCGCTGGACGAGATCTTTACCGAACAAGCAACCGCCGGCCAGCCCGCAGCGGCTGCAGGAGGAACTGCCCGTGGCTAGCAACGTAACTCTCCAGACCCCGAATCCTCCGGCCCACACGCCGGCCCTCCCGGTTGAGCAGGATCCTGATATTCTCGCGGCCGCCGCACGGCTCAACGGCGAAGATCTTTGCTCCATCGCCGATCTGTCCAGCTCCGAGGTGCGCGCCATCATCAAGCTCGCCATCGACGTGAAGGCCAACCCGCGCCACTACCGCTGGGCGCTGGACGCCAAGCAGATGGTGCTCATGTTTGAAAAGGCCAGCCTGCGCACGCGTTTGAGCTTTGAAACTGGTATCAACACGCTGGGCGGCAACGCCATCTTCTTTGACCAGACCCACTCGCCGCTGGGTGAGCGCGAGGCCATTGCCGATGTGGCTCGCAACCTGGAGCGCTGGGTCAGCGTGATTGTGCTGCGCACCTACGCGCACGACACCGTGACCGAGATGGCTGCCCACTCGCACGTACCAGTGATCAACGCGCTCAGCGACTTTGAGCATCCCTGCCAGGCGCTGGCCGACTTCATGACGCTCGATGAGCACTACGGCACGGTGAAGGGCTTGAACTTTACCTACGTGGGCGACGGCAACAACGTGTGCCATTCGCTGATGCTCACCGGCGCGCAGTTGGGCGCAAACGTGATTGTAGCCACGCCGCGCGGCTACTCGCCCGACATTGAGATTGTGACCCGCGCCCGCGAGATTGCCGCCGAAAACGGTTGCGAGATTCGCCTGACGCAAGACCCGCAAGCCGCGGCTGAAGACACCCACGCCATCTACACCGATGTGTGTGTCTCGATGGGCATGGAGCACGAATCCACCAAGCGCCAGCCCATCTTCCGCCCCTTCCAAGTGAACGAGGCTCTGATGGCCAAAGCCAGGCCAGGCGCGGTCTTCATGCATTGCCTGCCCGCGCGCCGCAACGAGGAAGTAACCGACGCGGTGCTCGACGGCCCTAATTCGATCATCTTCGACCAGGCCGAGAATCGCATGCACGCGCAAAAGGCGCTCTTGCTTCTCCTGCTAGGCGGTCTGAGCAACGTGGAAAAATTCAACGTAGGGACTAAGTGACTAAGTGGCCGGGTGACTAAGGGACTTGGGTCCTGAGTCTGAAGTCCTTTCAACAATCGAGCTGTCATCCTGAGCGAACGGGGCCCCAGACGTTCTCTTCAGTCTGGGGGTGGTGAGTCGAAGGATCTGCAGTTGTCTTTTACGAACTTCGGACTCACTATACTGGTGGCTAGGTTCTGCTTCATTCCGAGGAGCCATTTGCTTTCGGCGATGTTTTGAAAGGGCACGGCTTTAGCTGTGCCGTAAAGACCGCAAAGAAAGACGCGGGCTTTAGCCCCTGAGGGCGTGGGCAATCGGGATTGAAAGCCCGGTACGACGCCCAAATCAAACCTCAGGCCACGGCCCCGGAGGGGCCAAACGACAATAGCCCAGGGTGAAGTCCGCGCGAGCGGACGGAACCCTGGGAAGAGCGAAAAGATGAGCCAGCGCCCCGTAGGGGCGCACGAACCACAGCAGGCGTTTTCATCCTGCGACACGACTTCAATCGTGCCGCAAATCGCCCGCGAGCAAAGTGTTTTGAAAGGGCACGGCTTCAGCCATGCCACAAGGGAACTGATCCCTTTTCGAGGAACCGAATCATGTCCGTAATTCTTGAATCCCTACCCGTTGGCCAGAAGGTCGGCATAGCCTTCTCCGGCGGACTCGACACCTCTGCCGCCCTGCACTGGATGAAGCAGAAGGGCGCGACGCCCTACGCCTACACGGCCAACCTGGGCCAGCCCGATGAGACCGACTACGACGAGATTCCCCGCAAGGCTCTTGAGTACGGCGCTGAAAAGGCCCGCCTCGTTGATTGCCGCGGCCCTCTGGTGCGCGAAGGCATTGCCGCGCTGCAAGCCGGCGCCTTCCACATCACGACGGCTGGCGTTCCGTACTTCAACACCACGCCGATTGGCCGCGCCGTGACCGGCACCATGCTCGTCGCCGCCATGAAGGAAGACGACGTCCACATCTGGGGCGACGGCTCCACCTACAAGGGCAACGACATCGAGCGCTTCTA
>CAZYDF010000083.1:0-19135 GCA_964645855.1 uncultured Occallatibacter sp.
CAAACGCACATCGCAGGAACAAGCATTCGCAGAAACAAGTTAGCGCTTATGCGGCTCTGCCCGGGGATATTTGCAGCCGGTCAGCTTTTGTATGCCTTGCGGCACGGATAAATCCGTGCTCTTTCAAAACTGGACTTTGGCTGCAACCTGACAGAAAAACGCCGGGAAGATTCGAATCTTCCCGGCGTTTTTTTCTTTTTTTGGATGGAGCACTGCCGGTCCACCCAAGCCGTTCGTTGAGAACCAGGCAAATGTGGGCAGCCGAAGCGCTGGACTGTGCAGGTTCCCCTTAGGCGCTGGTGTTGACGATCTGCCCCGAGGAGAGGCTCGCAAAGTAGGTTGAGAGCTCGCTCTGGGCCGTGGTCATGTCGCCGGAGCTGAGCGCGGTTCCCAGATCGCTGAGCAGTTTGGCGAACGGATTGGTGCTGGACGACGAGCTGCTGGTCGAGCTCGTCGAACTGCTGCTGTCGGCCGAAGTGCTGGACGAGGTGGTCGAGTTGGTCGAGGTGGAGCTGGAGCCGAGCAGGCTGGTCAGCGAGCTGTAGGCCGATTGCGCCGACGTGGTGTCGCCGGAGCTGATGGCGCTGAACAGATCCATCACGTCCTTGCCCAGCTGGGTCAGCGTCGAGTCGGACGTTGACGAAGACGAGGAGTCGGTGGTTGGCGGCGCTCCGGAGGGTGCCGGGCCCTGCTGCTCCAGGGTGGTCAGAGCCGATTGCGCGGTGGTGATGTCGCCCGACGATAGCGCTGAATCCACGCTGGAGATGAACTTGCCCAGCGGGCTGGAGGAGTCGGCGTTGGAGGGGGTCAGACTCTCCACTTTGGTCAGGTAGCTCTTGGCGCTGGTGGTGTCGCCGGATTCAATGGCCGACATCAGCCCGGAGAGCGCTGAACCAAACGCGTTGGAGCTGGAACTGGTGGATGAGGTGGACGACGTGGCGGAGGCGGAGAGGGACGTGAAGAGCGAAGAACTCTGTAAGCTCAAGATCGACATGACAGAGGATTTCCTTTCGCCGGGATCACTCAACCAAGGTCCGCTCAGCCCCATTTGAGTCAGTGTTTCTGCATCCAGTGTGCGGGAACTTTAGGCTAAATGGGCCAGAAAGGATCAGAGCCGATTCCAAGATGGAACCGGCTCTGGGGTGAGTGCGGAAATGGGAACGGAACTACAGCAGCCGTGCCCGCTCAATCGCCTTCAAAACTGCTTGCGACTTGTTGATGCACTCCTGGTGCTCCTTCTCCGGCACGGAGTCGGCCACAATGCCAGCGCCAGCCTGCACGTAGCCGCGCCCGGAGGCTGACAGGAACGAGCGGATGATGATGCAGGAATCCAGGTTGCCGGAGTAGTCGGCGTAGAGCACCGCGCCGCCGTAGGCTCCGCGACGGGCCGGCTCCAGCTCCTCGATGATCTCCATGGCGCGGACCTTGGGGGCACCGGAAAGGGTTCCGGCCGGGAAGCAGGCGCGCAAGGCGTCCACTGCCGTCAGCTCCGGCCGCAGCTGGCCGTGAATGGAGCTGACAATGTGCATCACGTGCGAATAGCGCTCCACGTACATCAGGTCGTCCACCTTGACGGAGCCGAACTGGCTTACGCGGCCCACGTCGTTGCGGCCCAGGTCCACCAGCATCACGTGTTCGGCGCGTTCCTTCTCGTCGTTGAGCATCTCGTCGGCCAGCGCCTGATCTTCTTCGTCGGTCATGCCCCGCGGCCGGGTTCCAGCAATGGGCCGGTACTCCACCTTGCCCTGATGCACCCGCACCAGCAGCTCCGGCGAGGACCCTGCCAGCTCCACCACGGCGGGTGTTTTGGACTTCCGCGAGAAGAAATGATTCTTCGCCGCCTGGCCGCCCAGCGGCTTCTCCGGCGCAAAGCGCAGGAAGAACATGTAGGGGCTGGGATTGACGGCGCGCAGGGCGCGATACACCTGGAAGGTGTCCACGCCCGGCTCCACGTCAAAGCGCTGCGAGAGCACGGCCTGGAAGATGTCGCCGGCTGCGATGTACTGCTTGGCCTTTTCTACAGCGGCCAGGTAGTCCTTCTTGCGGGTGCGGAAGCGGACGTCCAGCTTGCCCTGATTCTTCTTGGCATTGAACTTGGGCAGCGGCTGCGCCAGCCGTTTTTCCAGCTTGTCCAGCCGGGCCACGGCCTTTTCGTAGGCCGCGGTGGCGCTGTGGCGGGTCACGTCGGCCGTCACCACCAGCCAGATCTCCTTGCGGACGTGGTCAAAGGCCAGCACTTCGTCAAAGAACAGCAGGCAGGCGTCAGGTGCGCCGATCTCGTCCTCGGTGGTCTCCGGTAGCTTTTCTACCAGCCGGACCGCGTCATAGGAGAAATAGCCCACCGCACCGGCGGTAAACGGCGGCAGGCCCTGAATGCGGGCCGGCTTGTGGCCAGAAAGGTGGCGGCGCAGCACCTCAAAGACGTCGCCTTCCAGCTGCGTTACCTTTTTGCCTTCGGTGATGGAAATGTCGCGACCGCGGGCTACGATGCGCTTGGACGGGGCCAGGCCGATAAACGTGTAGCGGCCCACCTGCTCGCCGTTTTCAACGCTCTCCAGCAGAAAACACTCCTGCTCCGGCCAGGCGGCGCGCAGAAAGGCGGAGACCGGGGTCTCCAGGTCGGCGGCCAGGGTGCGGCAAACAGGCACCAGCGTGTGTTCCTTGGCCAGCGCCAGGAACTCCTTGCGAATGGGGAAAGTGGCTTGAACAGAGGGTTTCACTGCTCCAGTGTACCTGTTACCGGCCCGTTTGTGGGCTGTTCAAGGCTGTGCGGGGGCCGGATCTTCTTCCCTGGGCACCGGGGTTGCGCTGCTTGCATCCACAATCCGGACCTCGGTGCCAAAGCGCTGAAAGCCATGCAAACAGTCGAGTCTGAACCCGAAAAGGGAGCCCCGGGGTGCAAAAAGGATGCGGAAAGTACCTTACGTCATTTGCCATGAAGTTTAGGGTATTGACTCATGACGGCCGTTGACCTATTCTCACTGGGGTTTGGGCTTGCGCGGTGGTCATCGCGCAGCCTGCTGCCACGGCTGGATGCAGCTCAAGACTGCACGGCTGGTGTTTCGATCGGAGAGACGCATGTCTACGAGTATTCCGAAGATGACTTTGGACCAGGAAATTAATCCCTGGGAAGCGCAGAGCGCACGGTTTGACTTTGCAGCCAAGAAGCTGAACCTGGATGAAGGGCTGTGGAAGCTGTTGCGGAGCCCGGCGCGCGAGATCATCGTCCATTTTCCAGTGATGATGGACGACGGGCGGATTGAGATGTTTACCGGCTACCGGGTGCAGCACAACATCGCCCGCGGCCCGGCCAAGGGCGGCCTCCGCTATTCGCCTGACGTGACTCTGGACGAAGTGCGCGCGCTGGCCAGCTGGATGACCTGGAAGTGCGCCGTGGTCAACATCCCCTTTGGCGGCGCCAAGGGCGGAGTGATCTGCGACCCCAAGAAGATGTCAAAAGGTGAACTGGAGCGCATGACGCGCCGCTACACCTCGGAGATCATCGACTTCATCGGACCGGAAAAGGATGTTCCCGCGCCCGATGTGAACACCAACGAGCAGACCATGGCGTGGATCATGGACACCTACTCGATGCATGTGGGCCACACCGTGACCAGCGTGGTGACCGGCAAGCCCCTCACCATGGGCGGCTCGCGCGGACGCACGGAGGCCACGGGGCGCGGCGTGATGGTCAACTGCAATGAGAGCCTGCGCTACCTGAACATGTCCATCGACGGCTGCCGGGTCATCATCCAGGGCTTTGGCAACGTGGGCTCCAACGCCGCGCGGTTGATGATGGAAGCCGGTTACAAGATCGTCGGTATCGCCGAAACGGACGGCGGACTCTATAACCCCAACGGCATCGACATCCATCAGCTTGTCGAGTTCAAGTATCGCAACGGCGGAATCCTCGGCTTTACCGAAGCTGAGGCCATGCCCAGCGATGAGCTGCTGGTCATGGATTGCGAGATCCTGATCCCGGCCGCCACCGAGAACGTGATTACCAGCCGCAACGCGGACAAGATTCAGGCCAAGATCGTGGTGGAGGGCGCCAACGGCCCCACAACCGCGGTGGCCGACGAAATTCTTGCCGACAAGCGGATCTTCATTGTGCCCGATATTCTGGCCAATGCGGGCGGCGTCACAGCCAGCTACTTTGAGTGGGTGCAGGATCGCCAGGGCTACTTCTGGAAGGAGTCCGCGGTGGACGAGCAGTTGGAGGAGATTCTCCGCTCCAGCTTCGACGACGTGGTCCGCTATGCCGAGGCGCACAATGTGAACAACCGCATTGCCGCCTACATGCTGGCCATCGACCGCGTGGCCTTCACCATCAAGCAGCGCGGCATCTACGCCTAGCCACCACCTGCGGTGGGGCCAAGTATTGTTTGGCTCTCCAACAGAAGCCCCGTGCCCCATCCTTTTCGCAGGCTTTATCGCGAAAAGGGTGGGAGACCACGATGCTACCTGCGACGACGGATTGCACCACGGTCTGGGTGCCCCACCCTCGCGACGTTCTTGTTTTTGTCGCTAAGGTGGGGTCGAACGATGCAACTCTTCCGGGACGGATCAACAACCACCTGCGGTGGGGCCAACTGCTCGCATGGACGAACGCGGATCCATCGGCGACAACAAACCCAATCGGGATGGGCATAAGCCTGTTCCGACTTTTTTTTGAACCCGGCTCGTCATGTCGCGGCAAGTGGAGTTATTGAATCCCGATTTGATCGACAGCGACCAGGGCAGATATCTGACTGCCGTTTTTCCCTTGAGTGTTTCAAAGCCCAAGAAGTGATGAGGTCCATTGGGATCGCGGAGCGCTCCGCCTCACCGCTCCGCGGTGTAATAATGAAGATGCATCCCCAGAGACATGAGAGCGTGATGCTGAACCGATGAATCTGCCCAACTCCATTACGATGAGTCGCATCGTCATGATCCCCCTTTTGCTGTGGATCCTGACATCCCATTTCCCCTGGCAAACGGGTGGAGTGCAGGAGATTACAGCCTCGCTGCTGTTCGTCTTTGCCTCCATCACCGATGGTCTGGATGGTTACCTCGCCCGCAAGCGCGGGCAGATCACCACCATGGGCATGCTGCTGGACCCCCTGGCCGACAAGATCATGGTCACAGGCGCACTGGTGGCTCTGGTGTCCTATAACCCCGAGATCCTCAAGGTCTGGGTCGCCGTTGTCATTATCAGTCGCGAATTCCTGATCTCCGGGCTGCGCTCCATCGCTTCGTCGGAAGGCTTCACCATCCAGGCCAGCGATCTGGGCAAGCTCAAGACGGTGGTGCAGATTTTCGCCGTGGTCTCCACCATTCTGGCTCATAAGTGGCACCACTGGCAGTTCGGCATTATCACGGTGCCGGTCGTTTGGTATGCGGTGGCCTCGGTCTACTTTGCGCTGGGCATCAGCGTCATCTCCGCCATTGACTACTTCATTGGCTTTTGGAAGAAGATCGACAACACCTCCAACGATCGCCGCCAGGCCGTGGTCATGGAGCAGCGCAAGAGCGCCAGCATCCTGTAGCTCGCTGGGAATCTGATCCAAAATGATAGGGCGGCTTGGGCCGCCCTTTTTCGTGCCTCGACGTGGATTGGATCAGAAGAACGATGCCGCGGGTACCGGCACATCAAAGCACAGCAGGGAATACTCTGCTGTGGAGATTGAAGAGGCTACGAAACAGAAATTAGACACAACTAAATATCCGCGAAAACGTGCCGGGAGCATGAGGCATAAGGATTCAGAGCCACAGCCTGTGCACTCCCTGGCGCCGAGTGCACAGGCTGTGGCTCTCAATACATCGGTACTGCTAGCGGCCGTGGAAGGAACCGGCCCCGCCGCCGCCACTGCCTTTGCGGCTCTGGTAGCAGTCGCGGCAAAAGACCGGACGGTCTCCGCGGGGTTCAAAAGGAACCGTTGTCAGTTGGCCACAAGCAGAACAAACCACGGAAGTGCCTTGCGAGGGAGCCGCGCGAAAGCCGGAACCGCCTTGAGTGCCCTTCTTTGCCATGCGGCAGTTCTTGCAGCGTTTAGGGGTCGAGAATCCGCGCTCTGAAAAGAACGCCTGATCAGCAGCGGTAAAGATGAACTCTTGCCCGCAGTCACTGCACGTAAGTTGAATATCACCGGCCATGGGTAACCTCTCTGGGATTGTACAGCCGGTACAGCTCGATTTGTTATAACGATTTGACTTATTTTGTGGAACTAAATGCCCCCCGGGGCGAAAATGTCGATTTTGAGGCGATGATTCGGCAAAAATCGCTCCGGAACTGGCTGTTCAAATGAGCAAAATCGGGGGTATCATCGAGCGGTTCCGGTTTCCGGGGCCTGGATTGGGGCTGAATGCGGATTGCCTGCATGGTAACGACATTGGCGATAGGCGGCGCCGAGCGGCTGGCGCTGGATCTGGCCCGGCGCATGGTCCAGCGCGGGCATCAGGTGCAGCTGCTGGTGCTGAGGCCGCAGGTCGCGGAGGAGTGGCCCGCCGGCCTTCCCTTGGTGCGGCTCAACATCACTCGCAATCCGCTCCGTGCCCTGGCCGGCTTTCTGAAGGCGCGCCGGGTGCTCCGGCAGTTTGCCCCCGACCTGGTTCACAGCCACTGCTTTCATTCGAACCTGGTAGCGCGTCTGTTGCGCCTTTCTGGTGTGCATGCCACTATGCTTTCCACGGTGCATAACGTCTACGAGGGGGGATGGCTGCGGATGCTGGCCTATCGGTTGACCAACAAGCTGGCCGATGGCGTGGCCTTTGTCTGCCAGGCCGGCGCGGATCGCTATTGTGCTCTGCGCGTGGTGAGCCCGGCCAAGATTCGTGTCGTGACCAACGGGGTCGATATTGCCGAGTACCAGCCTGACCAGGAGCGCCGTGGCCAAATCCGCCGGGCCATGGAGGCAGGCGACAGCTTTGTATGGCTCAGCGCGGGAAGGCTGACGAGCGCCAAGGACATCCCGAATCTGCTTCGTGCCTTTGCTTGCGTACTGGACGAGCGGGGGGATGCGGAGCTTTGGATTGCTGGCGAAGACATGGCCGGCGAGCGGGATGAACTGGAGTCGATGGCCGCGGCCCTGGGCATTGGGTATGCCGTCATCTGGCTCGGGCTCCGGCGCGACCTGCCTGCGCTGCTCGATGGCTGCGACGGCTTTGTGATGGCCTCGGCCTGGGAAGGCATGCCGCTGGTGCTCGCCGAGGCTATGGCCATGACGCGCCCCGTGGTGGCCACGGATGTGGGGGGCGTGCGCGAAGTGGCTGGAGACGTCGGCTGGCTGGTCTCGGCCCACGACTCCGCCGCGCTGAGCCACGCCATGTTGGAGGTCATGAGCCTGCCGCAAGATCAGATTCGTGCCAGAGTCCAGGCTGGGCGCGAGCGCATGGTGGCCAGCTTCAGCCTGGAAGCTTGCGCGGACCATTGGGAGGCGCTTTACAGCGAGCTGCTGGAGCCGGGTGCGTGAGCCGGTTTGTGCCGAATCGACTTGCCGCACCGCTGGCCGTGGCTGCTGGGTTGCGTGGGACGTTGTGGGCCTTCGTGCTGCTGCGCACCGGCACCCGCGCCATGGCTGGCGGTGACACGCTCAGTTATCTGGAGCCGGGACGGAACCTGCTCCTGCATGGAGTGTTTCAGACAGCAGGCCTGCCGGAGATCGGCCGCGCGCCGGGCTATCCGCTGTTTCTGGCCGTGGCCAGTGGAGCGGGGTTGGCGCTGGCAGCCCTGTTGCAGGCCGCGCTCTCCGTACTCTCTGTCTGGCTGGTGGCGCGGTTGGCGCGGGCGGTGGGGCTGAGTGAACCCGCCGTGCTCTGTGCCGCCTGGCTGGCCGCGCTGGAGCCGGTGTCTATCCTTTACTCCGTGCGCCTGCTCTCGGAAACCCTCTTTACGGCGCTGTTGCTGGTGAGCGTGGGACGAATGGCGGCTTTTCTGCGCACACCTTTGAGTCGGCCCGTCAATAGCAGCACCGTGCCCCATCCGTTGCGCGGGCTTCCTCGCGAAATGGGTGGGATGCCCATGCACTATTGGAAGGCCGGATCAATAAGTTGGAGCGGGTTGGCGCTGGCGGCTGCCATCTTCGTTCGCCCCGCTGCTTATTGGTTGCCGATGGCGTGGGCCCTTGGCCTGGCCGTGGTTTGTTGGCACCAGCGCGGACTGCGCTGGAAGGCGTCTGCGTTGCTGTTGGCCGCCACGCTGCCGCTCTTGGCCGCATGGCAGCTACGCAACTGGATGGAAACCGGCTTCAGCGGCTTTTCCAGCATTGCGGTGCGCAATGCCTATTTTTATAGCGCCGCGGAGACTGAGGCGCGCGCGAATGGGTTTCCGTTTGCCGTCGAGCAGCAGGCCTTTGGTTATCCGGACGAAGCTGCTTACATGCGAAGTCATCCCGAGCAAACAGACTGGAGTCAGGCGGCTCGACTCAGCTTCCAGCGTGCGGAGGCAGGGCGGATTCTTGAGGCGCACTGGCCTGAGGCCTTGCGGGCGCAAGTTGTGGGCTCGGCCGTTGTGGCCTTCTCGCCGTGCGCCGCGGAGCTGCTCGAGCTGCTCGACGCGGACTCCGCTCCCGCGCCTCCACGCGTAGTGCATGCGGGGCCTTTGGATGCCGCACTTCACATCCTTCGCACCGATCCCCTGCGCGCCACCGTGATGGTGATTTTGGAGCTGTGGTTGCTGGCACTCTATCTGCTGGCGGTGAAGGGAACCGTGCGTGCAGGCTTGCCCCGGTTCGTGCGGATGCTGTTGATCGGCACCTCGCTCTACTTCATAACCGTCTCTGGCGGAGTGCAAGCGGTGGGTCGCTATCGTATGCCGGTCATGCCCCTGGTCTGTGTGCTGGCCGGAGCCGGGCTTGCCTGCAAACAGAAGCAAGCCCGCATGCAAAGCATTGAGTGGAGTGTCTCAAGCAGATGATCGTTTATGTGTTTGGAGGGTACGGGCTTCAGCCCGTAGGTGATGAAGCCTCGCCAATGGCGACGGCGGCACCAGTCCCCGGCGCATCAAGGAGAATTCGCCTTCCAGTCTCGCAGTCGAGTCGGATGCCTACCTGGAGCCTAACGCTTGCACCAGCTTCAAGCACCGCATCGGGGTGGGCGCATCTGCTGGCGTCCGGGCGGACCAGTAGCTGTCCACCTGCCGGTGGATACGCTGCCAAACAGAGGCGCGGCGAAAGTCCCGGGAGGCCTCTCTTGTGCCCATTTCCATTAGATAGATCAACGAAAGCATGGCAAGCAGCGAGACCGGGTCAATCGAGGGCTGAGTATGGCGCGCCCATATGCTAGCGTCGCGGAACTCGGCACCGGAACTGCCAGCACAAACCAGTCGGGCAGCAAAGGGTAAGCACTCTGTAAAGAATGCCACGACTTGAATTTGAGTCGGATCGGCCTCTCCAGAAAAAAAAGCTCTTTCTCCCGCAGCCTCGATCGAAGCGCAGATCGAAACCCGATTATGGTGAAAGTACTTGGCTATACACAGTTGTTCTTCAACCGCGTAGCGCGCTGTGCCTATGACCTCATTCATCGACAATTCCTGTACTCCCGTACGATTTCCGGTCGAGACGCTGGCTTAGGTTATCGGCCGATCCGACTCTGGCGGGAGTCGCCGAGGGAATCTTTCGGCGTGCATGTGAGAAACCTGTTCCCACAATAGGAACCCGATCTTTCTCTAACGTAATCTGGAATCGCCCGTACCCGACAGCAGCCGCAGCCAGCATGGCTGTAACTGCTCATAGGATGTCCGGCGCTGAGAATGGGTAATTCTGTTCAGCCTTTCGTTCGGAAATCGGAAACCTGAGGGAAGAAGGAAAGGGAAAACGCACATGCCAAAGGAGTGGGAGGCGAAAACACAGATGCTTCCATCAGGGACGGATGACCTCGCAGCCATGAAGAAACAATTGCAGTGATTGCAGGGCGCAGGAAGCGGCCTGGTCCAGTCCCAGTCGGGTCAGCCAGAAACGGGAGGAATACTCGAGCCAGGTCGGAGGGCACAGTCCTTTATGGCTAGCATGAACTGGACGACGCCAGAGAGTCCCGCTCCGAATCTTTGAGCGGCTCGGTGTGAAACTTATCGGGTCGACTCGCTTGGCGAGGGAACCTCACATGCAAGACCTGGATGCTTCTTACGCTGACCGGGGCAGCTTGCGCATGAGCCCTGTATCTGCGGGAAACAGAGCGTTGACACGCCGTCGAATGCCCTCCCACCTACTCCTTGTATCCTGATCCATCGTCTTGTCCGGATCCGCGCCCCTTTGGATGAGATAGATGAAGGTCAGAATGGCTAACACGGAAACCGGATCGGCGAAATGAAGTGAAGCTTGCCTTGTCACCCACTCCTTGGCCTTGACGAAATTTTCAAGCGCACTACCGGCATGAAGGACCGCGGCCACGTAGGGCACACACTCGGCAAAGAACACCATGCCGGCGGAAGAATGATCGATTGTCGTTTCGGCTTCCGCGGCATGGGTATCTGCATCGAACAAACGGACCTCAATGCTGGACCAGTGCTTATCGATGAACGACTCGAGGTTGAGCTCCTTGACTGCGCTATCCGCCAAGGCAAACATGGCGATGTTGGTTTCGATGGGTTCGGGCATGGTTACTCTCAATTCTGTTAGTTAGTCGTTACCCACAGCGGCGCAAGCAAGAATTCGTACCAAATGTGGCCTATGTGGCTCTGAATCTCTCCAGGGGCGTCATATTGAAACCAGTGTAGGCAGCAGGCCTTCTTGCTCGGACCTAACTCCCACGAAAAGCTTCGATGTGCGCTCTCTTTCACGGGATACCCTGGGTGCGGGGATTTTGGTTGCAGGATGTGTGCGTTGCTGGCGAAACCGTAACGTGGCCGGGGGTAAGTGGAGAACAATGCCCAGTTGGGATCGTACTCAATTGCAAGCCAGTCGGGTACATGGTCGAACCACGTCACCTTTGGCTCAAAACCCATGTCCATGTGGGCGAAGTAGTGTGCGGAAAAAGACAAATTCGCGGTCTGGTCCGGGTGTTGGGGATCTTTCCCCTTGAGCCATAACTCTTCGACCAGGTAAGGGGAGCCGGGATACAAAATCAGGCTGCGATAGAGCTGGCAGCTTAGCTGGATCTGGCATTGATTGGACGGATCAGAATATTCGTAGGAAAACGGCTGAGAAACGACGGTACAAACTTCGCGAACGGGTCCCTTGCAGATGGAAAGAAGGCTGTAGGGGAGTTGGCAAAGATTCACCTCCGTCGATTGGCGTTCGCACCACGCCGGATTGGGAATTGAAATCCCATCCAACTGGATTCGCTTTTCCGAGTGATGGGACTCCACAAACCCTAACAAGGCCTCGTGCGCATCCAACATTTCCATGCGCCCCAGGCGAGCGCTCTGGATTGCCCCAGCAAAACAGCCGGCATCACCGGGCCCCTGGCTGGCCGACAGACTGAAGGAGACCCAAAGCACTTCGTTGTTCAGTTCCATCCGCGTAACCGGTTCCGACGCCTCGCTTGGCTTCGACGATGGACGAGCAGCCGCTACGCATTCCAGCGTGATGGGGGCACTCGCCCATCCCCCCCCGGTCCCTTCCAGTTTGCGCTCGGGTAGGAGCAGCGCAAGTGCATCATGACGCGAATCCTCCGGGTCGATCCGATCAACCTGAAAGGGGATTGGATCGCCATGGCCGTCGCGCACTTGAGTGACATCGGCATCGGGAAGAACACTGGCTGGACGGATCGGCTGCCAAGGCGTTACCACGGGACCGCCCCGGCGATAGTTGGAAGCGTTGCAAAGCAACAGCTTATGTTCCATGTTTCTTTTCCTCCAATGTGAGGCGCGTCCTCGCGGCCATGAACTCCCCGAACTCGCTGACTAGTTTCACCGCTGCCTCGGGCCCCATTTCCGGCAACTGGCTGACTTCGCTTGTGTCGAGAATGGTGCGCTTCAGTTGTAAGAAATTCTCCGTATTGAGCCGCGCCGGATCCAGAAGGGTCGGCAAGATGTTCGTCGGCGTGATGAAGTTCCCTTGGCGCTGAATCTCGTCAACCATCTCTTTGAAGCCCTCTTTCTTAAGCGTCTCTCGATCCAGAAGGGTCTTCAGTAGGTTCACTTGCGTGACGAAGACTCCTTTGCGCCGAATCGCCTTGACGATGGCTAGGAAGTCCTTTTCCGAGCCTGTCGCCCCGATCTGCGCCAAGAACTTGCTGCACAATTCCTTTTCGACCACGAACCCTCCAACGCGCTGAATCTTGATCAGCACGTCGTCGGCAAGAAGTTCGCTCAGATCGATTCGCTTGATTTCCGCGCGGGTCTCTTGCTGCGCCACGGCCATGGATTGCGTCGTCGCTACTTCCTTGGATCGCCTCATGGCGACTAAATAGGTCACCCTGGCGGTCACAATGCTGGTCACGATGGCCGTCAGAGCCCCGATCAGGGCAATCACGATCGCCACCCACGGCGGAGCCGCGGCCTGGGGGATCGGCGTGGTTGTAGAAGGGGACTGATCCGCTAGCGCAGGGAGAACGCTACCGAGCAACACGCTCGCAAATATCGCCAATGACCGCCACCGGGAACAGCGGGATCCGAACATGACTGGATTACCACCGTCTGCGCAGGTTCATTTCTCAGGTTCTATACGGACAAGAAGCCACGCGTAAAATTGAAGGAGCATCCTGGACCCTCACCCAGAGGTATGGCAAATGGCCGCGGCTCCGATCGGTCAAGAGCAACAAGCCAAGCCAGAATACCAAGGGCTAATCACCCCATAATGACACACAGCACAAATAATTCGGCAAAAAACTTGGATTTTGACGCAAATCGTCGAAAGTGGAACAATTGCTGCAATTGCGAACATCTTCTAGGATTCGCGTTCTCCAAAGATCCATCTCACCACATCAAACGTTTACCTCTCGGAAGAGATCGCGAGCCGCCGTTGCGAGGGCGTGTTCTTGCTCTGGCCATAACTGGTTCATCGCCCAGAGCATCTCCTGCTGCCTCAATCACCACTCTCGGGACCATTTCCAGTTTGATGAACAGCAAGCAGCTGCCAGTAAATGGAGGGCGTTGCCCCGTTTCAATGGTGGCATCGGAATTCGGAGTTATAGCGCCTCATCGTTGACCCTCTCCTGCCCGAAGCGAAACATCCAACGAGAAGATTTCTAGTTTCCAGAAGGAACTGGAGAAAGCTGGCGCTTCAGATTGCGAAATCAACGTGGAGACAGGCGTGCTCCGCATGATCCTCCGTAAGCATCGTTTGGGGTTTCTGGCATCGGATGTCCATCCCTTCGCCGAACGTGAAGACGTTGGCAGGACCCTAACCTTGGAGGAGGTGAACAAGACCCTGGAGATAGCCATCGCGAACAGAAGCCGGTCTCTTTTCCGGGTATGGTGCAGGCTCCACGACCTGCGTCCTATCTTTAGCGGCGCTTTGGGGGAGGCCGGTGGAGCGGAATCGACGATGAAGGCCATTGCTGGATGGATGTCTGCCAAGAGGCTGGAGCGGTACAGCCACACGCGCAATCAAGCCAGGCGCGACGCGGTCAACAAACTCCCGCGCAGGAGGCCGAAGTAGCCACCTTTCCCCCTGGCGCACCGTTGGGTTCCTCAAAAATTCCCCACAATCACCAACCCAAACAGGGTAACCGTTTCGGTAACCCTGTTGTAATTATGGTGGGCGAGACGGGGATCGAACCCATAACCCCCGGCTTAGAAGGCCGGTGCTCTATCCGATTGAGCTACTCGCCCGCATGCGCATCTACAGTGCGCCTTCTCATTGTATCGTCGAATCGGGGATCTGCGGAATGCCCCGGGAAGTGTCCAGCACCACGTGGAGGAAGGCGTTGAGGCAGGCTGCCAGTCGGACCGTGGCGGTGGTCTCCGTGCTGCCGCAGGCGGTCAGGTAAGCGGTGATGCCGTTGGTGCTCTGTTCTGGGGTGATCCAGGCCCGGCGGACAATCAGGTCCGCGCGGCAGCCGGGGAGCGGCACCGTCTTCAGCAGTGTGCACAGGGCGCGGCAATCGCGCTCCATCACCTCGGTTTCTGCCCACTGTTGGGGGCTGCGGGGCAGTAAATCTATGTAGCAGCCGGCAGCGTGATGCGCTACTTTCGGGCTGGCGTCCAACTCGTCGGCATCCCATGTGCCTGGCTCAAGCGCGGGCCAAAAGTCGCACTTCGCAGTCCACACAGCGGACGGCGCACGGTTCAGATTCTGGAGCACGTGGCCCAGAGCCGGGAAGGCTGTTACCTCCGAGAGCTCGGCAACGCGCTCGGGCCAGAGGCGCAGATCCACAAAACCCGGCCACGCGGCGTCTATCACCTCTGCTTCTCCGCCGATCTCCATCTCCCAGTCAGCTTCCATTGCCGCCCCCTGCCGTTTCCAGAACGTAACGGATCACGGCCGCTTCAGCCCAGTGAACTTCGTCCCCTCGGCCTTGACCCAGGTACGCGCAATGGCCGCCCCCACTGGTCTCCACAAACTGGATGGCAGGATTGGCCACGAACTTGGCCCGTGTCTCTTCCGTGAGAAGAATAAAAGGGTCGTTGGCCGCGCAGAGCACAAATGTTGGTACTGCAATACGGCACACGACCCGTGCCGCGGCCGCCCGGTAGTAGTAGTCGTCCGCGTCGCGGAAGTTGCAAAAGCGGGCCACGATCTGGTCATCAAAGTCGCGCAGGGAGCGGATGGGGGGAATCTTCCCCTGGTAGCGCTCTGGGAAGAGGCTGGCTTTGACGCGGAAGCGGCGCATCAGTCCGCGCAGGAAGTGGGCTTCATAGGCGCGGTTGAAGCCTCTGTGCAGCGCGTCAGAACCGGCCGCCAGGTCAACGGCCGGGCAAACCGCCGCCACCGTGGTCAGCGGCGCGCGCGCCCCCCACTCGCCGGCCAGGCGCAGAACCAGGTTGCCGCCCATCGAGTAGCCGATCAGGGCCACGCGTTCCAGCCCATGTAGGGCCGTAAAGTGCTCAATGACCGCGCCCACATCGCCTGAAAGCCCGGAGTGGTAGAGCGTAGGCGTCAGCGCGTCCGTGCCGCCGCAGTTGCGCATGTTCATCCGGACCACGTTGCAGCCGGCCCGCCAGGCGCGCGCCGCAAGGCGCACAATGTACTTGGAATTGGACGAGCCTTCCAGCCCGTGAACCAGTACCACCGTCAGCCGCGCGCGGCGCACCGGCTCTGCCTGCCAGTGGGTGTGGCAAAGTACCTGGCTGCCGTCGAGGGCGTCCACAGTTACCAGTTCAGCCGTGGCGGGCGCGTTCATCGCGGCGGCCGGCATGTAGTTGCCCACAATGGTCTGCAGATGGCCGCTTTTCAGCACCCGGCAGGGGACAAAGCTCTTCATCCAGTCCGGCAGGTCGGCTGCCTTCCCGCTCTGTGAAAGATTCCGACTTGCTGCTGCGGTCACTGGTTCTCCACCGGCGGTGCGGTAGTGAGCGGGGGCCGATTCCTGCTCCCGTTGGCTGCGCCTCGCCCGCGTACGTTCGAGCGTATCATAGCGTCCTCGTGTGCCGTCAGCCTGCTCCGGCCAGCGAGGAAAAGCCGCATGAAGATTCGCGCTTGGTTTTTTTAATCGGCTCAGGATAGTGTCTAGTTGCAATTACGCTGTAAAATCTATTGTAATTATGAACCATAGACTAAAGGGAGCGGCCTCCAAATGACTAGTGTTTCCCCCATAATCGTTACCGGTGGAGCTGGCTTCATCGGCTCCAATTTCGTGCTGCAATGGCTGGCGGAGATGAAGACTCCGGTGGTGGTTGTGGATAAGCTCACCTACGCCGGCAACCGGGAGAATCTGGCCTCGGTTGAGGATGATCCTGATTTCTCGCTGCTTGTGGCGGATATTGTCGACGGCAAAAAGATGAGCGAGGTCTTTGCTCAAATGAAGCCGAAGGCGGTGGTGCACTTTGCCGCCGAAAGCCACGTGGATCGCTCCATTCTCGGCCCCGCGGAATTTGTTCGCACCAATATTGAAGGAACCTTCCAGTTACTTGAAGCGGCGCGGAGTTACTGGGATGGTTTGGATGCGGAAGCGAAGGCGAGCTTCCGATTTTTGCACGTTTCCACCGATGAGGTGTACGGCACGCTCTCGCCCACCGATCCCGCCTTCACCGAACAAACGCCCTATGCGCCCAATAGCCCGTATTCAGCGTCGAAGGCCGCCAGCGACCATCTGGTGCGCGCCTACTTTCATACTTATGGATTGCCGGTGTTGACAACTAATTGCTCGAATAACTACGGGCCGCACCACTTTCCGGAAAAGCTGATTCCGCTGATCATTCATAACTGCCTCAAGGGCAAGCCTCTGCCTGTTTATGGCGATGGATTGCAGGTTCGCGACTGGCTTTATGTGGAGGATCACTGCCGCGGCATCCGCACCGTGCTGGAGCGTGGAGTTACTGGCGAGACTTATAACATTGGCGGGCGGCAGGAGATGACGAACCTGGATGTGGTGCACACCATCTGCAAGGTTCTGGATGAGCTGGTCCCGGCCGCGCAGCCCTACGCCGGGCTGATAACGTATGTGAAGGATCGCCCTGGGCACGACCGCCGCTACGCGATGAACATCGACAAGATTGAGCGCGAACTGGGCTGGGGTCCCCAGGAGTCGTTTGCCAGCGGGATTCGCAAGACGGTGCAGTGGTACCTGGAGCATCAGGGCTGGGTGGATCGCGTAACCAGCGGCGCGTATCGCGAGTGGGTTGGTGTGCAGTACGCAGAGAGGGGAAATCGATGAGCAATCGCAAAGGCATCATTCTGGCAGGAGGCTCGGGCACCCGTCTTTATCCCATCACCCGTGCGGCTAGCAAGCAGTTGCTGCCCGTCTACGACAAGCCGATGATCTATTACCCGCTGAGTGTGCTGATGCTGGCCGGTATTCGTGAGGTGCTGATCATCTCCACGCCGCTGGACACGCCACGTTTCCAGCAGTTGTTGGGCGATGGTTCGACCTGGGGCATGAGCTTCAGTTATGTGGTGCAGTCCAGACCCGAGGGGCTGGCACAGGCTTTTGTCCTGGGCCGCGAGTTTATCGGTTCCGATGACTCCGCGCTGGTGTTGGGCGATAACATCTTTTACGGACAAGATCTGGCCCGCATGGCCCGCGAAGCCGCGGCGCAAGACTCCGGCGCTACGGTGTTTGCCTACGCGGTGCGCGATCCGGAGCGTTATGGCGTGGTGGAGATGGATGCCGAAGGGCGGGCTGTGAGTCTGGAAGAAAAGCCCACCCAGCCCAAGTCGCGCTTTGCGGTTACAGGGCTTTACTTCTATGACCAGCAGGTGCTCGATATTGCCCGTGACTTGAAGCCTTCAGCGCGCGGTGAGTTGGAGATTACGGATGTGAATCGGGTCTACATGGAGATGGGACAGCTGCAGGTGAAGCAGATGGGGCGCGGCATTGCCTGGCTTGATACCGGCACCCACGACTCGCTGCTGGAGGCCAGTTCGTTTGTGCAAACCATCCAGCGCCGCCAGGGGCTGATGGTGGCTTGTCCTGAAGAGATCGCCTACCGGCAGGGCTTTATCGACGCCGCGCAACTGGAGCAGGTAGCGGTGTTATTGCGCAATGACTATGGCGACTATCTGCGCATGATTCTGAAGTATCCGGAGGTAAGGTGATGAACGTGGTGGCGACTGCGATTCCGGAGGTGCTGGTGCTCGAACCAAAGGTCTTTGGCGATGACCGCGGCTTTTTCATGGAGAGCTTTAATGAGCGCACCATGCAGTCGGTGGGCATTGATGCGCACTTTGTGCAGGACAACCACTCGCGTTCTAGTCATAATGTGCTGCGCGGTCTGCACTATCAAATCACGCAGCCGCAGGGCAAACTGGTACGCGCGGTGAGCGGCGGAATCTTCGATGTAGCGGTGGACCTGCGCCGGGGCTCACGGACTTTCGGGAAGTGGGTGGGCGTGGAGTTAAGCGCGGAGAACAAGCGCATGCTGTGGATTCCGCCCGGCTTTGCGCATGGCTTCCAGGTGCTGTCGGAGTCTGCCGATCTGCTCTACAAGGCCAGCGATTATTACGCGCCCCATGCGGAGCGCTCCATTCTTTGGAACGACCCGCTGATTGGCATCGATTGGCCGCTGGACGGTGAGCCGATTCTCTCCGCAAAGGATGCCGCCGGGGTGCCCTTTGCGCTAGCCGAAGTGTTTGAAATGGCCGTAGACTGACAACAGGGAGCGCAATGCAAAGCAAGCGGATTCTGATTCTTGGACGGGTGGGACAGGTAGGTTGGGAGCTGCGCCACAAGCTCGCATGTTTGGGCGAAATCGTCTCCGTTGACTTTCCGGAGATCGACTTTACGCGCGCCGAGAGCCTGCGCGAGGCCGTGCTGAGGGTCGAACCCAACGTCATTGTGAACGCCGCGGCCTACACCGCCGTGGACAAGGCCGAGAGCGAGCCGGATCTGGCGATGGCCATCAACGGCCATGCCCCCGGGGTGCTGGCGGAACTGGCGCTGGAACTGGGTGCGCTCCTGGTCCACTACTCCACGGATTATGTCTTCGATGGCTCGGGATTCGTGGCGCGCCAGGAAAGCGACACTCCAGGCCCGCTGAATGTTTACGGCAAAACCAAGCTGGCCGGTGATGAGGCCATTCAAACCTCGGGGTGCGAGCATCTGATCTTTCGCACCAGCTGGGTCTATGGCAGTCGCGGCAACAATTTCCTGCTCACCATGTTGCGCATGGCCAAGGAGCGCGATCATCTGCGCATCGTGAATGACCAGATTGGCGCCCCCACCACAAGCGAGTGCATTGCCCAGGCCACCGCCGATGTGCTGGCCCAACTGCTGCCCCGCCGCGGGCAACGCATTGGCAGCCGCAGCGGCATTTATAACCTGACCAATGGCGGCGAAACTTCGTGGTTCGGCTTCGCGCAGCAGATCTTCGCCCAGGCGCATGAGGCGCTGGGTACGCCTGTTCCCGAGCTGGAGCCGATTTCCACCAGCGAGTTTCCGCGCGCCGCGGCCAGGCCCACCAACTCCAGACTGGCCCGCCAAAAGCTGGCTGACAGCTTCGGCCTGCGGCTCCCCAGTTGGCAGCAGGGCCTTCAGTTGGTCCTTGAAACCCTGGCGGAAAAGTAGCCTTCCCGGCCGCGGCTTGGCTAGCGCGTTTTCGATTCTGGTCCTAACAGAAAGCAGGGCCGCGCTCAAAGTCCAAGTGCAACAAACCTGAAAGGGATAATGTTGCATGGGT
>CAZYDF010000084.1:0-18486 GCA_964645855.1 uncultured Occallatibacter sp.
GACGACGACTTCCTCTACCGGCTTCTGGAGATGTTTTGAAATGCGATTGCCCTGGCGATACTGGCCGATAGGCTATAACCCGAGCCTAGCTGCGGTATGCTCTAGGTATTCACTCAAGGAATCCACCGGCTTCGGAATGGACAATCTGTCGATCAATGTGTGGGAGATAGCAGCGATAGCAACCGCGTGCGGGCTGGTGTGTGCGCTGGTGCTTTGGCTCGTCTTCCGCAAAAAGCCGACCGAGGCGGAGATCGAATGCGGGCGACGGCGCTTTCTGGTGCAGTCGGGCCGGTTAGTGGATGGCATGCTGCTGGACATTTGCGAGGTGGAGGTCGAAGACGGCCAGAACCTGACCATGCTGCTGTTCAGCTACCGGATCAGCGGCGTGGATTACGAATGCTCCCAGAACATCACGGACATGACGGAAACGGTGGATGCCGCCCAGGTGCGCGTCGGCTTCCCCTGCACCGTGCGCTACCAGCCCGGCAATCCACAAAACAGCATTGTGGTGGCAGAGGCGTGGACCGGTCTGAGGGTAGGTTTGCCGCAACTACCTGTCTTTGACGATCCTGACCCATTGGACATAAGTCTCCGGCGTCGGCGGTAACCAGAATCCGCAATGCGCCGAGGCGAGTGTCCCAAGACGATACAAGTTCCACTTTAAAACCCACTAAAGTAACTATCGGCAGCTTCCCGCCGTTCTGTAGAAGTTTTTTGTACCCCCCGGTACACTTCAGTCATGCATGTCCACGTAGCCCCCACCGGTTCTGGCGCAAAAAAGACCACAGCTGTGTTGCGCATCTCGCTGGCGGCAACTCTTGGATATGTCCTCCTGACCTTTTTTGCCGGTCTCCAGGCCCACTCCCTGGCCCTGCTCTCTGAGGCTGGACACAACGTCTCCGACTTTCTGGCCCTGCTGCTCAGCTTTGTGGCGGTCTACTTCCAGACCCGCCCGGCCGACAGTGAGCGCACCTTCGGCTACCAGCGCGCCGGGGTCGTGGCCGCCTTTGTGAACGCAGCTACCCTGCTGGTGATTTCGCTCGGCATTGGCATTGAGGCCATTCATAGGCTTTCGCATCCGGTCGTGGTGGAACCCCGGCTGATGATGGCGGTGGCGGCTGTAGGCGTGTTGATGAACGGCGTGATTGCGGCCCTGCTGTGGGGCGTGGCGCGGGACGTGAATCTGCGCTCGGCCTTCCTGCACATGGCGGGCGATACGCTTTCAACCGCGGCGGTGATTGCGGGCGGCCTGGGTATTCTTTGGACCGGGCAGAACTGGATTGATCCGGTGCTGTCGCTGGTGATTGCCGCACTGATCCTTTGGTCGAGCCTGGGCATTGTGCGCGAGACGTTGAATATCTTGCTGGAAGGCAAGCCGCAGGGCATCTCACTGCCGGAGATTCGCAAGCAGATGGGAGCCGTGGACGGGGTGATGGACGTACACGACCTGCACGTGTGGAGCTTGGGTTCGAACTCGCGCGCGCTCAGCTGCCACGTCACCATCCAGGACATTCCGCCATCAGCCAGCGCCGGGATTCTAGCCAAGCTCAACCACGTTCTGAAGGAGCACTTCCACATTGCTCATACCACCGTGCAGTTTGAGCACGAGGGCTGCGGGGATGTGGATGGCTGCGTGGTTCCCATGGAAGAGATGTCGCGGACCAGCGGCGACGGGCACCACCACGGACACTCGCACTAACGGTTTTCGGGAGTCGGGGAGCGGCATTTGTCTTATTTAGAGCAAGGCAAGAAGCAATTCGGTTCGATCTATAGAGCGCTTCCGGTGCTGCTGGTTCTGGCTGGCTGGGCAGTTCCCGCGGTGGCGGGACGCAAACCTGCCCGGCCCACGGCGGTGCAACCGGCCGCGGTTCAGGTCAGCGTAGAAGAGATGCGGGGGCTGGAAGGCGAATATACCTACGCCGATGAGCCCGAAACGCCGCTGAGTATCTATATCCAGAACGGCCAGCTGCTGTGCGAGACCGAACGCCGCATGCCGATGGTGCTCAAGCCGCTCTCCGCCACAGAGTATGACGTGATCGGCAGCCGCAAGCGCATCACCTTCAAGCTGGACACCGGGGGGAAAGCCACCTCCCTGATCTACGCCAACGGAACCAGCGAAGAGTTTGTCCGTACCGGCAACGCGGTGCACCACCTCTTCCACGACTACGAGCGCACGGAGCTGATGATTCCCATGCGCGACGGCGTCAAGCTGCATGTCGTGATCCTGAAGCCCAGGGACATGAAGACGGCGCTGCCTTTCCTGATCCAGCGCACTCCCTACGGCGTGGACGACACCAATGCGGAGTGGTTCGCGTCCGCCCGGCCAGAGCTGGCACGCGCCGGCTACATTTACGTGGGCGAAGACATCCGCGGCCGCTACAAGAGCGAAGGCGTGTTCACCATGATGCGCCCGCTCGCCGACCACAGCAAGCACAAGGCCACCGATGAGAGCACCGACGCCTGGGATACGGTGGACTGGCTGGTGAAGAACGTCGAAGGCAACAATGGCCGCGCCGGATTTGTGGGCACCAGCTATCCCGGCTTTCTGGCCGCCATGGCCGGCATCGATCCCCATCCCGCCGTGAAGGCCATCTCGCCCCAAGCCCCCATGATCGACGTGTGGATGGGCGACGATTTTTTCCATAACGGCGCCTTCCGCCAGACGTACGGCTACGATTACGTCTCCTCCATGGAGAACAGCAAGGAAGAGACGGCGGTCAGCTATGGGGCCGACATGGCCGGCAAGCCCGTGGATGGCTTTGACTTCTTCTTGAAGCGCGGCAACTTTTCGAGCGCGGTGGATCAATCAGGTACCAAGCTGCTGCCCACTTGGGAGCTGTTCCTGAAGCATCCGGAGTACAGTGCAGAGTGGCGTGCGCGCGCCGTGCAGGAAGCGATGAAAGCGGTACGTGTGCCGACGCTGACCGTAGGTGGTTATTACGACCAGGAAGACATGTACGGGCCGCAGAAGCTCTACGAGACGCTGGAGCCGAACGACAAGCGCCACGAGAATTTCTTGGTGCTGGGTCCGTGGCGGCATGGGTCGTGGAACCAGTCGGCGCGCTCGCTGGGGAACCTGGACTACGGCCAGGCCATCGGCCGGGAGTTCCGTACCGACATCGAAGCCAGGTTCTTTGGCCACTATCTGAAGGATGAATCCGGCTTCAACCTGGAAGATACGGCCAGCTTCCAGACCGGATCGAATACCTGGAAGCACTACGCGCATTTTCCGCCCCAGGCGTCGCACACAGAGAGTCTTTTCCTCGATGCCGTAGGCCAGTTGACCTGGATCGAGCCGAAGACGGAAGCGAAGGCGAGCTACGTAAGCGACCCGGCAAACCCCATCCCGTACCGCAAGCGGCCCATCCAGCCCACCTACGGCGAGGACTCCGGCTGGTACAACTGGATGCTGGAAGATCAGCGCGATGCCGCTGAACGCAAAGACGTTACGGAGTGGAAGCTGCCTGTGCTCACCCACGACGTGACCCTGACCGGCGAAGTGGTGGCCGACATCTTCGCCTCCACCACCGGGACGGACAACGACATGGTGGTCAAGCTGATCGACGAGTATCCGGCCGACGATGCCGACGCCAAGATGCGCGGTTATGAGCTGATGACCAACGCCGAGATCTTCCGCGGGCGCTATTTGGAGAGCTTCTCAAAGGCCACGGCCATCAAGGCCGGTTCGGTGCGCGAATATCGCTATAGCCTGCATAACGTGGACCACGTCTTCAAGGCCGGGCACCGGATCGTGGTGCAGATCCAGTCCAGCTGGTTCCCGCTCTACGACCGCAATCCGCAGACGTTTGTAAAGAACGTGATGACAGCCAAGCAGGACGCTTATCGGGCGGCCACGATCACGGTGGTGTCGGGGCCAGGGCACGAGTCGCGGATTCTGGCACCGGTGGTAGGCCGGTAGGCAGCGGCCTACCGGGCATTTCGCGCTAAAATAAAAACAGCATGGTCCTTCATGAGCCCATTCCGGCTTTGCTTTAGCGGCGCCCGCCGCTACCGATGACCTGCGTCCCATTCTCAATACTCCCAATTCAGATTCGAAAGCCCCGGAGGGGTTCAAAATGCTTGACCGTTTGGAACAGATGGAGCAGCGCTACAACGACCTGGAAGCGCAGTTCGCGTTGCCAGAGGTGATCAACGATCACGAGAAGTATCAGAAAACCGCCAAGACCATGCGCGAGACCGAAGAACCGGTGCTGAAGTACCGCGCTCTGAAGCAGGTCAAGCAGGGTCTGGCGGAGGCGCGCGCGATGCTTGCCGAGACGGACCCCGAACTTCGCGCCATGGCCGCCGAAGAGATTGCCGAGCTGGAGCCGCGCGAAGCCGAACTCGAAGAGCAGTTGCGGATCCTGCTTCTGCCGCAGGACCCGAACGACGACAAGAACGTGATTCTGGAGATTCGCGCCGGTACCGGCGGCGACGAGGCCTCGCTCTTCTGCGCGGAGGTCTTCCGCATGTACACCCGCTTTGCCGAGCAGCACCGCTGGAAGGTGCAGGTCACTGATCTCTCGGAGTCCGGCATTGGCGGCTACAAGGAAGTGATCGCCATTATCGAAGGCGAGCGCGTCTACTCGCAGCTGAAGTGGGAAAGCGGCGTGCACCGCGTGCAGCGTGTGCCGGCCACCGAGACCCAGGGCCGCGTGCACACCTCGGCCATCACCGTGGCGGTGCTGCCTGAGGCTGAGGAAGTGGACGTCAAGATCGAAGCCAAGGACATCCGCATTGACACCTTCTGCTCCTCGGGCCCCGGCGGACAGAGCGTGAACACGACTTACTCTGCGGTGCGCATCACGCATATTCCCACCAATACCGTGGTGAGCTGCCAGGACGAGAAGTCGCAGATCAAGAATCGCGAAAAGGGCATGCGCGTTTTGCGCGCTCGTCTCTACGAGAAGGAGATGGACAAGCAAAATGCGGTGCTGGCCGAGGCGCGCAAGTCGCAGGTGGGCTCGGGCGACCGCTCGGAGAAGATCCGCACCTATAACTTCCCGCAGAACCGACTTACCGACCATCGCATTGGACTTACGCTGCACCAGCTGGATCTGGTCATGGAAGGCCGTCTGCAGCCGGTGGTGGACGCGACCATTGCGCACTTCCAATCCGAGCAGCTGAAAGCCGACGCGGGCGCCTGATGAGCCTGGCAAGCTGGATGCGCAAGGCTGAGGTGCGGCTTGAGAAAGGGCCGCATGCGGAGCGCGCCAAGCGCGATGCGGAAACGCTGCTGCTGCACCTGATCCAGCGCGACAAAGCGTTCCTGATGGCGCACTCCGATGAGAGGTTGAGCGCGGAGGGCACGGTGCGCTATTACGCGCTGGTGGAGCGGCGTGCAGTTGGCGAGCCGATCCAATACATCACCGGGGAGCAGGATTTTTTTGGGCTTGCGTTCCACGTGGATCGCAATGTATTGATTCCGCGCCCGGAGACCGAAGGGCTTGTGGAGCGCGCACTGCAACTGGCCGCCAGCTTCGAGCGCCCACGCCTGGTGGATGTGGGCACGGGGTCGGGCGCGATTGCGGTGGCGATGGCAGCCCACTTGAAGGACGCAAGCCTGACCGCGATTGATATTGCAGAAGCCGCGCTCACCGTAGCGCGCGCCAATGCAGAGCGCAACGGTGTGGGCGCGCGCATCCGCTTTGTGCAGGGCGATCTGCTGGCTGGCATCGCGGAAACCAGTTGCGAGTTTGTACTCTCGAATCCGCCCTATGTGCCGGAGACAGACCGCGCCTCGCTCGCCGTGGAAGTGCGTGACCATGAGCCGCAGCAAGCCTTGTTTGCTGGCGACGATGGGCTTTCCATCTACCGGCGGCTGGTTCCCCAGGCGCACGCTGTGCTGGTGGCTGGCGGCTGGTTGCTGATGGAGATTGGCTACGGGCAGGCGAAGGCAATCCGCGCGTTGCTGAACGATGCTGGCTTTACGACGATTGAGTTTGCGCCAGATTTGCAGGGGATTGAGCGTGTGGCAGTGGCACGTAAGAAACAGGGAACAGGGAATAGAGGATAGTGAACAGGTATCCACCGGCGAAGGCGACCCACCCGGGATGAAACTTGATATGTTCCGCCCTCGGTTTGCGCCCCATCGGGGCGCAGTGCTAATAGCCCAGGGCAAGCCGCGCGCAGCCCTGGGTGGGTGAGGCTCAAAATCGGCATCGCGCCCTGTAGGGGCGCGGCGAATCGTCAAAAGGGCATTCCAGTTTCTTTTCAGGGAATAGGGGCCCTCATACAAAATCACCTTGTTGTGGCAAGAAGCGTCAGAGCGCCACTTGAGTCGTGCCGCAAACGCCCCAGCCTCTTTTGCGAGACTGGGGCGTTTTTCGGACTTGAAGGTGGTCAGGAACGCGAGCTACTTCAGCGTGGTCATGTCGATGACGAAGCGGTACTTCACGTCCTGTCTCAACATGCGTTCAAATGCCTCGTTGATCTGTTGCATCGGGATCACTTCCACCTTGGCGACGATGTTGTGCTGGCCGCAGAAGTCGAGCATCTCCTGGGTTTCCGGCATGCCGCCAATCATCGAACCCGCAATGGAAACGCGCTTGGCGATGAGCGAGAAGATGTTCACCTGGGGCGGAGGCATGGGCAGGCCGACCAGCGTCATGGTGGCGTCCTGCTTGAGCAGTTCCAGATAAGGTTCCAGCGCGTGGGGCGCGGAGACGGCGTCGATGATGAAGTCGAAGCTGTGCGCATGGGCCTTCATCTGCGCCTCATCGGTGGAGAGAATCACTTCGTCGGCGCCGAGCGCAATGGCGTCGTTCTTCTTCTTGAGCGAGGTGGTGAGCTGCACGGTGTGTGCGCCAAAGGCATGCGCAAACTGCAGCGCCATGTGGCCCAGGCCACCCAAGCCGACGATGCCCACCTTCTTGCCGGGGCCCACCTTCCAGTGGCGCAGGGGCGAGTACGTGGTGATACCGGCGCAGAGCAGCGGAGCTACGCCAGCCAGATCCAGATTTGCGGGCACGGTGTGGGCAAAGCGCTCGTCCACAACGTAATTGTCGGAGTAACCACCCATGGTGATGGTGCCATCCACGCGATCCTTGTCGGCATAGGTGAGCGTGGGGCCCTTTTCGCAGTACTGCTCCTCGCCGTGGTCGCAGGGCGGGCAGCTACGGCAGCTATCCACAATCACGCCCACAGCGGCGATCTGGCCGGGCTTGAATTTTTTCACGTCCGCGCCCACGGCGGTTACACGACCGACAATCTCGTGGCCGGGAACCATGGGGTAGACGGCGTTGCCCCACTCGTTGCGGGCCATGTGCAGGTCAGAGTGGCAGACGCCGCAGAAGAGCGTGTCAATAGCGACCTCAGTGGGCCCGGGGGTACGACGGCTGAAGGCATAAGGCGCCAGGGGAGCGGTGGCGCTGAGTGTTCCATATCCTTTGGAGGCAGGCATTGAATAGATCCTTTCGATGTGAAGAATACAGGAGCGATCTTGAGAAAATCGCACTTCGAGTGCACACGAAGTGCGATTTTTTCTGCGGGTTTCTTTCACCGGTTCGTCTTTATGCTCGTCTCTGACCGTCTGGTTTTGTACCACCCTTGGGTGCCCCAGGTCTCGATTTTGAGACCTGGGAAGCCGAGATGCCAAGGTACAAATCCATGCGGCCTAGGGCAGCAGAGCTGCTTCCCCGGTCTTGATGTTCAGCGTCCAGGGCTGCGGTGCAGGCAGCTGCAGGTTTGCGCCGTTCAGCTCCAGCGGCATCCAGAAGTAGCGCGAATCCCACAAGGCCTTGGGCCGCCACAAATCGCCCATAAAGATCACCGTGGTCTTCTTGGCGCCAACCACCTTCACCAGCATGGACGATTGCGAATCGTAGTTGTTAGTCTCTGCCGGAGCCAGGTTCTGGAACTCGGTCCAGGGGCCTGCGAGCGAGCTGGCCGTGGCGTAGACGTTGGGATTGGGCCGCCAGCCGGTCATGTGCGAGCCAACCGCGTAGTAGAGATTGCCCACATGCACCACGGCACCACCCTCAAGCGGAGCCTTGAGGAAGGCGGTCTCGGTTACGTCCATCATGTCGTCCGTGAGCTTGGCCAGATAAAAGCCCTTGGTGGGGCGGGCTTCGAAGATCAGGTAGGCGGAGCCATCGTCGTCCACAAACTGGCCAATGTCGCGGCTCTCCTGGTTGAGCGGCCGGAAGCTCTTCACGTAGCTGTAGGGGCCGGTGATGCGGTCGGCAGTGGCTACCATGACGCGGGCCAGCTTGTAGTGCGCGTCGTCCAGATGGGCATACATCACAAACTTGTGGGTACGGGCGTTCACATAGACCTTGGGCCGCTCCAGCACCCAGTTTGGGCCCAGGTGCTCCGGGTCAGCCAGTTGCAGCACCTGGCCGCAGGAGTTCCAGTGCGCCAAATCTTCCGAGGCATAGCAGGCCACGTAGCGCTTGTTGGGATCGTTCGTTTGGGTACGGTCTTCGCCGAACCAGTAATAGATGTGGTTGTATACGGTGATGCCGCCGCCGTGGGCCTGGATGCGCTGGCCGTGATCGTCCACCCAGGGGTCGCCGGGGACGATGCTGGCAGGTGGTGCCGCCAGGGCAGCGGCACAGCAGGAGAGAACCAGCAAGAGGCAAGAAAGCGTTTTCAGCATCGGGCGTACCCTCAAGGAAGTTTGAATCAGGATGCAGGATTGGTTGGTCATGGCGCAAGTTTTGACGATTATTGCGCAGAGACGGGTGGAGATGGCGCGCCCAAACCCGGTTGAGTCTGGACGCTGACCAAGAAAAAACTAGATCAGTTCGTAGCCGGCGAACCAGTAGCCCAGCTCGAAGGCAGCGGTCTCTGGCGCGTCGGAGCCGTGGATGGCGTTTTCGCCAATGGAGGCCGCGAACATCTTGCGGATGGTGCCCTCCTCCGCGTTGGCCGGATTGGTGGCTCCCATCAGCTTGCGCAGGTCGGCAATGGCGTTTTCCTTCTCCAGCGCCAGCAAAACCAACGGCCCAGAGGACATGAACTCCGTAAGCCCTGCAAAGAAGGGCTTGCCCTGGTGGACGGCGTAAAAGCCCTCGGCCTGCGCCTTGGAGATGTGCTGCTTGCGCAGAGAAATGATCTGGAAGCCAGCTTTGGTCAGTTCCGCCAGAATGGCGCCGATGTGGCCCTTGCGGACCGCGTCTGGCTTGATGATGCTGAAGGTGCGTTCGAGCACGTGGGTGACTCCTGTAGGGGGAATGTTCTACAGCCATATTGTAATGGGCGGGTAGACCCTGAAACCCGGAAATACGGCTGCTATTCGGCGTCCGGGTGGTGCGCTGCCAGGGGCAGGCAGGCGCACGATTCTGATAGAGTGGCGGCATGTTTGGCTTGTGCTCGATCTCCCGTCTTCTCTCTCTTCTAGCTGTTGGCATCGTCACGGTGGCCGCGCTGGCGCAAAAGGATGCTGCCCCACCGAGTGCTCAACCGCTGCGCGTCTTCGACCCCACCCTGGTCGACAAGTCCATCAACCCCTGCTATAACTTCTACCGCTTCAGCTGCAATGGCTGGTTCGCACGCAATCCTCTACCCGCCGACCAGACCTCCTACGGCCGCTTTACAGAGCTGGCGGAGCTGAACCGCACGCAACTGAAAGAGATTCTGGAGCAAGCCGCGGTGCTGCGCGCTGGTCGCACGGCCAACGAACAAAAAATCGGCGACGAGTACGCCAGCTGCATGGATACCGCAGCGCTCGATGCGCAGGGGCTCAAGCCGCTGGCTCCGGAACTGGAACGGGTTGCCGCTTTCAAGGACGTCCAACAGCTGCCCGCACTGCTCGCCCATCTGCACGCGTTGGGCGTGAATGCCTTCTTTGGTATGGGCTCCAACCAGGACTACGGCGATGCCACCGCCATGATCAGCTTCTACGGTTCCGGCGGACTGGGCCTGGCGGAGCGCGATTACTACTTCCGCACCGACCCGAAGAGCGTGGAGCAGCGCAAGCAGTACGTGGAGCACGTGCACAACATCTTTGTGCTGGCCGGGGAACCGGAGGCCGAGGCCCGCAAGGATGCCGAAGCCGTGATGGCGCTGGAGACGCGGCTGGCCAAGGCTACGCTCACCATTACCGAGCAGCGCGACCCGCAGAACCTGAACCATCCCACCACCGTTGCGGGAATGGAGAAGGTGCTTACGCACTTCTCCCTGGCCGAATATCTGAAGGCGTTGGGCGCGCCCACCACGGGTAAGGCCAACAACATGGAGCCGAAATTCTTTACTGAGTTCGACGCCCTGCTGGTGGATACGCCTGTGGAGACCCTGCGCACCTATCTGCGCTGGCATCTGCTGCACAGTTACGCGGGCACCAGTCTGCCGGAGAGTTTTGACAAGGAGAACTGGAACTTCTACGCGCACACGCTGAACGGCGCGGAGAAGGAGCAGGAACGCTGGAAGCGTTGCACCAGCCGCATCGATCGCGAGCTGGGTGAGGCGCTGGGTCAGGTGTGGGCCGCCAAGTACTTTCCGCCCGCCGAGAAGCAGCGCACTTTGCAGATGACCGTGGCCATTGAAGCGGCCATGGAAAAGGACATCGACCAGCTTGACTGGATGAGCGCCGCAACCAAGACGCTGGCCAAGGAAAAGCTGCACACGGTGATGAACAAGGTAGGCTATCCGGACAAGTGGCGCGACTACTCCAAGCTGGAGATTGTGCGCGGCGACGCTCTGGGCAACGCCGAGCGCACTCACCGCTTTGAGACCACGCGCGATTTGGCCAAGATCGGCAAGCCGGTGGACAAGACCGAATGGCAGATGACGCCGCCCACCGTGAACGCCTACTACGATCCGCAGATGAACAACGTCAACTTCCCGGCCGGCTACCTGCAGCCGCCCTTCTTCAGTGGCAAGGAAGACGATGCCGCCAACTACGGCGACATGGGCTCAACCATTGGCCACGAGCTGACTCATGGCTTCGACGACCAGGGACGGCAGTTCGACAAGGACGGCAACCTGAAGAACTGGTGGACGGAGACCGACGGCAAGAACTTCAACGACCGCGCCGATTGCATGGTGAAGCAGTATGACGCCATTGAAGCGGTACCGGGCGTGCACCTGAACGGCAAGCTCACGCTGGGCGAGAATCTGGCGGACCTGGGCGGTTTATGGCTGGCCTGGGTGGCGTGGCTGGATCGCGCGGAAGCCGCGCATCTGGACATGACGGCAACGATGGACGGCTACACGCCGAATCAGCGCTTCTGGATTGCCTACGCTCAGCAGTGGTGTACGCAGACGCGCCCCGAGCAACTGCGTAGCCAGGCGCTGACCAACGAGCACGCTCCAGACGAGTACCGCACCAACACTGTGCTCCAAGACCTGCCCGAGTTTGCGCACAGCTTCAGTTGCAAAGCGCCGGCGCCGATGGTGAATCCAAAGCCATGCCGGGTATGGTGAGCGCTGGCATTCCAAACGTGTTGTAAGGGCACTCTATAGCGCCCGGAGGAAACAGGCTCTCCTGCTCAAGGCGGAGGGCCTGTTGACTTAAGGCAAGAAAGCGCCGGCGGGCCGCCTCGCCCACTACATCGACGGAATAATTTTTACGGATCTGCCCGGCAGCGGCCACGGCCAGGCGGCGAGCCCCGGCGCGATCATTGTAGACGGCGCGCAACTGCTGGGCGGCATGCTCCAGATCCGGATCGGCCCAGGACATCGACGAATCAAAGGCAAAGCGAATGGTGTGCTTGCGTTGATTGGCAGCGGTTTTGGTGTAACCCACCAGACGATGATGCTCGCTGTCCAGATAATCCATGGGGCCAGAGTACGCAGTGGCCACTACGGGCACGCCAATAGAAGCCGCATCAAAGAGTGGATAGCACCAGCCCTCGCCGCGATGCAGGGAGACGTAGCAATCCGCGCGATGCAGCAGCGAAGAGATGCAATCGTCCGGCCACTGGTAAGGGAAGATGCGGATGCGCTTCTCGGCCTCCGCTGGATTGGGGACATTGGCACGGGCAATGGCGGCGGCAATCTGCGCGCGCGCCATGCGCTCATCCACAAAAGCAAACGAAGTCTTCAGAATCAGGAATGCATCGTCGGTTCGCGGAAAGGCGCGCAGAAAGGCCTCAATCGTGCCGTCCAGATTCTTGCGTTCCTGCCAGGTGCCGATGGCAGTGGCCAGGAAGCAGCCCCTCGGTAGATCCATCTCGCGCTCAAAAGCCTCCGCATCGTACCGGGGCTCGGGAAGGTCATTGACTGGATGAGGCAGCCGGAAGACCGGAATGGAGAGCTGACGCTGGAAGGCCTCGGCGTTGAAGCGGCTAGGCACCCAGACCTCGGCGGCGTGATGCAGCGCGTCCACATAGGGTTGGGGCAGAGACTCCGCCTCCCAGGTGGTCATGACTGCCAGTCGCGCAAAGGAGCGGTTCAGCTTCATCACGCAGTTCGGCTCGGTGTGCCACAGATGTACGGCGGGAGAAAATCCGTGGTTGGAGGTGGCCATATGGCTCAAGACGATGGGGTCGCGCAGTGGGCGATGGGGCTCGCGATCCAGACTCACAATCGATAGCGGAATGGAAGCCGCATGCATGGCGTGTACATAGCCGCGCGCCGCGGTGCCATAACCGGTGGGAGCAAAGACGTAGCCGTAAAAGGCGACTTCCGGTGAACGTGTATCCATGGCTTCAGCGCCTCTGGCCTGCCTCAGCAGGGCTTGGAAGGATAGTAGAAAAGCGTACCGAAGATGCAGCTTCCTGTACGGCGTCCGGCGCGTTCAATCTGCCGTGCCAACTCGTCGGTGGTAGGAATGCAATTGGCGACCCGGATACATTGGCGAATGCTTAGAATCGACCAATGACGCCGGGCAAACAGCGTGGAGAGCGAAGCCATAAAGTCCGTAGGTCCTTCAGCCCATAGGACCACGTTGGTGCAACACTTGGTGTTCCCGCAGGCCGAGGGCGGCGTGAGTAGATGTACCTGGGCTGTCCAAAGCTCCTTCATCACCCTGGATTAGAGCAATCGAATGGCCAAGGACGATGTGCCTGGATTGAGGAACCTTCACCGTGGGAGGACGTGGGCGAACTCGGAGTCGGCAACTGGAAACAGTGCATGAGGGTGCAGGGAAGGGTCGGGCCTGGATGTCAGGGAGATTGAGAGATAGAAAAAGCGGCTTTGGAATTCTCAGAACCAAGAACACACAAAAAGAAAAGGCCCGCATCGCTGCGGGCCTTTTTTCATGCGGGTTTGAGTGCTATGCCCTGCCGATGGCGCGCGCCAGCGTCTCGCCAATGTCCGCGGGCGATCCAACAACATGGATGCCGGCTTCGGTCATGGCCTTCATCTTGTCGGCTGCCGTTCCCTGACCACCGGAGATGATGGCTCCGGCGTGACCCATGCGGCGTCCCGGAGGTGCCGTTTGCCCAGCGATGAAGCCGACCACCGGCTTCTTCACAAACTCCTTGACGTAGGCCGCGGCGGTCTCTTCGGCGGTGCCGCCAATCTCGCCGATCAGAATAATGGCCTCGGTCTCGGGATCTTCATTCAACAGGCGCAACGCATCGATGTGCGTGGTACCGATGATGGGATCGCCGCCAATGCCGATGGCCGTGGACTGGCCGATGCCGCGCTGGGTGAGCTGGTGGACCGCTTCGTAAGTGAGGGTTCCGGAGCGCGAGATGATGCCTACCGAGCCCTCCAGATGGATGCGCGCCGGCATGATGCCTACCTTGGCCTTGCCCGGCGAGATCACTCCAGGGCAATTAGGACCAACCAGACGGGAAGAAGAATTCCGGATCTTGGCCCACACCTTCACCATGTCAAGCGTGGGGATGCCTTCCGTGATGCAGACGATCAAGGGCAGGCCCGCGTCCTCGGCTTCAAGAATGGCGTCGGCCGCAAACGGCGGCGGCACAAAGATCATGGTGGCGTTGGCGCCGGTCTTTTCAACCGCTTCCGCCACGGTGTTGAACACCGGCCAGCCTTCGTGCGTGGTGCCGCCCTTGCCAGGCGTAACACCGCCCACCACGTTAGTGCCGTATTCGGCGCAGCCCTTGGCGTGGAAGGTGCCTTCCTTGCCGGTCAGGCCTTGAACAATCAGGCGAGTTTCCTTTGTAACCAGAACAGCCATTAAGACAGCTCCTAGCTTCTAGCTTCTAGCCTCTAGCTTCTAAAGACTGGATGAATGCGCTGAGCATTTTGGAGGTCTCCATGCAGAGGCCTTCGGCGGAATTTAACACTTGCTCATCGCCAATCTTCAGTCGCCGGGCGAGCAGAAGTTGAGTTTGTACTTCGTAAGTGGAACCTTGCGCAATTCCGAGAAACTGCCGGAATTCGCCATCCGTTATCCTGCCGCGGCCTTCCGCGATGTTGCTAGCGATCGAAACTGCCCCTCGCCGCAACGGGGAAGAGAGCCCATAGGCCTCCTCTCGCGGAAAGGATCGGGTCAATTCATAGACGCATACCGTCAATTCCATTGCGCGTTGCCACACAGTCAGATCTTGAAAGGCTTGCGACATGTGCCGTCTCCTTATCTGGGCAAGAAAAGCTAAAAGCTGAGAGCTAGAAGCTGGAAGCTGCTTTCACCACCAGCTCCGCTGCTTCTTTCATGGTTGCCCCTACCTGGAAGTTGAGGCCCGATTCCTGGAGAATCTTTCTTCCTTCCTCGACGTTGGTTCCTTCGAGGCGGAGCACGATGGGCACCTTCACATGCAGATTCCTGGCGGCCGCCACCACACCAGTGGCCAGGCGATCCACGCGCAGAATGCCGCCAAAGATGTTGATGAAGATGGCCTTCACATGTGGATCGGCGAGCAGAATCCCAAAGGCCTGCTCAATCTGCTCGGGGCTGGCCGAGCCGCCTACGTCCAGGAAGTTGGCGGGCGAGCCGCCGGCGTGCTGGATGATGTCCATGGTGGCCATGGCCAAGCCGGCGCCGTTCACCATGCAGGCAATCGAGCCATCGAGCTTGATGTAGTTGAGCGCGTACTTGGAGGCCTCGACTTCGAGCGGATCTTCCTCGGCGATATCGCGCAGCGCTTTGATGTCGGCGTGGCGAAAGAGGGCGTTGTCGTCAAAGGTCATCTTGGCGTCCAGCGCAAAGAGTTTGTCGTCGGTGGTGGTGATGAAAGGATTGATCTCAACCAGCGAGGCGTCGGTCTCAAGAGTGGCTTTGTAGAGCGCCTGGAAGAAGGCGACGGCCTGGTTGATCTGCTTGGGCTTGAGGCCCAGGGCAAAAGCCAGTTTGCGCGCCTGGTAAGCACCCAGACCGATTGCGGGGTCAATCTCTTCTTTGAAGATGGCTTCCGGAGTTTTAGCGGCAACCTCTTCAATCTCCATGCCGCCAGCCTTGGAGGCCATGAAGACCAGCTTGCTGGTGGCGCGGTCGAGCACGATGCCCAGATAGAGCTCGCGGTCGATGGAGGCGGTCTCTTCAACCAGCAGACGCTGCACCTTCTGGCCCTGCGGGCCGGTCTGGTGGGTTACCAGTTGCATGCCCAAAATATTTTTGGCGTGCAGCTCGGCGTCTTCCTGGGTGCGGGCCACTTTGACGCCGCCGCCCTTGCCACGGCCACCGGCGTGGATCTGTGCCTTGACGACGACGCCTGTTGCGCCCTCGGCTAAGAGTTTGCGGGCCACTGCCGAGGCTTCCTCGAGCGTGTTGGCCACTTCACCCCTGGGAACGGCTACGCCGTAACGGGCCAGAATCTGCTTTGCTTGGTACTCATGGATCTTCAATGTTCGCTTCCAACCTCGGATTCGCGGGAACTGATGCGGGGATTCGCTTGGTATCCAGTGTCCAATAGGGTCCAGCGCGGAACCTCTGCGGAGTTAAGGCTATCAGATTGGGATATGGATCGTCTGAAGTGGACTGGTAGAGCCCAGTATCTTGTGGCCTGTGGACTCCCACAGTGGTCCGAGTTTGCACTGGTAGGCCGTGCCAATACCTGCCCCAAAGAGAAGAGCTCAGCGGCTACTCCCAGCAACAACTCGACGACATGGCAGCAAGCCTTAACGCCAGGCAAGAAAGCCGCTGCGATGGAAAGCGCCTTCGGAACTCTTCCTGCCAAAAGTCGCCCTCGACTTCAACAAACACTGGTCAACATCTGCCGAAATCAACCTTGTTGCACTTGGGCTTGAAAGCGTCGTGCTTCCCCGGTCGCAGGGTGGTATGGGGATTTGTGTTTTTTGCCGATCTAAAAGCCAGAGCCAGATCCTGGCTGCGGCTTTATGATGAAGCTCGTTGAAGTTCCCGCAGGCGATGGGTCGTTCCAAGGTTGGAGCCGGCCATCAGGAACGGTTGGTCTGTGGTTGTGAGCTTCAAGAAAGTTGGGGTAAAGCATGGAGAGTCCGGTACAGGCCATCCTGCGCGATCAGTTGAAGCGTGGCATCGCAGTCATGGCGGCGGTGGCGGCCGATGACGGCATTCTGGCCACCGTGGCCCAGGCGGCAGAGGCCACGGCGGCGGCAATGAAGGTCGGCCGGAAGTTCATGGCTGCCGGTAACGGAGGCAGCGCTGCCGATGCCCAGCACTTGGTGGCGGAGTTTGTGAGCCAGTTGTGTGTGGACCGCTCGCCGATGCGCGCCGTGGCGCTGACCGTGGACACCTCCGTGCTGACCGCGGTGGGCAACGATTACGGCTTTGAGCACAGCTTCCGGCGGCAACTGGACGCCATAGGCCAGGCGGGCGATGTGTTTCTGGGCATCTCCACCTCTGGCAACTCTGCCAACGTGTTGTTGGCGCTGGAGCAGGCGCGCGCGATGGGGATTATGACCATCGGGATGACTGGCAGAGGCGGCGGCAAAATGGCTGGCCTTTGCGACTACCTGATCAGCGTTCCGTCTCCGGTGACCATGTATATCCAACAGGCGCACCTGGCCCTGGAGCATCTGTTCTGCCTGCTGGTGGAGCGCGCGTACTTTGGTGAGGAGCTCTCTGCTGCCTCCATCGCCGCAACCGAGAGGGTGTAGACGAGAGATGGAAGCAATCATTCTGGCCGGAGGTTTTGGCACACGTCTGGCGTCGCGGCTCAACAACCTTCCCAAGCCCATGGCTCCGGTTGCCGGGCGGCCTTTTTTGGAGATTCTGCTGGGCCATTTGGGACGCTACGGTTGCGTGCGTGTCTTGCTCTCCGTGGGCCACTTGCATGAGGTCATCCAGAACCACTTTGGGGCCTCGTTTCAGGGCATCCAGTTGGAGTACGTGGTGGAAGAGGTGCCGCTGGGAACGGGCGGAGCCATTCGAGTGGCGCTCAGCCAGGTGCGGGAAGAGTCGACTCTGGTGCTGAATGGCGACACCTTTCTGGCAACGGACTTGCGGACGATGATGGCGGCCCACAAACAGGCGCAGGCCGCGTTCACCATGGCCCTGGTTGAGCAGCCTGACATTGCCCGCTATGGCGGCGTGGTGGTAGCAGACGGACGCGTGGTGGGCTTTGAAGAGAAGGGCCGCACGGGCCCAGGATGGATCAATGCCGGGGTGTACGCCCTGCGCCGCGATTTGCGGTGGCCCGCGGAGCTGGCAGAAAAATTTTCTTTTGAGCGGGACTTTTTGATGCCGCAGGTGCGCAGTCTCGCACCGTTGGCGTTTCCCGTGGATGGGTTCTTCCTCGACATCGGCGTTCCGGAAGACCTGGACCGGGCGCAGACCGAGCTTGCAGGGTATTGCATCTAGTAGACGCGCTTTGCGCAAGGTGCCGTGCGTCCGGAACCAGGGTAAAGCGAGCATTAGAGCATTTCTCTCGTCGGTGTAAAGTGGCTTTGAAAGGGCACGGCTTTAGCCGTGCCGTAAACGCTGCAAAATGAGTGGGGCTTTATCCCTGAGGGAAGGCTTATCCCTCTACATCATCAGGAGAACAGCTCTAGAGCCTGCGCCGTTCGTGCGAAGGATGGAGTTACAAGCCAGTTTGCACAGCGCCCTTTCAGGGCGCGGCTCGTGGCTTGGGCTTGGTTCCCAGCACGTCGTGCTGCTCCGTGCTGGGCTGCTTGCACGGTGCCCCCAAGGGCACCTTTCACGAACAATGCCGGGAACAGGGCGATCCCGTTTCCGGCTTTCGGTCATCTGGCAACCTGGCAACCCAGATCTCTGACCATAGACATTTGCAGCCTAGCGTCTGAGCTTCCCAGGTCTCAAAATCGAGACCCTTCGACTTCGCTCAGGGCAGGCTCTGGGGCACCCAAAATGGTTCAAGAGCAAACGGTTAGAGGCCTAGCCACCTAGTCCCTTAGTCCCTAGTCCCTGCCTTTACAGCACTGCGTTGGCCGCGATCACGGCCTTGTAGTACTCGGCGCTGAGCTTGGGAGTGCGTTTCTGGGTCTTGAAGTCCACGTAGTGGATGCCGAAGCGCTTGGAGTAGCCATCGATCCACTCGTAGTTGTCGAGCAGGCTCCAGAGGAAGTAGCCCTTGATGGGCAGGCCCTCACTGGCGGCGCGTTGCAGGTTGGCGAGGTGGTTGCGCAGGTACATCACGCGGTCGGTGTCGAGGATGCGGCCTTCGGCGTTGGGCACGTCGTCCGAGCAGCAGCCGTTCTCGGTGATGAAGATGCCCTTCGGCTTCCACAGCTCGCTCACATTGCGGATGG
>CAZYDF010000085.1:0-17711 GCA_964645855.1 uncultured Occallatibacter sp.
GGATGGTGGTCATGATGCCGGAGACGATGCCGCATGTTTCCAGGATGACCTTGACCACGGGCGCCAGGCAGTTGGTGGTGCAGCTGGCGTTGGAGATGATGTTGTGCTTGGAGGCGATGTACTTGTCCTGATTGACGCCGAGCACGAGGGTGATGTCTTCGTTCTTGGCCGGAGCCGAGATGATGACCTTCTTGACGGTGGTGCCGAGGTGCGCCTTGGCCTTTTCCGCATCGGTAAAGAAGCCGGTGGACTCAACCACGATCTGGGCACCGGTGGAAGCCCAATCCAGCTTGGCGGGATCGCGCTCGGAGAAGACCTTGATCTTCTTGCCGTCAACGGCGATGAAGTCAGCGCCAGCAACGACTTCGTTCTTCAGATTGCCAAGAATCGAATCGTACTTGAGCAGGTGAGCCAGCGTGGCCGGGCTGGTCAAATCATTGACCGCCACAAACTCGATTTCGGGGTTGCCAAGCGCAGCGCGAAAAACGTTGCGGCCGATGCGGCCAAAGCCGTTAATACCAACCTTTACTGCCATTTTCGTGTTTCTCCTTCGGGTTCGGTAAGGCTGTTTTTGTCTTTGAGCTCGAAAAAACTCGTGGAGTCTGGAGCAGGCCCTGCGGCGAGTTCACCAAACCCTCCATCGTACCATCCGGAAGGCCGTCGATCAGGTAAAACTTGCGCTTTCCCCTGATCCGGACACTCCCTCGCTCATCGCTAGGATGCTGGCCGACACGTACCACTGTATGTGACGAGATGCACAGCGTTTGCAGCGGGCATCCTAAGTATGGTATTCGAGTATACGTAACATGAAGGCGTAGACCCCCTGATGAGAAGACGTTCCCGCCGCCCCCCGAATGACAGCGAGTCCACTGGCAAGATTGGCCAGGAACTGCCGTCGAATCAACTGGCTCCGCTGGTGCCCAGCTACATGGACGACCTGCCGGTAGCACGTATTCAGGCCTCGGCTCCAAAACCGGCCCCACCACCCCCTCCGCCGCCTCCGCCTCCGGCTCCCAAGGCGCAGGCCAGACAGCGTCCGGACTGGAATGAGCCCGCCAATGCTGGCCGGCTCGAGGTGGAAACCCAGCCCGAGATGCCCGCTGCTTCACCCGTCAACCCCAACGCGCCCAACGCCCCCAAGGGCTTTGTGGTGCTGGCCATCGGTATGCCCGGCTCCGGCAAAACCACCTGGTTCGGCCGCCGCGGCGTCACCCCGCTCTCCAGCGACATGCTGCGCGGCATCCTCTTTGACGATGTGGAAGAGCAACGCTTCCAGGGCCTGGTCTTTTCCACGCTCCGGTCGCTCTTGCGCGCCCGCCTCATCGCCCGCATGCCCATGAACTATGTGGACGCCACCAACCTCAGCGTGCACGAGCGCCGCCAATGGATCAAGATGGCCAAAAGCTTCGGCTACGAAGTGCAAGCCGTCTTCTTCGATGTGCCGCTCGAAGTCTGTCTGGAACGCAATCGCCAGCGGGATCGCTCCGTCAGCGAGGACATCATGCGCAAGATGGCTGAAAAGCTCAAACCGCCGGTCTTTGAAGAGGGCTTTGAGAAGATCACCGTCGTGCGCGTGAAGAGCGCTGGGTAGCGTCTGTGATAGTTGCAGATTTCCCAGATTCGAGAGTTGAACTTGGGAAATCTGCAATTAGTTTTGAGCATATTTTAGGTTAATTGTTGTGTAAGTGTTTGTCTTGGTGGCACTCAAGGGAGTGAATCTTATGCTGGAAGAATGGGAGACGCACGAATGCTGGGTCGCTCACTTCGACATTCTTGGGTTCAAATCACTCCTGGACCAAGGATGGATGGATTTTAAAACTATACTGTCGCAGTCAAAGATGGACGACATTCTTAATGTTATAGAAGGTATTGCTCCTTTTCATCGGGAGCATATCGATTACTTGTTTTACGCAGATACTTTTATCTTTTATTCCAAGTCGGATCAAGTTCAAGATTATCCTTCAATGCTGTCTGTTGCACAGAAGTTTATTCGTAAATGCATCTCCATCAAGCTTCCCGTCAGGGGCGCAATTTCTTTCGGCGAATTGATCTTCGGGCATGAAAAGAGAATCTTGATGGGAAAGGCTTTTCTTGAAAGCCACGAGTATGGTGAAGATCAGAATTGGCTTGGGCTTCTCTTGACGCCTTCTGCAACGAGAAAGGTATTCGAATGCTCTTTGGATCCATCGCACCATTCTTACATCAATCGGGATATTCCATTGAGACGGCATTCGATATTCAATCAAGATATTTATGCGTATACGTTTTGCGAAGGTAGTGCAAACTTTTCCAACCCCTTGCTTGGCGATCTGAATGAAATGCTGCAATTCGCACCCGGCGCCGAAAAGGTGAAATACGAAAACACGATCGAATTCATCAAGAAATATGACAGAGTGATCACAAAATAAACTTGTGTTGTGTTCATGAAGTCCGTAAATAGGCAAACGGAGTCGAAAGATGATGATGGTCCAAGCAGAGGCTGCATGGAAAGGTGTGTGTTTGCCTATGCTGTGAGTTTCTGCGCCAGATCGATCTCCACCTTGCGGTCCGGAAACACGGCGCAGATCTCGAGCTTTCCGCCCATGGCTTCCACGTAGTTGCGCAGAGTGCTCAGGTACATGTCCTGGCGCTGTTCGAGCTTGGAGATGTTGCCCTGATTCATCTCCAATAACTCCGCCATACGCACCTGCGTCATCTGCTGCGCCAGCCGTAGTTGGCTGAGCGGCATCCGGGCAAGCTCCTCTTCAACGCGCGTCTGGATGCGAGCCCTCTGCTCGGGCGTCATCTTCGCTTCGAGTTCTCTGAAGTTTCTTGCCATTCGCCTACTCCTCACCGATCTCTTTGAGATGTTCCCGGTAAAGCGCATCCGCGCGGGGAACAAACTCTTGGTACCATCGCGGCTTTCCGGTTTTGTCGCCACCCAGCAGCAGAATGCCCATCCGCCTGGGATCGAAGGCATAGAGAACCCGGTAGGGCTGCCCCTGATGCTGAACGCGCAGCTCGCGCATGTTGGGGTAAACTGAGCCGCGCACTGTGTCCGCATGGGGGCGCGCCAAGGCCGGCCCACATGCGCGTAGAAGGTTTACGCTGAACGTCACATCTTCCTGCGCATCGCTGGTGAGCTCCTCCCACCACGCGCCAAACTCGTCCGTGAACTCGATCTCCCAAGCCACAGTGCAAGTATGTCTTCAGGTAGATATGTTGTCAAGGGAATAACGGTGCGTTGAGGAAACGCGCGAAGCGCCGCTGGCCCCACCGCAGGTGGAGGAAACGCGCGAAGCGCAGTTGGCCTCACCGCAGGTGACGCAGGTGGTGCAGGTGGTACTCTGCCAGAGGCAGCCTCTGCCCGCCCCAAGAAAAAGCATGCAACGATTCACACTCGACGATTACAGCAAAACCTTTGCCGACCGCCATCTGCTGCACGGCATGCTGCGCAAATGGGCCGCACAGCGCCCCAGTGCCCCCGCCCTGCTTGCCGCGGACGGCAGCCGAACCCTGAACTGGGCGGAGTTCGACTGCGCCACACAGGCGCTTGCCGCGGAACTGCTCACGCGCGGCTTCCGCAAGGGCGATTTTGTTTTGACTTCGCTGCCGTTTACCGTGGATCACGTGCTGCTGGAGTTCGCCTGCTTCCGCATCGGCGTGATCCTGGCTCCGCTGGACCTGCGCTTGACCCCGCTGGAGGTTATCCGCGCGGTGGAGACGCTGCGCCCGCGCGCCTGGTTCGCCCTTGGCGTCCGCGGCGCAATCGACTTCCGGCCGCTTTGGCAAACTGTGCTCGCCGCCTGTCCCTGGATCGAGCAGCGCTTTGCCGTGGACTCGAGCGAGCCTGTGGAGGGCGCGGAGAGCTTTGCGCCGCTGGCGGAGATTGTGGCCGCTGCGATCCGCGACGGCGTCAGCGCGGAGGTTCGTCGGACGGTGGAAGAGGCTGAAGCCAGCGTTAGCAAAGACGATGGAGCGCTGGTGATCTTTACCACTGGCTCCACTGGATCGCCCAAGCCCGCGCTGCTCTCGCACCAGAACATCACCGTGCAGTGCATGTGTTTGAGCGGAGCCTTCTTTGGCGGCGATCGCGGCACGCGCACGCTGGTTAATCTGCCCCCCTCGCATGTGGGCGGACAGACCGAAGCCATGATGGCCACGCTCTTTGGCGGTGGTTCCGTGGTGCTGCTGGAGATCTTTGACGCCGCCCGCTCCCTGCGCGCCATTGCAGAGCACAAGGCGCAGATCCTGGGCCAGATCCCGGCCATGTATCAGCTGGAATGGAACCTGAAGGATTTTTCTACCTACGATCTTTCGAGCCTGAGCTTTGCGGCCTATGGCGGCAACGCCGTGGCGCGGCCCTTTGTGGAGCAACTGGCGCGCATGGCTTCGGTGGTGGGCACCGGCTTGGGCCTTACCGAGTGCGCTGGCTTCTGCACCTACGTGGAGGCCGATGCCGAGGAGCACGAGCTGATCCTGGCCGGTCTGGGCGTGGACATGCCCATCTATCCCTGCACCATTCGCGAGCCCATGCAGGAGGACGGTGCGGCCGGCGCAGAGCTCGCCGAGAGCCAGATAGGTCACGTCTGCTTCCGGGGTCCGCAAACCTTTGGGGGCTATGTGAACGATGCGGAAGCGACTGCCAAAACCATCTCCAGCGACGGCTATCTCTACACCGGCGATCTGGGCCGCAGGAACGCCACCGGCCTGCACCTGACCGGGCGCGCCAAGTGGGTGATCAAGTCGCTCGGCTTCCAGGTTTTTCCCGGCGATGTGGAGGCGCACGTTTGCGCTTTGACGGAGAAGGTGGCTAACTGCGTGGCCGTGGGCGTCCAGCACAACGTAGCATCAGAGGCCGTGGTCGCGGTGGTAGAGCGCAGGGCGGGCGTGGAGCTTACCGCGCAGGAGCTGGATCGCCATGCGCGCACCTTGCCCACTTACATGCGCCCGCGCCACTGGATCGTGATTGAACCAGGGCAGATGCCGCTGAACCGCGTCGGCAAGCCGGACCACCTGCGGGTGCAGGAGATGGCGAATGCCGCCATTGCCGCATTGCGCGCAGAAGGCGGCTGGGACGCCGGTTACACGCGTGGGCAGTAGGAGATTCAAACAAGAACGGCGCATCTTCGCGGGATGCGCCGTTCCGTCTAGATGCCGATTCTCAGGCTATAGGTCCGGCCATACAACAGGGGCATCTCATTCCCACCCTTTCCGCAAGGAACGCGGGAAGGATGGGGCACCCAGCACTGCAAAGAAAATGCGGCGCACCCAGTTGGAGTGCGCCGCATGATCAAGATGCCGATTGGTCGCCTACCGGCAGGCCGGGTTGTCAGCGCCAGGGATCGCAAAAAAGTTGATGGAAGCGGCCGGCAGATTGATTGCGCCAGCCGGAGTCTTTGTGCCGGCAAAGGTGGGCAGGTCGCCCGCCGCGGTCAGCTTCAGCTCCGTGCCATTCAGCTTGGCGGAGCCGCCCATGAGGTCGTCGGCGGTGAGCAGATAGCGCTCCGCGGCCTTGCCGATGGTGATGCTTTGCGCCTTGTCGTGATCGGTGTTGAGCACCAGCACGGCCACGCCGCCCTTTGCGCCCTTCAGGCAATGCGCGTACACATACTGATTTTCGACGGCCGGCGCAGCCGCTTCGAGCACGGTTGCGCCCATCAGCTTGCTCCACAGCACGGCCGACCAGTAGTTGGGGCGGGGAACCAGGGTGCTTTCGTCGATCAGGCCGTAGTCGCTGGCTGCCAGTGTATTGTGCATCACCGCCTGCACGTTGACTTTGGCCAGCGCGCCCAGCTGATGCAGATAGCGGAAGCTGTCCACAAAGGTTGAGGCCCAGGGATCGCCCCCGCAGGCGGCTTCTGCCGTCTCGGTCAGCCACAGCGGCTTGCCGGGTTCCAGACGGTCGCGCAGCCTGGCGTAGAAAGCCTCTTCCTTGTTGGTGCGGTTCAGCCATTCGGGGGTGAGCAGTTCGTGGGCCGGGTCGGCGTCGATGTCGTTCTTGGCGCGGCAACGCTGGCTGACGCCGCCGTAAAAGTGGTAGGCGAAGCCGTCAATGCCGGGGCCCTCGGCGGCCAGCATGTCCTCGGTCTTGATGATGTTGGGCATGGCCAATCCCATGGGAGCAGCGGCAGGCGCTTGTCCAGGCTTGGACTTCGGCTTCATGGAGTCGGCCAGCGAGGGCCCGTCGCCCACCGAGTCCGGGCCTACAACGATGGACTCCGGCGAGTTCTTGCGGATGAAGGTCAGGAAAATCTTGAAGTCGCGGCCGTACGCCGCCGCATCGTAGCCCTTGGGTGCCCCGCCCATGGCGGCGAAGGTGGGCTCGTTGAAGTACTCGGCCAAGGCGATCTGGCCGCCCTGCGCCTTGGTGAAGGCCACCAGCTTTTCAGCCTGCGCCGGAGTCCAAACGCCGTTGGCGTCGCGCACGCCGGAGCCAATGGCAAAGGATGTCACGATCTTCGCGTCCACGGCTTTCGAGAATTCCAAAACACCCTTCCACTCTTTGGCTGTGAGCACGCCGCCAAAGCCCTCAGGGGTCTTCACGGGAGTCTCCGCGCCGGAGTCGTCAAAGAAGGTGGTGTTGGCCCAGGTGCCGCTGACGCGGATGTAAGTAGGGCCAAGGGCGCGAGCCAGCTTCACCAGTTGCGGGTTGGAGAGGTCCAGCGGCGCACGGTAGCGGAAGCGCGAGGCGTCAATGCCGCCAGGCGTAGCTGCTGGCTTGGTGTCGGGCACGGCTGACGGGCCGGATGCGGCCGGCTTGTAGGGTGCCCAGAAGCGACCACCTGTCACTTCCACCATCTCCACGTTGAAGGCCTGGTAGCGGTCGCTGACGTGGGCAATGGGCTTCATGGTGGCAGGAGTGAGGGGCGCAGGCGCTTGAGCAGTACCAAGAGAGGCGGCGGCAACCAGAATAATGGCCGGAAGGAGACGGCAGACACTGCTCTGGAGGGGGTGGGACTTGATATTCTTCATGGTGCGAAAGTTCTCCCGTGGTCGAGCTATGTCCGCAGAGCCGGATTCATCAAGGGATTGGGCGGCGGCAGATCGTTCGATCGATCTTGAACTTAGGCCGATTTCCGCGGGCGCGCAAGGATTATACGGTAGTGGTTGCTTGTATTCCGCGTTGGGTGCGGAAACTAGGGCAAATCCATGTAGAATCAGCAAGAAGCTCGCGACGTATCAAGTGTTTTACTACGTGCGAAGCAGATGTTTTAACCGTCCTTAGGACCAGGAAGTGCACCATGAAGGCAACCGAACCGACGACCGATCACTCCACCGAACGCTGGAAGCCGGAAACTGTGGCGGAACGCGCTCAGGTGATGGCGCAGTTGGAACGTCTACTGGCTCATCCCAGTTTCCAAAACAGCAAGCGCTATCCCCGCTTGCTGCGCTATGTGGTGGAGCAGGCTTTGGCCGGCAATGAGGAGCGGTTAAAGGAGCGGTGTCTGGGCGTGGAGGTCTTTGAGCGCGCTCCGGATTACGACACCAACCAGGACCCCGTGGTGCGGTTGAGCGCCGGCGAGGTGCGCAAGCGGTTGGCCCTCTATTATCAGCAGCCTGAGCATCGTGAAGAGATGGTGATTGGCCTCCACGCCGGTTCCTACGTGCCATGCTTTCAGCCCCTCCTTGCGCCTATCTTTGACGCCCGGGCTCCAGTTGAGGTTGGCGCTGCGGTTGAGGTAGATGAGGACGCGGTGGAGGACGCCGCAAGCGGGATCAGGCTGCACAAGGCGCTTGCCTGGGGCGCTGTGGGGCTGGCCTTTGCGCTGGCTCTGGCGTTTTGTTGGAGCATTGTCGAGGACCCGGCCCGCATCTTCTGGGAGCCGCTGCTGCACTCGCCCAGCCGGGTAACGCTGTGCGCGGGCGCCCCCAAACCCTACATGATTGCCCACATTCTTTCCTCGACGTTGAAGCCCGGCAGCGCGCAGGGCCATGCGCTGGCCCAGCTTCAGCAGGAGACCGCTAGCAGCGTGGGGCAGATGATGGCGGGCAGCGGGCAGCTGAGTTTGGCACACGTTTCCGCCTTGATTCACGTGGGTGCGATGCTGGAAAAGCACGAAAAGCCTTTCCGCGTGCAGTTGGACTCCGAAGCCACCTTTCCAGAGCTGCGCGAGGGGCCGGTGGTGCTGATTGGCGCGGGCGATAATGCATGGACCATGCGCCTGACCGCTCCGTTGCGCTATGGGTTTGTCTACGACGATGCCGGGAAGAGCTGGACGATCGTGGACCACAAGAATCCCACAGCCCACAACTGGACCATCTCTATGGAACAGCCCTATTCCTCGTTGACCCGCGACTACGCCATGGTGGCGCGCTACCACGACACCATGATTGATCAGCCGGTGGTGATTGTGGCCGGACTTTCCTCGCAGGGTACGGCGGCGGCCAGCGAGTTTCTGGCGCGGCCCGAGGCGCTGCGGGAACTGGAGCGCAGCGTTGGACATGACGCCGCCAAGGCAAACTTCCAGGCCATTCTCGAAACCCAGGTGATCGACGGCCACGCCGGACCCTCGCATGTGATCGCCGTTGAGGTTTGGTAGCCCCTGAAACGTACAATGGGGACCAGAGGTCTGCATCTGTGAAACGAAATACCGTGGTGCTGGGCGTGACCATGGCCCTGCTGGCGCTGTTTGCGTGGGCGGGTTGGGCCAACTGGATCTGGCGGCAGCAGCGAGCCGAACAACTGCTGGCCAACGCCGCTAAAGCTACGCTGGTGCCGGATGCCAACGGAGGCTCGCCGCATTATGATTCGCCGCTCCAGGGCAAGCCTGCGCCCTCCTTTGCTCTGGAGGATCTGAGCGGGCACAAGGTGCAGTTGGAGAATTTCCGTGGCAAGGCCATACTGCTCAACTTCTGGGCTACATGGTGCGGCCCGTGCCGGATCGAAACCCCGTGGCTGGTGGAGTTGCGCAACCAATACGCCGCGCAAGGCTTTGAAGTGGTTGGCATCTCCACCGAGGGCGAAGACCTGAAGCCGGACGACAAAGCAGGCCAGGCCCGCCAGCATGATGCTGTGAAGAAGTTTGTGGAAATCATGAAGGTTCCCTATCCGATGCTGCTGGGCGGCGATGTCCTGGCGCAGACCTACGGCGGCCTGGACTCCATGCCGACCTCGTTTTACCTGGACAAGAACGGCGTGGTGGTGGCGGTGCAGTTGGGGATTACTTCGAAAGCCGAGATCGAGGCCAGTATTCTCAAGGCGATGGGGAAGTAGGGACGAAGGGACTAGGGATTAGGGACTAGGGACTAGGGACTAAGTACCCCGCGATCGGCCAAAGAAGGAGAATCAACCGAAGCCATGAACAGAAGAATGATTTTCGCCGTTGCGATTCTCTTTTTCGCTGCCACGGCCTGGGCGCAGTTCATCAACGAGCATGGACCGCAGTTGCAGCCCGGCAAGACGGCAGCCGTGGAGTTTCTTGCCCCCGATCAAGTTTCGGTGCCTGCCGCCAAGCCCACCAAGGTTCTGCTCCACTTCCGCGTGCAGCCGGGGTTGCACATCAACTCCCACACGCCCCACGACGAGTTCCTCATCCCCACGGTCTTCTCCATTCCCGACGGCAAAGGCGTGCGTCTTGAGTCGGTCTCCTATCCGCCAGGACGCGATTTTGTCCTGCCGGCTGACCCGACGAAAAAACTCAACGTCTATACCGGCTACTTTGTGCTGGATGCCCTGCTGGTGGCCGCACCCGGGGAGCACGTTGTGGAGGCCAAGCTTCGTTTTCAGGCCTGCGACCAGAGCCAGTGCATGCCGCCCAAGACGATTCCCATCACGGTTGTGGTGACGGGGAAGTAGGACGGTAGGTGCTGAGTGGCTAGGTGACTGAGTGGCTGAGTGAGCATATTGCTTCGAGCTTCAGGGCTACAATCAACAAGCTTTGTTATTAAAGTGCATGTGCGGGAGGGCGCGATGAAGAAGATCTATCTGCTGTCGACCGGCGGGACCATTGAGAAGGTGTACTCCGAGCAGCGCGGCGTGGTGGAGAATCGCGTGAGCAAGCTGGACCGCTATCTGCGCATGCTGCGCTTGCCGGAGAGCGATATCTGCTCCATCCCTTTGATGAACAAAGACAGCCTGGAGATGACCGACGCGGACCGCGCGGAGGTAGTGGCCAAGGTTGGCGAGTTGGCCGGCGACGGCGCGCCCATCCTCATCACCCACGGCACCGACACCATGGTGGAGACGGGCCGCGCGATTGAAGCGGCGTTTCCGGATCTCAAGATTCCCGTGGTGCTGACCGGCGCCATGACCCCGCTGGGTTTTGAAGGCTCCGACGGATTGCAGAACCTGACCGAAAGCCTGATGGCCGCGCAACTGCTCGCTGCGGGCGTCTTCATTGTGATCCACGGCCAGGTGTTTCCGGTGAGCAAGGTGCGCAAGGATAAAGACAAGGCCACCTTCGTCGCGACTTGTTGATCAGACCCAAGAAAATAGCATCATTCAAATCCTCCCTGGGTTTCTGACCGCGTGGATTTGCACCTTTGCATCTCGGCTTCCCGGGTCTCAAAATCGAGACCTGGGGCGCCCGGCATCGTGCGATGTAGATGGGCCGGATCAGTAGAAACTCTGAGCTGAGGCCGTTACATCAGTCGCAGCGCATCCACATCCACAATCAGATTGCGGCGGGGAATCTCCGCCTTGTCGGCGTGTGCCAACATGCCGCGCAGGGCTGCGTTCAGGGCGCGGCGGCTCTGCGCTTTCAGGATCATGTGGAACCGGTAGATGCCCTTGATGCGCGCGATGGGCGCGGTGCAGGGGCCCAGCACGCGCACGCCCTCCGGCGCGGTTTGCTGGAACCAGCGGCCCAGTTCGGCGGACCAGCCCGCGGCCTCTTCCAGCTTGGGCGATTGCACCAGCACGTTGGCCAGCATGCCGAAGGGCGGATAGTGCATCCAGCGCCGGTACTTGAGTTCGCGCTCCGCAAAGGTCATGTAGTCGTGCGTGGAGGCGGCAAGAATGGCGTAGTGGTCGGGGTGGTAGGTTTGCACCACCACGCGGCCCGGCAGCTCTCCACGGCCGGCGCGGCCCGAGACCTGCGTCATCAGCTGGAAGACGCGTTCGGCGGCGCGGAAGTCGGGCATGGAGAGCGAGTGGTCGCAGCCCACCACGCCCACCAGCGTGACGCCGTGAATGTCGTGGCCTTTGGCGATCATCTGGGTGCCCACCAGCAGGTTGATCTCGCCTGAGTGCAGGCGCGCCAGCAAACGCTCCATGTCGCCGCGTCCGCGCACCGTGTCGCGATCCATGCGGCCGATGCGGGCTCCGGGAAAGATCTCCTGCAGCCGCTCTTCGCCCTGCTGCGAGCCTGCGCCGAGGTAGTAAAGATGCTCGCTGTCGCACTTGGGGCAACGCGCTGGAACCTTGCGCTGGTAGCCGCAGTAGTGGCACTCCAAGCGCTGGCCTTCGCGCGCCACGCCGCTATCTTCAGCCGCGGCCTTGTGGTGGGTGAGCGCAATGGCGCAGTTCTCGCACTCCAGCCTTTCGCCGCAGGCACGGCACATCACCGCAAAGGAGTAGCCGCGGCGGTTGAGCAGGATCAGCGCCTGCTCACCACGATCCAGCGCCGTCTGGGTCTCGGTGATGAGCGAGCGAGAAAAAATCTGCTCCTTGCCGGTCTCGCGAAACTCCTCGCGCATGTCAACCAGCGCAACCTCAGGCAGCGGACGATGCATCACGCGCTCGCGCATATCGATGCGTGTGTACTTGCCCTGCACGGTATTCTGCCAGCTCTCCAGGGAGGGCGTGGCCGAGCCCATCACCACCACTGCATTGGCCAATTTGGCGCGCACCACGGCCACATCGCGCGCGTTGTAGCGGGGCGTCTCTTCCTGCTTGTAACTCTGGTCGTGTTCCTCGTCGACGATGATGAGGCCCAGGTTGGGCGCGGGGGCAAAGATGGCGGAGCGCGTGCCCACCACCACCGGCGCATCGCCGCTGCGAATTCTGCGCCATTGCTCGCTGCGTTCTTCCGGTGTGAGCGCGGAGTGCAGCAGGGCCACGCGATTGCCGAAGGCCGCGTCCAGCAGGCCCACGGTTTGTGGCGTAAGGCCAATCTCCGGCACCAGCAGAATGGAGGAGAGCCCGCGCTCCAGCGCCTGGCGCATGGCGGCCAGATACACTGCAGTCTTGCCCGAGCCGGTGACGCCGTGCAGTAGAAAGGGCTTGAAGCCGCCGAGCACGCCCACAATGGCTTCGCGCGCGGTCAGCTGCGTGGGGTTGAGCTCGAAGACATTGTGCGCGGGCTCAATGCCGCCCAGCCGGAAGGCGACGGCGCGCTCCTCAATGCGGACCAGACCGCGGCGCACCAGCGTCTGGAGCGTGGACGCGGGCAGATCCTTGGTGCGCAGATCGGTCAGGGAGAGTTCGCCGCCGTGGATGTCGAGCTCGGCAAGAATGGCCTGCTGATTCTCGGTGAGTTTGGGCAACCGCTCGCTGGCCACCAGCACCGCAAAGCGTTCCATGCGCCGTGCGTCGCGTTCCACAGCCTGGGTCTCGCGCGCAATCCACTTGCGGCGCAAGAGCGAGGCCAGAACCGGAAGCGTGGCTGCGGTGGCGGTGCGCAAGGTGGACACCTTCACCGGCTCGCCATCGGCAAGGCGGTTGAGAACGCGGAACTCCAGGTTCTGCTCCTCTGGTGTGAGCGAGCTGCGGCGGCGGGCTTTGGCCAGCGCTCCCTGTCCGCGCAGGGCCGCCATGGGATCGTCTTCCACGGCACTGGCCAGCAGGTCGCGGCCCAGATCGGTGATGCGGTAGTAGACGGTGCGGCGGACCTCGGCCGTGAGCGGCAACATGCCGCGCAGCACTTCGCCGAGCGGGGCCAGATAGTACTGCGCCATCCATTCGGCCAGCGCGAGCAACTGCTCGCTGAGGATGGGCGCGTCATCCAGAACCGCTTCCAGCGCGCGCATCTCCACGTCGGGCGGAGCCGTAACGCCCACGGCGGTGACCACGCCAATCAGCTTCTCGTTGCGGAAGGGCGCAATGACGCGTACCCCGCGCTCCACCTGCTGCCCGATGCGCAGGGCGTAGGTAAAGCTGCGGTCCAGCGGAACAGGCAGCGCGACTTCGCAATAAGTGGCCATGGGGCAACCTACAGTTTAGTGGACAGGGCAGGGAAGCGCGCGCTCTTCCGGAAAGTTTGACGATAGACTGGCATTGCAGGCGGAGGGGGCATGGTGAACAGAGAGGCGCGGGACCGGGCGGCAACGGCGTTACGGCGGTTTCTGGTGTGCGAGACCACCAATAAAGAGTTCGACAGGGAATTCACGGAGATTTCCGCCACCTGGAAGCGGAAAAAAGACCGCGCAATCACGGCTGTTTACGGATTTGCCTGGAACCTCTACGACGATTTTGAGGAGCACAAGCTGGATGGGATCTGGGAGCCGGAAGATGTGGTGCGCCAGATGGCCGAGCGGTGTGTGCGGTTCCTGCAGACCGACCTGGAGTACGAGTGGAAGAGGGCAGAATTTATCGGGCTCGACTGGCGGCGGATTTTTTCGAAGTTTCTGCACTGGATCAAATGGGAAGCCGATCCGAGGAGGCGCTTTGGGCAGTTCATGGCCGAGTCGGCGGGTGATGTGTCGGTGTGGCCGTTCTATCGTCGGGATGACTACGAAGGTTGAGCACCAGGGGCGCGGCAGGCGGCTTCGCGGCGTTCCCGCCAGCCGTTTCGGAAGGTTCGTGTGCCCCTCCGTGGCGCGGGCGCTCTGAATGCGGCTTTCCCAGGGTTCCCCTCGCTGCGCTCGGTCCACCTTGGGCTATTTTCGTGTTGCCCCTCCGGGGCACCTGGCATTGCATGCAGCAGACATTGCATGTAGCAGACAGCTTTGCGCACCCCTTCGCGTTGGGGATTGTTGCAGGGTGAATCGGAGTTTCCATGCGGTTCTCTTCGCCAAACACTTCCCCAAACGCGGGGGGAAGTGAAAGACTCCCTGCATGAAGATTTTGAACTTCGCGCTTCCCGTTGTGCTGCTGGCGGCCACTGCTCTGGTCCAGGCACAAACGCCGGCCGCGGCGCCTGACCCATTGCATGGGTGGCTTGCGGCTTCCACGCCTGAGGCCTTTGAGGGCTGGTTGAACCAGCGTCTGGCCGCAGCCAAAACCGATGTGGACAAACTGGTGGCCGTCTCCGGCCCGCGCACCGTGGAAAATACCCTGCGGCCTTTTGACGATGCCGAGAACGAGCTGACCGTGGCTGGCAATAACGCCTATCTGCTCTACTCGCTGGCCGATGCGGCCCCGCTGCGCGACAAGGGGCAGGCGCTCTTGGCCAAGGTCTCTTCCGCTTCCACCGATCTGAGCCTGAACCAGACAGTTTACAAGGCACTGGCAGCCGTCCCCGCGCCCGCCGATCCCGCCACGCGCCACTATCTGGAGCGCACGCTCCTGGAGTACCGCTTGAGCGGTGTGGATCGCGACGAGGCCACCCGCAAGCGGCTCCACGAGCTGCAAGACAAGATCACCGACCTCTCGTTGGTCTTTGGGCGCAATGTGGCCGATGGCACCCTGAAGATTACCGCCAAGCCCGCTGAGCTGGAAGGGCTGCCGGCCGACTACGTTGCCGCGCACAAGCCCGCCGCCGACGGCCTGATCACGCTCACCACCGACGAGCCGGATGTGAATCCGGTGCTGGATTTTGCCAAGAGCGCGGACCTGCGCGCGCGCATCTACACCGCGTATCACACCCGCGCCTATCCCAAGAACGACCAGGTGTTGCGCGACCTGATGGGTGCGCGTCAGGATCTGGCCACCACGCTCAACTACCCGCACTTTGCTGACCTGGCCACTGCCGACCAGATGATCGGCTCGGCCGCCAACGTGGCCAAGTTGATTGCATCGGTGGATGAAGCTGCCCGTCCGGTGGCCGCGCGCGAGTACGGCCAGTTGCTGGCCTTTGCGCAAAAACAGCAGCCGGGGATCACCGTCATCACCATGGCGGACCGCCGCTACTGGTCGGAGCAGTATCGCCGCTCGCAGCTGGACTTCAATGCGCAGAGCGTGCGCCCCTACTTCCCCTACGCGCAGGTGCAGGCCGGCATTCTGACGACTGCCTCGCGCTTTTTCCGCGTGGAGTTCAAGCCGGCCGCCGATGCTGTGGTGTGGGACAAGTCCGTGGACACGTTCGACGTGTTCGACGCCGCCCCGGGTAGCAAAGGCCGGAAGCTGGGCCGTATCTATCTGGACATGCATCCGCGCGAAGGCAAGGACAAGTGGTTCTCCTCGTCGCCTGTGGTTCCCGGCATTCGTGGCCGTCAGCTGCCGGAGGGCATGTTGGTGTGCAACTTCTCCGGAGGCAAGGCGGGCGAGCCGGGCCTGATGCAGTATGACGAAGTGGTCACCTACTTCCACGAGTTTGGCCACCTGATGCACAACATCCTGGGTGGGCAGGGCGAGTGGTCGGGCGCCGGTGGCTTTGCCGTGGAGGGTGACTTTGTGGAGTCGCCTTCGCAGATGCTGGAAGAGGTCTTCCACTCTGCGGCCATTCTGCAGGGCTTTGGCAAGCACTACCAGACCGGGGAGGTTCTGCCGGCGGCCACCATCGCGCGCATGAACGCGGCCAGCGCCTACGGTCGCGGTACCTGGCTGGAGCGGCAGCTCATCTACACCAGCTTTTCGCTGGACGTGCACAACCAGGACCCGGCCAAGCTGGACTTTGACAAGACCTGGGCGATCGACACCCAGCGCTACAGCCCCTACCAGGACCTGAAGGGAGTGCACGACTACGCGTCGTTTACGCACCTGACCGGCTACGCCTCTAACTACTACACCTACGTGCTCGACAAGGTGATCGCCATCGACTTCTTCGCGCAGTTCGACAAGAAGAACCTGCTGGACGGGCCCACGGCGATGCGCTACCGCAAGGCGGTTCTGGAGCCGGGCGCCACCAAGCCCGCCACCGAGCTGGTGAAGGACTTCCTGGGCCGTCCGCAGCAGATGGACGCCATCCGCGCCTGGATGAACGAGCAGTTCGAGCCGGCGGGGAAGTAGGGAAGTGACGTAACCAACACGCATCGGGTGCCCCCGGTCCCTCGCTTTTGGGGACCGGGGAGTTCCCGCAACCGATCCTGCCAGCCACCCAGCCACCCAGTCCCCAGTCCCTAGTCCCTGCTCTTTTGAACGTTCCCTTTCCCTTATCCGTCTATACGTTGTAGGATTTGTTGAGGAAAGGCCGGGCTGGATCGGCCACACCGAAAGGCGCAAAACCGCGATGAACCGCAACCAGATTGATGCCCGCCGCCAGAGCCGGGTCCCGGCCAACGGCTTTACGCTGATGGAACTGCTGATTGTGATGGCGGTGATCGCCATCCTTACGCTGATGGCGATTGCCAGCATCAGTGTCTACACCAAGCGCGCCAATGGTCTGTCGGCGGTGAACTCGTTGCAGAAGATCAACCAGGCGGAGATCATGTTCTCGGGCAGCTATCCGAACCTTGGGTTTGCCTGCTCGCTGACGGCTCTGGGCGGCGATCCGCACTCCGGCCCGCCGACCGCAACCAGTTCGCAGCTGTTGCCGGACGATCTGTCCTCCGGTTTGAAGCAGGGTTATATGTTCACGATTACCTGTGGCGATGAGGTCACCAGTGGCAGCACCACCCGCCACAACAGCTATACGGTGCTGGCCAAGCCGCAAAGCGTGGGCAAAACCGGCGATCGCTCCTACTGCACCGACGAGACCGGGCAGACCAAGTTCGATCCGGCGGGCGGCAACGAGTGTACACAAATTCTGCAATGACAAATTCAAGGTGGATTGCGTGGGGCGGCCGTCTGTTGACGGTCGCCCTTCTCTTCTGCGGCTCGGCGCTGGTTGCCCAGCAGGGCGCGCCCAGCGTGCATGACGTGGCCCAGCGTGTGGACCGGCACTATAACCAGCTGCACTCGCTCCGGGCCGCCTTCAGTGAGACCTATGAAGGCATGGGCCGGCGTCGGACGGAGAGCGGCACCCTGCTGCTGGCCAAGCCAGGGCAGATGCGTTGGGACTACACGCAGCCAGCCGGCAAGCTCTTTCTGCTGGACGGCAAGTATGCTTGGGCCTACACCCGTGGCAGTGCGCAGGCGCAACGGGCCCCCGCCAAGCAGTTGGACGATCTGCGTTCGCCGCTCCGCTTCCTGCTGGGCCGCACGCAGCTTGAAAAAGAGATGACCAACCTGCATCTGAGCGGGAATGCGAACGGGACCTTTACGCTGGTGGGCCAGCTCAAGGGCCAGGAGCAGCGGGTTCCCAAGTTGGCCATGACGGTCACCGCCGACGGCACGATTCTGGCCCTTGAGGCCGAGGAGAACGACGGCTCCATCACCCGGTTCACCTTCAGGGGCGAGCAGGCCAACGTCCCTGTCCCGGCCACTCAGTTTCGCTTTACGCCGCCCGCCGGCGTCAGCATTGTGGACGCCCTGCCGCCCATGTAGTTTTTCGTTTCCAAGCGCGGCCGGGTGCTGGGTGCCCCCGGTCCCTCGCTCAGCAAGCAACTGCTGTGCCCCATTCATCCACGTCCTTTGTGGATGAGTGGGATGCCGGGACTTTCCACCCTTCCCCCTCATCGCAAAAGACGCGATGAACGGGGCACAGCTTCGATTCCTCCGGCTCTCGTCTTTCCGCAGTTTGACCGGGCCACCTGCCTGGTAACTATGAAAACAACGCAGCCAATTACCGCATCGTTCTTGGACCGTAGCCGAAGTTTATGCAGGAGGATCGAAGATGACGAATCGTCGCGCAAGTATGTTGTTCTGTTTG
>CAZYDF010000086.1:0-17447 GCA_964645855.1 uncultured Occallatibacter sp.
TCATCAAGTAAGGAAACAGTGCACCGTGGTCAGTGGTCAGAAGTTCTGATCACTGGCCACTGGCCACTGACAACTGGAAGGCCAGGGAACAGGGCCGCGGTACCTAAGCGACCTGAGCGATGCGACACTGATTGCTGGCCTCCAACAAAATCAGGTACGTGGGTGGGGCGCTCCATGCGGCCCGGCTCGCGAGGAAGACAGGAAGCAAATGGTAGGACAAAGGATTCGTATCCGGTTGAAGGCGTACGACTATCGCGTACTCGATACCTCCACCGGCGAAATCGTTGAAACGGCCCGGCGCACGGGCGCCTCGGTGGCAGGACCTATTCCGCTGCCGACGATCAAGAACAAGTACTGCGTGCTGCGCTCGCCCCACGTCGACAAGAAGTCCCGCGAGGCCTTCGAGATCCGGACGCACAAGCGCTTGATCGACATTCTCGAGCCCACCCAGCAGACCGTGGACGCGCTGATGAAGCTGGATCTTCCGGCGGGCGTGGACGTCGAGATCAAGGCATTCGAAAAGTAGCTTTGCTACTTTCCGAGCTTTTAGCTGTCCGCTCTCAGCCTTCAGCGTCTCTTGGGCGAAGAGGGCAGTGAAGAAAGAACTGAGTTTTTCGGGGCAATCGTGCTGAAAGTTAAAAGCTGACAGCTGGAAGCTCCGGTGAATTCCGGCAGTGCGACAAGCTAAGAGTCGCATGATGAGGTGAGGAAGAAAATGGCAGTTACGGGAATTTTGGGTAAAAAGATTGGCATGACGCAGGTCTTCGACGAGAAGGGCAATGTGCATCCGATCACGGTTCTGGAAGCCGGCCCCTGCATCATTACGCAGCTGAAGTCGTTGGCTAACGATGGCTACATCTCGGCGCAGATTGGCTTGGTGGAGTTTGTGAAGGCCAAGAACCTGACCAAGGGCCAGCTGGGCCATTTGGCCAAGACCGAAGCTCCGCCGGTGAGGATGCTGCGCGAAGTCGAAGTTCTGGCAGCGGATGAGGGCGAAGAAGAGTCCAAGGCGGGCGACCGGGTTCTGGTGGATATGTTCGAAGATGTCAAGTTTGTGGACATCATCGGCACCTCCAAGGGCCGCGGTTTTGCCGGTGTTGTGAAGCGCCACAAGTTTGCGGGTGGTCCGAAGGCTCACGGACACATGTTCCAGGTGCAGGGTTCGATCGGCGCCTCGAGCTTCCCGTCGCGCGTCTTCCCGGGCCAGCGCATGCCGGGTCATTACGGCGCCGAGCAGGTCACGGTGCGCAATCTGCGCATCCGCGGTATCGATCTGGAAGAGAACTTGCTGATGGTGGAGGGTGCGGTACCCGGCCCCCGCGAGGGTTACGTGCTGATCTCGAGGGCTGCTCAGCCCCCGCGTGAACGGCGTGGCTTTGCAGGCTCTTTGACGGTCGATCCGTTGAAGGCTTCGAAGAAGGCCGGCGGCAAGCGCAAGTAACACCTGCGGTGTGGCAGACGCGCCTGGCGGCGCAGAAGGCCAGCAGGTGAGACCGGCAGAAGCGCTCTTCGGAGCGCATGGCATGAAAGTTTGAAGGCCGGAACCGAGAGGTTCCGGCGGAAGAAGAAGACGACGATGGCAAATGTGGATGTTGTCAATCTGAACGGCGAGAAGGTGGGTTCGGTAGAGCTGTCCGACCAGCTCTTCGGCGCCGACCAGGTGAACGAAGCTCTGCTGTGGGAGGCGGTCAAGCACTATCGGGCCAGCCTGCGCCAGGGCACACACAAGACCAAGACGCGCGGCGAAGTTGCCGGCTCCGGCAAAAAGCTGTGGAAGCAGAAGGGTACCGGCCGCGCTCGTATTGGCTCGGTGCGCGCTGCCCACTGGCGTCACGGCCACACCGTGCACGGCCCCACGCCGCGCAGCTACGACTACGCCTTTCCGCACAAAAAGCTGCTGGGCGCGCTGCGCTCGGCCATTGCCGCCAAGCTGGCCGACGGCCTGCTGACGGTGGTGGATTCGCTCGAGCTCAAGGAGCCCAAGACCAAGGCCTATCGCGCGGTTCTCGACAAACTCGAGGCCAAGCGCACGGCTCTGTTGGTTGAGAATGGCAAGACTCTCACCGAGTCCCTGGTGCTTGGTTCGCGCAACCTGAAGGGTGTGGAGCTGGTGCTCAACAACGAGGTTCATCCTTATGACCTGCTCCGCTACGAGCGCGCGATCTTCTCGAAGGCCGCCATCGAAGAGCTGGCCGAGGCTCTGACCAAGTCAGCTCCCAAGTCGAAGCTAGCGCAAGAAACGGAGGCTGCATAATGCCGACTCTTTATAACGTCATTCGCCGGCCGCTGATCACCGAAAAGGGTCTGAGCGTGAAGGAGACCGAGGGAACTCTGGTTTTCGACGTGGCGCCGGATGCTTCCAAGACCGAAGTCAAGCAGGCCGTCGAGGCTCTGTTCAAGGTCAAGGTTGTCGCCGTACGCACCGCCAACGTGCTCGGAAAAGAGCGTCGCCGGGGTAAGTTTTCCGGCTACAAGCCGGATTGGAAGAAGGCTTACGTCAAGCTGAAGGCGGGCGAGAAGATGCCCGAGTACGTCAGCAACCTGTAAGTGCGGCTGTTAGCTGCCTGCTCCTGGCCCGCAGTTTCTTCGAGGGTACTCGAGAGGCGGCGGCGGGAGCGAATGCAGGACGGGATGGGCTGTGACCAAGCAGTGAACAGCTCATCGTGAAGGGTTATCGGAGGCGTATTTTGCGCTTCCGGAAAAGCAGAACGAGCTAGGGGCTGGAAGTGAGTCGCTAGATGCTCGTTTAGGACAAAGACCATGGCTATCAAGACATACAGACCGGTAACGCCGACCCTGCGGTTTAAGACATCGCTGGTGAACGACGAGCTGACGACCGATAAGCCGTACAAGCCCCTGCTGACCACGCGCAAGCGTACCGGCGGTCGGCGCAACATGGGCGATCTGGTGATCCGTCACCAGGGCGGCGGCCACAAGCAGATGATCCGGTTGATCGACTTCAAGCGCGACAAGTTCGGGATTCCGGGCAAAGTTGCGACCATCGAGTACGATCCCAACCGTACGGCGAATATTGCGCTGGTGAACTATGCGGACGGCGAAAAGCGCTACATCCTGCAGCCTGTGGGCCTGAAGGTGGGCGCGGCCATCCAGTCCGGCCCCGAGGCCGACATCCTGGTGGGCAACGCGCTGCCGCTCAAGAACATTCCTGCCGGTACCACGGTCCACGCGATCGAGCTCCGTCCCGGCAAGGGTGCACAGATGGCCCGCTCGGCCGGCGCGCAGGCGCAGCTGGTGGCCAAAGAAGGCGACTACGCGCTGCTCAAGCTGCCTTCGGGCGAGACGCGCAAGGTACTGGTTGACTGCTTGGCCACGATCGGACAGGTGGGCAACACCGATCACGAGAACGTCTCGATCGGCAAGGCCGGCCGTAACCGCTGGAAGGGCATTCGCCCGGCCAACCGTGGTGTGACGATGAACCCTGTCGATCACCCCCACGGCGGCGGTGAAGGCAAGACCTCCGGCGGCCGTAATCCGGTTACCCCTTGGGGCCAGCCGACACGCGGCTTCAAGACGCGCAATAACAAGCGGACCGACGTGTTCATCGTCAGCCGCAGGTCGAAGTAGGGGGAGACGATGGCGAGATCGACAAAGAAGGGTCCGTTTGTAGACACCCACCTCATGGTGAAGGTCGAGACGCTCAACCAGGCCAACGACAAGAAAGTCGTTAAGACTTGGTCGCGCCGCTCGACAATCTTCCCTGAGTTCGTGGGCCACACCATCGCGGTACACAACGGCAAGAAGTTCGTGCCCGTGTATGTGACCGAGAACATGGTGGGACACAAGCTGGGCGAGTTTGCGCCGACACGCACCTTTAAGGGGCACACTGGCGGCAAGTCCGAGTCCGGCGCCAAAGCGCGCTAGAAACCAGCTTCCAGCTACTAGCTTCTAGCTTTCAGCTCATGGCTGAAAGGCAAAGAGGACGCGGCGGGAGCAAGATGAGCTGAGAGCTGAAAGCTAGAAGCTGACAGCTAGCACTTCGAGGAAGAGACAATGGCAGTCGAGACAAAAGAGTACCGGGCCGAAGCGAGGTTCCAGCGCGTGTCGCCACAAAAGGCGCGTCTGGTGCTGGACCTGATCAAGGGCCGCGGGGTTGGTGAAGCGCTGGAGACAGCGGCTTTCATCAAGAAGCGCATTGCGCCGGTGGTGCACAAGCTGCTGACCTCGGCAATCGACAATGCAAAGTATGTGGCCGGCGAAAAGGGCATTGACCTGGACGTGGACAACCTGATTGTGAAGCAGGCTGTGGCCAACGACGGACCGCGCATGAAGCGGATCCGGCCTGCTCCCATGGGCCGGGCCTTCCGCTACCAGCGTCGTCTGGCGCACATCATCATCACCGTCGCCGAGCGGCCTGTGGCCACTGGCAAGGTGAACAAGGCCGGAGTGCCGGTTAAGGCCTCGAAGGCTGCCACCCAAACATCGGCCGCCAAGAAGTCCGCTGCCAAGAAAGCAACCGCCAAGTAGGCCATCGAGTAGGCCTGGGAAGCGATAAGAGGAAAAGAGCATGGGACAGAAAGTCCATCCTTACGGATTCCGGCTGGGAGTCAACAAGCCCTGGCGTTCGCGCTGGTTCAGTGAGCGCGAGTATGACAAGCTTTTGATCGAGGATGTTAAGCTAAAGGCTGAGCTTCGCGAGAAGTTGAAGGCCGCTGGCGTCAGCTCGGTCGAGATTGAGCGGCCCGGCAACAAGCTGCGCTTCCTGATCCGCACCGCCCGTCCGGGTATTGTGATCGGTCGCAAGGGCGCCGAGATCGAAAAGCTTAAAGGCGAACTGGCCAAGCGCACCAATCGCGACGTGTTCATCGATATCATCGAAGTGAACAAGCCCGAGTTGGACGCGCAGCTGGTTTCAGAGAACATCGCTCTGCAGCTGGAGAAGCGGGTTAGCTTCCGTCGTGCCATGCGCAAGAGCGTGGATTCGGCCAAGCGCTTTGGTTGTAAGGGTATCAAGGTGCGTGTTTCGGGCCGCTTGAATGGCAACGAAATCGCGCGCTCGGAGTGGTACCTGGATGGACAGCTGCCGCTGCATACGCTGCGCGCCGACATCGATTACGGGTTCAGCGAAGCTCACACCACCTACGGTGTGATCGGCGTCAAAACCTGGATCTATCGCGGCGACATCTATGAGCAAAAGCGTCGCAAGGCGCCGGCGGTTTCGACCAGCGTGTTCTAAGAGCAAGTGATCAGTGGTCGGTAGGATCAGTGGTCTAAGTATTCGGCAGTAAGCACTGAGGCGGTAGGGCGCAGCTGCGAGCGGTCAGGAACAGGTTGCACAAGCAAACCGTCCCTGACCACTGACCACTGAGCACCGACCACTCGTTTCGAGGTTTCGCTATGTTGATGCCAAAGAAGGTGAAGTTCCGCAAACAGCAAAAGGGCAAGCGTCGTGGTAAGGCGTGGCGCGGCTCTTCGCTGTCGTTCGGTGAATACGGACTGAAGGTGATGGAGTGCGGGTACATCACCGACCGGCAGATTGAGGCCAGCCGTATCGCGATGACCCGTTTCATCAAGCGCGGCGGCAAGATCTGGTTGCGTCTGTTCCCGGATAAGCCAATCACCAAGAAGCCGGCCGAAGTCCGAATGGGATCGGGCAAGGGTCCGCTGGATCACTGGGTAGCAGTGGTCAGGCCGGGCAAGATCCTGTTTGAGATGGAAGGCGTGACGCCGGAGGTTGCCGAAGAGGCAATGCGCCTGGCTTCCCACAAGCTGCCGCTGAAGACCAAGTTCGTCATGCGGCCCGGTGCGGTGCGAACCGCCGCGGTGGCTGAGTAAGCCGAGCTCGAGAGACGAGGCGCCGGAGCGGGCTCAAGTTTTGAGCCTGGCGATGGGCGCCGGAGAGAGAAACAGAGATGGAACTTGCAAAGATTCGCAGTTTGAGCGACCCCGAACTGGCACAGCAGGAGAAGACAGCCGCCGAGCAGCTGTTCCGGCTGCGCTTTCAGGTCTCGCTGGGGCAGAACGACGGAGTGAAGAAGCTCCGCGAGCTGCGCCGCGAGATCGCGCAGATCAAAACGGTCGCGCGCGAGCGGGATCTCGGCTTGAACACCGAGACCGCGGCGACGAAGACCACGAAGGGAGCGCGGTAATGGCGGCGGAAACCGAAGTAGTACAGGCGCCGGCAAGACGGCGCAATGAGAAGGTAGGCCAGGTCGTTTCCACTAAAATGGAGAAGACCATCGTGGTCGCTGTCGAGATGCGCAAGGCGCACCCGAAGTACAAGAGGATTGTGCGTTCAACCAAAAAGTTCTACGCGCACGACGAGCTTAGCTCGGCGCGTATGGGCGACGTGGTTCGCATCCGCGAGACTCGGCCGACCTCGAAGTTGAAGCGCTGGGGGCTCGAAGAGATTGTCCGGCGTTCCTCGATGGCTACCATCGAAGAAGCCAAGACCAAGGCCCAAGCCAAGTAACGCAAGCGAGAAGGAGATAGAACCATGGCTGTACAAATGCGTTCCATGCTTGCGGTGGCCGATAACTCCGGCGCCCGCAAGCTGCAGGTCATCCTGCCGCTCGGTGGCGGTCTCGGCAAAAAGGCAGGCTTGGGTGATCTGGTCACCGCTGCGGTCAAGGAAGCCGCTCCGGATGGCACCGTCAAGAAGGGCAAGGTCGTCAAGGCTGTCATTGTGCGTACCCGCAAGGAGTATCGCCGCAAGGACGGCACCTACATCCGCTTCGATGAGAACGCGGCTGTGGTGATCAACGACGCAATGGAGCCGGTCGGCACCCGCGTCTTTGGCCCGGTGGCCCGCGAACTGCGCGAGAAGAAGTTCCTCAAGATCGTCTCTCTGGCGCCGGAAGTTGTTTAGTAGCAGCTTCTAGCTCCCAGCCTCCAGCTTCAGGCAGCTTGCAGAAGCCCATGGCGTACGAAGAGCGGAAAGCTAAAAGCTAGTAGCTAGCAGCTAGTAGCTGTTTTTGGAGAAGAAATGGCGAGTTTAGACATTCATCGCAACGACACGGTCAAGATCCTGACCGGCGCGGACCGCGGCAAGACGCAACGCGTCCTGCGCGTCTTCCCGGACAAGGGAACGCTGCTGGTCGAGCATGTGCGCATGGTCAAGAAGACCGTTTCGTCGAAGTCAGGCAAGCGGACCAAGGGCGGCATCGCCGATCAGGAATCGCCCATCCAGGTTTCCAACGTGGCCATTGTGTGCTCGAGCTGCGGCCCGGTGCGCATCGGTCACAAGGTGGTAGGCGAGACGCGCATTCGCGTCTGCCAGAAGTGCGGCCAGGAGCTGCCCACCAAGAAGTAGCTCTCAGCCTTCAGCTCTCAGCCACCAGCCCGTCGGGGGCGAGCCGGGAGCAGGGCGGTAGCTACCCACAAGCTGAGAGCTGACAGCTAATAGCTGAAAGTTCGGCATAGCAACCTTCCGTAGCGGTACACGGCCCGCAAGGACCACTCCGAAGTTCGGAAGAAAGGAAATCGCAACATGGCAGCAAGGCTCAAAGAGAAGTTCAACAAGGAGATCAAGCCGGCCCTCAAAAAGGAGCTGGCGATCGACAATGTGATGGCCGTTCCGCATCTCGTGAAGGTGGTCATCAACATGGGATTGGGCGAGGCCACGGGGAACACCAAGTTGCTGGACCCGCTGGTGGCCGATCTGGCCGCCATTGCTGGCCAGAAGCCGGTTACCACCAAGGCCAAGAAGTCCATCGCCGCCTTCAAGGTGCGCGAGGGGATGTCGATCGGCGCCATGGTCACATTGCGCGGCGACAAGGCTTACGAGTTCCTGGATCGCCTTATCTCCACCGCCCTGCCGCGCGTGCGCGACTTCCGTGGCGTCTCCTCGAAGAGCTTCGACGGCCGTGGCAACTACACGCTCGGTTTGCGCGATCAGCTGCTCTTCCCTGAGATCGACATCTCCAAGGTGGAAAAGCTGAAGGGCATGAACATTACGATCGTGACCTCGGCTGGCGACGACAACGGCGCCCGGGCGCTGCTCAAGGCCTTCGGGATGCCCTTCCGTCAGGGCGCGTAAGAACAGCTTCTAGCTGCTAGCTACTAGCCTCTAGCTGGCCCGAGGCGAGGAAAAGCAGTCGAGGCAAAGTTGAGAACGGTTTTGGACTTCGAAGCGCAGTAGGCGTGCGAAGCAACAAGCTAGGAGCTAGTAGCTGAAAGCTAGTAGCTGCTTTTTGAGGAATTATGGCAACCACTGCAAAGATGGTGAAGGACGCGCGGAAGCCGAAGTTCAGCTGCCGCAAGCACAACCGGTGCAAGCTCTGCGGTCGTCCGCGGGGCTACCTGCGCAAGTTTGGCATGTGCCGCTTGTGCTTCCGTTCGCTGGCGCTCAAGGGTGAGATTCCCGGCGTCTGCAAGTCGAGTTGGTAGAGAAACAGCTTCTAGCGCTTAGCTCCTAGCCGCTAGCTTGTCGCGCCGATGCGACGAGCCTAGTTCGGGCACGATGGAGCCAGCAGCTGAAAGCTAAAAGCTGATAGCTGGTTTTTGCATTCCCGCTGGTTCCCGGATTCAAGCCGGGCGAACGGGGAATGAAGGAGAATGAATGAGTCTCACTGATCCTGTAGCAGATTTTCTGGCGCGGATTCGGAATGCAATCCGGGCGCGTCACCAGAAGCTGGATGTTCCGGCTTCGAAGTTGAAGGCCGAGATCGCCCGCATTCTGAAGGAAGAGGGTTACATCTCGAACTACAAGACCCAGGAAGAAGATGGCAAGCAGGTCCTGCGCGTGTACCTCAAGTACGGCGCTTCGGAACCCGCTATCCTCGATCTGGCCCGCATCTCCCGGCCCGGCTGCCGCGTTTACATCGGCCGCGACGAGATCAAGCGCGTCCAGGGCGGTCTGGGTATCTCCATCATGACCACGCCCAAGGGTGTGATGACTGGCCGCCAGGCTCGCCGCGAAGGCGTTGGTGGCGAGGTGCTCTGCGAAGTTTGGTAAGAACAGCTGCTAGCTATTAGCTTCTAGCCGCTAGCTTGTTTGTGCCTTGGGAAGTTATTTGGCTTCCCCGCAGACAAGCTAAAAGTTGGAAGCTGAAAGCTGAGAGCTGCCGGGCCCAGCCCGGCACGGCTGCAGTGGAACGATGTGCAAGCATCGGGACTCGCAAGCCACGAAGGATTCAAGCAATGTCTCGTATTGGTAAGAAGCCGATCCCGCTGCCAGCGGGTGTCAAGTATACGGTGGATGGCCACGTCGCCACCATCGAAGGCCCCAAGGGCAAGGTCACCGCGCTGATCGCCAAGGGCATCTCGCTGGAGACCAAGGATGGCGTGCTGCACGTCATCCGCGAAAGCGACAAGTTCGCCGCTTTCCATGGCCTCACCCGCGCCCTGGTCTTCAACGCCGTTGAGGGCGTGACCAATGGCTGGAAGAAGGATCTGGATATCGTTGGTATCGGTTACCGCGCGGAGCTGAAGGGCAAGGGCATGGTGGTTTTCACCCTGGGCTATTCGCATCCGATCGAAGTTCCGCTGCCTTCCGGTATTGAAGTGGTCATCGACCCCAAGCAGACGCACCTGACGATCAGCGGCATCGATCGCCAGAAGGTTGGCCAGGTGGCCGCCGACATGCGTTCGCTCCGCAAGCCGGACCCGTACAAGAACAAGGGTGTTCGCTATACGGGCGAGAAGCTGAAGAAGAAGGCCGGCAAGACGGGCTCGAAGTAAGAAATGCAGCTTTTAGCTCCTAGCTTTCAGCTTCTAGCCACTCCCCGCCAGAGCAAGATGAGGGATGAAGCATGGAACCGCTGGAAGCTAGCAGCTAGAGGCTAGAAGCTGCAACAAACCGAACGGAGCTGCTCAGCGGCTCCGCTGATAGGAACGAGGAACCATGATTACGTTGACCAAACGCAACGAGATCCGGCAGCGGATTCACGTACGCATCCGGCGCAAGCTCTCGGGTACCGCCGAGCGCCCCCGCCTGAGCGTCTACCGCTCGCTGAATCACATCTACGCGCAGGTGATCGACGACGCCAACGGCGTTACCGTGGCTTCGGCATCCACTCTGGAGCTGAAGATCACCACCGGCGGCAACCTGGCCGCGGCCAAGGAAGTGGGCAAGGCTGTGGCCGAGCGCGCAACCCTGAAGGGCATCAAGAAGGTGGTCTTCGACCGCGGTGGCTTTCTCTATCACGGTCGCGTCAAGGCGCTTGCGGATGCGGCGCGCGAAGCAGGGCTGGAGTTCTAAGGCAGCTACCAGCTATTAGCTTTCAGCTACTAGCCACGGCGGCGAAAGATTGAGCTTTCCGGCTCCAGTCACTTCATGACTGGATGCTCGAAGCTAGCGGCTAGAAGCTAAGAATTACGTTTCCGAGGGGCGCCAAGCGGCCCGGAAGGACAGACGAGAGCAATGACGATTGTGAAGAAGAAAATCGATGCCAACCAGTACAACCTGAAGGATCAGGTGGTGGCCATCAATCGTGTGACGAAGGTGGTCAAGGGCGGCAAAAACATGTCGTTTGCCGCGCTTGTGGTGGTGGGTGACGCCGCCTCCGGTGTGGTGGGATTCGGATCGGGCAAGGCCAAGGAAGTTCCTCAGGCCATCCGCAAGGGAATCGAAGCGGCCAAGAAGAACCTGTACAAGGTGAATCTGACCGAAACCACGATTCCGCACTTGGTGCTGGGCCGTTTTGGCGCCGGCCAGGTCCTGCTGAAGCCGGCTCCTGAAGGTACCGGTGTGATCGCTGGCGGCGCTGTCCGCGCGGTGATGACCTCGGTAGGCATCCAGAACGTGCTCACCAAGAGCTTGGGTTCGCCCAACCCGCACAACGTGATCAAGGCGACCTTCGACGCCCTGGCCCAACTGCGCGACCGTGCCGAAGTGGCTGCCGCCCGCGGCAAGTCCGTGGAGGAGCTTTAAACCATGGCTGAAACCAAAATGATCCGCCTCCAGTATTTTCGGTCGAAGAATGGCACGCCCACCAAGCACAAGCTGGTGATCAAGGGCCTGGGATTCACCCGACTGAACCAGATCGTACTGCGTGTGGATACGGATGCGACCCGCGGTATGGTCGCCGTCGTTCCCCACCTGGTCCGCATTCTTCAAGACTAGTGATCAGTGAACAGTGGGCAGTGGACAGGGCTTGGAGATAACTTCTGAGCACTGCCCACTGTTCACTGTACACTTAAGAAAACGCGAGTCGGCCGAGATCAACTCTCGGTCGGCGTATGAGCGAGGAGTAACAATGGCACTGAATCTATCCAATCTGCGCGCACCCAAGAAGGCGAACACGGGGCGCAAGCGTATCGGCCGCGGTATGGGCTCGGGCATGGGCAAGACCTCGACCAAGGGTCACAAGGGACAGCGTTCGCGTTCCGGCTACAGCATCATGCGCGGTTTTGAAGGCGGCCAGATGCCGCTCCACCGCCGCCTGCCCAAGCGCGGATTTACCAACATCTTCCGCACCGAGTACACGGTCATCAATCTGGATCGCATCGCCGAAATCGGCGTTGCAGAGATCACGCTTGAGGACTACCGCAAGCTCGGCCTCGCCTCTGCCCGCCGCACTCTCATCAAGATCCTCGGCAACGGTGAACTGACCGCGCCTGTGACCATCCATGCGCACAAGTTCTCCAAGTCGGCCGCGGAGAAGATCGAAAAAGCTGGCGGCAAGGCGATCCTCATCGGCGTCGAAGAGCCGAAGGCAGCTTAATTCTCTCAGCCCCACTGTGACCGCGGCAACGCTGTTACAGTGGGACCACTAGCCTGGTTCCTTCCACTTGCGACGCCAACCGCGCCGCCCAAGAGTGGAGCATCTGAAGCTCATCGAGTGATCCGAAGCGCATGACGCCCAGGACGAGTTCTCTTGTGACCGCAGGATGTGTACAGCACGAAACAGGCCGAGCCTGATAGAACTAGTGTGACGGCCCGCATATCCCGCTCTGGACCGGCCCTTTTACGATGGCCGCGACCGGGATAGGACCGGAACTCAAAGCGGTAAACGAACGGGCCAACATGCCCGACGGCGGACAATCGACATGCTCGAGAAGTTTCTGAATATCTTCCGGATTCCCGATCTGCGCAAGCGGGTTCTGTTCACCTTTGGTATCTTGGCCATCTACCGCTTGGGCGCTTGGCTTCCGACTCCCGGCGTGAACGCCAAGCAGCTTGAAATCATGTTTAGCTCGATGAACGGCTCCGCTCTGGGCCTGATGGATCTGTTCAGTGGCGGCACCATGCGCCGCATGACGATCTTCGCCCTCGGCATCATGCCGTACATCACCGCGTCGATCATCTTCCAGCTCCTTACGGTTGTGTACGAGCCCCTGGCGCGTATCCAGAAGGAAGGCGAGTTGGGCCGCCGCAAGATCACGCAGTGGACCCGCTACGTCACCGTTCTGCTTGGCGCCCTGCAGTCGCTCGGTATTGCTTTGATGCTGCAGCGCGGCAACATGGTTTACAACCCCGGCGTCAGCTTCATCCTGATGACGGTGCTCACGCTCACCGCTGGAACCGCCTTCATCATGTGGTTGGGCGAGCAGATCACCGATCGCGGCATCGGCAACGGCATGAGCTTGCTCATCTTTGCCGGCATCGTGGCGGGTTTGCCCCGCGGCGTCGCCGAGCTGGTCAGCAAGATCCAGACCGATGCCTGGGGTTCGCTTACCTTCCTGGTCGTCATGTTGCTGGTTGTGGGCATGGTGGCCGTGGTGGCCTTCATCGTCTACGTGGAGCGCAGTGAGCGCCGCATTCCCATCCAAAGCGCCCGCCGCATCGTTGGCCGCCGCATGATGGGAGGCCAGTCCAGCCATCTGCCCCTCAAGGTCAACTCCGGCGGCGTCATGCCGGTCATCTTTGCCAGCTCCATCCTCTCCGCTCCGCTGTTGCTGCGCGGCGTTGAGATGGTGCAGAACAACCGCTTCCTGTTGGGCATCATGGATGCCATGCAGCCGGGCATGCCCTGGTATGAGCTGCTCTACATGCTGGGCATCATCTTCTTTGCCTACTTCTACGTCTCGATTGTGATGAAGCCGGACGACATTGCGGACAACTTCCGCAAGTCGGGCTCCTTCATCCCGGGCATTCGCCCCGGCAAGCGGACCTCGGACTTCATCAACGACATCCTGACGCGGCTTACGCTGGTCGGCGCGCTCTACCTGATCGTGATCTCGTTGGTTCCCACCTTCCTGATCTCCGGTATCCGCTTTGACAAGCTGTTCCTGGTGGGTAAGCTCTTTGAGAGCCTCCCAGCCTGGGCGATTCACGGTATGGGGGTCAATTTCTACTTTGGCGGCACCTCCCTGCTCATCGTGGTAGGTGTGGCTATGGATACGGTCAACCAGATCGAATCGCAGCTGATCATGCGACACTATGACGGCTTTTCCCCGCGCTCCGGTCGCATCCGCGGAAGGAAAACCTGGTAATGTCCTCTTTAACTTCTTCAGTTGAAAACGGCCGGGGAGCGAACCTTAAGTTCGCACCCGGCCCTATTCTTTTGTTGGGCGCCCCGGGTGCGGGTAAAGGCACCCAGGCCAAGCAGTTGGTCAAGCTCTGGGGCATCCCCCAGATCTCCACCGGCGACTTGTTGCGCGCCAACGTGGCTCAGGGTACCCAGCTGGGCAAAACCGCCAAGGAGATCATGGGACGGGGCGAACTGGTTCCCGACTCCCTGGTCAATGAGATGGTGGCGGCCCGCCTGCTGCAACCCGATATAGCCAACGGCTACATCCTGGACGGCTTCCCAAGGACCCTCGGACAGGCCGGTTGGCTCGATGGACGGCTCGCCTTGCTGACCGGAAGTTTGCCCGTCATTGCTGTCAGTATCCAAGTCAGCTATAATCAATTACTGCGCCGAATCACGGGCCGGAGGATCTGTCCGGCTTGTCAGGCCATCTACAACATCTACGTGAATCCCCCCAAAAGAGAGGGTTTCTGCGATGTGGACGATGCGGCGCTGGCCCAGCGAGCCGACGATACCGAGACGGTCTTCAAAGAGCGCATGCTCGCTTACGAGGCCATGACGGCTCCGGTGGTTGAACATTACCGGGCGCTTGGTCGCTTTGCTGAGGCCGACGGAGATCGCGCAATCCAGTTCATTGCGCAGGGAATTGTTGCCGCTGTGGAGCAGTTGCGCGGTTAAGCGCGGCTCCGCAGTGGGTTGTGTTGTGAAACCAGTGAACAGTGGTTAGTGAACAGAGGGTTTCTTCTGGCCACTGTCCACTGATCGCTTAGTTCTTGGGGAAAGCTGGTCGAGCGTTGGCAGTCGTTCTGAAGTCGGCAGCAGAGATCGAGAAGATGCGCAAGGCGGGCAGGGTTGTCCGCGAGGTACTGGAGTTGGTGCGGAGCCTGGTCCAGCCTGGTGTCACCACGCTGGAACTGGAAAAGGCCGCGGAGGCCAGGACGAAGGAACTGGGTGCCAAGCCGGCCTTCAAGGGCTATCACGGTTATCCGTGCGTGCTCTGCACCTCGGTCAATGCCGAGGTGGTGCACGGCATTCCCTCCGCCAAGCGCGTCCTCAAGGATGGGGACATTGTTTCGGTGGATTATGGCGCGTTTATCGAGGGCTTCTGCGGTGACGCGGCGATCACGGTGCCGGTAGGCAACCTGAGCGCGACCACCGCAAGGCTGCTGGATGTCACCGAGAAGTCGCTCCATGCGGCGATCGACGTGGTCAAGCCGGGTGCAACGCTGGGCGATGTGGGCTGGGCGGTGCAGCAAGTGGTGGAAGCCGCTGGTTTTTCAGTGGTACGGGATTTTGTAGGGCACGGGATCGGAACCGCCATGCACGAGGATCCGCAGGTGCCCAACTACGGCATAGCTGGCCGGGGGCTCAAGCTGAAGGCCGGGATGGTGATTGCCATCGAGCCGATGGTGAACATCGGCAAGCCGGATGTGGTGGTGCTCAAAGACGGCTGGACAGCAGTGGCCGAAGATGGAAGTATGAGTGCTCATTTTGAGCACACGGTGGCGGTAACCGCCACTGGTGCACGAATTCTTACCGAGTAGATCCTCGGTTGAACCAGCCGGCGGTGCGTAAGCGGCCGGCGAAAGCGGGAAACGGTTTGTCGAAGGAAGACGCGATTGAGGTAATGGCGGTGGTCTCTGAGACCCTGCCGAATGCGATGTTCAAGGTCAAGCTCGAGAATAATCACGAGGTGCTGGCGCACGTCTCGGGCCGTATGAGGAAGAACTTCATCCGCATCCTCCCTGGGGATCGCGTGGCCGTTGAGCTGAGCCCCTACGACTTGAATCGCGGAAGGATCGTCTACCGCTACAAATAGAAGGTTCAGCTGCTAGCTTCCAGCTTCCAGCTTTTCGCTTGATCGTGCGGAGTGAGATAGCCTCAGTTCCGCGGGACGAGCTAAAAGCTGGAAGCTAGCGGCTGGAAGCTGTTTTCAACACCCCGCACCTTCGGTTTTTTCAGATGCGGAGAAGGGCAGTACAAATGAAAGTCCGTGCATCGGTCAAGAAGATTTGCGTCAAGTGCAAGGTCATCACCCGCCGCGGGGTGGTCAGGGTGATCTGCGAGAACGCAAAGCATAAGCAGCGCCAGGGCTAATTGGCAGCCTGACATACGCGGAAACCTCCACACGCTCGTTCGGCAGGGGCTAGTTAGCCTGAGTCAAGGCTTGCGAGGAACCTCTGGAGGCACACCGCACAACCCGTGCGAACCGGTTAAGGCCGGGGGCACACAACCCAAGCAGCAAAGGAACTCGAATGGCACGTATTGCTGGCGTCGATCTGCCCCGCAACAAGCAGGCACGGATCGCGCTTACATACATCTTCGGCATCGGCGATCCGCGTGCTGCCAAGATTCTGGAGAAGGCGAATGTTGATCCCTTCAAGAAGATCCAGGACCTGGGCGAGGACGAGGTAAACCGCATCCGTCAGGTGATCGAGGACGAGGGAAATGTTGAGGGCGACCTGCGCAAGGACACCCAGATGCATATCAAGCGTCTCATCGACATCCAAAGCTACCGTGGCACTCGCCATCGCCGCGGTCTTCCTGTGCGCGGACAGCGCACTCACACCAATGCTCGCACCCGCAAGGGCCCCCGCAAGGGCACGGTTGCCGGCAAGAAGAAAGCGACGGGTAAAACCTAAATGGCGAAGCAACAGCAGAGTGCCGGGAAGGCCGCCAAGAACAAAAAGTTCAAGAAGCGGGAACGAAAGAATGTGCCGTATGGTATCTGCCACATTCAGGCTTCGTTCAACAACACCATCGTCACCATCACCGACCAGGTGGGCAACACGCTGAGCTGGAAGAGTTCGGGTTCGCTCGGCTTCCGCGGTTCGCGCAAGGGCACTCCCTTCGCGGCGCAGCAGGCGGCCTCGAACGCGGCCAGCATGGCGCGCGATCACGGTCTGCGCGCGGTGGATGTGCGCGTCTCCGGTCCGGGTTCGGGCCGCGAGTCGGCCATCCGCGCCCTGGCTGCCGCCGGCATCGAGGTGCGCACCATCCGCGACGTGACGCCGGTGCCGCACAACGGCTGCCGTCCGCCCAAGAGACGTCGCGTCTAAGGCGCGGAAGGGATCAGAGATCAGGGGTCAGGGATCAGCTACGGCAACCCAATCGCCGGTTGATTCGAGGGATTCCGAATCTCGATTCTGATACTGGGAACGGGGTCAGGGTTCGTGGGTGGTTTCATCTCGCTTTATCGGGCAGGATGAAACTGATCTCTGACCCCTGACCCCTAACATGGGCCGGGAGGAAATCTCCTCCAGAGATGTAAACCGGCCGTCATCCGAAGTCAGGAGAAGAAATGGCACGTTATACCGGAGCAGTATGCCGCCTTTGCCGTCGCGAGGCGACCAAACTTTTTTTGAAGGGCGCAAAATGCGCCTCTGACCGTTGCCCGCTGGAGAAGCGTAACTTTCCCCCCGGCATGCACGGCAAGGATCGCAAGGCCAAGATCGTGGGCTACGGCCTGCAGCTTCATGAAAAGCAGAAGGCCAAGCGTATGTACTTTACGCTGGAAGGCCAGTTCCGCGAGTACTACGAGAAGGCCAGCCGCGCCCAGGGCGTTACCGGCGAACTGCTCATCCAGCAGCTCGAGCGCCGCCTCGACAACGTGGCTTTCCGCCTCGGATTTGCCATCAGCCGCCGCCAGGCTCGCCAGGTTGTTCGTCACGGACATGTTTTGGTAAATGGCAAGAAGGTGAACATTCCTTCCTACCAGGTGCGCGTGGGCGACGAAATCGCCATTCGCGACGCCGCCAAGAAGCTGATCATCATCGAGCAGGGCACGCAAGCTGCCGCTCAGAACCCGGTTCCCGCATGGCTCGAAGCTAACTTCGAGAACATGAACGGCCGCGTTCTCAGCCTGCCCAAGCGCTCCGACGTCAACCTGCCCATCAATGAGCAGCTGATCGTCGAACTGTATTCCAAGTAAGACAGATGACAGGTAACAGATGGCAGATGACAGTCGGAAGCGAATGAGCCGAGACTGTGATCTGTAATCTGTCATCTGTCACCTGCAATTCAACCGAAGGAGAACTTGCGCGGCCGCCGCAAAATGCATCGCGACGTACATGC
>CAZYDF010000087.1:0-17447 GCA_964645855.1 uncultured Occallatibacter sp.
GCCTCTTCCACCAGCAGGATGCCGGCCGCGGTGTCCCACGGGTTCAGGTTGAACTCCCAAAAGCCATCCAGCCGTCCCGCGGCCACGTAGGCCAGGTCCAGCGCGGCTGAACCACTGCGGCGTACGCCGTGCGAGCGCAGAGTGAACTCGTGATAAAAATGCACGTTCGGGCTCTCATGCCGTTTGCGGCTGGGGAAGCCCGTGGCGGAGATCGATTGCGCCAGCTTGGCAATCTTGGATACGCGCATGGGGCGGCCATTCAGCGTGGCACCCTTGCCCCGCTCCGCCTGGTAAAGCTCATCGCGCAGCGGATCGTAGATGACCCCGGCCACCAACTGGCCGTCCTCGCCCTCGGGCGCTCCTGCCACGCGCTTGGCCAAGCCCATGGAGACACAGAACTGGGGATGGCTGTGGGCAAAGTTCGTGGTGCCGTCCAGCGGGTCCACATACCAGCGGTACTCGGAGTCCAGCCGGTCCCTGGTACCCTCTTCGCCAAAGATGCCGTGGGTCGGAAAAGCCTTCGCCAGCCGTTCGCGGATCAGTTTTTCGCTGGTGCGGTCAGCCACCGTGACCAGATCTACATCGCCTTTGTATTCGGTCTCAACGCCCTTGGCATAAAAGTCGCGGAGCACGGCTCCGGCCTCACGGGCAATCTGGCTAGCTTGGGGGGTCCACTGCAGTTCAGCGGTTGCTTGGGTCAACGTTCATCCTCCGTCCCGGTTGCGGCGTCGCTTTTGGGGCGTGCGGCGCGCTTGCGTCCGGCCTCGGTGATGGTCCGGATCTGGTCTTTGTAAATGAATAGGTTGGGCAGTTTCTCCCGCGTCAACCGTACCATGCCGTCGTCAAAGTACTCAATCCAGCCGCGCACCACCTCGCCGTCGCTCAGGGCCACTTCGACCTGAATCTGACGCTCCGACAGCGAGCGGAGATAGAGCGCCTCCTGGCCAGTTTCGCCGGGCGGAGGAGTTTTGGAGCGGCGTCGCGACGGCAAAGGTTGTGTCATTCTGCCATTTTAGATGCGGCTCGGGCCAAAGCGACTCGCCTTGCGCTCCGAATCGCCTGAAGCGTCTTCCCTTTTGCTATAAACTTCCGTGCCCCATCCATCTCCGCGGTCTTTGCGGAAATGGGTGGGAACCCCATGAACGTCAGCTCTACATCCTTCCGGAAGATGCTCTAACGTTGGCCCGCATTCTGCCTCATGTCGCGAACCTGATAGTTCTCGGGCGGTGTAAACAGCGCAGGATCGGGCTCGGTGGCGACTATGTCGGTCAGTTCGGTATGGGTTCGCCCAGTGCTGGGTTCGTCGTGCAGTTGCCGCACCAGGATGGCCAGTTCCGGCGACCTCCAGACCTCGTGAATGGCTGAAACCATCATGGGCTGGCCGTTTTCCTTGTTCCCTGCGTTGAAGGTGCGTGTGGAACGGCTTCCTTCCGCGTAAACACCGTTGATGGTCTGCGGAGCCAGCCGCTGCACCTGGAGGCTGCACTCAAAGCCGCAGGAGCGTGGCTCGCTTGAGTACGCTGCATCGTTGGGTTCGGCCTTTCTGCCGGGAGGCGGGCCGGTGATGCGCTGGCGCTCCGGCAACTGCCAGATGGTCATCAGTTTCTGCATGGCCTCGTCGCCAAAGGACCACTTCAGGTACACGCCGGCGATCGGGTCGGTGATCAGGACGGAATGGATTTCAACGCCGGTGGGCGAGGTCTCGATGTGCTCCTGGCGCGTCCGGCCCTGGGCATCGCGCCAGAGCAGCGTGACATGGGTGGGGTGTAGAGATCTCCGCTGATGGTTCGTTTCTCTACGGTGGTGGTTTCTTTGGCGGAGTAGGGCGCGCCGGTAAAGCCCATTCCGGAGGTGGTGGGTAGAGGCCCCTGCGCCAGCGCAAGAGGGACAACGGACAGTGCAAACAGAAGAGTCCAAAAAGGCGTACGCATGGTCCAGCTCCTTAATTCACCATGAGCATTTCCCAAATCACTATAGACCGAAAGCACGGTGCCGAGCGGTCTTTTCCTTAAGAAAAAGCCGCCTTTTTCGGCCCTCAAAAACTCTGCGTGGAGTCGGGAAATGCTTCGCAAGGGGCGCGGGAATCAGCGCGCGGCGCCGCCCGCCGGAGCATCGTCAAAATAGCCGGTCTTGTGGCGGACGTTGAACTGGCTGGTGGCCGCTCGCGGCACCGTCACTTCGATGCGGTGGAAGCTGCGCCCTGGTTCCTGATTGTGCGGATAGTAGCCCAGCAGGTACTGCGTGCGCAGGTCTTCGCTCACTTTCGCAAACGCCTTGTCCAGCTCGCCATCGGAGACGTAGAAGTGCTTGCCGCCGGTTTGCTCCGCCAGGGTGATCAGCGCATGTTCGCCGCCCGTGTTGCGCCCGGCGGAGGCGGCAATGGGCACGTCGATCAGCGAGTAGATCATCACCTCGTTGCGCAGCGCGGCCTCCAGCGCGTCGTCGTAACTGACGCCCTTCACCGTGTTGTCGCCGTCGGTAATCAGCAGAAGAATCTTGCGTCCCTGCCGGACGCCCAGCTTGGCGGAGGCCGTGGCAATGGCCTCATAGAGCGCGGTGGCAAAGTCAGGACGCAGTTGCCCCAGTGCGTGGTCAATCTGCCCGGGCTTGCTCGTGAATCCGCTCAGCTCGCGGACGTTGGTGGCAAACTCGATCACGCTCATCTGGTCCTGCGGGCGCAGGATGGAGCGCACAAAGCGGCGCGCCGCGGCCGTCTCCTCGCTCAGGTCCTTGCGCACGCTGCCGGAGGTGTCAATGGCCAGCGTAATGTTCAGCGGCAGCTCGCTTTGGCGCTCGAAGATGGAGATTGGCTGCGGACGTGCGTCTTCCGTAATGCGGAAGTCCTCTTTGCCCAGTCCGCCGATCAGCGCCCCGTTCTGGTCCGCCACGTTCACAAACACCGACACCAGCCGCACCTCCACGTGGATCGTGGGCTCCGGCGTCGCCTCTTGTGCGCGGGCAGCAGCAGAGCCGAGCACTACCAAGAGGAGTGCGATCCATCCCACCCTTGTCGCGGAAAGCGCGGCAAGGATGGGGCACCCGCAGATCTTTCCCAATCTACGCCTCATGGCCACCCTCCGGAACAATAGCTGCCGGAAACGGCTCCCCGGCTCCCCACACCGCACCGTCGGAAAAGGTCTCGTGCTTCCAGATGGGGACCTGGGCCTTCAGGGTGTCAATTAGCCAGCGGCAGGCATCAAAGGCCGCCGCACGATGCGCGGAAGCCACCACAATCAGCACCGCCGTCTCGCCAATCTCCAGCCTGCCCAGCCGATGCACCAGCGTCACGTGCCGGACGCCGAACCGGTCCATGGCCTGGCGCGCCAGAAAATCCATCTGCCGCAGAGCCATCGGCTCATAGGCCTCGTAGTCCAGCCACTTGGTCTGGCGGCCGCGCGTGTTGTTGCGCACCACGCCGTCAAACACCACCACGGCTCCATCGCTGGCATTCTTGGCGGCTTCCACCAGCTCTGCGGCAGCAATCGCGGTGTGTACCAGCGCAATGTGCAGCGGGCGGCCTGGCTCCTCGGTTGTGGGCGAACCGCCGGAGACCGGGGGCATCAGCGCGATCTGGTCGCCCTCCCGCAGCGCCCGGGTGGTTGGCGCAAACTCCTCGTTCACGCCCACGGCGGAAAAGGCCACCAGCGCCGCGGCTTCTGCCGACCGCGTCGCCAGTTCCAGACGCAACCACGTCAGCAGATGGCCAACCGTGGCCTCCGGGGGAAGGGTCACCGTGATCGACTCAGCTCCCATGACTTCATGGAAGATGCCGAAAAGAAGAACGTTAGCTTGCATGTGCTCCAAAAAAATACCGCCTGCAGATTAGACGCTGCAGGCGGCACTTTCGAGCACATGTTTCAGGATGCGGGGGAGCGGGATTACACCAGCTTGTAAAGGAACGAAGTCGGCGTGCCCCACAGGTTGCGGGCGCGATCCTCGTAGAAGATGGAGTACTCAATGCCGCCAATGTCGTAATCGAACAGCGGCACGCGGTCAAAGGTGTAGTCGCCGCGCACGGAGTATTCGTCGCCGCCGCAGTCGATCATCAGCGTCTCGCTGGTCGACAGCCGCTCCGGATGCGTCAGCAGCATGCAACCAATGGCGAACGAGCCCAGGCTGAACTCATTGCCGGCCAGCGCCACGCGCGTGCGGCGGGCCGACGAGCCACGATGCAACAGCCCAAACTGCGTGCCCACCACCAGAATGTCGCTGCCTTCCTGTTGCTCGGCCAGAATCTTGAAGGCCAGCTTGGTGCGCTCGCTCTGGCGAAGATACTTCTCGGTAAGCTTGCCGATGACCCGGTTGGAGAGCCGGCGCTTGCTCGAGAGAGTCTCAATGACCAGCTCTACGGCTTCGTTGTACGTGGGGGCCAGGATCTCCCAGCGGGGAATGGCAAACCACGACTCGCAGCCTTCCATGAGCTGACGGCGCGCCAGCTTCTCATGACAGACCTTCAAGTCCGGGAAGATCTTGCGCAGGTCGGTCACCTGAGCTTCGATCGGCTTTACCCGGTAGTTGGTGGGATAAACGCGCGTGGAACCAACTTCTTCATCCTTGAACTTGTCGCTGGCGGTGTGCCGTTCCACGGCGGCGATCAAGAGATCCGTCACCTCTTTGGAGAGCTTCCGCTCCGCGTCCAGAACCGTCTGCGTACTTTGCTGGTCCAGTTGCTCAACAATGGTCTGATAGGCGGTCTTGACCGCTCCGCTGAGCATGTCCTGCAAACGCTTGTCTTGCGAAGCTGTCATATTGCCGGACAAATGCAACGGCACCATGGTGTGGGAAGATGTCTGCGGATTCGCCGTGCTGGCCATGTTCACCGTTCCTGAGGTCTCCCTCTGCTCGAGTATGTCCAGTTTATCGACACTATTCCGGTTTTCGAGAGGACACCTGACCGGCACAGCCCGTTATTAGTTCTAAATGTGGAACGGACCAGATTGAAAACTCAGGTTGGGTCCGCCGCGTCTGGTGTGGGCCGTACGCCTCCCTGCGGGCGTTCAAGCATTTCCCCTTTGGCGATAGACCTCCGTACCCCACCCTTTCCGCTTGTTTCCCCGGAAAGGGTGGGGTACCGATGAACTGCATACACCCTTCCTGAAAATGCTCTGGGTCTCTGACAGCAGAATGTTGTCCCAAGGCTGGGTACCCCAGGCCTCGATCTTGAGACCTGGGATAGCGCGAAATCAATGGTACGAAACCATCTTGTCAGAGACCTAGGAAACTGCGCTTGAGCTCAGTGCCGCACTTACGGCCGGCGCTGCGTCAGGCCGTGGCTTCAGCAGCGGCAGAGCAACCGCAAGCACGTCCTCAATCCGCTCCGCGTAATGCACCGTCACGCCCTCGGTCATCTCGGGGGTCAGGTCTTCTTCCACATTCTGACGGTTCTCAGCCGGCAGAATAATGTGCTGCACCCCGGCCCGGCGTGCGGCCAGGAACTTCTCCTTGATCCCGCCCACCGGCAACACGTTGCCCGACAAGGTGATCTCGCCGGTCATGGCCGTCAGTGGACGGATCGGCGTATCCGTCAAAAGCGACGCCAGCACCATGGCCATGGTTACGCCAGCCGACGGGCCGTCCTTGGGAATGGCGCCGGCCGGCACGTGAATGTGCAGATCCAGGTCCTTGTTGAAGTCCTCATCCAGCCCGATCTTGGCGTAGTTGGACCGCACCCAGCTGAGCGCCGCCTGCATCGACTCCTGCATCACCTGGCCAATCTGGCCGGTCATGGTAAAGCCGCCCTTGCCCTTCATCTTGGTGGCTTCAATGAACAACACATCGCCGCCGGCCGGTGTCCAGGCCAATCCCACCGCTACGCCCGGCCGCTTCACGCGTTCGGCCACCTCGGTGTCCACGCGCACCTGAATGCCGCCCAGGAACTCCTTGATGATCTCCCGGGTCACGGTCAGCTTCTCCGTGTTGCCCTCTACCACCCGCCGCGCCTGCTTGCGGCAGACCGTGCCGATCACCTGCTCCAGCTTGCGGACGCCGGCTTCGCGGGTGTAATGGCGCACCAGTTGGCGGACCGCATCCTCGGGAAACTCAATGGTCTCCACCGTGATGCCGTTCTCCTTGATCTGGCGCGGAATCAGATAGCGGTTGGCAATGTGCAGCTTCTCCTCTTCGCTGTAGCCCTCCAGAGGAATCAGCTCCATGCGGTCCAGCAGCGGCGGCGGAACCGTATCCAGCTGGTTCGCCGTGCAGATGAACAGCACCTTCGAAAGATCGAACGGCACATCCAGGTAGTTGTCGCGGAAGCTGTTGTTCTGCTCCGGATCAAGCGTCTCCAGCAAGGCCGAGGCCGGGTCGCCCCGGAAGTCCCTACCCAGCTTGTCAACCTCGTCCAGCATGATCACCGGATCGTTGGTCTCGGCTCGCCGGATGCTCTGGATGATCTGCCCCGGCATGGCACCAATATAGGTGCGCCGGTGGCCGCGGATCTCCGCTTCGTCGTGCATGCCGCCCAGCGAGATGCGCTGGAACTTGCGTCCCAGAGCGCGCGCAATGGAGCGCCCCAGGCTGGTTTTGCCCACACCGGGAGGTCCCACAAAGCACAGGATCGGGCCCTTCATGTCCGGCTTCAGCTCCAGCACCGACAGGTAGTCCAGAATCCGGTCCTTCACCTTCTTCAGCTCGTAGTGATCCTCGTCCAGAATCTCCTTGGCCTTGGTGATATCGATCTTGGAGCCCGAGCTCTTGGCCCAGGGCAGAACCGCCAGCCACTCAATGTAGTTGCGGGTCAGCGAGTAGTCGGCGGCCATGGGCGACATGCGCGAAAGCCGGCCCAGCTCCTTGATGGCCTCCTTCTTCACGTCTTCCGGCATGCCGGCGTTATCGATCTTCTGGCGCAGCTCCTCGCTCTCGCGCTGGCCCTCGTCCTGCTCACCCAGTTCCTTCTGGATGGCCTTCAGCTGCTCGCGCAGATAGTAGTCCCGCTGCGACTGCTGCACCTGGTCCTGGACCTCGGACTGGATCTTGGAGCGCAGCTGCTGAACCTCGATCTCCTTGGCCAGCAATCTGTTGAGCTGGATCAGCCGGTCATGGATGGCGGGCGATTCGAGCAACGTCTGCTTCTCGTCGGTGGTCAGGAAGGGCAGGGAACTGGCCACAAAGTCCACCAGCCGGCTGGGCTCCTCGATGTTGGCCGCAATGGTGCGCAGCTCGTCCGACAGGGTCTGCGAGTCCGACACAATCTGCTGGAATTGCGAAACCACGTTGCGCACCAGGGCCTCAAAGCCGGAGCTGGAGTCGGGCACAACGTCGTCCATGGGTTCCACTTCGGCAATCAGATACGGCTCAGTCTGCAGAAAGCGCAGCAGGCGGACGCGGCTGATGCCTTCGGTAAACACAAACCGGCTCTGGTTGGGCATGCGCACAACCTTGTGCACCGTGGCCAGTGTGCCCACAATATGCAGGTCGCCGGGCTTGGGAGCATCCACTCGCGCGTCCAACTGCGTGGCCACCACGATGGTGCGCTCCTCGCCCAGGGCCTCAATCAGCTGGATGGAGCTCTCACGGCCCACCGTCAGCGGCAGCACGGCATGCGGAAACAGAACCGTGTCGCGAACCGGCAGGATCGCAATGCGACGCACGGAGGGGACCTCGTCAGCGGTGGGTGAAACGGAAGCGGAAGAATCGAAATTTTCGCTGGGCATTGAGTGTCCTTTTATCAACTTTCCTTCATTAGACTGCGCAAGATTTCAAAAAGTTGCAATTTCCCTCTTCTCGGAGGTTGGCAACCCGGTTCCTGGAACAACAACTACCGCATACCCCTACGTTTCAAGCCTGGTTGTCGGTTCCAGCCCGGCTGCGGAGAGCGTTGCACATGCGGAGCGTAACTCCATGATTGGAAATGAGTATTTCCTCATCTGCCCCGGCCGCCCATCCCTCTGCACGGCTGTTCGAAGGTAGTATCGGCCAAACGGACTCCAATGTGAGGCGGGAATTGGGACGAATGCAAAGAGAAGTGCCGGAAAGAGAAACATAAAGGTTTCCGGGGCGCGATCGGCCCGGATGCGGAAAGAAAAAGTCTACTCGCCTGCTCCCTTCCCGGCTTCCTGGATCGCCTGCTCAATCTGCCTCCAGAGCTGGTCGGGTGGTTCCACCGGGGCCAGCAGTTGGCGCGCTGCCTCGGCAATGGTCTCAAGGTCGGCCAACAGGGCCCGGCACAGCGCGCAGTTCATCAAATGCGGGTGCGTGGCCAGTTCTGCCCCGGAACCAATCAGCTCCGGAAGCTGCGACTGAAACTCCTCGCAGGTCAATAATTCGGGAGTGGGTGTGGCGCTCATGGCTGAGCCTCCTCGGATGCCGTTCGGCGCAGAATCTGCCGCAGCCGGAGTCGTGCTTTATGGAGTTGGGATTTGCTGTTGCCAATGGAGCACTCCAGCAGGGACGCGATCTCGTTGTGTTCGTAACCTTCCACATCGTGCAGCACAAAAATCAGCCGGTAGCCGGGGGGCAAACTGGCGACCGCGATTTCCAGTGTCATACGGTCAATGGCGCCGGCCAGGCTGGGGTCGGCAGCGCCAAAGCTGCGCCCGGGTCCATCGTCCGGGCCGCCCGGGTCCATGGCCTCGTCCAGCGAGATCAGCTGCAAGCCCTTGCGCCGCAACTGCATCAGGACCACGTTGATGGTCAACCGGTGCAGCCAGGTGGAAAATGCCGACTCCCCCCGGAAGCTGCCAATCTTGCGGTGCAGTTGCAGAAACGCTTCCTGGGTCAGGTCCTCGGCTTCCGCGCTGTTGCCCACCATGCGCAGGCACAGCGAATAAATCCGCCGCTTGTGGCGGCCGTAAAGCTCGGCAAAGGCCTGGTGGTCGCCTGCCTGGGCGCGCACCAGAACCGGATCGGCAGGCGGCGCGGACCGGCCCTCTGCTCGTCCACCCGGAGTATCCGCGGGCGAAAAGGCGGAGGGTTCTGATGGGTCCGGAACTTCAGCCGAAAATTCAGTTGAGGACATGCCGCTCCTTGAACTTAGGGCTACCGGCAACGGCCGGGCTCCACAAGGCGTTTCTCATCGTTAGTATAGGAGGTAGCGCAGATTCCGTGTAGCTTCGGCGGCAGGAGCGGGATGGGCACTGGCGGAGATTTTTTTGCTCGCGGCCAGTGGTGGCGTGCGTGCTGTGTCGGCGCATGCGGCATCTCCTCTCCAGCCCGGTTGTCCGGAGCAGGGGCTGCTTTGAAAATAGCAAAGGGGGATAGGCAGGTCCCCTCGCTTTTTGGGAGAACGGGCAGTGCGGAAACAGCAGGCGGAAGTTTACGGAGGCAGGGGAGAAGCGCCGCAGTGCATCGGTGCTCGGGCTCTGGTGCGGTCTGCGGGGCCCTGCTCGTCTGGTCTTTTGCCTTCTCGGCTTTTGTCTTCTGAGCTTTGCTCGGGGGGCCTTCGGGCTCTGGCCGCGCTCCTTCTTGCGGCGGTTTTGGCGCCCCTGCCAGCTCAGTCCCCGGCTGGCGTCGATGCCAGCGCGCTGACCGCCAGCTGGATCGGCCGTCCCATCCATTCCATCGTTTTTGAAGGCGTATCCAGCGCCCGGCTGGAGCCCCTGGCCACCCAGATTCGCCAGGCCATCGGCACCCCGCTGGATACCCTCCGGCTCCGCCAGATGCTGCGCCAGCTCTACGCCACCGGCCTCTACGACACCGTGGATGTGGCCGCCGTTGCCAGCGGCGACGGCCTTGATCTGCACTTCCGCGGCCAGGCCCGCCGCTTCATCGGCACCGTGGGCGTGGTGGGGGCCAGGGGCGCAACCATGAACAGCCAACTGGCCCGCGCCGGCCGCCTGATGGCCGGTACACGCTACAACGAGGCGCGCCTGGCTGAGGCCGAGCAGCTCATGCTGGAGACACTCGCCAACAGTGGCTTCCATGAGGCCGCCATCTCCCACAAAATCGTCGAGCACCCCACCGAGCAGCTGGTCGACATCGAGTTTGCGGTGGTCTCCGGTCCCCAGGCCCGGGTGGGAGCGGTTGAGGTCAGTGGCGATGCCGGGATGAGCGCGGGCGAGTTTCGCCGCCATGCCCACCTGCGCGCTGGCGCCGTCGTCGATCACGACACCTCCAATCGCGCCCTCTCCGGCGTCCTCCATCACTACCAGAAGCAGGAGCGCTTTGAGGCTGAAATCAAGCTCCTGGCGCAGCACTACGACCCCCTGGCGCACCGCGCCGACTACCGTTTTTCCGCCAATCGCGGCCCCGTGGTGCGCATCGTGGTGGAAGGCGCATCCATCGATCCCGCCAAGCTGAAGCGCGCCATCCCGGTCTTTGAAGAGGGCGCGGTCGATGAGGACTTGCTCAACGAAGGCGGTCGCCGTCTGCGCGACATCTACCAGCGGGTGGGCTACTTCGAGGCCAGAGTCTCCCACCAGGAGCAGAACAGCGAGGGCTCTGGCGTCTCCATCGTCTATCACGTGGACCTGGGGACTCTGCGCAAGGTGGAGAAGGTCGATGTGGCTGGCAACAAGTACTTTGATGCCGCCACCCTCCGCCAGCAGCTCGGAGTGCGCACGGCGGACTCGCTGGACCATCATGGGGCTTACAGCCAGGCTCTGGTGGCGGCCGATGTTGCCGCCCTCGAAGGTGTTTATCGCAACAACGGATTTGCCGATGTGAAGGTGACCGCGGAAACGGCCGCGCCGCCTCCCATCAAGCATGGAAAAACCGCTCCGCTGAGCGTCACCTATCGCATCGCCGAGGGTCGCCAGACGCGGGTGGGCGCCATGCGCATTGAGGGCAACAACCACTTTACCGCCGCGGAACTGACGCCCGGCCTGAACACCATGGCCGGGCAGCTTGACTCGCCACAGTATCTGGCGGGTGATCGCGAAGCCCTCTTGACTCACTACCTCAGCAGAGGCTTTGAGCAGGCAGTTGTCACCGTCACCCAGCAGTTTGAACCCGGTGACGCCGGCAAACTCGATGTGGTCTTCCATGTGACCGAAGGCCAGCAGACCTTTGTGCGCAAGGTGCTGGTCACCGGCATCCAGGCTACCCGCGCCTCTACCATTGAGCGCGCCATCACCCTCCATCCCGGCGACCCGCTCAGCGACACCGCCCTGCGCGACACCCAGCGCAACCTCTACGACTTTGCCCTCTTCAACGAGGTGGATGCGGCCGTGGTCAACTCCAGCGGCGCTGAGACCAACAAAACCATCCTGTTGCAGGTGGTGGAAGCCAGGCGTTGGGCGCTCACCTATGGCGTGGGCTTTGAGGCGCAAACCGGAACCCCGCAGAGTAACTGCGGCAGCGCCATTGTGCTGGGCAAAAGCTGCGACCCCAACGGCAAAACCGGCGTCAGCCCGCGCGGCGTTCTGGACATTACACGCAACAATCTGCGCGGCCGCGAGCAGTCGGCCTCGTTGCGTGGCACCTACGGATTGCTGGAGCAAAAGCTGGATCTGCTCTACCAGATACCGCACTTCCAGGGCAATCGCAACTTCGGCCTCACCTTCTCCGGCGGCTACGCCAACAGCAAGGACGTGACCACCTACGTGGCTTCGCGCCTGCAGGGCGGCATGCGCCTGACGGAGAGCTTCACCGCGCCCGCTTCCTGGCTTTCCAAGGCCAACACACTGGTCTGGGAGTACGACTTCCGCCGCGTCAAAGTGGCCGCGGAGAGCCTGCAGGTGGCCCCGGCCTATATCACGCAGCTTTCTACCGCGGTGCGCGTGGCCGGCCCTGCCCTGACCTGGGTGCGCGACACCCGCGACCTGCCGCTCAATGCGCATCGCGGCTCCTACACCAGCTTTCAGGACTTTGCTTCGCTCAATCGTCTGGGCGCTGAGGTCGGCTTCAATCGCCTGGATCTGCAGCAGTCCAACTACTGGAGCTTTGGCCGCGAACGTTTTGTGCTGGCGCTCAACACCCGCTACGGTCAGGAGCGCGCCTTCCGCTCGCCCCAGACGGTCCTGCTCCCATTGCCGGAACGGCTCTACGCGGGCGGCGCCACCTCGCTGCGCGGCTTCTCGCAGAACGGCGCTGGCCCTCGCGATCCTGAAACCGGATACCCCATCGGCGGCGCGGGCGCGCTCATCTCCAGCACCGAACTGCGCCTGCCTCCGGCCAATCTGCCGTTGGTGGGCAACACCGTCAGCCTGGTGCTCTTTCACGACATGGGCAACGTTTTTACCAATGCGGGCGATGCGTGGATGAGCGCTCTGCGCGCCCATCAGCCGCAGAAGGCCGCCTGCCGCGCGGCGCTGGGCGCAAGTTACAACGCCAGCGTGCCGCCTACCGGGCCCATCGCCTCCACCGGCGCGGAGGGCGCGTGCAGCTTCAATTACTTCTCGCACTCCCCGGGTCTGGGCGTGCGTTACCATACCCCCGCCGGGCCCTTTCGTCTCGACTTCAGCTACAACCTGAATCCGCCCATCTATCCGGTCATCTTCAACTACACGCTCTCGCAGCCCGGTTTGCAGCCGCACATGGGCCAGGGCAACCACTTCAACTTCTTCTTCAGTCTGGGGCAAACCTTCTGATGCGCGTGCCCATCCAACTCCGGTTCACCGCACTGGTGCTGCTCCTGGCGGCCACCTCCTTCTGCCTGCGGGCGCAGGAGCCGGTGGTGCTGGATCGCGTGGTGGCGGTTGTCAATCGTCATGCCATTCTGGCCTCTGAGATCGACGACGAGATCCGCCTTTCCGTGCTGGACCCCATGCAGCAGGGCCAGGTAGCTCTCACCCGGCCGCGCGCCCTCGAGCAGCTCATCAGTCGCTCGCTCATTGAACAGCAGATTCGCAGTGAAGACAATCGTGCTTCCGAGCCATCGCCGAGCGAAGTGGATGCGCGATTGACGCAGATTCGCCGCGAGCTGCCCTTCTGCATGCATCGCAACTGCGCCTCGGCGGAGGGTTGGAAGCAGGTCCTGGCCGAGCGCGGCCTCACCCCGGAACGGGTGGTCAGCTATCTGCGCTACCGCCTCCAGATTCTCGCCTTCATCGAGCAGCGTTTCCGCCAGGGCATTCGCATTGCTCCCGAAGAGATTGCCGCTTACTACGCCAAGATGCTGCTCCCGCAGTACAAACCGGGCGAGTCGGCGCCGCCGCTGGAATCCGTCTCTGACCGCATTGAGGAGATTCTGCTGGAGCAGCGGGTGAGTTTGCTGTTTGACGATTGGTTGTCGAACCTTCGCAAGCAGGGCGATGTGGAAGTTCTGGACCCGGCACTGGAAATCTCCACGCCGGCATCGGACCCCAGCGATGCCGCCGGCGGGAAGGGAGCGGGCGCATGAGCAACCAAGAACCGAACCCCCTTGAACCCACTCCACAACCTGAGCCCGCCGAGCCTGTTGAAACCGAACCCGTCGAAGAGGACGCGGCCCAGGCGCACGCGCGCCATCGTGCCCGCCGCCTGCGCCGCTTCTTCCTGCGTCACCTTCCCCTCAGCGCGCTGGGCCTGACGGTGCTGGTGGCAGCCGCCTTCACGGGACTGTATCTGTGGATGAGTTCGGCCAGCTTTGAGGAGTTTGCGCGCCAGCGCCTGATCGCCACGCTGGAACAGAGCACAGGTTGCCGCGTTGAGATTGCGCACTTTCACTGGCAGCCTCTCAAGCTCGCCGTGCAGGCGGATGGCCTGGTGCTGCACGGCACGGAAGATGCGGCGGAGGAACCGCTGGCCACCGTGGAGCGGCTCAGCGTGCGGCTCAGCGTGCTGGATCTTTTCAGCCCCCGCATCCTGGTGCGTTCTTTTGATGTGATGCGGCCTACCCTGCACACCATCACCTATCAGGACGGCACCACCAACATTCCCACCCCGCGCGGCAAGCGTCGCTCCAGCAGCTCCGCGCTCGACACAATTTTCGACTTCCGCGCTGGTCACGGCTCCATCCGCGATGGCCAGCTGCACCTTGAGAACCGCTCCACGACATTCGATTTTCAAAACCGCTATCAGCCCATCGACTTTGCCGCCGACGATCTTTCGCTGGCGCTGCTCTACGTGCCCGGGATGCTGAAGAGGGCTGAGCAGTATCGCCTGGATGCCGGAGCCACCGACGTGACGCTGACCCGCAGCGGAGTGCACAGCAAGTATCCGCCCGTGCATGGCTACTTTCAGATGGCGCTGGAGCTGGAGCGCCATGCCGCGCGCCTGCGTTCGCTGCGCATCACGGCGCGGGGCCATGACAAGCTGGAGCGCTCCCTGGAGGTCTCGGGCGAACTCATCGATTTCTCCCATCCTCGCTGGCAGGGCCACGTGGGAGGCGAACTCGACATGCGCCTGGTCGACCCCATCACCGGCTATCCCAACGCCCCCGAGGGCGTGGTCAAGCTCGACATGGCCATGCGTGGCGACGGCCATGGCTTTTCGCTCGATGGGCCGGTTCACATTGACAACGGAGCCTATGTTGGCCCCGGCGTTGAGGCTCATGGACTCACCCTTGATGCGCGCTTCCATGCCGACCCCAAGCGCATGCTCATCGACAATGTGGTGATCCGCCTCAAGGCTGGCGGCACCATGGAGGGTGTGGTCGATATGGCTCCCTGGCAAACGCCGCCCTTCCCGGCGCGTCCCATCGGCAGCACCGGCAATCGCAACCTTGCGCCGCCCCCTCCGCACCTGCCCGACATTCCCATGAATGGCCGCGTGGATGCGCGCTTCAAGGGGATCGCGCTCGACAGTTTTCTGGACATGGTGAGTGTTCCGCCCTTCAAGCGGCTGGGCTTTGGTGCGCAGGTCAACGGCACGGCACTGGCCACGTGGCAAAACGGCGACAACAACTCCGTCTCCGTGTCCGCCAACCTGCAGCTCTCACCTCAGGCCAACGCCGTCGCGGGTGAACTTCCTGCCTCCGGCGTCGTCGATGCCACCTACACCCACCGCAACGGCTCCGTCGATCTGCGCCGGCTGGAACTGCATCTGCCGCAAAGCGACCTGGAAGCCCACGGCGCAATGGGCACATTTCCCATGACCGGCGTCTCCCAGTTCGCCGTCGACTTCCGTTCCCGCAACATGAATGAGTTCGACACCGTGCTGCGCGGGCTGGGTGTCAGCCGCGCCGGGCGCTCCGGTGCGGCCGCGTTGCCCATCGCCATCGGTGGGCAGGCGGAAGTGCACGGCGCCTGGAGCGGATCGCTCCTCAACCCCCGCCTCTCTGGCACGGTGAAGGGAACCGATCTGCAACTGGAGCTGGTGTCGCTGCAGCAAGCCGCCGCTCAACCCTCCGCTGCTGCCGTCGCCGCGCCGCGCTATGTGCGTCTGGATGCTGTCGAGGGCGCAGGCAGCTACGCGGAGACGCGCATTGCGGTCGATCATCTGCTGGTCACCCGGGGCCATGCCCACCTTACCCTCGCCGGAGCCATTGACGCCGCGCCCTCCCGCACGCCCACCTTCGATGCCAACTCCACCGCGCATCTCAAGCTGGGAGCAAGCGCCCTGGAGGCCAGCGACGTGCAGCCCTTTCTGGGCCTCGATCTTCCCGTGTCCGGCCAGCTTACCGCCCAGTTGCAGGCCGATGGACCCCTCCATGCGCTCACCGGTTCCGGATTTGTGGAGCTGAACGGCGGCACCGTCTACGGCGAACCGGTCAAGCGCCTCCGCCTTGCCGGCTCCATCGCCAACCAGACCGTGCGGATCGCCTCGCTCAGCGCCACCGTTCCCGCAGGCGTTGCCACTGGCGCTGGCAGCTATGATCTGCGCGCCAACACCTTCCAGGGCGAGCTGCACGGCTCCGGCATCGACTTGGAAAAGCTGGACTGCCTGCGCCAGCAAAACTGGAAGGCCAGCGGCAAGCTCGGCTTCACCCTGCGTGGCTTTGGCACCGCAAAGGACCCGCACCTTGAGGCTGAGGCTACGGTGGCCGCCTTTGCCCTGGCGGGCCAGCCGCTGGGCAGCCTGCAGCTGACCGCACACACCGCCGCCCGCACGGCAAACTACCAGATCACCAGCCATATGGATGGCGCTGAGGTCACAGCCCACGGGCAAACCGGCTTTGACAACGGGTATCCCACCCAGGCGCAGATCAACTTTGTGCGCTTCGACATCGGTACCCTCTTCCGGCTGCGGCAGGTGGATGCCATCAAGGCGCAATCCTCGCTGGCCGGTGCGCTCACCCTCTCCGGGCCCCTGGCCAAGCCGGAGGAGATGCGCGGCGAACTTCGCCTGCCATCGCTCGACGCCACGGTGGCCGGCGTCCATTTGCACAGCGACGGCGGTCTGCATGCGCTGCTCGGCTCGGGCCACGTGCATCTGGACCCGCTGCATGTAACCGGCGACAACACCGACATGCGCCTGGCCGGAGACGTGGAACTGAACGGCACCCATCAGCTGGATCTGGCTGCCAGCGGCGCCGTCAACCTCAAGCTCGCCAGCACCCTCGACTCCGATCTGACCGCCAGCGGCATCTCCACCTTCCAGGTGGAAGCCCACGGAACCTTCGACAAACCTGAACTCAAGGGTCGTGTGGACTTTGAAAACGGCGCCCTGGCCTTTGAAGACATGCCCAACGGCCTCAGCCAGATTCAGGGCACGCTGCTCTTCAATCAAAATCGGCTGGAAGTAAGCAAACTCTCCGCCATGAGTGGCGGCGGCCAGCTCAGCATCGGTGGTGCCGTCAACTTCCAGAACGGTCTCTACGCCGACCTCACCGCTACCGGCAAGGGTGTACGCATCCGCTATCCGCAGGGCATCAGCTCGCTGGCCGATGCGCAGCTCCGCCTGCAGGGCCCGCGCAGCAACTTGCTGCTGGCCGGCAATGTGCTTCTTACCCGCTTCATGGTGAGCCCGGAGATGGACTTTGCCGCCCTGGCCGCGCAAACCAGCGCTGCCTCCGTGCCACCGCCGCCCACCGCGCCCTCCAACCACCTGCGCCTCGACGTGCACATCTCCAGTTCCCCGCAGCTGAGCTTCCAGAACGCCTTTGCCAAGCTGGCTGGCGACGTGGACTTGCGCGTGCGCGGCACCCTGGCCAATCCCTCCGTGCTGGGGCGCATCTCCGTCACCGAAGGCAGCGCCACCCTGGCTGGCACCCGCTACGACCTGCAGCGTGGCCAGATCGATTTCACCAATCCCGTTCGCATGGACCCCATCATCGATCTCAACGCCACGGCCCACGTTGAGGACTACGACATTGCCCTCGGCCTGCATGGCACCCGCGAGAAGATGACCGTAATCTATCGCAGCGATCCGCCGCTGCCCGAGGCCGATGTGGTGGCTCTGCTCGCGCTTGGCCGTACCGAGAGTCAACAGCGCATCAACACCCAGCAGCAGGTGCAGGCGCTCTCCAATCCCGCCACCGACGCGCTGCTGGGCGGCGCGCTCAACGCCACCGTCTCCAGCCGCGTGCAAAAGCTCTTCGGCGCGGGCTCGGTCAAGGTGGACCCCAACTACCTGGGCGCGCTGGGCAACTCCACCTCGCGCATCATTGTGGAAGAGCAGCTGGGCCGCAACCTCACGCTGACCTACGCCACCAACGTGAACACCACCGGCCAGCAGTTGATCCAGGCGGAAGTGGCCATCAACCGCCA
>CAZYDF010000088.1:0-17366 GCA_964645855.1 uncultured Occallatibacter sp.
CGGAAAAGATGGAATGGTTCGATGCTCACATAGGTTCCGTTGATTCCGCGCTTCAACAGACTCCAAAAGTTTTCAAGGCCATTGGTATGAACCCGACCGTTCACATATTCGACAGCGTGGTCAACGATCTGATGAGCGTAGTCAGTGGCCAGCCCGTTGTACGAAGGCAGCGAGTCAGTGTAGAGCGCCGCGCCTGCTTCTACATGCTTGCGAACTTCCGCCTGCAATTCCTTCGCCTTGCGGCTGCTAACCACCTTGGCGCGAACCTTGCCGCCGCGCTCCAACAAGCCCATGACGGCGGTTTTGTCCTTGCCGCCAGTGCCGGTGATCCGGCGTTCCCGCTTGCTCTTGTGCATGTTGCGGGCCTTACCGCCGATGAAAGTCTCGTCGGCTTCGACTTCGCCGCCCATCTTGCTTCCGAAGGTTTCGTCCTGCATGGCCAACCGGATGCGGTGCAGCATGAACCATGCGCATTTCTGAGAGACTTTCACGTCGCGCGCAATCTCGTAACTGCTGATGCCGTTCTTGCAGTTGGTGAGCAGCCAAGTAGCAGTGAGCCACTTGTCGAGGCCGATGGGCGAGTCTTCCATCATGGTTCCGACCTTGATAGAAAACTCCCGTTTCGCGTGGTGGCTAGAGCAAGTCCAAGTGCGGCGATGGGCGCGATAGTTGACCTTTTCATGGCCGCAAGTCGGGCACTTCACAACACCATCTGGCCAGCGCTGCGAGACAAGATGAGCAACGCAGTTATCAGGGTTAGAGAAGTAAACAATTACTTCCTGCAAGCTCTTTGGTTCGTTGCTCATATCGCTCTCCACTGTCTAAACTTTAGCAAAAATCAGTGGTGGAGTCAAGGTAATTATTGCCCAACAAAGAGCGTTGTACCAAGCAGAAACCAGGCGTCGGCATGCAATGGATCGGCACTGGTCGCGCTGCGGCAAGCGTCCTGCGCGGGTTTGGCTTCTCCTTTGTTGTAGAGAGTCGCACAAAGATTGAACCAAGCAACGTATGGGTTCGCGGCCAGCTCCGCCGCACGAAGATAGGCGGTAACTGCTTCCGTATCGCGGTGCAGTAAGAGCAAGGCGTTTCCCTTGCCTAGATAGAGGCTGCTGACGGTGTCGTTCCACGCATCCGTTGGAGCTGGAGGAGTTGGCTTTTGTGCTTCGGCCGTAAGAAGAGCGCGGTTGTAAGTAGCCAATGCTGCGTCAAGTTGCCTGGCGCGCAGTTGCGTCCAGGCCAGACGGCGAAGACGTTCAGGCGTGGCTTCCTGATCGACCTGTTTCTGCGCCGCCAGAAGGGCGGCCGGCCAGTCCTGCGTCTGCACTGCACGGTCGTACTCCGACGGCGGTGGAGCTGCAGGTTGGATCGGGAGCTTCTGGGAATTGGCGATGGAAGCAAGAACAAGCGCGAGCACTAAAGCAAAACCAGAGGAGCTGTACCCAGAGCCAATCCAGCAAAGTGGCCTTTTCCTCCAGAAAAAGCCGCCTCGCATCCATTCACCATTGGCACGTTGACTCTGGTTTTGCTCTAAGGATGCAAACCTATGGAAGCGATAGCTCATGGGGCCACCTCTGCATGCCACCAAGGCAGCGTACGCCGTCCATTCTAGGCTTGAAAGATGGCCTCAGGCGAGACAGCATTCTCTTTCGGATGTGCTCCGGGTGCACATCCGTCTGGCTCGCCGGAGAGTCCTCGGTTACTTGTTCTTCTTCTGAGCTGCCCAGCGCTTGTGTTGCGCGTCGGCGATACGCTGGCGCGCTTCTGGGCTCAGAACCCGCTTCCGCTTGGGTGTGGCAATGGTCTTGGGTTTGGCCGCGCCCTTGACTGGGGCCTTGGCTTTGGCCTGCACCGTCATAATCTTCTTCAGATCAACGCGCCCCGCAGCTGCTAGCAACACGCGCACTTTCTTTAGCCGGTCGAGCTCGGCATCTATGAGCGACAAGGTACTTTCTCTGGACATGGAATGAGAATAGCCAATTTTGGCTGGTTTGCACAGATGTTTTTGTTGATTCTATGGCTGTTTTGTGCCTGACCAACCGATAAGTGCGAGTTAGTGATGGACAACAAGAAACCGCGCCAGAGCGAATCTGGCGCGGCGCTTGCGAAGAGTTGGTCAAGTTATCAGGCTACGGTAACCGGTTGCCGCTTCCAGGCATAAAGCGGAAACCGCTCCGCCAGCTCGGCAACTTCGCCGCGGATCTTGTTGAGAGCCGCATCGTCATTGCGCTGTTCCAGCGCGCTGGCGATCCAGCTGCCAATCTGCTTCATCTCCGCTTCCTTCATGCCGCGCGTGGTGAGCGCTGGCGTGCCAATGCGGATGCCCGAGGGCTTGAGCGGGGGGTTGGTATCCCACGGAATCGAATTCTTGTTCACTGTGATACCAGCCTTGCCTAGAGCATCCTCCGCCTCGGAGCCAAAGATCCCCTTCTGGAAGACATCGATTAGCAACAGGTGGTTGTCCGTTCCTCCGGAGACGAGCCTGTAGCCCGCCGCACGCAGTGCCTCGCCAAGAACCTGGGCGTTGGCCACAACCTGCGCGGCGTAGGCCTTGAAGTCAGGCAGAAGCGCCTCACGGAAGGCCACGGCCTTGCCCGCGATAATGTGCACCAGCGGACCACCCTGTTGGCCGGGGAAGACAGACTTGTCGATGGCGGCGCCGATGGTCTGCTCCGGCTTGGCGCCCAGCTGGAAGTTCTTGCCGCAAAGGATCAGGCCGGAACGGGGTCCGCGCAGCGTCTTGTGGGTGGTGGTGGTGGTGATGTGCGCATAGGGCACCGGAGAGGGATGTACGCCGCCCGCCACCAGGCCGGCAATATGCGCCATGTCGAAGACAAAGTAAGCGCCCACCTTGTCGGCAATGGCGCGCATGCGCTCAAAGTCCCACAGGCGCGGATAGGCGCTGGCGCCGCCGATCAGCATCTTGGGCTTTTCGGCAATCGCGACGGCTTCCATCTCGTCGTAGTCGATGGTCTCGGTGTCTTTGCGAACGTGGTAGAAGGTGGGCTTGTAGAGCTTGCCGCTGAAGCTGAGCTTGTGACCGTGGGTCAGGTGGCCGCCGTGGGCCAGATCGAGACCGAGAATGGTGTCGCCGGCCTTGATGATGGCGCCGTAAGCCGAGGCGTTGGCCTGGGAGCCGGAGTGCGGCTGCACGTTGGCGTACTCGGCGTCGAAGAGCTGCTTGGCACGGTCGCGGGCCAGGTTCTCCACCACGTCGGAGAACTCGCAGCCGCCGTAGTAACGGCGTCCGGGATAACCCTCGGCGTACTTGTTCGTGAAGATGGAGCCGGCCGCTTCCAGAACGGCTTCAGACACGAAATTTTCGCTGGCGATCATCTCCAGCCCCTCGTGCTGGCGGATGGTTTCGTGGTCAAGAGCAGCGGCGACCTCGGGGTCGGCCTGGGCAAGAGTAAGTTGCATGCGGTCGGTCATACATTAATTTTACGGCAAGGCGAGTTGCCTGAATGCCGGATTTTGAGGGTTGGCGCGGAACGGCGGCTTGCGGGGCATTGATTTCCACCGTCAGTTAGAGCATTGTGGTAGTGCCCGTGCTGATCACTTCCATCTCAAAGTCTGTGCGTGAGCTGCTGGTTGCGGCAGCCATGACGCTGTGCTGTTTGGGGATACACTCCGACGGGCTGCCCCGCTACGGCTCCCGGCTGGACGCGCTGCCGCGGGTTGCCCTGTGGGCCTGGGAGCGGCGCGAGAACCTTTCCGGCCTCGACACCCAACGCTACATGGTGGCCTACCTGGACCGCACCGTGACCATTGGTCCTACCGTTTTGAGCCAGCCGCGACGCGACCCGGTGGTGTTTCCGGCCGCCGCCAAGCGAATGCCGGTGGTCCGCATTGAAGTGGTGCCCGGAGCCGTCTTCAGCGATCAGGCGCGTGCCGTGGTGGTGCGGGAGCTGGTGGACGCGGCCAGCGAGCCCGGTGCAGCAGCCTTCCAGATCGACTTTGATGCCACCCGCTCCCAGCGCAACTTCTATCGCTTGCTTCTGGCGGATGTGCGGCGGCAGATGCGGCCGGAGATGCCGCTCTCCATGACGGCGCTGGCCAGTTGGTGCAGTCGGGATAGCTGGCTGAGCGGCTTGCCGGTGGACGAGGCCGTGCCCATGATGTTCCGCATGGAGCCAGACCGGCGGCGCGCGGCGGCCGATATCGACGATTTCAAGATCCGCGAACCGCTCTGTCGGGGCTCGGTTGGGGTTTCAACCACCGAGCCGTGGCCGGACGGAATCGCAGGGAAACGTATCTACATCTTTGCCGACGAAGGCTGGCGGCGCACGCCGCTTTCAGAATTGGAACGGAGATTGCCATGAAGTTTTCCCGGTTGTTTCTTGGTTCTGTCACGGTATTCGCCTTGCTCACACCCTACTGTGGCGTGGAGGCCTGTGGGCCGTTCTTCGATCCCGACAGGTTCGTTTTCGACGCGCATCCGGACGATTTGCAGAGCTATGCGCGCGGGCATCTGGGGATTTTGCAGCATGGTTTTGACTCGAATGAGCTGGCAGTGGCCTACCGCTACCTGAATGGCGGCCAGCTCTCGGCGGCGGAGCTGGCGGTATACGCGGCGGAGCCAAAGAAGGCGGAGGAGAGCGGGGATGAGCCCTACTCGGTGACTATGCAGCGGGTGTGGCAGGACCGTATGAGCCAGGACTCCGGTGCGGACCCGCAGGTTGTTTGGTCAAAGCTGCGGCTGCTGTACAATCCGGCGGCAGGAAATGTGGCCGGATCATCCGCTCCCCGGATCGACACGAGCGCCTATGCAGTACTGGTGGCGCTGATTGAGCGGAACTGCTCCGGTTCTGCCTATGCAACGGCATCCGAAATGCTGAAGGCACGAGCGGCAACCTGGGGCCAGAACAGTCCGTGGCTTGCGGATTGGTTGCGCGGGCAAGATGTGGTCTTCAGCTCGTGCGCCAATGGCCGCGGGGATCTTCCAGCGGATGCCCCTGGCAATGCACCGCAGTTGTTGAAAGCGGACCGGGCTTACCAGCGGGCAGCTGCGGAGTTCTACGGTGGACGCTACGGAGAGGCACTGGCCGGGTTTGAAGCGATTGCCGCCGACAACAGCTCTCCTTGGCAGCCGTGGGGGAAATTTCTGGCCGCCCGAACCTGCGTACGAATTGCCTTCTCTATGGGCAAGCCAACAGATGCCTACAGTGGCGATCTGGCGAGCTTTGACCTGAAGACCATGCAGCAGGCCGAGCAGATGCTGGAGGCGATCCATCCCGTGGCCGGCACGGGCCCATCGGCCGCAGCGGTGCAATCCGAGCTGAATCTGGTGCGCATGCGCGCCAGTCCTGAGCGGCGGTTGGCGGATCTAAGCGCTGCGATGGCCGGCCCGAAGGGAGACACAAACTTCCGGCAGGATCTGGCAGATCTGAACTTTGCGCTGATCAAGGGTTTGGGCGCAAAGAGCGAGTCCCCTTTGCTCAAGTGGATCTTTGCCTGGCGCGGAGGCGGCTCAAAAGACAGCTACGCCGCGTGGCAAAAGACGCACACCTTGCCGTGGTTGGTGGTGGCGCTGGCCAAAGCGAGCGAGAAGGACAGCTACGCCCCGGAATTGGTGGCAGAGGCGGCAAAGATCGAGCCCGGCACTCCGGCCTACGAGACGGCGCTCTATTACCGGACTCGGTTGCTCGTAGGGCTGAAGAGGGACGCAGAGGCCCGGGAACTGCTGGATACGGTCTTGGCCCGGCCCGGGTTCCAGAAGACGAGCTCCACCCGAAACTCGCTGCGCGAGATGAGGATGCTGGCGGCAAAGGATCTGGACGATGTGCTCTCCTTTGCCCAGCGGACCATGCTCACCAAGGATTCGCCAACGTACTGGACACTGCGGGAGAAGTGTCCTGCGGTTCCAGCCGGACAGCCCGCACCACATTGCAAGGTGGACGACCTGACGGCTGGATTCGACAGGGACTTTGTGACCGCTCTCCATCAGGAATTACCGCTGAGCGTGTGGTTGGTGGCAGCTCAAAGAGCGGCGCTGGCACCAGAACTCAGGCAGAATCTGGCGATGGCGGGCTGGGTTCGGGCGGTTGTCTTGGAAGATGACGAGCGTGCGCGGAGTTTTCAGCCGCTTTTGCCAGTTGGCTTGGGCGTGAAGGCGGAGGGGGCGACGGGATTCCCGGCGGTGCTGACCATCCTGCGGAACTGGGGGCTGCGCCCGTATCTTGAGCCGGGAATAGCCCGGGTGGAGAGTTACGGCTCTTTTGGCGAATATCGGGACAACTGGTGGGACGATCATTCAGACCGGGTGGTGAGCTCGGAGGGCGAGTTGATGGCGGTAACAGCTCCGGATTTGAGCCGTGTGTTGACGCCGGAGCAAAAGGCAGCCAAGGCAGCAGAAATGGAGAAGATGAAGGGAGTTGGTAACTCCACCGTGACACTCGGGCGGCGTGTGCTTGAGTACGCCAAGGCGCATCCCGAGGACCCGAATGTGGCTGAGGCTTTGGCCTTGGTGGTGCGGTGCGGGCACTATTCCACTGGCAGCTGGCGGAATCAGGAGGCCGATGGGAAGACTGCTACTGCTACGAGCAAGCTGGCCTTTCAGCTGCTGCACAGCAAGTATCCCAAATCCGGCTGGGCCAGGAAGACCAAGGTTTACTACTGAGTTGGAACGGGTTCAAAGCCGTTTGCAGCGTGTCCCAAAAACCGTGTTTTGTCTCCGGACCAGCCTGCCGATATGCTGAAGCAGAGACCGGTTGGGCGCGGATGCAATTTCCCGCAGCTAAAACTGGATTCTCCGCATCCAATTTAAAGAGGCTTTCTTCCATGGTTTTGACTCCCGCTGTCTCCGCTGTTGCTGCTCTTGCTGGCGCTGTTGCTGTGTTTGTATGGCGCATACAGGAGGGCCGTTCCGCGGTCACGTTGCGCAAGATCGTGATTCCGCCGCTGGGCATGGCGACCGGCTTTTGCATGTTTTTGGTGCCGCTCTTCCGCGTGCCGCTGATCTGGGCCCTGGGAGCCTTCCTGGTGGGCGCTATCGTCCTGGCCTACCCGCTCTTGGCCACCAGCAAGCTGGAACGCGATGGCGACCAGATCATGATGAAGCGCTCGGGAGCCTTTTTTGCCGTGGTGATTGCGCTTGCCGCTATCCGGCTGGCCGCCCACACCTATCTGGACCAGGTAATTTCTGTGGAGCAGACGGCCGCGCTCTTCTTTGTGCTCGCCTTCGGCATGATTCTCCGCTGGCGGATGAGCATGCTCATTGAATTCCGTGCCCTGACGGCTGCCACCGAGTAACAAGCACCGCTTCGAGCCTCGTCCCAACCTGTAGACCTTTTGACTTTCCAATTCCGGCGCGGAACCGCTTCCGAAGGCGGTTCCGCGCTGCGTTTCAGCTGGATTGTCTTTCCCTTACCGGGTGCGGTCTGGGTAGACTAGGGAGAGCAGGAAAGAGGGTGAGATGAGCTTGAACCGGCAGTTGGGAGAAATTTTCTCCGGGATGTTGGGCGTGGCTCTACTTGGAACCGCAGGCACGCTGCTTGCCTGGGGCCAGGTTCCTACCCCCACCGCGCAGATTGATCCCGCGCTGCTGACCAAGGCCAACGCTGGCGACGCTGGCGCCCAGATCGCGGTGGGCGAGGCCTATGCCTCCGCCCCCGGCAGGGCGCAGGACTGCAAGCTGGCGGCTACCTGGTTTGAGAAGGCGGGCGGAATTCCCGGAGCTATGCACCTGGCCGCAATCTATCGCGATGGCTGCAAGACCTTTCCGCGCGACATGGCCGTAGCTGCGCAGTGGTACGGGAGAGCCGCGGAGCTGGGCGATGTAACCGCGCAGGGAACCCTCGGAACCCTCTACTTCTTTGGCCAGGGTGTGACCCAGAACTATGTGGAAGCCTACTTCTGGCTGGATCTGGCGGCCCGGAAACCCAGCCCCCGCCAGGAGCAGTACGCCCAGAACCGGCAGATGGCCGGTGCCCACATTACTGCGGACGAGGTGGATGCGGACAAGGACCGCGTGGAGAACTGGCTGTACGACCACTCAAAGAAGTAACCTTGGTCATGAGGCTGGCTTCCCCGGAACTGGCCTGAATCTGCTTGTCGGATGATGCTCATGTACGTTCGCGCACTTCCTCAGCTCCTGAAGCTCTGCTTTGCACTGCCGGTGGTGGTTTTGGTGGTCGGCAGTGGGTTTGCCCAACCTGCGCCCCTTACCCTGACGCCTGCGCTGGTTGTAGCCGGATCGCCGGAGCTGATCCACATTGCCGCCGGACCGGGGGCGCAAATTGATGCCGACTGGTTAGGGCAGAAGGTGGAGTTCTTTCCGGCCGGCGACGGACCCGGCTGGTATGCCCTGGCTGGCGTAGATGTCGAGGCTCATCCTGGCCCCTCCACGCTGCGGGTGATTGTGCATGAGGCTGTGGGCGGAACCTACGACTTCAGCCAGACAGTTGTGATTCACGCCGCCACCTACCGGACCAGCTCGCTCTCCGTTGCGCCCCAGTATGTGGAACCGAATCCCGATCAGCTGAAGCAGGTCACGGCCGACATGGAGCTGAAGAACCGCGTCTTCTCGCAGCATGCCGTGCAGCCGCTGTGGGAGGGCAGTTTCCTGGCCCCGGTTCAGGCTCCGCCGACGGACAGTTTTGGTACCCGGCGCATGTTCAACGGCAAGCTGGCCAGCGTACACAAAGGCATGGACTTCCGCGTGGGAACGGGATCAGTGGTGCATGCCGGGAATCGGGGCGTGGTGGTGCTGGCTCGGCCGCTCTACTACGAGGGGAATTGCGTGGTGATTGACCATGGCCTGGGCATATGGACCATCTCCATGCACCTGAGCGAGATCGATGTGAAGGAAGGGCAGTTTGTGGCGCAGGGGGACCGCGTGGGTTTGAGCGGAGCCACTGGCCGCGTCACCGGCCCGCACCTGCACTGGGCAGTGCGCTGGCAAGGCACCTACCTGGACCCCGCCAAGCTGCTGCGCTTCAATTTGACGGGCGTACACAACTGACGGGAGTTGCCGCTGCCAGGCTGATAGAGCCGGCAAAGTGAGAGGGGCAACTGACTCCCCCCCTCCAGGCGCTTCTTGCGGTCAGCGAAGGGAAATAGAAGGGGAACGGCTGAACGCGGTCAAGTTTGGACCAGGTGGGTGTGTTCAGGCGGCTCTCGGAAATTTGGTGATAGGTGGAATTCTTTTTTTCTTCGCCTTCCACAAGTCGAATTGCGCTTGAAGATCAAGCCAGATTCCTGGTCGATCCCCGAGAGCTGCGGAAAGGCGTAGAGCCATCTCCGCCGTGACGTTGCTCCGCCCGTTGACGATTCTCGACAGAGTGACGCGGGTGACGCCGATGTGCTTGGCGAATTGCGTCACGTTCGCATGAAGGCCTTCAAGCCACTCCTGCAGGATTTCGCCAGGATGCGGTGGGTTGTACATTTCCGTGGCCATGGTCCCTCCCTAGTGGTAATCCTGATAATCAACCAAGATGGCGTCTTCGCCCTCAAAGCAGAACGTCATGCGCCAGTTGCCATTCACCCTGATTGAAAAGTGTCCTTTCAGGTTGCCGCTCAGTTCATGGAACTGCCAACCTGCGACATTCATATCCGAAGGCGTCTCGGCAACGTTCAGGCGGCCCAGCCGAATGGACAGCTTCTTGGCATCACCCGGCTGTATTCCGGACTTGCTACCAGAGCTGAAGAACTTCTCAAGCCCGGCGTGGTGGAAGGACTTGATCACAGAGAGACTGTATCACTACGCTTTACAGTGGTCAAGGAAGAGCCTTGGACTGCAGGAACGCGGTAGCGACACGATAAACGCCCTTCAAATCATGCGCGGCTCGGTTCCACGTGCTGCTTTTGTAATCGTATAGGCGAGCAGGGCGAGTGGCCCTCCCTCGCCTTCCCCACCAATTTCCACCTTGGAATATTTGGCGAGGAAAGCATCCAAGTCGGGCTTCCTTCTATCCCATGTCTCACAATCTAGACCTGGGGAACTCGTAAATGATTCTATACATGCCGTTTATTACTCAAATTCAAACACTTAAGGGAATCGATCGCTACCCAACCATCTTCCTATGCCTGGTTGACGGCAGGCGCTTGCTTGAGTCCCGCGGCCTTCTCTTCCCGCAAGGCTTTGAAGGCCCGGTAGACAAACGAACCCATATACCAGCCATCGATGTACTTGTAAGGCGTTTCGCCGGTTGTGTAGTGGCCACAGGGCAGGACGCGCGGCTCGTGGTTCAGCCCGATCTCCCGGAAAGCCTTGATCACCTCCAGCGAATACTGCAGCGGGAAGGTGAGATCGTATAGCGCGTAGATGGCGAGAACCCGCTTCAAGGGTCCACCAGCCCTCTCGCTGGCAATTCGCGAGTAGTAGCTGATGGGGCTGATGGCGGACCACAGGGCGCGGAGCCGGTCCTGCGTAAGACCAGCCTCTTCCAGGCCCTGCTTGATGTGGCGCGTGCTTTGGCCTGCCCAGGCCACATCACCAAAGGCAGTGGAGGCATGGTTGAAGGCGTTGACCCTTAGCCGGGGATCGTGTGCGGTGGCCAGAAAGGCGTAGCAGGAGCCAAGACTGGTACCCAGCACGCCAAAGTGCTCGTAGCCCTGATCCTCCAGCCAATCCACGCAGCAGCGGATGTCGACCACTGCCTGACGGCAGGCGGAGAGGGTACGGCCGATGTTGGCGCTCACGGCGTAGTCCGCGCGCTCCAGCTCCGCCGGGCGGCGAATGTCGTGGTAGGGCTTGGAGAGGCGCAGCGCGGAGATGCCCATCTTGTTGAAGATGGTGCACAGCGCGTTGTGGCTGAAGGCGTCGGCGTTCCACTGCGGCATCACGATGATGGCCTGCTTGGGACGCTTGGGATCCTTGTGCTCCGGCGCGGGATACCAGCGCGCGTTCACCAGATCGTTTTCCGGGTGGATGGTCCGCTCCGGCGAGGTAAAGCGCAGGAACTGGGCCTTGGCGAGTTTGCCCTCGGCCGCCAGATGCTTCAGTTCCGCATCCTGGGCCAGGGTCTCTGGCCGGACGTTGGTGGGAAACAGCTCCGGGTAGCGCTCTTCCAACCGGAAGTCGGTGGGCTTCTCGTAGCCAAAGAAAACATCGCTGTGCTGGATCAGGTGCTGGTTGATGCGCAGTAGAGCGGCTTCCGCCTTGGCCGGGTCCTGCTGTTCGGCCTCGGTGGGGATCACGTTGTTGAAGCCGTGACATTCCAGGAAGGGCACAATCCAGTCAAAGCCCCATTCGAGGGGGCGCACGATGCGATTTTCATCGCGCGTGGTCAACCGCCACTCCCAGTCGTACATCCAGCGTTCATACCATTTCTTGATCATCGGTCTCGAATAATTTTAGCAGCGGGGACGATGAAATCAATAAGTGGGACGCGATCCTGCTCCGTGATTGCCGAAGACCATTCGGGCGGGCTGGCATCCCAACAGCCGGTTCTGGCCAATAAAGCGCTACCATGGAAGCGATGACCTGGATCGCGGAGTCGAGCGGCGGCGCAAAGCGCGTCGCCTTTTATGGTGGCAGCTTTGATCCGCCCCATCGCGCGCACTTGGCGATTGCCAGCGCCGCTCGGCAGGCGCTGGAGCTGAATCGGGTGCTGTTTGCTCCGGTAGGCGCGCAGCCGCTGAAGCCGTGGGGTGGCGCGGCCAGCTTTGAAGACCGCGTAGCCATGACCCGGCTGGCGATTGCCGAGGAGCCCGGCTTTGAGATCTGCTTGCTGGATGCACCTCAGGCAGCTGCTCGGCCCAACTACTCCGTGGACACACTGACCCGGCTGAAGGCTGGTCTGGGGGCTGATTCCCAGCTCTTTTGCCTGGTGGGTGCCGATTCCCTGCTGGATCTGCACTCCTGGCATCGCGCCGCGGAGCTGCCCTTCGTGGCCACGCTGGTGGTTGCGGGCCGTCCGGGAGTGGCGTTGGAAGGCCTTGCAGCCTTGCTGCCGGAGGGGGTTGCAGTTGGGGACAATCCTGCATTTGGGGGGTTGCGGCATGGCGTTGAAGTGGTTGGGTATGAGCTTTCCAACCGCAAGGGTGAGGTGGCCCGGCTGATTCTGCTGCCCGCGCTGGACGACGATGCCAACGCCACCGAGCTGCGCAATCTGCTCGAACAACGCTCTGGCCGGGCGGAAACCATGCTGTCTGCAGCCGTTTTGGACTATATTCGCGCCCATAACCTCTATAAGTGATTTACCCAGGCCCACGAAGAAGATACGATATCCTCTGGAGTTGCAATAAATGCCGACAACGCAAGCTTATGAAGAAACGCGGAAGCTGGTACAACTGGCCGCCGCCGTCTGTGAGGAAAAGAAGGGAAGCGATACCCGCATCCTTGAGCTGGACCCGATTGATTCCGGGTTGGCCGACTTTTTCCTGATCACCTCTGCCAGCAACGACCGCCAGGCGACCGCAATTGCCGACGAGATCGAGCTGCGCTTGAAGCACGAGTTCGGCGAGTATGCGCACTCCGTGGAAGGCCGCCAGGCCGGCGAATGGATTCTGCTCGATTACGTGAACTTTGTGGTCCACGTGTTCCTGGAGGAGCGGCGTGCCTTTTACGACATTGAGCGCCTGCGCAAGTCCGCCAAGCCCTATACGCCGGCCGAGTTTGACGCCGCCCTTGATGGCGACGTTGATGCCGATCTGAAGGCTGCTTTGACTGCCAAAACCGTAGCTGCCCGCGCCAAGGCAAAGGCTGCTCCCAAGGCCACAAAGACGCCTTTGAAGGCTGCTGCAAAGAAGGCCGTTCCTGCCGCGGTGGTTGCTCCGGCGAGGAAGTCAGTAACCGGGAAGAAGACTGCTGTCGTGAAGAAGGCAGTTCCGGTTGCTGTGGTTGCCCCGGTGAAGAAGGCCGTCGTTGCCAAGAAGCCGGTTGTGGTGAAGAAGAAGGCTGTTCCGGTTGCAGTAGTGATCCCGGCCAAGAAGGTTGTAGCTGCCAGAAAGCCAGTTGCTTTGAAGAAGCCAGTCGAGGTGAAGAAGGTTGTTCCGGTCAAGAAGACCGCGAAGACCCCGATCCCAGCGAAGAGGACGGTTGTGGCGAAGAAAGTTGTAGCCGCAAAGAAGGCCGTGGCGACCAAAAAGCCGGTGACAGTGAAGAAGACTGTGGCCGCGAAGAAGGCAGTTTCCGCCAAGAAGCCCGTAGTAGTGAAGAAGGCTGCGAAAAAGCTGGTCGCTGCTGCCAAGCCCGTGAAGAGGACGGTTAAGGCTGTAGCCAAAAAGGTGACTGTCGCCAAGCGCACGCCTGCTCCCAAGGCCGCCAAGAAGGCGGTCGCAAAGAAGGCAGCTGTTAAGAAGGCTGCTCCATCGAAGTCCACCAAGAAGGCCGTGGCGAAGAAGGCCATCGCCAAGACGGTTCCTGCCAAGAAAGCAGCGGCGAAGAAGCTAGCCGCGCGTCTGGCAGTCAAGAAGCAGAAATACGCAGCAAAGAAGACGCCCGCACGCGCGAAGCGTTAATTCGCGTTGCGGGCGTAAGTTATCTGGCGTGTCTTGGCGGCTACTTTTTCAAGTCTGCCGCCAAGCCGCGTAGTTCCTTTGCGCGGTTGGTATCGCCGGTTGCTTGGCAAGCATCAGCCAAAGCCTCATATAAATCCACACGCGGCGCTTGCACCCTGAGCTGAGCCTCAAGGATGCGGACAACGACTTTGTCGTTGCCGTTCTTCCTGGCCGCAGCGGCGATCAGCAACAGGGAAGCCGGTGTCGCGGCCACTTTGGTCAACTGCGGAAGGCTGGCCAGATTAGCCAGGTCAGTTGCCTGTTCCTGATTGCTCAGCAGAGCCACCAGTGGATCCAGTGCCTGCAGATCATGGGCGCCTTCAGCCAACGAGCGCGAGTAGGCCTGAACGGCATAGTCCGACGCGCCCAGCGCTTCTGCCATCAAACCACGCTTGTAGTCGTCCGCAGACTCGGAAACGAGCTCGGAGGGGCCGTAGGCCGTCCAGGTTGTCGCAAAGCTTTCAGCCGGGACCACGTGCAGGCTGAAAGTGGCGTAGCCTGAGCGTGGGTTGCCGTCGCGAGTAGCCCGCACCACCAGTTGGTAGGTACCCGCCAAGAGTTTCGATGTGTCCACCGTGTGACCGGTCAGCAAGTTACCGGCTTCGTCCCGGTTGGCTGCGTCCACGTCCTCGTTCTCCTGCACGGTTTCATGTTCACCTGCTGCGATAGAGCCGAATTCGTAGTGCAGGTGGATCTTCTCTGTCGCTGGTGCATCCGGTTTCTTCGGATCCAGCCAAAGCTGGAAGACAAGCGGGAGCTTCTCGCCCTCCCGAATGTAGACGCTTTGCGCTCCTCGCGGGGTAAAGCGATAGTGCGAAGCACTGAAAGGAAGCAAATCCCTGGGATCGGGAACTGCCGCTGGCGCTCCGTACGCCACCACGGTGGATAGCCCAATCTGGTCCGGCTTTTGGGCCGGGACAAGAACGTTCGTCACCTGGCGAAAGGCTGACTTGTCGATGTTGTTGGTGAGCGTCACTTGGAGTTTGTAAGCGCCTGGGGCCATCGGTACGCGAGCTTCCGCCGCAAACCTGTTCTTGCGTGCATTCTCAGCCTGACCGGCTGAAAGCGCTCCGCGCAGGGGATCTTCCTGCAGATAGATCGGCTTTCCATCCATGGTGAGCACTTCGGTCCGCAACACCAGGTCGTAATAATTCTCGTGATCGTTACGGATTCCCACCAGGCGCGGGTCCGGTAACCGGAACCGGAAGAGATAGCTTAGCGTTGGGGCTCCTGTGTGGTTCCGAAAGATCGCGTAGCTCAAACTGGCGTCGGTTTCGCCAATGAAGACACTCGTGGTCACCCGCTCACGGGAACGGGCAGCCTGCAGACGATCCAGGGTGTAGGGGTTGTCGGACAGGTTGCTGATGGTATTCAGGAGGTTTTCGGATTCCAGACTGGGCTCGAACTCCTTCAGGTTGACGTGTTCGTTGGTCAGCAACGAGACGGTTTGTTTGGCGACTTGCGCGCCCAGAGCCTTTTCGATGATCCCGAGGGCCTGCACTGGGTCGTTGCGGGATTCCCCCGTGGAGCACAAACGAACCGGGGTATCGTACCGCGGGGAGTAGAGTTTGAACTCCTCCACCGCACTCTGCTTATAGAACACGAGATAGAAGTAGGGCGGGAGAACGGGGGTCTCGGCCTGGTAGAACCAAACCTCCATGGGCCGGACATTGCTCGTATCCTGATGGATCGTTCGCTGTTTGGGAGCGCCTAGGAGGATATACATACGGCCCCGGTCCGTCCGCCAACCATCGGCATAACGCGGGTCCCCGAACTGTTCGTTGGCGTAGGCCAGCCGTCGGTAGTGCTCTTCCTTATAGGGATTGATCTCGGAGCTGGGATTGGGATTACGGATCTTCCAGAAGGTTTGGATGAAGTCGTCGCGCTGCTGGTCTGTGGAGAGGACGAGGAACTGCTTTCGTTCCGGGGTGCTGATGATGTAGGGCACCTCGGCTTCCAGCCAGTGGCGATAAACGGGAGGCAGCTCCTTGGCGGACTTGACGGCATGCGCCTGTGGCACAAGGACAGTGAACAAAGCGACCAGCAACAAGCTGGCAAGAACACGGATTCGCGACAAGGAAGTACTCCTAAAAAAGAAGAAGGGAGGGGTTTCCCCCTCCCTTCCAGTTTAGTGCATCACCGGGTTCGAACTAGAACTCGTACTTCACGCTGGCACGCGCGTAGAACGGATTCTGGTAGCTGGAGATCTTGTTGTAATCAGGGTTGTTAGTTCCAGGAGCCGTATCCAGGTTCTGGTTACGGCCGGCGGTCAGCTTGGTATTGGTGATATTGAAGGCATCAAAGGCGAACTTGAGCGACTGACCTTCGTGGAGCTTGATCGGATAATCGGCGTGCAGGTCGACCTGACGGCGCGAAGGCAGAGTGCCCTTGGTGCCGCGGCCGCCTACCGGAACTTCACCGGTGTTGCCGTAGATCGGGTGGCTCATGAAGGCGCTCAGCGGGGTACCGCTCTGGCCGCGGACGTTGGTGCCGAGGTTCAATCCCTTCAGCATGCTGACGTACTTGGTGTTTTCGTTGATCACGTACGAAACGTCCGCGTTGAAGACCATGCGACGGTCAGTGTTCAACAAGCCAGGCGTGGTCTGATCGCCGAGCAGGCCGAGTGCGCCGTTGGTGAAGTCGAACAGCGAGCTGATGCCAGGGTCCGACTGACCGTTGTCGTTGCGGAAGAAGCCTTCGTAGTTACCAAAGAGGCGGGCGTAGCGGTAGTTGATGCGCGCTTGCCAGTTGTTCTTCATGTTGCGAGCAAACTCGACAACAACCTCTTGGTACTTGCGGACTGGGTCAGCAAAACCATCCGGCTTGCCATCCGGGCCGTTGGTGCCCGCAGTGGCTAGGTTGGTGACGCAAGCGCCGTTATAGGAGGCACCGGTGTAGGTGGTAAAGAAGCCGCCGTTGGCAATCGTGGTGTCGCCGGCCTGGGTGCAGCCCGCAACTGGGGCAACGTAGGGAGCGGTGTTCGCTTTGTTGGAGAACATGCTCGGCGTGTTGGTACCGTTGGCGGCAGCAAACTGGGCAGGCGTATAGGTGACTTCGTTTTCGTTGTGGAAGTCATCGGTCTTGGCCGAAACGTTGGCGATACCGCCTGCGTAGGCTTCAGCAAGGTTGGACCCTTCCGGAGACTGGGAACCGATGTCCTCAATGATGCGGCCAAGGCGGCGATCCGTATAACGAACTCCGAACATCATGCCGGGGGCCACTTCGCGCTGCAAGCCCATGACGTATTCGTTCTCGTACTCCATCTTGGTGCCAGGGAGAATGCCTTCCGCAGAGGAGGAGCTGAAGCTGATGTTGCCGAAGCCTTTACCGTTCCCCACCTGGATACCTGGGGTGCCGTTCAACAAGTGCGCCGCGTCTGGAATAATGACGGGGGCTCCCAGGCTGTCGACCAGCATCTTACCGGTACTGTCTTTGGCCGGAGTGAAGTAGACGTTGGTGTCATCCTGCTCGTTGCCAAGTTCGCGGATGGCAGCATCCAGCGGGAGAACTGACTGGTAGCGGGCAAAGTTGAAGAATATCTTGGTCTTGTGATCGCCCTTGGGATCCCAGTTGATGCCCAGGCGGGGAGACCAGTTGTCGTTGAACAGGTAGTTGACCAGGACACCGTCGTACCACTGCTCTTCCCAGCGGAGGCCGAGGCCTACGTTAATGTGGCGGCCCATCTGCCAGTTGTCGTTGCCCCAGCCCACGTTGTAGCGCGAGCGGGCCAGAACGTTGAAGCCGGAGTAGGAACCGCGGTACTGCGACAGGAATACGGGGGTGCCGTTGGACGTGGCGCAGTAGGTGCAGGTGGAGTCGGCTGCCAGCAAACGGAAGAAGGCTGTCGTGTGCTGACCGATCGCGTTCGCGTGAGAGGTATAGTACGACGTGGCGTCGGCGCCCGCTGCATTCTTCCCTGGGAGCGC
>CAZYDF010000089.1:0-17126 GCA_964645855.1 uncultured Occallatibacter sp.
TATGGTGACCCCGGGCTGATTCGAACAGCCGACCTACGGTTTAGGAAACCGACGCTCTATCCAGCTGAGCTACGGGGCCACTTTTTTATACCGCGTGTAATACATTTGTTTTCAGTTAATTATAGTGATAAACCGGTTTCATTTCTCTCGCTGCGTGCTCCGCTCCCTCACTATAACTCACTGACCGTATGCTGGCAACAGAGCAGCCCAACCAGTAGGGAAAGTAAGGGAGCAAGGGATGAAAACGAAAAGACCGCGATATCAACAGGGTAGCATCAGAAAGGTCGAACGGGCGAGTGGCTTGTCTACCGCCAAGGATCCGCTCTGCTAGGCCGATATCGCTGCCACGGGGAACATTTTTTGGCCCAAGCCCCGGAAAACTGAGCGCAGAATGCTGAATTCATGAGCTTTACTCCTCGCCGAAAGCGATAAGGGAGATTGAGATGCGTTCGCCATGCCCCCAGAAACACGTCGGCCTCCCCGAAGGGAGGCCGCTCACTCAACGCATCGAGCTTTCGTTAATCCACTGCCGCCGTCAGTTCGTAACGATTTGCTCCTGCTGTGCCTTTCACGAACCCTAACCAGATGTACCAGACGCCAACAAGAGTCAGAAGGGTCATCCACCCGGAAAAGCCAAGATCGTGGCTCCGTTGTACATGGGTTGCGACCATAAACCAAAGTTCACCCAGCAGACCTATGAACAACAGGAGCGCTAGGACCGTTCCGAGGATAGGGCTGGAACTGGAAACAGTGTGGGCCAACACGGCGAGAGGAACAAAGATAAAACCTGATCCTCCAATCAGCACCATACGTCCCCACCAAGCACCCCGGCCGATCCGTCCGCTGAACGAAAGCAGTCCCGATTCCCTTCTTCCGCTTGCGCCAGGCGCATCCAAATCGGCGAGCTTTTGCACTTTGCTGTGCCTGCAGGAATAGGCGACATAAATATGCAGGCCGAAATCGAGCCAGCCGAGCATTACCATCCAGGTAATCCAGGGCAACCGGCTCATCACAAACAGCGCGGTAACAATGCCCAGAATCGGCACCAGCGGCACAAACGGCGTCTTGAAGGGCCGCTCCAGCTCTGGCTGCCGTACCCGCAGCACCCAGACTCCGGCGCACACAATCGTAAACGCCAGCAGCGTGCCAATGTTCACCAGATCCGAAAGGATGTCGATGTTCACAAAGCCCGGCATCACGGCCACAATCGAGCCCACCACGATGGTCGAGATCCACGGCGTGCGGAACTTGGGATGGATGGCTGAAGCCCACTTGGGCAACAAGCCGTCCTTGGACATCGAAAAGAACACCCGCGACTGCCCCAGCAGCATGACCAGCATCACTGTGGCCAGGCCAAACACCGCTCCGGTCTTTACCAGTAGCGATCCCCAGCTCACGCCCGTGGCATCAATGCCCAGGGCCACCGGATCGCCCACGTTCAGCCGGTCGAACTTCACCAGCCCGGTCAACACGGTTGAAACCAGAATGTAGAGGATGGTGCAGACCACCAGCGAGCCCAGAATGCCGATCGGCATATCGCGCTTGGGGTTCTTGGCCTCCTGCGCCGCCGTCGACACCGCGTCAAAGCCGATATACGCAAAGAAGATCGACGAAGCGCCCGTGGCAATGCCCATCCAGCCGTATTGAGTATGCCCGGTCAGGCTCAGCCACAATTGCTGCCAATAGTTCAGAGAACTCACGTTTTGGTCGAAGATCGCTGGCGGAACAAACGGATGCCAGTTCGCCCAGGCCAGGTGCGGATGCTGCATCAGGAACCAGCCACCCACGGCCAGGAAAACGCCCACAATGCCCAGCTTGACAATCACAATGGCGGAGTTGAAGTTGGCCGATTCCTTGATGCCTATCACCAGAATCGTCGTGATAATCAGGATACCCAGCATCGCCACCAGATTGCAGATGGCCGTCACATGATCCAGCGCGCCCAGATTCACGCCTGCCGGCAGCGAAGTCACCGTCTGCCATTTGTCCTGATACAGATAGAGATTTGTGCCCGGAACCGCTGTAAAGCGTGGGGGAATGTGGATATGCAGCTGCTGCAACAGGCTGTTCAAATACCCAGACCAGCCGGAAGCCACCGTGGCCGCGCCAAAGGCGTACTCCAGCACCAGATCCCAGCCAATGATCCACGCTACCAGCTCGCCCAGCGTGGCGTAGCCGTAGGTGTAAGCTGAGCCCGCAATCGGGATGATGGAGGCAAACTCGGCATAGCACAGGCCCGCAAACGCGCAAACGATCCCCGCCAGCACAAAGCTCAACGCTACGGCCGGGCCGGCATGCAGCGCCGCTGCCTTGCCCGTGAGCACGAAAATTCCGGCTCCAATAATGGCGCCGATGCCCAGCGTGATCAGGTTCAGCGCGCTCAGCGAACGCTTCAGCGTATTCTCGCCTACCTCGCCGGCCTCTTCCGTCAGCATCGACATCGGTTTAATGCGCAGCAATCTTGACATGGGTGAGGGTGTTCCTCCACTTGTTCTTCAACCAAATTATTGAGCCTGCTCCACATGCGCCCGCTCCGCCGCCTTCACGCGGCGCGACCAGAACAGATACACAGGGATGCCCAACAGGACCAAAACCAGTCCGGGCCACGTGTATTGAGGCTTATACCGCAAGAGTACCAGACAGATCCATGCCGCCAGCACGATGTAGAGCGCGGGCAGAATCGGGTACCCCAGGGCACGGTAAGGACGCACCGCGTCGGGCCGTTTGAAGCGCAGCACAAACAACCCAACGATCGTCAGAATGTAGAAGACCAGCTCCGCAAAGATGATGTAATCCAGCAGTTGCCCATACGATCCGGAGACGCACAGCACCACGGTCCACACCGCCTGCACAATCAAAGCCGCGACAGGAGTCTTGTACTTGGGGTGCAGCTTGCCCACCGACTTGAAGAACAGCCCGTCCTGGCTCATCGCGTAATAAACCCGCGCGCCCGCCAGCGTCATCCCGTTGGCGCAACCAAAGGTGGAGATCAGGATCGCCCCGGCCATCAGCAACGCGCCGCCCACGGGAAAGATTTGCCCCAAGGCCGCCGTCGCCACCCGGTCCTCTGCCGCGTACTGGATGCCCCGCGCCATCACCGTTGTGCCGTGCGGATCGCCAATCATCGGCAGCACCAGCAAGTAGCCGACTGACACCAGGAAGTACACCGTCAGCACAAACCCTGTACCCAAGATCAACGAAAGGGGCAGATTCCGCTTGGGGTTCTTCACCTCGCCAGCCGTAAACGTGATGTTGTTCCAGGCGTCGGCCGAGAACAGCGATCCCACCTGCACCACGGCCAGAATCACCACCAGATTCACCAGCACCAGCGGCCCGCCCACGCCCACCTGCACCGCGTGCAGCGAACTCCATCCGGCATGGGCCCAGAAGTTGTGCCACCCAGGCCCGAAGTTGGCGGCAATCGCCACCGGATTCCGCCCCACCGTAAACGCCAGAAAAATGAGCGCTGCCAGCGAGATGGCCTTGGCAGAAGTAAAAAAATTCTGGATCAGCGCGCCCAGCCGCACGCCAAAAATGTTCACCACCGCCAGCAGAATCACAATCAGGATGCCGGTCAGGTTGGCCGTGCTCACGCCAATCTCCATGTTGCCCAGCACCATGGGTCCCACCTGCACCGCCGGCACGTGGGCAATGTGCCAGATCCAGTTAGTGGCGGAGACGGACGGAAAGAACACGCCCAAAAATTTGCCAAAGGCCACGCAGACGGCTGCAATGGTCCCGGTCTGGATCACCAGAAACAGCGTCCAGCCAAACAGGAATCCCGATAAGGGGCCGAGGGACTCGCGCAGGTACACATACTGGCCGCCGGCCTTGGGCATCATCGCTGCCAGTTCGGCATAGCTCAGCGCGCCGATCATGGTCAGCACCGCGGTCACAATCCACGCACCCAGCAGCAGCGCCGGCGAGCCCACGCCCAGGGCAATGTTGGCGTCCACAATAAAGACGCCCGAGCCAATCATGGAGCCAATCACAATGGCCGTGGCGCTAAACAGCCCCAGGCTCTGCACCATTTTGGTGGGGCCGCCCGGCTGCTCAGCCGTATCCAGTTGGATCGCTTCTGCTTCTTTTCCCATTTTTCTCAACTATCCCTGCTGGGGTGCCCCCGGTCTCGATCTTGAGACCGGGGGCAGCACGATGTCTCCAGGATTCTATCTTGCTGGACCTAAGGATGGGCTCAGGAGGTTCAACCGAGCGATTTCAACCAACGCCGGAACTCCGCCGCCGGATCCGCCGCGCCAAAGATCGCCGCTGACACCGCTACCGTCGTCGCTCCAGCCTCAAGCACCAGCGGAGCCGTCTCCAGCGTGATCCCGGCCGCACAGGTCAGCACCCGCTCCGGCCCGGCCAGCGCCCGCATCCGCCGCACGCCCTCCACGCCAATCGGAGGCCGGTCCGTCTGCTTGGTGGTGGTCGTAAACACCGGCCCCACGGCCAGGTAGTCCACTGGCTCCTCCAGAATCCCGGGCAAAAACTCCGTGCTTCCGCCAAAGGTGCCAATGATCCGGTCCGGCCCCAGCAGCCTGCGAGCCTCGGCCGGGCTGGCGTCGCCCGCATCCACATGAACGCCGTCAAATCCAGCCTGTTCAACCAGATCCTCCCGATCATCCAGAATCAGCTTCACCTTTTCGGCAGGCATTGCTCGGCGCAGAACCTCAGCATCGGCCAGAATCTCGGCCTCCGTGCCCGGCTTGTTGCGATACTCCAGCAGGGTCACGCCCGCTGCTGTCAGCAACGCCCCCAGCCGCTCCAGAAACGCAGCGCGGTCAGCACGGGGAATCCGCGACGAGTCGAGAATGGGATAGATTTTTGGAAATTGAAAGATCATGGATACAGGTTAAATCTTCGTCCCGCGTCTACACCGCGCTCGATCTCACTCCAAGCAACAGAAAAGCGCCGTCCCTTGGGAAGGAGGGCCGGCGCTCTTCATCCATTGCATTAACAATCGTGCTCTACATGCCGTCCGCGGAAGGCCCATAGGTACCCGGCACCTTCGCACCCAATAGCCGCAAGTACACGCCCAACTGCGCCCGGTGGTGGATCAGATGGTTCATCACCCAGGTCCGCCAAACAACGTACTTGGGATCGTCCACCCAGGTCTGCCCATCGCCGATCAGCTTCCAGTGCTCGTCCCACTGCTCGGGCTTGAAGGCCGCCAGCGCCGTCTTTACCTTTGCGCTTTCCTTGTCGAACCGCTCCAGAATCTCGGCCTTCGAGGCCGGAATCCAGGGCTTGAACTCGGCCATCTTCATCTCAAATACGGCTTGGGTCAACGTGGTCAAGGCCCACTCACCGGCTGTCTCCGCGGTGTGCCCAGCCAGGCGTCCCAGGCTCATCGACTTCTCATGCGGCTTGTAGCTTAGGTCGGCGTCTGCCGGGATGGCGTCCAGCATCTTGCGGGTAGTAGCCAACTCCCGGTCGAATTCAGCAATCAGTTCCTTTTGAATATCCATCGTGCAACCTCCAATGTTGCACCGCCAGCATACCGCAGAACATCGCATACAGGCGAATAAAAAGCGACATTCTATTGCGCGCCTTGAGGCGTCCGCGCATCCACAACCCGGAATCCGGCCACCGGTTCAAACAGCGACCCCTCCGGCTCGGAGAGGTTCAGCTCCGTCACCCGCATATACATCGTCGTCCCGTTTGGATTTGTCACCAGAGTTGCCAGATTCACCTGCAGCACCGGTGCAAACCAATAGTCCACAATGCTGGCCACCGGCTTGTCGTTGCCAAAGGCGCCAATCGCGTAGGTGCGCTTTTCCCGCACGTGCTGCACCTCCACGCCTTCCATGGTTTCTGTTCCGATGGTGGTCCGCGCCAGCGTGTACTTGCCGTCCTTTGTGGTGCCTGCCGGCTCCTCCGGCTTCACTGCCGTAGCCTTCTTCCTGGTGATCGTGCAGATCCTCATCCCCAGTACGCACTCGGTCTGCGTCTCCTCCTGCCGATTGAAGACGATCCGGGCCACCAGCAGCGGTTCACCCTCCTGGTCCAGAGGCTGAATCCTGCGCCGCTCCCGGTAAACCTGGCCCATGCTGTTGCGCGCCAGCAGCATGGTGGATTGCCTCTGGATTGTGGTTCCATTCGGCAGCACGGTCTTGGTTACCAGCGTGGCATGACCGCTAAAGGCCGCTCCCGGGATCGACGGCACCATAATGCCTTCCACCATGCCATGCGTCGGCGGGTCCGGCGCATGGGTGGACGGTTCCTGCTGCGCCATGGCCACAGTGGCCAGCGCCAGAACGCTCATCGAAACCCAGCTGATCTTCCGCATCGTACCCTCCACTCTACCGCCGCTCTACTGCCGTTGCTGAATCCGCGCCGGACGCAGGTCGATCATCGTGTAACCTGCCGGTGGGGTAAACAGCGTCGCATCCGGCTCGGTCAGTTGCAGGTCCGTCACCCGCAAGTCCTGTATCGATCCGCAGGCGCACACCCGCTTCAGCGCCAGGTTGATCTTCAGGCTTGGCGAGTACCAGAACTCCCGCGTTGACACCAGCGGCTTGTCGTTGCCCTCAGCGCCCACGTTTACGGTGCGCGTTTCCAGGGTCCGCTCCACCTGCTGGTCGCCCAGCATCTCGGTGCCCTTCTTCTCGCGCGTAAGATAGCTCTTGCCGTCCCGCGAGAGCCCTTCCGGCTCATCGAAGAGCTTCACCTGCGGGAAGAACATCGTCACCCGGCAGATCTTCTGTTCCACGCTGCAGGCAATGCGTTCGCGCTTGGGCGCATCCATGATCGTCACGCTCATCAGCGTCGACTCCCTGCCGGAACCGGCCGGTACAAGACGCCGCATCTCCTGATGCACACGGCCCTGGCTGTCGCGCGCCACGACGTTGAAAAAGCTGGATCGCACCGTGGCGCCATCCGCCCATTCTCCGCTCAGTTCCACCACCAACCGGGCGCTGAAGGGCGCGTCGGGAATGGCGGGAATGATCAGCCCTTCCACATGGCCCCGTACTCCGATGTTCGGCGCCGGAGGCACATTGGAAGTCACGGGCTCCTGCGCCCACGCCGCCGCTCCCAGGCACACCCCTGCCGCAACCAGGCTAAGAAGAATTCGACGCATTGGTCCTGCCCCCTGGAAAGTCGTGAAAAGTATAACTCCGCCTGCAGCCCACAGTCCCATGAGCCCCTTACAAACTTTCATCGTGGAGGCAAGAAGCATCAGGGCACGACTTCAGTCGTGCCGACAAGAACAATAGAACATTTCAGAGCTTTAGCCCCTGCATCTTGTTTTTCAATGGCTTGCAGTTCCCCCATCGGCTAAAGCCGGGGTCTGTTTTGGCCATTTTGCGGCACGACTGAAGTCGTGCCCTGACGCTATCCACTCGCCTGCTGGCTTTTTTCAAGAGGCACCCACAAAGCCCCAAAAAAGAGAGCGGCCGCCCAGGGCAGCCGCTCCATCATCGAACTCGCTCCAGCCTAGCTTTTGCGTCGTTCCAGAAACTGCTCCATGAACTTGGTGTCGAAACGCCCTGCCCGGAACTCCTCGTCCTGGAAGATCTCCTGATGCAGCGGAATCGAGGTAAACACGCCTTCCACGATGAACTGGCTCAGCGCCCGCTCCATGCGGGCCATGGCCTCTTCGCGGTTGGCTCCGTAGGCAATCAGCTTGGCAATCAGCGAGTCGTAGTAGGGCGGAATCACGCCCTCGGCATACTGCGCCGTGTCCACGCGAATCCCGTTGCCGCCCGGCACGTTGAAGGCCGTAATCTTGCCCGCGCTGGGGGTAAACTTCACCGGATGCTCGGCATTGATCCGGCACTCGATCGCATGGCCGCGCATCTCCAGCTTGGCCGGAAGAATCGTGTCCAGCCTCTCGCCCTGCGCGATGCGGAGCTGCGCCTTCACCAGGTCCACGCCAGAGATGGCCTCGGTAATCGGATGCTCCACCTGGATGCGGGTATTCATCTCGATAAAGTGGATGGAGCCATCGGTATCCATCAGGAACTCCACCGTTCCGGCGTTCTGATAGCCAATGTCTTTCAGGCACTTGCACAGCGTGCGGCTCAGCTCGGCGCGTATCTCCGGGGTAATCTGCAAGCTCGGTGCTTCTTCAATCAGTTTCTGGTGCCGCCGCTGGATGGAGCACTCGCGCTCAAACAAGGTGGCCACATTGCCATGCTCATCTGCCAGCATCTGGAACTCGATGTGCCGCGGCTGCTCAATGAACTTCTCCATGTAGAGTTCGCCATTGCCAAAGGAGTTCGCCGATTCGGTTGTGGCATCGTAAAAGAGCTTGGGAAGTTCCTCGGCCGCACGCACGATTCTCATGCCTTTTCCGCCACCGCCCGCCTTGGCCTTGAGGATGACCGGATAGCCCACCTTTTGAGCGCAGTCAAGCGCCTCCTCAACGGTGGCTAGAATGCCGTCCGAGCCAGGCAGAATCGGCACGCCGGCGCGCTTCATCGCCTGGCGAGCCTTCTCCTTTTCGCCCATCACGCGCGTCACCTCTGGCGGCGGTCCGATGAACTTGATGTTCGATGCCCGGCAGACCTCGGCAAAGTTGGCATTCTCGCTCATCAACCCGTAGCCCGGATGGATGGCGTCCACGTCGGCGATCTCCGCCGCCGAAATCACGGCCGGAACATTCAGGTAGCTCTCCGACAGCTTGGGCGGGCCAATGCAGATGGCCTCATCGGCAAAGCGCACGTGCAGCGAGTTACGGTCGGCCTCGCTATACACGGCCACCGTCCGGATGCCCAACTCCCGGCATGCATTGATAACACGCAGCGCAATCTCGCCGCGATTGGCAATCAGAACCTTACGAAACATGAATGACCTCAAGCGGGGCGGAAAATCAGCGAGTCGGCGGGTCAGCAAGTCAGCGGGAGCTTCCGAATGGAAAGCCCCCGCTGTGAACTGCAAGACTCCTGGAAAACCGCGCCTGTATCCGTTGGGCGCGCACCGAACGACTGTCAGCCCGCTGTCTTTCTAGCTGAGTCGAACCGCAAACAGCGGCTGGCCGTACTCCACAGCCTGCCCGTTGGTGGCCAAAACCTTCACGATCTCGCCCGTCGCATCCGACTCGATCTCGTTCATCAGCTTCATGGCTTCCACAATGCCCACAACCTTGCCCTTTTCCACGTGGTCGCCGGGGGAAACAAACGGCCCCGCGCCGGGGCTGGGCGAGCCGTAAAAGGTGCCCACAATAGGCGACTTCACAATGTGCAATCCCGCATCGGCGTCCACAACTGCCGGAACAGCCGCGGCCTGCACCGGAGCACCGGCATGCGGAGCCACCATGGCTCGCGCCAGATCCGCCAGCGGCGCCGGGGCAGCAGCCGCAAACTTCAGCCGGATCTTCAGATCGCCGCGATCCAGGTCAAACTCCGACACCTGATATGCCTTCAGGAATTCAATCAGTTCTTTCAGGTCCTTGATGTCTTCAGCTTTCATCTTTTCCTTGGTTTCCGGGCCTTACGCTCGGAAGTGGTCTTTACAGCTCAATCAGTGCCTTGGGCGAGGCCGCCGTCAACACTTCGCCTCCGGTTGCCGTTACCGCAACCATATCCTCAATCCGGATACCGTACTGGCCCTCCAGGTAGACCCCCGGCTCGATGGTAATCACCATCCCGGCCTGCAAGCGCGTGGTTTGGCCAGCGCCAATCCGCGGCTGCTCATGGATTTCCAGTCCCACGCCGTGGCCTGTGGAGTGCGTAAACGCCTCCGCCAGCCCCACACTGCGCAGCACGCTCCTGGCTGCCTCGTCCACCTCCGCACAGCTAGCGCCTGCGCTCACCGCTTGCACGGCGGCCTCCTGAGCCTCAAGCACTGCCTGATACGTGTTCCGCTCGGCTACCTTCGGCCGCCCCAGGTGGATGGTCCGCGTCATATCCGAGCAATACCCGTTGAGAATAACACCGAAGTCCATGGTCAGGAAGCCGCGCCGGGGCAGCACAGCCGTCGTCGCCCGGCCATGCGGAAGCGCCGACCGCTCGCCCGAGGCGGCGATGGTCTCAAACGACATTCCCTCCGCGCCCAGCAACCGGGCCCGGTGTTCCAGCTCCGCCGCCACGTCAATCTCCCGCATGCCCGGAACAATGAAGCCCAGAATGTGGTCAAAAAGACGGCAACCCAGCGCGGCAGCCTGGCGCATCAGCTCCAGTTCGTCGGCGTCCTTCACCAGCCGCAGCCCTTCAATCGTCGGGCCCGGCAACGCGACCAAGAAGCTCTTGCGCAGCTTGGAGGGCAACGCTTCTTTCCACGTGGCCAGCCGCGCCACCGTGGTCTTGTCCGCATCAAAGCCGGCAAACTCCACGCCCGGCTGCGCGGCCAGCCATTGCACGGCCGCTACCGCTGGCGAGCCCTGCACAATCTGCACCCGCACAGCCTCGACCTCGGCTGCTGCCTGGGTTTTGTAGCGCCCATCCGTAAACAGGCTCGCTCCGCGGCGATGGATGGCCAGAGCGGCGCTCGAGCCTGTAAATCCAGATAGATAGCGGAGGTCGGGAAGATGCGTGACGACGATGCCGGAGAGCCCGGCCCGCGTCAGCTTGCGGCGCAAAGCGCCTATACGACGTAAATGGTCCACGCAGATTGGTATATCACAAGCGGAGGCGAAACGGACCGCCTGAAGCTGAAACCGGCGTCTGTCGACCCCTTCCAAGCTAGAATAGGCGGGTGCCCCGGGTCGGTAGATTCAAATTCCAAGTGCAACAAAGAGCGTGAACAGAATCAAACAGTTCGTCGCAGCCGTGCCGTGGGAAAGTGGGAAACGCTCTTTGTTTTCCATCTTTTCCATGGCTTCCTACCAACCATCTCCTGTCGGCTCTTTGCGATGTGTTGTTGCACTTGGACCTTGAATCCGCCGTCCCTCGCCTTTGGGGACCCGGGAAAGAATAAGAGAGGATGAGGAAAAAGTCCGTTTCCGGCTCTATCTCTGCAGAGAATGTGAGGGTGCCTCCGGTCTCGATTTTGAGACCGGGGAAAGAATCAGGCTCGTTCTCCCTCTTTCCAAGCCCAAAACGCCCGAGTACCCCACCCTCGGCGCGTTCTTGTCTTTGCGTCTAGGCTGGGATCAAAAGCTCATCCAAGAACAACAGCAGATCTTTCGACTCACCACCCCCAGGCCGAAGGCACTGCGTGCGGTAAGCGCGCTTCGCGCCTGGGGCCCCGTTCGCTCAAGATGACAGCTTCGTTCTACGGAAGGAGCAGGGGCCTTCAGGCCCCTGAATCCTCCGCAAAGAAAGAAATCCGGAGCTTCAGCCCCGGACCTTTCATTTTGCCGCCGGAGTAATGTTGGTCACCGGAAGATCCCAGTGTCCCAGCAGAATCTCAAACCGCCGCTGTTCTTCCTTCTTGTAGGTCTCCTGATCCGGCCACAGTTCCTTGATCCAGGCAGCCGTATCCGGGTTCCCGGTCGTCGCCAGGGTAGAGTTCTTGTACGTAATCGTGACCCGGTAATCCCAGCGCCCATCCTCGGTGGTGTGGTTCGCGGGAGTCTCAATCTTCAGTGCGATCACCCGCCCCGACGCCAGTTCCCGCTTCAACAGCGGATAGTGGTTCTTCAAGAACAGGTCCAGAAACTCCTGCTGATGCCCCCACTGCAACTTGTAGTAGTACTCCATGGTGTAAGGAGCGCCCGCATCACCCTGAGGCGGAGGCCCCTGAGCCCATACAGCAGTCCCGGCCAAAGCCGCCACGGCCAGCAACACCAAAGACCAAACCATCCTGCGCATCTTCATCGTCGACCCAACCTCCTCCTAGAACTATTCCCTGCATTCTACCTACAATTCATTTCCAGCGTGTACCATGGATCGACTTTACGTCTCAAACTGTTCTTGCATTCAAATCAAATTCCCGTCCGCTGGACGAAGGAGGAACCATGCGACGCTTGCCCGCTGTGATTGCCGCATCGATTGTCGTCATTCTGTTTTCACTCTTCCACGTGCTGATGGCTTTGGGCATGTTTCTGACCGGTACGCAGATGGCGCGGACTCCACCCATGCCTTCAACTCCAGCCTTTGTGCCCTGGGTCATCTTCGGCCTCGGTGTCTTGCTGCTGGCCGCCGCTGGCTGGGGCATTGCCACCGCCGTTGGACTGCTGCGGATGCGCCGCTGGGCCCGCTACTCCATCCTGGTCCTTGGCGGCATTCAGGCCTGCTTTAGCCTGATTTCGATGCTCACCATGCTGCTGGTCGCCATCTTTTCCAGCTCCTTCCTGCCCGCTGCCAGCCAAGGTGCGTCGCAGCCAGACGCAGCCATTGTGCGGATCATCTTCGGCGTCATGGCGTTGTTCTACGCAATTCCCTTCGGTGTTGGAGTCTGGTGGCTGGTGTACTTCAACCTGCGGCGCGTGCGCCAGGCCTTTGCTTCAGGCGTAAGCGTTGTAGCTTCTTCAGTTCCCAGTCGTCGCCCACTGCTCATCTCCATCCTGGCTGTGCTCTGCCTGATCGGAGCTCCCAGTTGCCTGCTGATGATCTGCATTCCCTTCCCGCTCATGATCTTCGGCCTTCTCTTCAGCAACCCCTGGAAGATCGTCTATTGTGTCGCCTTTGCCCTGCTGGAAGTTGCCGTGGGCTATGGCCTTTGGAAGCTGCTGGAGTGGGCTCGGCGGCTGGCGCTCGTCCTGCAACTCCTGGGTATCGCCAACACCCTGGTCTACGTCCTCAGGCCCTCGCTCCTCGTCGACTACACCAACCGGGTCAACGTCGCCATGGGCATCCCGCATTCCTATACCGCGCCGCAACTGCCTCCCATCTTTTACAGCTTCACCCTGATGTTTTCCATCCTGGTGCTCGCCGCCATCGCCTTCGGGCTCCACTACTACCGGTTCGCCTTCCAGCCCGCGATCGAACTCCTGCCGTACGAACCAGCTTCACCGGTCCAGCAGCCTCCGGAACCGCCTCCGGCGCCGCCCCAGGCTCCAGCCGAGTAACTCCGTTCCGCAAGCCCGCTGTGGCGTTCCGCATCCGAGCGCCACAGCAGAATTTACCCGTTCACGAAATCCAGTTGTTGCAGCCCCGTCCCGCACGCACCCACTCGCCCTTTACCAACTCCAGTACCAGCGTCTCCGCGTGCCCGCACAGCCCCCCGCACACAAAACCATAGGAGACAATCGCGTGCTGGTGCGCCTTGTCGAAGATGATCTCCGTAAAGCTGAACAGCCCGTGGGCAAAGCCATTCTTCACCGCGTCCTCAATGGATTGGCCCCGCCGCATGCCCTGCTCCGGATCGTTCTCGTGAACCTGCTCGTTGCCCCGGCGCGGTTCCAGCAGCGTAATCGCGCCGTCTGGTGCCATCCGCGCGGCATCGGCCTGCATAAAGCGGTGGATCATCTCCGAGGGTTTCTCAATCTCCAGCCCTTTGGCGCAGTCCTTGTAGCCCTGCATTCCATCCGGCTCCGCCAGCTTGGTCAGCGCCGCCAGATTCACCGTGGGCATCTCGTGGCTCATCCACTCCCGCAGCACGGCTTTGTACACCGCAATCTGCTTGTCGCTCAAATGCGACATGCTGAGGACCGGTTTCTTCTCCTGCTGGTCCTGCGCCCGCACCGGCAGCGCCACCAGGGCCGCCACCACCGCCATACATCCCACCACAAACCGCAGCTTCATCCCTTCCTCCTTGCCGCAAGCACCTGCTGGTCTGTTTAGACACCAAAGGCATGCAAAGCGGCCACTTGATTCCACAAATTCTTGAAGGAGCAAGGTCAGGAGCAAAAAAACGGCCCCCGTTTGAACGGGGGCCAAGTTGCCTTGGTTCTCTCGCTGTGCGAGAGCTTGATGGCGGCCGACCGGCCTGGGTGCCGTTGGCGCGGATAATTCCTCGGGGAGAGGGGGATGCTGGCCTTTCAGCCATTTCCGCGCCGGTCAAAGCAGCCGCGTCCTGGGGAGACACGGCAACCTGGGCCGCCAAACTTTTCTTCTCTCTCGTCCCGGTCGCCAGCCTCTTGCGGGGACTGGTCACCGTTTCCTCCCCCTTGCAGCTGGAGTCAGACGGTAGAGAAAAATTTCTTGAGCGGTGCTATCAGCTCACTCTTTCTAAAGCAAGCGCCATGCCAAATCTGATGCCTGTTGGAAGTTTTCCTGTAAATCATTGATATGGTGATGAATTCTAACCAATCATCTCCGGAATCCCTGCCCGCACCGCACAAAATGAACACGTTCAACAGTGTAAAAATTACACGTTCAGGAAACTTTTACCCGGTAAAAATTCACACTCCCCCGCCGCATCGCCCCTCCCAACCCCTTTTCCCCCGACCGCGGAAACAAGAAAAACCCCTCCGCTCATGGAACGGAAGGGCCTTCACTTCAACTCTCTCTGTCGGCTTACTTGCTCTCCACCTGCACCAGGCGGATCTCCGGGAAGGCGCCATCCCAGTCTGGCGAAACCCCGTCAAACGACAACCGGAAGGCCTTCTCCGCGCCCGGCTTCATCGGATCGCCCGACACCGGCTCCAGGTCCACATACGGCTCCCGCGTCCGGATCAGCTTCAGCGCCTGGGTATCGTTCTGGACCACCTCATGGGCATAGTTGCGGAACAGGATCTGCACCCTGGCTCCGGTCACGGTCCGGGTCCCAAGATTGTCGATCACGCCATCCACATAGGTCACTTTGCCGCCGGCCATGTTGGCCGACTCGCTCATCTGCAGATGGCTCACCGGCAGGCTGGCCGCATACGGATCAAGTTGCGCGTTGACCGGCGTCACCGCTGGCCCCTTCTTGCCGTGCTCCAGCACCAGCACACCCACCACAACCACAACGACCACCACGGCAGCCGCGATCACCATCGGAAGCCAGTTGCGTTCCGCGGGCGCTTCAGGACGAATCAGTTCAAGACCAGTATTCACAGCCGTGATTTTACACCGTTACCGTAGGCATCCGATCTTCCACAGAGTTTGTTTCCCAAAGCAGAACTCCGCACCCAATTTGCCGATAACTGCAACAAGTGGTCGAAATTGTACTTTTTTCTTTCCCTGGCATCCCCACAATGGCGTTAGCGTCTAAACAATTAGAAGCGCCGGACGAGTGTTGACTGGGTTCGGAACCGGCGTCCCCCTCCACGCGTATCACTTTGCCGAAAGGCATGAAAGGCAGGCATCTGATGAAGTCCTCCTCCGCTTTGACAGCTCCCCCGCAGCCAGCCCTTCCCTCTACGTCAGCTGACTGTGCTTACCAGAGCGTCACCATTGCCGCCATGATTGTTCTGCTCTGCACCCTCTGGGCGTTTTAGGGTTATTTCACCCATTCTCCCAGCGGTCGGAACAGATCCAGAGTTCCAACCTCCCCCAAGCGAAAAGCGCGCCAGACCACCCTCGGTCTGGCGCGCTTCTCTTTTGCGGCGTTACCGGCTTCCGCCAGCCCGGAACATGGCCGGGATATGCCAGCCAATGCTGCCAAACACCACCACCAGAGACACCGGCATGAACGTCGCTGGCATCTTCGCCGCGTGGCACTTGGCAATCTCCAGCACCCGCACCGACAGTGGTCCCAGAAACGGCTGCACCGCCAGCCCCAGTTGCAAGGCCAATCCCAGCACCGCCAGAATCGCCAGATTCCTGCGCACGCTCCCCATTCCCCTGGCCACTTAGCACCTGTCTTTCTCACCCAAACCGTGCCGTCTTGAAGGTCTTTCGGCAGTCATTGCCCACCATGTTCACCTTGACACACATCTCCGAGAGCCGCGAGAGCATGCGGTCGCCGATCCGGTCACCCAGGGTAGGCTCGCGCGCGGCCCGTTCGGCGTCATTCCTGGCTCCGCCACCGGCCTGCACATCGGGATAGTTGGTGGTAATGATGGTGGTCAGCTGATCGTTGTAGCGGGAATTCAGAATCAGGGCCACCGTATCCCATACCCAGTCGTTCGGCTTCTGCGCGCCCAGATCGTCCAGCACCAGCACCTCGGCGGCAAACACCGGCTTCAGCAGTTCCAGCTCCGTGGTGTGCACCTGCGGGTTGTAGCTGTTCTGGATGTTCTTGAGCAGCTCCCGATAGTCGCAGAACAGCCCCTTGACGCCCTTTTCCTTCACCAACCGTTGCAGCACGCCCACCGCCAGATGCGTCTTGCCCAGGCCCATGGTTCCGGTAAACAGCAACCCTTTGCCGCCCGTGCCCACAGGGTACTCTTCCACAAAGCGCCGCGCCTTCACCAAAGCCTGGCTGAGGGAGCTATCGGCGCCATGATAGATATCAAACGACTCCAGCGAGCAGTCCTTGTAGCGGCCAGGAATGTGGGCTGCCGTAATCCGGCGTTGCTCCCGATCGATTTCCTGGCACTGGCAGGGCCGGGAAACCCACTTCCCTTCCGGGTTCACCACCTGGACCAATCCCACTCCATCGCAGATCGAACACACTTGCATCGGCTCGCCGGCCTCCTCGCCGTCTCTCCAGCCTAGCGCAGCCAGCCGTTTCCTGCGCAGGTGTTGTTAGGGGTACAGTTGTGGGAAAATCCCCCAATCCCGCGATCTACACGCTTTGAAGCTGTCATCCCCAGTCCACGGAGCCTTTCGTCAAGCGCGCCTGCTGGAGACGATGGACCACATCCCAGCTGCCTCTCCCCAGCAAACTTTAATATTCTTCTTGGCCCCAAACTTCAGTACCTCCTTCTAATGTTTGAACTGTCCAGAAACACAACAGAACTGCATCGTTTCTGGACAGTCGGTGTCCCCAACAGGACACTGGAAACTAAGGTTTCTCTAGTTTCTTCGGCACTGTCCTGAAGTCGGACACTACTGTCCAGATTTCAGACATTCTGTTTGGTTTCTGGTCAGAGAACGCAAATCCATCCCCGTCCAGATCTTCTTCGCAACCGCTCTACCTCATTCCGTACAATAATTCCGAATCCCACGCAGCCTTCTGCTCGTTCTGAACGCTCGCGTCACCTTAGGAGAACCATCCCATGTCTTGTTCAGCACTTCGCCTTGTGCTCTCTCTCGCCGCTTTTGGGTTGGCCCTGCCGCTCACCGCCCAAACCCCTGCCCCAGCCGCTCCAGCCGCCCCTACCCAGCCGGCCGCCGCCGCTCACCCCACCCGCGAGGAGCAGATGAAGCTCGACTGGCCCAACCTCACCCGCTTCCGCCAGGCTGACGCCGGGCTGCCCGCCCCCGCCGCCACTGAAACCCGCGTCGTCTTCATGGGCGACTCCATCACCCAAAACTGGAAGCTGG
>CAZYDF010000090.1:0-16936 GCA_964645855.1 uncultured Occallatibacter sp.
CAACACTGGTCGGCTAAAATCACACCTGTTGCACTTGGAGCTTGAATCCGCCCACGGGGCTTCTGTTTTCAGAGCAGGATCAATGAGGGTCGAAATCAACGACCGCTGCCAAAACTACTTGCCCGCCTTCACTTCCGGCACCTCGCTGAGCGGCACGCGCACAAACTTGATCGTCCGCCGCCGCCAGCTATAGGTCATCAGCAAGTCCCCATTCGCCGCCTGCACAATGGCCGGATAGGAATACTGATTCGGCCCATCCTCCAGCGTCTTGAACGTCTGAAAATGCTCGCCGTCCCGGCTCACGGCAAGATTCAGCGGCGTACGCGCATTGGTGGAGTGGTTATAGATCAGCACTATCCGCCCATCCTTAAGCCCCACCGCATCGATGCCCGAGTTCGGATTGGGCAGCGGGATGAACCGTGCCTGGGTCCAGGTCTTGCCATCGTCCATGGAGTCGGCCACGGCCATGCGCGCTGAACGCGAGTGGCTGCGCGCAAAGAAGCGCAGATGATGGCCTTCCATCTGCACAATGGTGGGCTGAATAATGCCTACCGTCTCTTTCGACGGCTGATAGAGCTTGGTCTTCACCTCAACGTCCGGGCCGTCGGCCGCACGCGCGGTTGCCGCCAGAAACGCCGCATCCGGCACATCGTCCTTCTCCGCCACGGTGATCGGCCCCGCCTTGGTCCAGGTCTTGCCGCCGTCGGTCGAGCGCTCCACCCACACATCCCATTTGCCGTGCTCCACGCTCGATCCGCTCACAATCGTGCCATCGGCCAGCACCAGCGGCTTGTCCTTGATGGGCCCCAACACACCCTCCGGCAGCGGCTCCGCGGCGCTCCAGGTCAGCCCCTCGTCGGTGCTCACCTTGCGCAACCCGGTCCATGTGCTGGGATGCGTACCAGTCTTGTAGTAGAGCCATAGCTTGCCGTCGTTGGTGTGGAAGAGCACCGGATTCCAGCAGGCCACGCCCTCGGTCCGCGCCAGCTCAAACGGTACCGACCACACACCCGCATGGAGACGCGCGCCGAAGATTTTTACCGCCTTGTCACCCTCCCACAGGCCGGTAAAGTAAGCCACCAGCACGTCGCCGTTCTTCAGCTCGGCAAGTGTGGAGGCGTGGCTGTCCGGCTGCACGTTCTCGTAGGCATGTGGGTCGCCCTTGGGCGGAAAGATGAAGCCGTTCTGCGCCGCCGCGGTGCAAACACTGAGCATTGCAATAGTTGAAGCGGTCAACAATTTCAAAAACATCATTCCCTCACAAATTCGTAATGTCCCGCGTGTTTGATCTCAAGCTGCATCCTGGCGCCCAGTTCTGCCGGCACACCATGAACGATATCTCCTGCCTGCCGCCACGTGCCCGCGGGGATCAGCAGCACAGCCCGCATGCCCTCGGGAACGTCGACCGCGACCCGTTTTGCACTGGCCGCCACGCGCACCACGCCGTGGGGCGTTGGCATTGAACCTTCGATCGACTGAAGCCCGGCCAACTCCGGCCGAATGCGCGCCAATTCGAAGCCGGGCTTCACCGCCTCGATGCCGGCCAGCTCTTCCAGCATCCATGCCGCCGGGCCGCCAGCCCATCCATGCGCGAGGCTCGCGTAGTAGCCCACCTTGTCGTCGGCTTCCATCTTGGCATGAGGATCCGCTCCTGCATAGGACGGGTCCCACGCCTCCCAAAAGCTGGTGGCGCCCGCGTCCAGCATTCCGCCCCAGTAAGACGTCATCCACTGGAGCGCTTCTTCCCTATGCCCCAGCTCCGCCATCGCCATCAGCAGATAGAGCCCGTAATAAGGCGTGATGCGATCTGTCGGCTTGCGGCCCTTCACGGTCCGCTCCAGCACCCGCCACGCAGCGGCGCGCTCGGCATCGGTGGTCACCGCACCGGCCAGAACCGCAATGGCATTCGTCTGCCAGCGATCTCCATAGCTCAGGTCCGCTTCGCGCAGATTTTTCTTGGCCGCCTCGGCCATCGCGTCGGCCTTTGCCGCAGCCTTCGCAGCGCCAGCCTTGTCGCCCGCCAGCTCCAGCAGCCACGCCGCACGCCGAAAGGCCAGCAGATACTCAAAGTGCGTCGCTCTGCGCGCTTCCGGAGAATCAGCCTTGAACTCCGGAGACCAATCCACGAAGGGCTTGCCGCCCCCGGCTGCCGCGTAGATGCCGCGCGCATCCAGTTCCCGCTCCATCACCGCCAGCAGGCCAACCAAGCGCGGCTCCATCTGCTGCAACTGGGCCAGGTCACCCCAGCGGCGCACATACTCGCTCTCCGCCACCACCCACCACGCGGAGTAGCTTGGCAGCCCATTCACGTGCTCATGCACCGGCTCTGGCCCAATCGAATCCTCCAGCCCCTTTTTCACCAGCCGCGCATCGCCGTACACGTCGGCCACCACGCGATGAATCGCCTCGCTATCGCCAATCCACAGCCCCCGATCGCGCTTGATCCCGTCCAAAATCGAGTCCTGCATGCACAGGTGTGCCGTATACGCCGCCGACTCCCAGATGCGGTTCACGCGCGCATCGCTCGTAGTAAAACTCCCCAGCTGCGGCGCGGGATAGACGATGCCTTCCACTTCAATCTGCGCGCCCACATGGGGACCATCAAAGTGCACCAGCGCATAGCGGAAGCCCGACTTCGGTCCGCGCAGCTCACCGCCTGCCGGAACATGCATCGGCGCATCGCCCAAAAAGCCGCCCTTCTTCAACTCGCCCAGCGATTCGGCGTAGCGCACCGTCGCATTCACGGCGGTCCCACCAGCTTTCAGCACCACGCGCCCATTCAACTCATGCCCAAAGTCCACCACAACACCCTCCGATCTGGTGGTCGTCTTGGCTGGCTCCATGCGGTAGTTGGCCATATACGACGCTTCGCCCAGGTAGCCTGGCCACGCATACATGCCCGCATCCGCCTGCCACTGGTAGAAATCCGAATCGCTCTCAATGCCCTTGGAGAACACCAGCTTCCAGGCCGCATCGTCAAAACCGGACTGTTCCCAACCCGCCGCCGCCTCCACACTGCTCCGCCAACGGCCATCGCTCATCAAAATCGGCTTGGCATCCGCACCTTCCTCTGACGGCACAATCTTTACCGCCAGCACCTCGCCAGAGTTCACCCATTTGGTCATCGCCGAGTTGGTGTGGTGACTGGACCCGTAACCGCGCACCGCCTCAAGGGCGATGGTGTTCCGACCCTGCCGGAGGTAGCGCGCCACGCTCACAGCTTCCGCCCGGAAGCTCATGTGACCCTGCGCTTTATAGGTGAGCTCCGCTGCCAACTCACCGTTGATCCAAACCCGCGCCTGCCGGGGCCCGGCGATATAGAGCGTTGCCGTCTGCGGCACGGCGTCCAGCCGGAAGCTGGCGCGGAAGTGCCGCGGCTCCACCTTCCAGACGTCGCTTTTTACCCGGCTCAGGTTGGGCAGGTGCTCCAGCACCGCCGCATCGCCCGCCGTCCACATGTACTCCTCAGGCAGGGGCTGGTGGAAGCTGCCCACCGTGGGCATCGCCGCCAAGTCGCGCACCGGGTCCAGCGGTCCACTTTGCGGAACGCGCACATAGCTCACGCCAGCCTGGGCCGCCGCCATTCCCGCCGCGGCCACAGCCACCGCTCCCGCCAGCAAACAGCCTGCTGCAAGCCGCTTTGGGCCACTCCGCCTTCGCGCTCCGCTCTGCATCCCTGCACCTCTCTTGGCGGTTCCATTTTCCAGCACCGGCCGCCAGCCAGTGTAGCGCAAGGCCTCCCTGGAGCTGGAAGCCCATTTTCAGCCCCTGCGCGCGCTCCCCCTGGACGGCACCCGGGTTCCTCCGCTATCTACAAGCAAAATCGATATTTAAGAACATTCCGCAGGGTGAAACTTCGTGCCCTTCGAAAAAAACCTGCCAAATCGGCCCCTGGGCTCTGGCGCGAGGCGTGTTGAATGTGGAAAGATATTCCGTTGTGAAATGAATTCCGGTTTGAAGCTTCTCACGCCGCCCCTCCTTTGTAAAGATGGTGCAGCAGACCGCAAACCGGACACCAGTGCCCAGCGTTTTGTCCGGCTTCCGGTTCCACCGGTGCCATTGCCGAGGCCACCGATCGGGTGCAAGGCAGTCAGGAGAGGAAGTCCCCGTCTGGACTCTCCCGCTCCACTTCCTGCTGCCCTGTTCGTCCTTCGGGCGAGTAACTTTTTATAGCCTCCGGCCCAGCGCGGAGCAGTTGAGGGAGAATCAACAATGAGTGCGAGCGAACGTCAGATTCAAGATGCCTACAAAATTGCCCAGGATCGCTATGCCGAGCTTGGCATCGACACCGATTCCGTTCTGAAGGCCGTCGATGGGATTCCCATCTCCATCCAGTGCTGGCAGGGCGACGACGTCCTTGGCTTTGAGAACAAGGGCGGCAGCCTGAGCGGCGGCATTGCCACCACCGGCAACTACCCCGGCCGCGCCACCACGCCCGACCAGCTCCGCGCCGACCTCGAAGTTGCTCTTGGTCTGATCCCCGGCGCCAAGCGCGTCAACCTGCACGCCATCTATCTGGAGTCGCCCACCTATGTGGAGCGCGACCAGATCGAAGTCAAGCACTTCCAGACCTGGATTGACTGGGCCAAGCAGAAGAACCTTGGGTTGGACTTCAACCCCACCCTCTTCTCCCATGCCAACGCCGAGCAGGGCCTGACTCTGGCCCATCCCGACGCCGCCATCCGCAAGTTCTGGGTGGACCACACCGTGGCCTGCGCCCGCATCTCGGAAGAGATGGGCAAGCAGCTCAACAATCCTGCCACCATGAACATCTGGATTCCGGACGGCTTCAAGGACAACCCGGCGGACCGCGCCACCCCCCGCGCCCTGTTGGTTGAGGCCCTGGACGAGATCCGGAAGCAGGACACGGCCACTGCCTTCCACAAGAACTCCGTCGAAGGCAAGCTCTTCGGCATTGGCGCCGAAAGCTACACGGTCGGCTCCAACGACTTCTACCTGGGTTACGCCGCCACCCGCAAGATGCTGCTCACACTCGATGCCGGCCACTTCCACCCCACCGAAAACGTGGGCGACAAGATCTCCACCGCTCTCCTGTTTGTGCCCGAACTGCTGCTCCACGTCTCGCGCCCCGTCCGTTGGGACTCCGACCACGTGGTCATCCTGGACGACGCCCTGCAGGGCATTGCCAACGAGATCATCCGCTCCGGACAGGTGGACAAGATCCACATTGGCTTGGACTTCTTTGATGCCTCCATCAACCGCATCGCCGCCTGGGTCATTGGCACCCGCAACACCCGCAAGGCCCTCTTGATCAGCCTGCTGGAAAGCGCCAAGGAGCTGGTTTCCGCCGAGCACAACTTCGACTTCACCAAGCGCCTGGCGTTCAGCGAAGAAGACAAGTCCATGCCCTGGTCCTCGGTGTGGGAGTTCTACTGCCTCTCCAAAGGCATCCCCTCCGGCCGCGAGTGGTACAACACCGTCGTCAAGTACGAGCAGGACGTTCTCAGCAAGCGGTAGTTTTTCTGGACTGAAGGGTACGGGCTCCAGCCCGTACCGCCAGCCAACCTCAACCGTGCCCCCACCCATCGGCCTGCGCTCCAAGCGTGGGCCGATGTTTCCTGGCACATCCAACGCACGCCATCATCACGCGGCTGACCTCCTTGTACCGGCGCGAAGCGCGTCAGCCGCACCGCAGGCGCCTGCTGCATGCAATGCCCGCACCGCAGGTGCCCCGGCGGTATAATTGACCATTAAGGAAAGTATCGGTTTTCGGCTCCGAAGCTGGAGCCTGTGGCCCAACCGTGGCAAATCCCCCCGGAGCAGAGCCTCAAAACCTGACTGGAAACTACATGCCGGAGCACATCAAGAAGAAGCTGCAAGTGGAAATTGAGACGCTCGAGTACGAACTCGCGCATGAGCTTCCTGCCGAGATCAAAAAGGCCGTGGCAATGGGCGACCTCTCAGAGAACGCCGAGTACCACATGGCCAAGCAGCGCCAGGAGCTTGTGAATGCGCGCCTGGGCATGCTCAAGAGGCGTATGGCGGAGCTTTCGCTCGTCAATCTGGCCAACATTCCCCGCGACAAGGTCGGCTTCGGTTCCAAGGTCACCGTCTTTGACTCGACCAAGGAAGAGGAGCTTGTCTATCAGCTCGTCACCAGCGAAGAGTCGGACGTGACCAAAGGCCTGATCTCCACCACCTCGCCCATTGGCCGCGGTCTGGTGGGCAGGCGGGTTGGCGACGTGGCCACCATCGTCACCCCCAACGGCAAGCGTCAGCTGGAGATCCTCAAGGTGATCACCATCCACGACGAAGCCGCTTTAGCCGCGCAGGCCGCCGAGGCCGCCGGCGCGCAGTAAGGATTAGCCTATGAAGACCTGGACCAGCGTCTTTGGCAGCGCCTGTGGATGGCTGCTCAACCACATCGTGCATGGGTTGGCGCTCACCCGCATCTCGCCCAATGCGCTCACGTTTATCGGGCTGGTCATCAACATTGTGGCCGCCTTCCTCTTTGGCCACGCCAACGCCGCCAACTGCGACCGCATGTTCCTGCTGGCGGGCGCGGTGATCTTCGGCGCCGGCCTGTTTGACATGGTCGACGGCCGCGTAGCCCGCAAGACCAACAAGGTCACCGTCTTCGGCTCGTTCTTTGATTCGGTCATCGACCGCTACTCCGACGTGGTGCTCTTCTTCGGCGTGCTGGTCTACTACGGCCGCATCAACCGCTTCCGCTACGTGGTCCTGACCGCCTTTGTCATGGTCACCAGCCTCATGGTCAGCTACACCCGCGCCCGGGCTGAGGCTCTCATCCCCCAGTGCAAGGTCGGCTTCATGGAGCGCCCGGAGCGCATTGTGCTCATCATCATCGGCGCGGTCTTCAACCACTGGGGAGCCATGGCTCCGGTGCTCTGGGTCCTGGCGGTTCTTTCCACCATCACCGTCACCCACCGCATTGTGTACACCTACCAGAATTCTAAACATCTGGACGTTGTGTCCTGAGGGCGAAGCGATCCAAATCATGCGGCGGAAGGGCTCTCCCTTCCGCCGTTTTGTTTTGCGCGGAACCCGTAAACCCCAGCCTCCTCGCGGGGTCCTCAAACAACTTGTTGCCACAAAGTCTGCCTACGCTCGAATCGTCTCCCCCACCTGAGGAATCGAAACAAGCAGAGGGTTCTTCTCCATCATCTTTTTTCGAGGTATCTGCAATGTCTCTGTCTGCTGCTGAGGTTTATGCCCTGAAACTGGCTCCCGAGGTGGACGGCGTTCTGCCTGCGGTGCGCACCCGCTGGAGTTCGCGCGCCTTTTCCGCAAAGCACGTAGCCGACGCCGATCTGCACTGCATCTTTGAAGCAGCCCGCTGGGCGGCCTCAGCCTTCAACGAGCAGCCCTGGCGCTTTGTGGTGGGTCGCAAAGGCACCCCGACGCACACCGCTATCGGCGAGTCGCTGATGGGCTTCAACCAGGATTGGGCCAGCCGGGCTCCCATCCTGATCCTGGGCCTTGCGCGCGCCAATTTCACCCATAACGGCACCCCCAACGGCTACGCCCTCTACGATCTGGGCGCAGCAGCCACGCAACTGACCCTGCAGGCCGCCGGGCTGGGCATGACCACCCACCAGATGGCCGGCTTTGATCACGACAAGGCCCGCACCCTGCTTGCCATCCCAAACCAGTACCTGCTGGGCACCGTGATTGCGCTCGGCTATCAGGACGCTCCTGAAACGCTGCCCAATGAGCGTTTGCTGGCGCTTGAAACCTCGCCGCGTGCGCGCAAGCCGCTGGCGGAGACGGTATTTGCCAGCTGGGGTCAGCCGGCTCATCTGGCCTGATCCCGTCCGCCGCACTCAGGGTAGAGTGGAGGCAGGAGGGCATTGGCCGATGAGCTCCACCAAGGGAGGCAGCAAGGCGCGCAAGCCCCGAGCAGCCCAAGGTAACACCCGCGCAGCAAAGCCCGCGGCCGCCAGACGGGCCCTCTGCCCTTTGCCCAGCCGCCGCCAGCGGATTCCTGCCTGGTGCGTGAAGATTGTGCTGGCCGCCTTCCTGCTGGGGCTCGCAATTGCCGCTTGGGCCGCGCTGGACCTGAAATTTGCCCCCACCTCCAACACGGACCGCACCCGCTTTGATGCCCTGATCGTTCTGGGGACCCCGGCAGATGAGGACGGCAACCCCACGCCAACCCAGCTGGCGCGCGTGAACGAGGCGGTGCGCGAGTACGAACGCGGCGTTGCTCCCCGCATCATCATGAGCGGCGGCGCGGCCCACAACCCCACCGTGGAGGCCGAAGTGATGGCGCGAACGGCCCAGGCCGAAGGCGTGCCTGAAGGCTCTATCCTCCTCGAAGGAAAGTCCTTGGACACCATGCAGAACCTCTGCTATTCCACCCGCTTGATGCGGCAGCATGGCTGGACCTCGGCGGAAATTGTCTCCACTCCCAGCCATCTCCCCCGTGCGGCGCTCATCGCGGAAGAGCTGCCCATTCAGTGGCGAACACACGCCGCGCCACTGCTTGCACCCACCTCGCCGGGTGGCTCAAAGCTCGACAATTGGAGCGAAGAACTGAAGACGGTGCGATTTCTTGTTTGGGCGCGTCTAAACGAACGGTGTGAACCGTAATCAAAATCCCCCGTCTGCCGCGTTGTAACGCGTCGGTCCGGTCCTGTAAGCTGTGGAGTGATGCGTCTTTCCGTAAGAATTTCGACCTGTTTCGCCTTCTTGTCCGCGCTCACCTTGGGTGCCGGATGCCGCGTTGTGGCCCAGAGTTCTGCTCCGGCCACCTCGACCAACGGAACCTACATCTCCGTCGACCCGCTGGCGAAGGTGACCTACGACAACAAATACGACCTTTCGCTGGGTATGGCGTATGACCACATCAAGGCCGGTCCGGCACTGCTGCAAGGCGCCAACCTGGGCGGTCTGGATCTTTCTGGCTCCTATTGGTTCGCCAAGCACTGGGCTGTGGAGTCCAGTGTGCGCGGCTATCTAGGCACCAGCGGCGCTGGCACCAGCAGTGGCGTCAACGGTGGCAATGCCCAGACCAACATCAAGGGACCCATGGTCAGTGAGTACTACTTCACGGCCGGTCCTGAGTGGCTGGGCCCGCACAACAAGCACGGCGCCATCATCGGCCATGTGCTTGCCGGCGGTGTCTATGGCAACTTTGAACAGGATCTGCAGGGCCTGGGACCGAGCACGGTTGCTTTCTACAACAACCAGGTAGCTCCGGCCATCATTGCCGGCGGACACCTTGACCTGAACCGCTCCGATCACTGGGTCTTCCGCGTCACACCCGATGCGGTCATCACCCACTTCGGCACCAACTACGCGCCCGTGATGCAGAAGTTCGATGTGAACTTTGCCATCTCGGTCGGCCTTGAGTACAAGTTCAAGAAGAAGCGGTAATCCAATTCAGCCAGCCTTCTTTGCGGCCCGGGCACAGCTTGAGTATCAGGCTGGTTCCCGGGCCGTAGTGTTTTTCCCCTGCCCTGCTTCCGCGCCCCTCTAGCCGCAGCAATCAGCCCGCTCTCTACGCGCGGCAGATTTCTTCCAACCGGAAATGTTGCCGGCACACGTGACTTGAGTACATCTTCGTGTGGTATTCTCCAGCGTTCGGTAATGGTTGTGAGGCCGTATCGCTGGCAGAAATTTCGTTTCGGATTGCGGAACTCTCAAAACCAGAATCAGAACCGTAGTCATTGATTTGGAAGAAAGCGGGACTGTGAAGCCATGAAGGATACCCTCGGAGTATTGCTTGCTGGAGGCGCTGGAGAAAGGCTGTTTCCCCTCACGCGCGATCGCGCCAAACCTGCTGTCCCGTTTGGCGGCCATTATCGGATCATCGACATAACCCTCTCCAACTGCATCAACTCCGGCCTGCGCAAGGTCTACATCATGACCCAGTACAAGGCTCTCAGCCTGAACCGGCACATCCGCGAGGGATGGACCGGCATTGTGGCGCAGGAGCTGGGCGAGTTCTTTGAGCTGCTGCCGCCCATGCAGCGCACCGGCGGCAACTGGTATATGGGAACCGCCGACGCCGTCTATCAGAACATCTATTCCATCGGCAGCGAGCAGCCCGCGCACGTGATCATCCTCTCCGGCGACCACATCTACAAGATGGACTACAGCCGGATGCTGGACTATCACAAGGAGACCAACGCCGACGTCACCCTGGCCACCCTGCCCATTCCTCCCGAGGATGTGTCGCGCTTTGGCGTGGTGGAAGTGGGGCCGACCGGCGAGATCCTGGGCTTCAAGGAAAAGCCCGTCACCACCAGCTTCCGTTCGCCCTTCAATCCCGATGCCGTGGACGCCTCCATGGGCGTTTACATCTTCAACACGGAAGTGTTGCTGAAGGCGCTGATTCTCGACGCCGAGAATCCGGACTCCAAGCATGACTTTGGCCACGACATTTTGCCGGCCCTGCTGGGCAAAAAGAAGATGATGGCTTACGCCTTTGTGGACGAGAACAAGAAGCAGGCGCACTATTGGCGCGATGTGGGCACGCTGGACGCCTACTACGAAGCCAACATGGATCTCTGCTCGGTTTCGCCTATCTTCAACCTCTACGACAAGAGCTGGCCCATCCGCACCCGCGCCCGCCAGTATCCGCCCGCCAAGTTCGTCTTTGGCGAGCCGGGCCGCTCCGGCATGGCCGTCAACTCCATCATCACCGCCGGCGTCATCATCTCCGGCGCCTCGGTGTACAACTCCATCCTGTCGCAGGACGTGAGGATCAACTCCTACTCCGACGTGGATGCCAGCCTGATCTTCTCCCACGTGAACATCGGCCGCCATTGCCGCATTCGCCGGGCAATCATCGACCGCGACGTTCACATTCCCGAAGGCACGGTGATCGGCTACGATCCGGTGGAGGATCGCCGCCGCTACTTCGTCACCCCGTCGGGACTCACGATTGTCACCCGCGATACCTCGTTGTTTGAGAATCCCGTGGCTCAGGATTTCGCCGACAAGTACTAGCTGGCAGCTTCAAGATGAAAAGCCCAGACCTTGGAAGAGGTCTGGGCTTTTCTTGCATTCTGGTTGCCGCATTACTGTTGAGGGATTTTGAAGGCGGGGTTCAGATAGGGCTTCAGCTCGCTCCACCGGAGAATGACCGGCTCCGGCGTACAGGCGTAGCAAGCGATTTCGTAGGGATTGAAGAAAACTTTGAGACCCTTCGGACTCAACTCCCAATGCCCCGGGTCCTGCACCAAGAGCGGGAGCTTGGTAACGCGGTCGAAATCTTTGGGATTGTCTTCGCCGCCCGCTTTTAGTTGTGTCTGATGCACTTGGGCCTCCACGCGCTTGGCTAGCCACTGGTCCCAGCCGGATTTGGGTTCGAAAACATCGGCAGCCGTTAAGCCACGGCCTTCCTTCAGAAGCCAGTTAAAGGCGACAGATCCGTGGTTTGGATGCGCGCCGCCGCTGTAGCAGAGTTCGGAGACAGTGGCGCTGACAAGGGAAGGAGAAACAGAAGATAACGTAACGAGGACGCTGGCATCTGCGCCACTATCTACCGCCCAGTTTCCCTGCTGCTCCAGCTGGCAACCAGGTTCCGCGCTGCCGTTCCGTGCAGCCTCTTGGAGTCTCTTATTCCATGCTTTCCACTCGGAAGTCCCAGAGGCAGCCACGGGCCATTCGGCGTCGAGTGTTCCAGCAGCTGCAATGGGCGCACTATCCTCGTCCCGGGTCTGTTTTGCTGTCTTTGGAGACGCCAGGTGAATCCGGTTCCATACAAAAGTCACCCCAGATACCCGTTCCACGGCTCTTGCCATGAACGCTGTTCGTTCCTTGTACGAATCGCGGAGGCAATCTGCGAGAGGAGCCTCGGAGACCTTTGTGCTGCAGTTCTGAGCTCGATCCCGCAGCCACTCGCGCTGTCCAACCCGTAGCAACTCGGCAGCCTCGGGCGCTTGAGCAAGCGCGGCCTTGTAGGCAGCGGCCATCTGGTCGTCCGCCGCGCTCAGTTCCGGCGAGGCGCAGATGGTCTTTTCAATCGGTGTCCTCGCTTTGCTGCAGTCAAAGCTGGCGGCGTGAGCCAGAGGAGCCGCTGCAAGCAAAAGCCAGTTCTTCGGCATCGTTTACCTTCCAGAAGAATTGTCCCCAACAGCTTACAGCTGAAAACGTACCACATCGCTCAAATTGCACCCATTTTGTCGCAAATGCCGGGACCATGGAACCGATCGCAATTTCCTCACGTATAGCGATCCATGCAGTGCGTGGGTACATTAAGCTGGAGCGTGATGGGACTGGGGATGCCAAGAGCGTCGCAGCTCAGGTTTGAGCCCGTCCGGTACGAAGCGCCCGAGGTGGAAACACCAGCAACGCAGGAGAAGCTCCCCGTGCTGGCACCCGCAGTGCGCAGGGAGGCGGCCACGCTGGAGATTGACTGGTCAGCCATTGTTCGCCGCTGTATGGACGGCGACTCGGGCGCATGGGCTGAGATGGTCCGCGCGCACCACAAGCGTGTGTATGGACTCTGCTACCGGTTCACGGGCAACCCGGCTGACGCCGAGGACATGACCCAGGACGTGTTTCTCAAGATTTTTTCCAACCTCCAGAGCTTCGATCCGGGACGCGGAAGTTTCCAGGTGTGGATCACCACCATGACCCGCAACCTGCTGGTGGACAACTTCCGCCGCACCCGCAATCAGCGCGCCACCGGCTCGCTGGACGAGGGCTGGGACATGGCCGACGAGCTGGCCCCGGTAGACCGGCTGATGAGCCGCGGCATTTCGCCCCACGAGGCGGCCGCCAAGAAAGAGATCGAAAAGATGGTGCAAGAGGCTTTGGCGCGGGTATCCACCGAGCTGCGCGAGGCCGTGATCCTGCGCGATCTGCAGGACATGGACTACAAGGAGATTGCCCAGGTGCTAGGCATTCCCGAAGGGACCGTGAAGTCCCGCATCAGCAGAGGACGAGCGGAACTGGCTCGCCTGCTGGAACGTAATAAACGGGAGGTGATGTAACCATGACAGAGCGCGCATACATTCCGGGTTCTGCTGCCTGCGGGCAGTGGGAGACACTTTTGACGGACGCGCTGGATGGGTTGCTGCGGCCAGAGGACGAGGCCAGCTTTGCGGCGCACATGGCCAGTTGCCCGGCCTGTCAGGCGATGTTCGATGAGGCCCGGAAGGGCCGTGAGTGGTTGGAGTTCCTCGCGCCGGAGCCAGAGGTTCCGGCCGGGCTGCTGGCCAAGATTCTGGCTGAAACCGGTCCCGGCAAGGCGATCGGTCCGCGCCTGGCAGGCGCTGCCGGTGTGGTGCTGCCGCTGCAGCCGGCTTGGCATCGTCCCGGCTTGATGGGCTTTGTACGCCGCTTTGCCGAGCCGCGCTTGATGATGACCGCCGCCATGGCCTTCTTCTCCATCGCGCTCACTTTGAATCTGACCGGTGTGCGGCTGGCCGATGTGAAGCTCTCCGACCTGCGCCCGACCGCTGTCCGCTCGTACATGGAACGGCGCTGGACCACGGCCTCCACCCCCATCGTCCGCTATTACGATCACCTTCGGCTGGCCTACGAAGTTGAATCGCGGATGCGCGAGCTGCGCCGTACGACGGGTGTTGGTGAACAGCCCGACACGGAAAAGAAGAATGAAACGCCGTCCGCTCCCGGCGAGTCCAAACAGACTCCCGGCCACAAAAGCCAGAGGCAGAGCTTTGACCTTCCTCTACAGTCAGCGAACGTCCTCCCCTACGAGATGAAAGCAACAATGAAAACTTCCCTCAACGTGACATCCGAGCCTCTGCGCTCCGGAGGCTCCTGGACCAGTGAGCAGGAAAGGAGCACAAGATGGATTGCGTAAACCACCCTGGAAAAGCCGCAGCCGCCTATTGCCAGAGCTGCGGTAAGCCGCTGTGCACTGAGTGTGTTGCTGCCGGAGCCATGAACCCAACCGCGCGCGGAATGATTCTGTGCGGCAACTGCCTGGGCGCATGGACCGCGGCCAACCCCTTTGTTCCCTCCTCGCCCGGCGAGCCCAACCCCTCCGTGGCCGCTGTTCTGGGCCTGATCCCGGGCGTGGGCGCCATGTACAACGGCCAGTTCGTGAAGGGCCTGGTCCATGTGGTTATCTTTGCGGTGCTGGTCAGCGCTTCGCATGTCTTCCACATCTTCGGACTCTTCATCGCTGCCTGGATCGCCTACCAGTCGTTGGAGGCCTTTCACACCGCCAAGGCGCGCCGCGACGGCACTCCCCTGCCCGACCCGCTGGGACTGAACGAAATGGGCAACTGGTTCAACGTCGGAGCGGCACAGCCCGGCCAGCAGCCCCCGTCGCCCGCGCCCGGTGCATCGGCACCCGGTCCGGCAGCCAGCCAGGGTCCGGCCAGCTACCAGACGCCGTACACTCCGCCCTATCAGGCTCCCTTCGGTGGCCCCTACACACCGCCAGGAGCAGGCTTCACCGGTCAGGGAATCCCTCCGGTGCCGCCCATTCCCCCTGTACCGCATCCAGGCTACTGCTGGGGACGCCGGGAACCCATTGGAGCCATCGTGCTGATTGTTCTGGGCGTCCTGTTTGCCCTCGGCCAGATGGACATCTTCTCTGCCGAAATCTTCAAGTACAGCTGGCCCCTGCTGCTGATTGGACTTGGTGTTTGGTTGATCGCGCGCCGCGTCGGCGACTTGAAGGGAGACAAGTAATGAGCCGTTACATCCTGATTCGCCGTTTGTATGGTCCCGCGTTTCTGTTGCTGACGGGTGTCAACGCCCTGCTGAGCCAGGCGCACATCCTGAGCTGGAACAAGACCTGGCCCTTCTACCTGATTTTGTGGGGCGTGCTGAAGCTGGCCGAGCGTGCGGCTCTGGCCTCGGAGGGCTACCCGCAGTGGCCCGCCACCCCGCCCCAGCCCGGCTGGCAACCGCAGGGAAATCCCTACCCTGGTTCGCCGAATGCTGGAACCCCTTACCCGGGAGCGCCCCAGAATGCCGCTCCCCAGCAGACTCCGGCGCAACCCGCGCCCCTCTCCGCACTCATCCCTTCCATCGCGGTTGAGATTGTGAAGAAGCCTGAAGGAGGAGAGCAATGAGCAGCGTACCTCCCAACATGCCTCCGGGCGGCGGTATGCCGCCCTATCCTCCCTATGACCCCAAGACCCAGTACCGGGCCTATCGCGAGCAGCAGAAGGCCGCCTGGCGCGCCCAGCGCGATGCCTGGAAGGCTCAGCGCACCGCTTGGAAAGCCAACTATGTCGGCGTCTACGGTCCGCGGGTGCCTTCCATGGTTGGCCCCATCCTGCTGGTAGCCATTGGCGTGGTTGCCCTGCTGGTGCAAACCGGCCATCTGGGCGCGGCCGACTTCTGGACCTGGTACAGCCGCTGGTGGCCCATGCTCCTCATCGGCGCCGGCGTGGCGTTGCTGGCGGAATGGGCGCTGGACATGCGCCGCCAAACGCCGGTTCGCCGGGGTGGCAGTTTTATCGGCATCCTGGTGTTGCTGGCGATTGTAGGCCTGGCCGCGTCCAGTTGGCGTCATGCCTGGGGCCCGTTCCGCGCCCAGTTCGGCGACGGCAACGACGACTTCTTCAACTCCTTTGGCGCTCCGGAGCACGATCAGGACCAGCAGGTCCAGACCGCGCAGATTCCTGCCAACGCCTCCATTGACATCCAGAACCCGCGCGGCGATGTCAGCGTGACCTCTGGCGACGGCAACACCATTGAAGTGCAGGCGCACCAGGTGGCCTATGCCAGCTCCGACTCCGAGGCGAAGAGGATCTTCGACGGCGAAGCGGCGCATCTGTCCGTGAGCGGCTCGGCCGTAGTGGTCAAGTCAGAAACCAACTCCAGCGGCCGCGTCAACCTGACCGTCACTGTTCCCAAAACCGCCCATGTCTCCATCAACTCCGGCAAGGGCGATGTGACGGTGGCAGGTTTGGGCAACGGGCTCACCATCAATGCGGTGCATGGAGTAACCCACCTGAACTCCATTACCGGCGCCGTGCAGGTCCACTTCTCCAACAGCCGGCAGGACTTTTCCCTCCGCCAGCTGGATGGCGACCTGACCACCGAGGGCAACTCCAACGATGTGACACTCTCTGAGGTCAAGGGCCGCGTTGCCATGAACGGCGAGATCTTTGGTGAGGTTCACATCCAGAGCATCGGTGGACCCATCAACCTGCATACGTCCATCACCGACCTGCAACTAGCCTCGCTGCCGGGCGACCTGACGCTGGACTCCGACAACCTGCGCGTGGTGGAGGCCAAGGGCACCGTCCGCGTTGTAACTCACGCCAAAGACATTGACCTGAGCCAGATTGCCGGCGACGTCTACGTGGAAAACCGCAACGGACGGATCGCCGTGGAGCCGGCCGGCAACCACAACGTGGAAGCCAAGAACAACAAGGGGGATATCGAGATCACCCTTGCTCCCAACGCCTCCGCCAACATCAATGGGCAGACCCGCAACGGCGACATCGTCTCCGATTTTGGTCTGAACATCAGCGGCGACGAGAACAAGTCTCTCTCCGGCCGCATTGGATCGGGCGAAGCACGCATCACGCTGAGCACGGAGAACGGCGACCTGCGCGTCCGGCGTGCTTCCACGGTTGCGGCCCCGCTGGCTCCGGTGCCGCCCGCCGCCCCCAACGCCCCGCACCTGAAAACCTCGCCCCAACAGGAAAAGAAGAAGCCGCAAGCGCAATGAGCTTAGGATTGAACCGGAAGAACAAAAAGACGCGGAGAATCTCTCTCCGCGTCTTTTTTGTTGCTTGATGGCCGCAGTTAGAAGCAGGCAAAAAGACGAAGCTGTCATCCTGAGTCCCCACGGGCGTACCGCCCACAGGACGAAATGAGAATTCTCAAACCCAACGATCCGGTTCGTTGATGGCTTGATCTTCGTCGAAGCATCGAACCCCGCGCCGTAGGCGCAGTACAAGTTAGCCCCACGTTTCAACGTGGGGAAAGGGCGCCAATCATAGCCCCCGGAGTCCCGTAGATTCTCTGTTGCCCGTCAAGCTGATTTTCTATGCAGCGAGAG
>CAZYDF010000091.1:0-16827 GCA_964645855.1 uncultured Occallatibacter sp.
CACTGGTCGGCTAAAATCACACCTGTTGCACTTGGAGCTTGAATCCGCCCACCCACTTTTTGCTCTGTTCCACTATGTTGCCTGTATAGCCAACACCGTTCGCCTGGACGATCAGCCCTGCGGCCAACGGCCGCGCCCGCCCGTAGCGGCCAGCTACTCCCACTCGATGGTGCCGGGGGGCTTGCTGGTGATGTCGTAGACCACGCGGTTGATGCCGCGGACTTCGTTCACAATGCGGCTGGAGATGCGCTTCAGCACCTCGTAGGGCAGCGGAACCCAGTCGGCGGTCATGCCGTCTTCAGAGTGCACGGCGCGGATGGCGCAGGTGTAGGCATAGGTGCGCTGGTCGCCCATTACGCCCACGCTCATCACCGGGAGCAGCACGGCAAAGCTCTGCCAGATCTGCGTGTAGAGCCCGGCAGCCTTGATCTCCGCGACGACGATTTCATCGGCGTTTTGGAGCAGGGTGACGCGCTCCTGGGTGACTTCGCCCAAGATGCGGACGGCCAGGCCAGGGCCGGGGAAGGGCTGACGGCCGAGAACGTCTTCCGGCATGTCGAGGTCGCGGCCGATACGGCGGACTTCGTCCTTGAAGAGGTCGCGCAGGGGCTCAATGAGCTTGAGCTTCATGAAATCGGGCAGGCCGCCGACGTTGTGGTGGCTCTTGATGGTCTGCGAGGGGCCTTTGACGCTGCTGGACTCGATCACGTCGGGGTAGAGCGTGCCCTGAACGAGCCAGTCTACGCTGCCCGACTCCTTGGCGATGCGGTGGGCCTCGTCGTCAAAGACGGCAATGAACTCGGCGCCGATGATCTTTCTCTTCTTCTCGGGATCGGTGACGCCAGCCAGCTTGGACAGGAAGCGCTCGGTGGAGTCCACCGCCACGATGTTCAGGCCCAGCTTCTCGCGCAGGTTCTTTTGGACGCTCTCGAACTCGTTCTTGCGCAACACGCCGTTGTTCACAAAGATGCAGGTAAGCTGCTTGCCGATGGCCTTGTGGACGAGCACGGCCGCCACGGAGGAGTCCACGCCGCCGGAGAGGCCGCAGATCACGTGGCCGGAGCCAACCTTTTCGCGAATCGCACTCACGGTGCTCTGAATAAAGTGGGCCGGGGTCCAGTCGCCCGCCGCGCCGCAGATGCCGAAGACGAAGTTGCGGATCAGCTCCGCGCCCTGCGGGGTGTGGTGCACCTCGGGGTGGAACTGGACGGCCCAGATCTTCTTCTCTCTGTTTTCGATTCCGGCCAGGGCATTGTTAGTGGCGGCAATGCGGTGGAAGCCCGGAGGCAGCTCCAGCGCTTCGTCGCCATGGCTCATCCAGACGGCCAGGTTCTTCGGCAGCCCCTTGAACAAAGGCGTTTCGCCGTCCTCGATGAGAACCTCGGCGTGGCCATACTCGCGCTTGGAGGCCGAACGGACCTTGCCGCCGGAGTGGTGGACGATGAACTGCAGGCCGTAGCAGATGCCGAGCGTGGGCACGCCCAGCTCCAGAATCTTGGGGTCGGCTGCCGGGGCGTCGGCGTCGTACACCGAGCTGGGCCCTCCGGAGAGCACAATCCCCAATGGATTGTGCAACTTGATCTCATCAAGCGAGGCCGTACAGGGCAGCACGACGGAAAAGACGTTCTGCTCGCGGATGCGCCGCGCAATCAGCTGCGTTACCTGCGAGCCAAAATCGAGGATGACAATTGTTTGGGTAGCCACAGTTCAAGTGTGGCAGGGGGGAGCGGACCTGTAAAGACACCTTGGGGATGATTGTGAATTCGCAGGCTGAGGCGATCCGCGCTATGGTAGGCTCCTGAACAATGGACTTTGCGCCCATGCGTCGTTTTTTGGCCCCCGCGGCGAGCTTCAGCTGCCCTCAGTGGAACTCCCCACACGGCGCATCCGGAACAAAGTTTACGATTTTCTCGCGAGGAATCCCGAATGAAGCATCTTGGTTTTGTTGCCCTGCTGGGCATGGCGGCAACGGTTGGGCTGGCACAGACGCCAAGCTCCGACGTGCCCAAGCCTCCGGCCCCCATCGTCAGTTTTGACACTGCGGCCATCGACGCCACCGCCGATCCCTGTACCGACTTCTACCAGTACTCCTGCGGCAACTGGGTCAAGCAGAACCCCATCCCCTCCGATCAGGTGCGCTGGGCGCGCTCCTTCTCGCTGCTCCGGGAGCGCAACCGCTATCTGTTGTGGCAGGAGTTGGACGCGGCCGCCAAGGCGCCCAAGTCGCCGTTGCAAAAGCAGTTTGGCGATTACTATGCAGCCTGCATGGACACGGCCACGGTCGACAAGCTGGGTGCCACGCCGGTCCAGCCCGGCTGGGCTTTGATTGCCACTCTGAAGGACAGCAAGCAGCTCCCGGCCCTGCTGAGCACGCTTGAGAACCAGGCCGTCAGCGACGGATTCTTTGAGTTTGGCGTGGAAGTTGATGAGAAAGACTCGTCCAAGCAGATTGCGGATCTCTATCAGGGCGGATTGTCGCTGCCGGATCGTGATTATTATCTGGTAGATACGGAGCGCTTCAAAACCATCCGCGCCAAGTACATGGAGCACCTGAAGAAGATGTTTGCCCTGGCCGGCGAAACCCCGGAGCAGGCCGCCAAGGACGCAACCTCTGTGATGGAGATTGAGACGGCTCTGGCCAAGGCCTCCATGAGCCGTACCGAGATGCGCGACCCGCAGAAAATTTACCACATCTACACCACCAACGAGCTGGCCAAGCTGACCCCCAACTTCAATTGGGCCAACTACTTCAAGGCCGTTGGCATAGGCAGCTTCAGCACCCTGAACGTGGGCACGCCGGAGTTCTTCAAGGCGCTGGACGGATTGATCAAGGATCAGCCGGTGGATGCCTGGAAGGCCTACCTGCGCTGGCATGCGCTGCATGGGCAGACGCGGCTGCTGTCCAAGGCCATCTTTGACGAGAACTTTGACTTCTTCTCCCGCACCCTGAGCGGCCAGAAGGAACCCGAAGCGCGCTGGAAGATGTGCTCGACAATGACCGACAACGCTCTGGGCGAGGCCGTGGGCCAGGACTGGGTGAAGCAGAACTTCCCGCCGGCCGCCAAGGACAGCATGGAAAAGCTGGTGGACGCCTTGAACAAGTCGCTGGCCGACGACATCCGCGCTCTGCCCTGGATGACGGACGCCACCAAGAAGGCTGCCGAAGAGAAGCTGAACATGTTCCGCCGCAAGATCGGCTACCCGGAGAAGTGGCGCGACTACTCCAGCGTGCAGGTGAACCGCAATGACCTGGTGGGCAACGCCGCGCACGCCGCCATCTACCGCCGCAACTACAACTACGCCAAACTGGGCAAGCCCGTGGACGAGAAGGAGTGGGACATGACGCCTCCCACCGTCAACGCCTACTACGACCCCTCGATGAACGATATCAACTTCCCGGCCGGCATTCTGCAGCCGCCATTTTTTGACTTCAAGATCGATCCGGCGGTGAACTTTGGCGGCATCGGCGTGGTCATTGGCCATGAGATGACCCACGGTTTTGACGACCAGGGCTCCCAATTTGACGGCAAGGGCAACCTCCGCGAGTGGCAGACGGCGGAAGACCGCAAGGCCTTTACCGAGCGCACCACCTGCGTGGCCGACGAGTATTCCGGCTTTGAGGCCGCTCAGGCCCACGCCGACACTCCGGCCCAGATGCTGAACGGCAAGCTCACGCTGGGCGAAAACACGGCCGACAACGGCGGTCTGCGCATTGCGTACATGGCGCTGACCGACACCCTGGCGGCTCAGGGCAAGTCGCTGGATACCAAGGTGGACGGCTTTACCGAGGCGTAGCGCTACTTTATCGGCTTTGCCCAGGTTTGGTGCCAAAACCAGACCGAAGCCGCTGCCCGCCAGGCGGCGCTCACCGATCCGCACTCGCCCGGCCAATGGCGCGTGAACGGCTCGGTACAGAACTTTGACGGCTTTGGCAAGGCCTTCAACTGCAAAGTTGGTCAGCCCATGATGCCGGCGAAGAGCTGCCGCGTCTGGTAATTCCGCCCGCGCCCCTGGCCTGCTCGGGCCGGGGGCGCATCCCTTCCTGTGAATTCCTCTCGCATCCTGCGTTGACCTTAGTTTCCTCCCAGCGTCCAACTGGCAACGGTGGACAAAGTTCCAGGCGAGGGATTTGGCGTGGTTTTCCACACACTAGGTCCCTGTCAACCGGCCGCGGAGCGGGATTTGTGGACGTTTCCTGCGGGAAAAGAGCAATTTTATGCGCTATTTTGCGGTTTCGGCTGGGCCAGGCTGGGGCAGCGTTCTCAACAGAATCCAGGTTTGAACTGCACCATGCCGCGCTTATGGCCATCACCGTACAATTGCTATCTGGGGCCGACTGCTGAAGGAAACTAGGCATAACCAGCCCTCGGCTTTTACAATGCATCAGGGACCCGTCCCATCCCAGCTCTGCTCGGGAACGATCAAACTTGGCGGCTACGCCCGGCCAGGATGAAGGATTCGCATGAAGTTCAGGAAATTCGGCAAGGCTCTTCTGATTAGCGCCCTCTCTGCTGGCGTTGTACTAGGCGTCTCGTCTTGCATTCAGAGTTACTCGGTCGGCTATCTCTACATCACCGGCACGGTGACGGGCCAGACGGGCAGCAACGGCATCGTCAGCGGCTACAAGATTGAACACAACACCGGCCAACTGACCCAGATCGACGGGCTTCCGGTCTCTACAGGCGGAGCCAATCCGGTGCGCGCCGTTCTCATCTCCGGCAGCCGGTTCCTCTACGTGCTGAACCGGGGCGTCAACGCCAACGGCACAGCCAATTGCTCCGGCACCCCCACCACCAGCCCCAACACGGTCTGCAACGGCTCCAACATTGAAGCCTTTGTGGTGGGCGGCAACGGCATTCTTACGCCGCAGGCCACCTACTACACCCAGGGTCTAAACCCGTTCCGCATGATCGCCGACTCATCGGGCAACTACCTGATGGTTCTCGACCACGACGCTCCGCTGGACAACGGTCTGACCACCACCGCAGCCTGCCAGACGCTGTTCTCCACAGCCGGTTGCGGCGACATCACGATTTTCAAGATCGACTCCACCACCGGCCGGCTCTCGCCGATCAACAACAACCAGTACAGCGGCCAGTACATTCTGAACGGCCCGGCGCTGGCATACTTCCCGGTTCCGGCCAATCCCATCGACTTTGTGCTTACCGGCAGCGATGTGATTGCGCTGAGCGGCACCCCGACCGCGGGCGATTCGGCCTATCCGTTCGCCTATTCGGCCTCTTCCGGTCAGCTGACCATCACCTCCAACGTTGCGCAGACCCTTAACATCCATCAGGCCACTGGCTTGGTGATGGCCGGCGGCATGCTCTACGTGATGGACAACGAGGCGCCCAGCTCCAACCCCACCGCCGCCACCAGCATGATCATCCCCTACACAGTCGGCTCCTCAGGCAACCTGCAGGCGCAGACCGTAGGCCAGATCGCCGACGATCCCACCCTGGCTAACCCCAGCTGGCTGCTCGTCGAAGCCAAGAGCAAGTACCTCTACGTTGCCAACCAGGGCAACAACGTCACCGGCACCAACAGCCCCGCCAGCGGCATTACCGGCTACTACATTACCAACTCGCCGGCCTTCCAGTTGTCGTTCACCACGCCGTCTACCTTCGGCTCCGGCTCCGGTCCGCAGTGCATTGTGGAAGATCCTTCCAGCCAGTACATCTTCACGGCGAACTACACTGACAGCACGGTCACGGGCAGCGTCATCGACCCCAACTCCGGTGTTCTCACCACCATGCGCGTGGCTAGCAAGTACACGCTCACGGGTAAGCCCACCTGGTGCCTGGTTGACGGCCGCACCAACTAATTCGTGTCTGATCCAACCTGCCGGCGGCTACCCAGCGCCGGCAGGCGCGTTCCAGCCCCAGTGCCAGAACGCACCCCTAGTCACCCGAATCCGGGGCTGCCCACGGCAATCGCCCCGGTTCGCTATCCAACCCGATTCCCCGGTGAGCCCGCGGTTCAGGCCCGGTAACGAAAGATGCGCATGAAGTTGAAAAAGTCGAGCCAGTTGATGCTGGTCAGCGCCGCTGGATTGTTGGCGGCCGGGTTGATCTCAGCCTGCGGAACTCTGACCACCGATTTTGTCTTTGTGACCAGCGCCAAGGCAGCCGGATCCAACAACTACGGAGAGATCGACATCTTCGAGATCAACTCCGAATCCGGCCACATGCGGCCGATTCCCGCCTCGCCGGTTCCTTCCGGCGGCCGTAACCCCGTTGCCGAAGCCGTTTCGACCGACTACTCCACCCTGTTTGTGGTCAACGAAGACGACAACACGCTGGTGCAGTTCGTCATCGGTAGCGACGGCAAACTCTATCCCTACAACACCATCAATACCCCCGGCATCGCCCCCATCGGGGTCGCGGTCAGCAAAACCATGCTGTTTGTGCTGGATACCTATCAGCCGCTGCCCACTTGCACCAATGCCTTGCCCTGCTCGGGTTCGGTTTCGGTGCTGCCCCTGAAAGCAGCCACCAGCACCGAGCCTCTGGGTCTGGGCTCTCCAGTGACCAACACCTCCAATGGCAGCACTTATTGGCCACTGAATCTGCCCTCCTCGATCGGCAACCCCGCTGATGTGATTGTTCCCACGGCTGTGACGTTCTCTGGAAGCTATCTGTATGTTGCCGCCTACGACGCCACCACCGCCACCAAGGCCGGGTACATCTTCGCCTACACCGTCGGTTCCACCGGCGCGTTGGCGCCCGTGACGGGTTCGCCTTTTGCCGCCGGCAGGCAGCCTAGCTCCCTCTCCGCCTTCGCCACCAGTACGGGCAGTACCGTGACGCCTCTTTATCTCTACGCCGCCGACGCCACGGCCAACAAGGTGCTGGGCTACTCGATCTCCGCCACCGGCGCACTCACGGCGCTCAGTGGCAGCCCCTACGCGGCGGGCAACGCTCCGTCAGCCATCGTGGCCGACCCGAACTACAACTTTGTCTACGTGGCCAACTCCACCGACGACAACGTAACCGCCTACTCGGCTTCTTCCGGCGTGCTTACCCGGATCGCCACTTACTCCACCGGCCTGAATCCCGTGGCCATTGGCATTGACCCGTCCGCACACCACTTTCTGTATACTGCGGATTTCCTTGGCGGCACCGTTTCCGATTGGCAGTTGAGCGCCACCGACGGCACCTTGATGTTGGCCCAGGGATCGCCCACCTCCACCAACGCTAACCCGACGGCAGTTGCCGCCGTTCCGCACCAGTAGCCATCTCCTCCGGGCCACCAGCTGCCGGTCTCGAACCACCCCTGTGGCTTCTACACTAGACCCAGGAACAACCCAATAAGATTCTCAGGGCTTCGCACCAAAGGCCCGCGACGAAGGAAGCGCATGAAGTTCAGCAAATTGAGCCAGCTCTTTCTGGTTTCTACACTCGGCCTTCTGGCGGCCGTCCTCCTGACGGCCTGCCAGATCATCACAATCGACTATGTGTTCGTAGCCGATTCGACGAGTAATACTACCAGTTCCCCCGGCCAGATTCAGGTCTTCGCAGTCGACTCCCAGTCAGGAGCTCTGCGGCAGGGCGCGCCCACGGTTTCCTCCGGCGGCAACGGCCCGGTCGCCATGGCTCTGACCAGCGACTTCAACAATCTCTACGTGGCCAACAATTCCAGCAAGAACGTGGTGCACTTCACCGTCGCCTCCGATGGCACTTTGACCTCCAAAGAGACCCTTACGCTGTCTGACACACCGGTGGGCCTGGCCGTCAATCCGACGGGCAAATTCCTCTACGTGCTCTATGGCAGCAGCACGGGCAGCGGCTCGGCTTACCTGGGCGTCTATGCCCTGTCGAACGGCACGCTCTCCACCACTGCCACGGCCACTGTGCAGCTGGCGCTGGCGGGCTACGCGGGCGACACCATTGTTCCCACCGGCGTTGCCGTGATGGTCAACGGCAACGCGGTGTACGCTACCGTCTATGACCAGTCGGCCTATAACCCGAACGGTACCGCCAGCTCTACCGCGCATTCCGGCTGGGTCTTCGGCTTCAGCGTGGGCAGCACCGGCGCTCTGACGGCCACCACCAACAGCCCCTATCAGGCCGGCATCAAGCCCTTTGCCCTGACCACCGAACCCAACAACCGCTTTGTCTACGTCACAGACTGGGCCTCCAACCAGTTGGTCGGTTACTCCATTGGCACCACCGGTAGCCTGACCTACATGATCAACGGCCCCTTCAAGACCGGCAACCAGCCCACCGCCATCGTAGTCGATCCCCGTGGCGAGTACATCTACGTCACCAACGCTCTGGACAACGCGCTGTCGGCCTACCAGATCACGCTGGCCAGTGGCAGCCCCTCGGCGATCGTCAACAGCGCCTCCTCGGCCGTCTACAGCACCGACTCCTATCCCGTCGCGCTGGCCGTCGATCCCGCCCTGGGCCGCTTCATCTACACGGCCAACTATTCGGGCGACTCGGCCTCCGGCTTCCGCCTGAACGCCGATACCGGCGCTCTGGTTACCACCCAGGCCACCCCGTATGGCACCAGCCCCCACCCCACCGCCATTGCCATCGTTCCTCACGGCAACCACTCCATCCAGGCTGTGGCCCCGTAAACTGGCACCCGCTTCGCACAACAGAAAGCCCAGCCTTGCGGCTGGGCTTTTTGTTGTGCGAAATCCGTAGAATTCCAGTCTCTGAGAACGCGAAGCGCATTGGCCCCACCGCAGGTGGCGCAGGTGGTTACACCCAGGCCGTGGCCAACATGCCGATCTGGACGGGCGAGAGGCGCAGCCCATCTTCGCGGTCGCGGAAGTAGATATTGTTCAGCCACTCCGTATCGGCCTGATCGCAGCAGACAAAGCCGGCCTGACGCACCTCTTCCGCCAGCGCGTCGGCGTGGAAGAAGAGCTTGAGGGGCTCGCCAGCATCGAGGAGCCGCTTCTGCAGCCGGTCAAAGATCGCACGTCGTGCAGGGGAAAGGGTTTCTGGCGCGAAAACGTAATCAAAACTGACCCCGCTTCCGGCCGGCAAACCGGCAATGTAGGAGAGCGTGGCGCGGAAGGCGTCCAGGGTGAGGTAGGGCGCCACGCCCAGCCAGCCAAAGAAGGCCGGATGGGCGGCGTTGAAGCCTGCCACCGCCAGACCATCGGCCAGGGTGCCTTGCTCAAAGTCCAGGGGAACGTAGGTGAGGTTGGCGGGCTCGGCAATGCCCTTCTCCGCCAGCAGAGAGCGTTTCCAGTCCTGGGTGGCGGGGAAATCCACCTCATAAACCTGCAGCTTGGGCCAGGGATTGCGGTAGGCAAAGGTGTCAAGGCCCGCGCCCAGCACCACATACTGCTCCACGCCCGAGCGGACGGCTTCCGTGAGCCGTTCTTCAGCGTAGAGGGCGCGGGCGGCCAGGTAGGCGCGGAAGTCGCGGGCCACACGATGCGAGGCGCGCTCCATGTCGCGGGCAAACTCGGGACCGATCAAACGCACGGCAATGGGATCGTCCAACACCGGGGGCCGGTCGGTAAGCTGGTGCGCCGCGCGGCGAATGGCCACACGCAGTGCAGTTCGACTTGGTTTCCCGGTGTGCATCCCCATGAAGTCTAGTCGATTAGCTATACATTTGGCCCGATTCGACCCTTCAACCGTCTCAGTCTGCGAACCGCTGCCCGAAATTGCCTGTATTCATGCCTATACTGGTGGGGTGACCAGAGACGTTTCTGTTCCGTTCGCCAGCCCGGGATCCGCGCCCTATCGACCACATCTTGTGGTGCATTTGCTGCTGCTTGCGGTGAGCTGTGGGGTGTCGGTGGTGGCCTCCTTTACGGTTCCCGGAGGCCAGATCGGCTTTTTGAGCTTTACTCTGATGGCGGCCTACCTTTACCCGCTGGTGCGGCGGTGGCTGCGTCCGAAGTCCGGCTTCTGGACTGGGCTGCTGGTGCTGTTTTTCATCCTGACGGTGGCTGAAGCCGTTGGCCTGTTCTGCCACGAGCTGCAAACCACCGGGTTCCGTACCCAACCGCACTTTGGCGAAGACGCTATGGAGATTGTGCTCCTTCTGCTTCCGTTTGCCGCCGTCCTCTTGTCGGCCCTGAGCACTTACCTGTTGGGCTGGTACATGCTGAAGCTCTGCCTCAAGTTTCTGGGCCGGCGGCGGAAGAAGCCCGTGTTGTTGGTTCCGGAAGAGATGCCGGAAAGTGAAGCTTCCCTATAATAAAAAAATGGAATCGATGCTCCCCACCGCCGTCATCCGCCGCATTGTGCTCACCGGATTTATGGGATCGGGCAAAAGCACCGTGGGCCCGCTGCTGGCCCAGAGGCTGAGCTGGCGGTTTGAGGACGCCGACCACGCCATTGAAGCTGCCGCCGGCTGCGGCATTCCGGAGATCTTCCGCCAGCAGGGCGAGCAGGGCTTCCGCCAGCAGGAGTACCGGGCCATTGCCGGGCTGGCTGCTGAAGACCACCTGGTGCTGGCGCTGGGGGGCGGAGCCATTGAGACCGAAGCCGTGCGCACCCTGCTGCTGAGCGAGCCGCACACCCTGCTGGTGCATCTGGAAGTGGAGCTGGGCACCACACTGGCCCGCTGCCGTGGCACTGAGGCTGAGCGGCCCATCCTGGCCGACAGCGCCAACCTGGCCGCACGCTACCAACGCCGCCTGCCGCTCTACCGGATGGCCCACCACTCCGTGGCCGTTGACCGTCTGACCCCGGACGAAGTGGTGGAGGAAATTGCGGGCTTGATCGCTCGCTGAGCTCTGGCCTTACTTGGGTTCGAAGGTCAAATACACCAGGGTGTGGTTGAGCATCATGTAGGCGATCTCCCCAAAGACCACCGGGCCCAGCATCTTGCCGGACATCTTCCCCTCCAACCCAGCCACCTGATAGTTGAGAATGCAGTTGCAGGCATACACCGGGTCACCAGCCCACAGCTGATTGATGCTCAACCTGGCCTGGTAAGCGCTTGGATAGTCCTCAATGTGCACGGCAAAACGGTAGTGTACGCCGGGAAAGACGGGCGAAAAGAAGGAGACCTTGCCCGCCTCCGAATCCACCTTCCGCAAGCTCACATTCACCAGCGCGCCAAAGTAGTTGGACACCATGGGGATGCTGGTATCGACATTCTTTTCCGTCAGATACTCGGCAAAGTTGCGCTTCTCGCCATTCACCGTGCAGTCCGTGGTTTCAAAGCCGCACTGCGGAAAGGCGATCACATCGCCGCTGCCGGTCTGGAAGAGGTTTACGATGTTCATCCGGACCGCTAGATGACTGTCCAGCTCCGAGTGCAGCACCACCACCTTGCTGTCGGAGGATTCGCCGGTTTGCCCGTTGAAGACCTTGGGCTTGGTGGTGTCCGCGCGGTCAAGATGCGAGCCCGCAATCCAACCCACCAGTGGCTGACTGAAGACTTCGGGCCAGCTGGAACTGTCTTTGGCAAAAGTGGTATGAACCTGAGTAAATGCCGGCACAATGACAATGGCGAATCCGTTCTTCTTATAGTCCTTGGGAATCAGCTTGAGATTGGCGGCCGTGTAAAGATGCGCTTTGACGGAGAGCACGGTGTCAGGCAGCTCAATGGCCTGCACCTTGTCGGTACTGCAAACGCCGCCGTCCTCGGTCATCATGTAGGGCGTGGTGCCGCCAATCCAATCACCCTGGGGCAGCGCCGCCAGCAGACCTTCCTCGCCGGCAATCAGCAGCTTGGCCCCTTCACGAATCCGTTGCGAAGCCTCTTCAACGCTCAACAGCGTCTTCATCGTGCGCACTCCCTCCGCCCCGTGCATGGTTGTTTCTGACTGCGGCAAACAGCCTGCTCTCAAAGCTTTATCGGCACTGAGGTGGTATAAGTTGAGATTTCTCTTACCTGATTTTCAATTCACTGTCTGAAAACAAGACACTTCAAGCCTAATCGGGAATGCAGTCCAGGTTCGCACAGGTCTTCCGCCGCCCGCTATACTGGCAGGTTCCGGAGAGGCTTGCTCAATGAATCGCCGAATTTTTTTATTTTCCGCTGCCTCAGCCGTTTTGGCCACCCGCGGCCTTGCCGCTGAGCCTGCCACGGTCACTTTTTTGCTGCCCACGGCAGCGGGTGTTCCCATGGCACAGGACTTTATCGGGCTCAGCTATGAGACCGGCCAGCTCTACAACGGGAGCTTCTTTGCGCCGGCCAACCGGGCGCTGGTGGAAGCCTTCTGCGGCATCAGCACCGAGGGCGTGCTGCGCATGGGCGGCCACCTGAGCAACATCACCGACTGGGAGGGCGTGGGCCGCGACCAGCCCAAGCAGAAGGACGGCATACGCCACGGCATCGAGGACTACTGGGAGTGGCCGCTCGTCGATCCTTCGGTCCAGAAGAACAAGCGCGGCATCATCACCCGCCAGACGCTCAAAAACCTGCGCGGCTTCCTGGAGGCCACCAACTGGCGGCTGATCTACGGGCTCAACTTTGCCTCCGGCTCTGCTGCCCGGGCCGCCGACGAGGCTGCCGCCGTGGCGGAGATTGTGGGCCCGCGCCTGATGGCCTTTGTGATCGGCAATGAGGTGGACGGCTTCAGCGAGGATCCCGTCTTCCGCCCCGCCACCTACGGCCCTGCCGCGTTCATGGACGAGTACGAAGTGTGGGTGAAGGCCATTCGCGCCCGCGTGCCCAAAGCCCAGTTTGCCGGACCTGACACCGAGGCCAACGTGGAGAAGTGGGTGCTGCCCTTTGCCAAGCGAACCAAAGGCGACCTGCTGCTGCTCACCAGCCACTACTACGGCATGGGTCCGGCCTCCGATCCAGCCATGACCGCCGAGCGGCTGCTCCGCAAAGAGACGCCGGAGCTGGACCACCAGATTGAGCTGGTGAACCAGGCACGGGCGCTGGGCGGAGGCGTGGCCTACCGCATGGACGAGGGCAACAGTTGCTTTGGCGGCGGACGCAAAGGCGTGAGCGATGCCTACGCCTCCGCGCTGTGGGCTGCCGAATATCTGCTGCGCGCCGCCGTCGCGGGCTTTGCCGGGGTCAATCTGCATGGCGGCGGACAGGGCGTCTACACGCCCATTGAAAGCTCCGAGACGGCCCCTGCCCAGCCCCGGCCGGTGTACTACGGCATGCTGCTGGCGCGGCAGTTTGCGGGCGGAACTGTGGTCCGCTGCCCACTAGATACCACCGCCAACCTGACCGCTTATCTGGGCAAGAAAAAGGATCGCTTGCAGCTGGGATTCATCAATAAAGGAGCGGAGCCGGTACGCGTGGCGCTGCCCGCGCCGTTCAACCTGGGCAAGCTGGAACGGTCGAACCTGACCGGCCCGGCACTCGACGCCACAACCGGCGTTCAGTTTGCCGTTGCACAGCAGACGGATCGAACCAATTTCATCGAGATTCCCGGCTACTCGGGCGCGGTGGTGCAGCCGCTTTAGACAAGCAAAGAAACGCTGTCTTCGTGCTATCCCATCCTTGCCACAAAAACAAGAACGTGGCGAGGATGGGGCACCCAAACATTCTCGGTTTCAATTTACCGGAGCTATCTTCTTCAACTTCAGCAAGGACCGGGAGAGCACGCATGAACGAAGAACTTAGCTGCCTCCCGGAGTCTTCCCTCCCCTTTATGGATTCAACAATGCAGGCAGTTTCCTCCTCCCCGCTCGCCGCAACAACTGCTGGCGCACACACACATTTGCACGCTCCCACGCCGGGCGCCACCGCTACGCTGCTACAGGACTTTCGCGAGCTGTTCAAGGTGAAGGTGGTGGGGCTGGTGCTGGTGACCGGCTGGGGCGGGTTTTATCTGGGCTCCATGCAGTCGGGTATCACCAGCCTGCAGCGCGGCCTGCTGGAGACGCTGATTGGCATTGGGCTGGTCTCAGCCGGGGCCGGCGCGTTGAATGAGGCCGTGGAGCGCAGCACGGACAAGCTGATGAAGCGCACCGCCGACCGCCCGATTGCCGCCGGACGGGTCTCGCTGCCGGCGGGCATCCTGCTGGGACTGGGCGCATTGGGGCTGGGCGCGGCGTTGTTGGCCTGGACCACCAACCTGCTCACCGTGGCGCTGGCGCTGCTGACCGCGTTTACCTATGTAGCCATCTACACCCCGCTGAAACGCGTGACCACCATGGCCACCTTCATCGGCGCCTTCCCCGGCGCCATGGGACCCTTGCTCGGCTACACCGCCGCGCGCGACCAGGTGGAGTGGGCCGGAGTGGCGCTGTTTGCGATCCTCTTTGTCTGGCAGTTTCCGCACTTCATGGCCATTGCCTGGCTCTACCGGGAAGACTACGCCAAGGCCGGCATCCGCATGTTGCCGGTCGTCCAGCCCGACGGCTGGTCCACCGTGCTGGAAGCCCTGTTCTACGCCGTGGTGATGATTCCGGTGAGCCTGGTTCCCTGCTGGCTCGGTCTGGCCGGGCCCTGGTACGCGGGCATTGCCAGTGCGCTGGGGCTGGTTTATTTGGGCTATACGATCCGCTTCAGCCGCATCTTGAAGGACTGCACGGAGGACGAGAGCCGCCGCCTGGCCCGGGATCTGCTGAAGATCAGCGTGGTGTATCTGCCGCTGCTGTTCACGGCTTTGATGATTTGCGCCGGCCCGGCCGGCAAGGGACTCTAACTCCGCAGAGATGAGACAGCCATGACCCCCGAAGCCACGCCACGCCCCGCCATCGCCGCCATTCTGGCCGTCAGTCTGGCCGCCACGGCCTTTCTGTTCTGGCTCATCTATGTGCATCCCGCGGCCGACGCCGCCAACGCCCGTTACGCCTTTTTACCCGCGCTCAACGCGGTGATGAACGGGCTCAGCGCCGTGGCTGTCACCCTGGGCGTGGTCTTCATCCGCGCCGGACGCCGGGATGCGCATCGCGCGGCGATGCTGACCGCCTTCTGCTTCTCCACGCTGTTTCTGGTGGGCTACATTCTGCACCATGCCCTGCACGGCGACGTCTATTATCCGCACAGCGCGCCCCTGCGCGGGCTCTACCTGGCGCTGCTCAGCAGCCACATTCTGCTGGCCATTGTGGCGCTACCCATGGTGCTGGTCACCTTCTTTCTGGCCCTCACCGGCCGCATTGCCGTACACAAACGCCTGGCTCGCTGGACCTTTCCGGTCTGGCTCTACATCTCCATCACCGGCGTGATCACCTTTGTGATGCTGCGCCTGGCGCGAGGCTAGCCTCCCATGACCCAAGAGAAAAGAGACTCGCCCATGCCCGAGGACGGCACCCGGCAACTGCTCCGCTGGGGTGGCTCCATTGTGGCCTCGGGGCTGGTGGCAGTGGCTCTGCTGGAGACGGTGTTGGGCGGCTTTACCCCCACCGGAGCCACCACCAACGCCGGCTGGATGGCGCTGATTGTGGCGCTGATGGGATTACCCTTTGGCAGCCTGCTGCTGGCCTTGGGCGTAGCCAAGTGGCTGCGCAACCGAGCGATGGCGAGGCCGCGATAGGCGTTCGCAAAAACACGTCTTGCTGGCTGGATCAGGCGAAGAGCCTCCCACAGGGGCTCAACAGACTGCGGGGAAACTCCTTGCAAGCCAGGCTCTGTATCAGGGCACGACTTCAGTCGTGCCGAACAAGAGCCCAAACAGACCCCGGCTTTAGCCGCTGAGAAACTGCAATCCGTTGAAAAAAGATACAGGGGCTAAAGCCCTGGTCCTTTTTATGGCATTTGCGGCACGACTCAAGTCGTGCCCTGATACTTCTTGCCACCACTATGAAATCTTGCAAGAGGCTCAAGAGCCAGAATCTTTCCGAACCCTGGGGCGTTTCCCGGGACTGATCCCAGCACCGCGCTCTCCCACCCTTCCGCAATAAGGCTGCGGAAGGATTGCCACCCGCCAACAGCGGATACAGCCTAAGCACGATAGCACTCACTCATTAAGATGGAGGAGCTCAGGTAGGGGAGCCTTATGAGAAATGCCGTGGCTCCAAGTATGCTTCGCCTGTCTGTGAAGCATGCCGACGTACCCGGCCGACCAGTTCCTGAAGTGTAGAAACACTATGAAGGAGCATATAGATATGGGCGTGATCGAAAAGCAGAAGAAGGCATTTGGGCCCGGATGCTCCCTTAATTGCCACGGATGAGTATCCCGAAATTGAGAACATCACCCCCATTGTATTATCAGCTTTATCGCTTACCTTTTTGTGGAGTGAATCGATATCAGGGGAACTCGACTGCTCCCTCGTGAACTTCAACTCTACGAGATAAGTTGTGCCTTCTACCGTAATCGAGCCATCGATCTGTCTTCCCCCTGTTATGTAGGGCTTACGGTTCTCTGCCTCGAAGAAATCTGCGAGTTTATAGAACCAATCCTGAAATGCATAGCCAGCTTCCTTTGTACCCAGCCCCTTGGCGATTTCTGCCAATTCCGCTTCGAGCTTTGCCAAGTCATGAGCGCGGGCCTTGATCTCCGAAGCGATCTTAGCGGCTCGATCCCTAGCATCCGCCTTCTCCTTTTCGCTAACGATCTGTGCGTGCTGTGCTTCCCGATATGCAAGGAGAGCTGCGACGGCCGCAGTCGCATTCGCAACCTTCTGGACTGAGTCTTCCCAGCCAACGAGATCGGGAAATGAGGTCTGCTGGATCAAAGAGTCCGCCATTCGGTTAACCAAGCGAAGGCCGTCGTTACCGCTGTCTTCTAACTTGGGAAACAGGCGATACAGAAAGTCACGCTTGCTTTCATCTTCCTGCCAAGTTCCCAAAAACGACTCACTAACACCACAGCGTCTCAGGAATAGTCTAAGAGCGCGCTTTCGCCAATACGATTTCAATGCGGCATCGGCTACCAACTCGAGGTAATGCGGAGGAATTACGGTGCGCAATGAGGCCTCCATGCAACGAAATACTGATCCGGCCCGTAATATATGCAACATCTATAGGTATTTCCCGTCTAACTAG
>CAZYDF010000092.1:0-16803 GCA_964645855.1 uncultured Occallatibacter sp.
CCAGGCCTTCATCAGCGCTTCCTTGAAGGTGCGGCCCATGGCCATCACCTCGCCCACGCTCTTCATCTGCGGTCCCAGCACGTCGTCGGAGCCGGGGAACTTCTCAAACTGCCACTTGGGAATCTTCACCACCACGTAGTCGATGGTGGGCTCAAAGCAGGCCGGAGTCTTGCGGGTAATGTCGTTGGGAATCTCGTCGAGCGTGTAACCCACGGCCAGCTTGGCGGCAATTTTTGCAATGGGAAAGCCGGTTGCCTTGGAGGCCAGAGCGGAGCTGCGCGAGACGCGAGGGTTCATCTCGATCACCGTCATGCGGCCGTCGGCCGGGTTCACGGCAAACTGCACATTCGATCCGCCCGTCTCCACGCCAATCTCGCGCATCACGGCAATGGCGGCGTCGCGCATCCTTTGGTACTCGCGATCGGTGAGGGTCTGCGCCGGAGCCACGGTAATGGAGTCGCCGGTGTGCACGCCCATGGGATCGAAGTTCTCAATCGAACAGATGATGATGACGTTGTCGGCCAAGTCGCGCATGACCTCAAGCTCGTACTCCTTCCAGCCGAGTACGCTCTCTTCAATCAAGCATTCGTGCACCGGCGAAAGGTCGATGCCGCGGGAGAGAATCTCCAGTAGGTCTTCGCGATTGTAGGCAATGCCGCCGCCCGAGCCGCCCAACGTAAAGCTGGGGCGAATCAGCACCGGATAGCCGAGCTTGGTGGCAAAGTCCATGCCGTCGCGCAGGTTGTTCACCAGCTGCGACTTTGAGACCTCAAGTCCGATCCGCTGCATGGCGTCCTTGAAGAGCAAGCGGTCTTCGGCCTTCTTGATGGCCTCCAGCTTGGCGCCAATCAGCTCCACGCCGTACTTGTCCAGGATGCCCGCATCGGCCAGATCGACGGCCAGATTGAGCGCCGTCTGTCCGCCCACGGTAGGCAGCAGGGCAAACTTGCCCGCGGGCTTGCCGGCCTTGGTCTGGGCTTCGAGCATCTCCGTCTCAATGCGGAGGATCTCTTCCACATAGACCGTGGTGAGCGGCTCAATGTAGGTGCGGTCGGCCAGCTCCGGATCGGTCATGATGGTAGCTGGATTGGAGTTCACCAGCACGACCTCATAGCCCTCCTGACGGAGCGCCTTGCAGGCCTGCGTGCCCGAGTAGTCGAACTCTGCCGACTGTCCAATCACAATCGGCCCCGAGCCGATCACAAGAATCTTCTGAATGTCGTTTCTGCGTGGCATTTTTTTCCTAGCTAGAGACTTTGGTCAATTGGTCGAGTAACATTTTCCGAGCATACGGACCGCGCGTAGCAAACTTCAGTGCGTCTTTCAGTTGCACATTCTTCGAAGGTCGATTGAGCAGATTCGGAGGCTCTGACTGCGCGGTTAGGATGGCAGTGGTCTCTAACAGCTGTCGCACTACGTGATTGCCAAGCGACCTAGCACTCGTATCAACGAGCGTCCCATTGATCTCAAACTCCGCGACCTCAAGAAACTGAAGTTCTACTGTTCCGCCGTGCTCTTCGCAGTCGCTGAAAGCATTGTTCACATATACTTCGGTTCCGGATTCGCGCAATCTTCGATAGCGAGTAAGGCGCTTCTCGAATTTTTCGCTCTGGCCTATGTAGACTGACTCGATATCACCAACCTTGCTTCTTAACACCCATCGGTAAATTCGAGGCCCATTGATTAGTTCACGATTTCTTGCATACTTCTGCGGCTTGCGATGCCATGGGTACTTCACACCATCAACCAGCACAGGAATCCAATTCAATGAAATAAGGAGAGAGGAAATAGGTGTCGATGCCTTCATCGCGTCCCCCCCTCTCGGGGGCTAAGGCCCGTGCCCTTCAATGGCGTTCCAGTTTCTCCCGGTAGCGGCGCGGCATTTGCCGTGCCGTCTACCGGTTGAAGGGTACGGGCTTCAGCCCGTACATTTGAAGCACTCTGCATCGAGGGCTTTAGCCCCCGAGGGAATTGGGGCTCCGGAAAGCCCATGAACTCATAGAGAGCGGGATCTTCAGCCAGCCGGGCTTCCAGCGGATTGCTGCGGATATAGCCCAGATGACGATTCCAGTCTTCTTCGTCGCGAATGCGGTGATCGGTGAAGCCAGGCTGCCAGATCTCCCCATGCCAGTCGAACTCTTTGCGGGCACCATGGGAAAAGCCGCCTTTGATCAACTGCATAGCCTTTTCGAGAGATTCCGAAGGAGTAATCAGCAGATGTAAATGATCTGGCATGACGACAAAAGCATGAAGCTCGTACCCCGTCTTGTCGTAATGCATGATCGTCTCTATCATTCGTCGCGCCCAGCGGTCATGGCGGAAGAAAGGCTTGCGCTCAGCAGTCTGCGTGGAAACAAAATAGGCTGCACGCGCTGATTCAAATGTCTCTCGCGTAGGTCGCATCCCATTCCCTCGGGGGCTAAAGCCCCGGTTTCTACTGGTTGCCTCTACTGCCGTACGGCCTAAAGGCCGTACCCTTCAATCGGTATGGCTGAAGCCATACCGAAATCAATTCTCATCTCGACTCTTGTACTGCCTGGTCAAACCGCTTTTTGCTTGTGAAGACCGGAGAAATACAGTCCTCGCATATCTCATCAGGCTTGATCATGATGTAGAGCTGGCCTCTGTGAACAAGAGAACGCAAGCTAGGCCCAACAATGACCTGTCGGTTAGCGCTTGGAGAGCCAGGAACTCGAACATGGAGTAGGTACTCTCCTCTTGCATCGGGGAAATTGAAATACCCGTTTGTGTCAGTGGGTACAGCCTCGGAGGGCTGCCTTCCACTTGCAAGTGCCACCTGAACTCCTGCTAACGGCTTGCCTGCTTTGTTCAGAACATACCCGCTGATGTGCCATAGGTGAAGAGGCTTAAGAACTACGATCTGCGCATTGCAGAGCTTAGCCGAGGACAGCGTGAGAAAGCCACCAACCAACGCAATGCCCAAAAAACAGCGGAGCCGGGGCCCCGCTGGTCTCTTGGAAACAGTCGTCATGGTTGCCGCCCACATCATCCCTTCCACTCCTCCATCAGGTTGCGGAAGTCGCGGAACAAATAGTTGGAGTCGTGGGGTCCGGGTGCAGCCTCAGGGTGGTATTGCACGCTGAACAAGGGCAGCGACTTGTGGCGCAGACCTTCCAGCGTGTTGTCGTTCAGATCTACGTGCGTCAGCTCCACTTCGTTGGCGTTGATCGAGTCAGGATCCACCGCGAAGTTGTGGTTGTGCGCCGTGATCTCCACCTTGCCGGTACGGTTGTTGCGCACCGGGTGGTTGCCGCCGTGATGGCCAAACTTGAGCTTGTACGTTCTGCCGCCCAAAGCCAGACCGGTCAACTGATGTCCCAGGCAGATGCCAAAGACCGGCACGCGGCCCAGGAACTGGCGAATCGCCTTGACGGCGTAGTCCACCGGCTCGGGATCTCCAGGTCCATTGGACAGGAAGATGCCGTTCGGCTTGAGCGCCAGCACATCGTCGGCCGAGGTTTGGGCAGGAACCACCGTCACCCGGCAGCCCTCCCGCACCAGCATCCGGAGAATGTTGTGCTTGATCCCGAAGTCGTAGGCCACCACGTGCAGCTCCGGACGGTCGATCATCTGCGGAAGCAGCGGGTCGCCCGTCTCGTTCAGCGGCATGGTCTTGTCAAAGGTGTAGATCGACTTGGTCGACACCACCTTGGCCAGGTCCGTCCCATCCATCTTGCGGATGTTTCTGGCCTTTTTGACAAGCGCTTCCGGATTCGAAACATCGGTCGAAATCACCCCGCGCATCACCCCATAGGTACGCAAGTGCCGTACCAGTGCGCGTGTATCGATCTCGGCAAGCACCGGAACCTTGTAGCGCTCCATATACTCGTCGGTCACTTGTTCAGACCGCCAGTTGGAGCTAACAGCCGAAAACTCGCGCACGATCAGTCCCTCGATAAAGGGCTTGGACGACTCGTTATCCGCCTGATTGGTTCCGTAGTTGCCGATTTGAGGATTGGTAAGAACGACAATTTGTCCAGCGTAGGAGGGATCGGTTGCGATCTCCTGGTAGCCGGTAAGGGAAGTGTTGAAAACGACTTCTCCCTGGCATTCGCCTGGGTGTCCGTAGCCGTGGCCGCGGAAGATGCGCCCGTCTTCGAGCGCTAAGATAGCCTGCATCGCCTCTCCGGGGAGTGGATTCAATCGATTTTAGCAGGTTTGCACCCCCAAGAGGGCCGGTTGCAGAACCCAATCCAGCAAATCGTCAGACTTTTCCGGCGCATCCAGCCACCGGCAGACGTGGCTAACGTATAATTTCCTGTATTTCAGGAGGACCTCCTTGAGACTACAGAAGTTCATCCATCTATCTGTATTTACGGCACTTGTATTTGCACTTTCAGCAGGTTTTGCATCTGCTGATGATCGTAACCTTCTGCCCAAGTACGGATCGATGCCTGAAACAGATTGGCAACGGCAAGCTAATAAGGCGTTTATCGACGCCACGGACCAGGAGTATCATGGCGACCGCGCCAAAGCCTCAGGTGACGCTGCTGCACGTGGTTGGCAGTTTCTCCAACAGGGTGACATGGACACCGCTATGCGTCGCTTCAATCAGGCATGGCTGCTGAATCACGAGAATGGCATTGCGCTCTGGGGTATGGGTGCTGTCGAGGGTAGCAGGAGAAATATGGACAGCGCTCTCAAGCTCTTTGCTGAAGCGGAGAAATTCCTTGGCGGCGATCTCAATTTTTCAATCGATTATGCCAAGGCCTTGTCGATCATCGCAGTTCAGAAGAACGACAAGGCCCTATTGCAGGATGCTTTCAGCCGGTTTGAGAGCATTTACAAGAAGGCGCCTCAGAATGTGTTGAACCTTCAGAATTGGGCCATCGCTCTTGCCGGCCTTTCCCGTTTTCCTGAGGCATGGCAGAAGGTCAAACTCGCCGAAGCCTCGGAGGAAAGAAAGAAGCTCGATCCGCGTTTTGTAGCGGCTTTGGAGCAGCGTATGCCGAGGCCCAAAGACTGAGTAGGCTTCCGTCAGTTACCGCACCACACCCGCATCCCGGGTTGGCCAATACACAAACGATGCCTTGCCGTAGATCAGTCCCCGTTCCACCGGGCCAAACTCGCGGCTGTCGGAGCTGATGGAGCGGTGGTCGCCCATCATGAAGAACTCGTCCTCGGGCAGCACAATCTCCATCATGGAGCGCGCATCGCGGTATTCGTCCGGCACATAAGGCTCGTCGATGGCTTTGCCGTTCACCAGCACCTTGCCGCGATCAATGCGCAGCCGGTCACCGGGCAGCGCGATCACCCGCTTGATGTAGCTCTTCTCCACATCCCGCGGATAGCGGAAGACCACCACGTCGCCGCGTTCGATGGCGGCAAAATGGTAGACAAACTTGTTGATGAACATCCGATCGCTGTCTTCCAGCCTGGGCAGCATGGAAGTTCCTTCCACGCGCACCGGCTGGTAGAGGAAGGTGATGATCAGAATGGAAGCCGCGGCTGAAATCACCAAGTCGCGCAGCCACAAGCTGGCACTGTTCACCTGTGCCTTGGCCTCATCCGCTGCCGGTAGATCTGGTTTTGCTGCCCCTGGCCCTTCTTCCGTGGCCTTGGACGTATCGAGATCGGTGTTCATGGTAATTCCAGATTACACGCGAATTGCTATTACTCGCAGCCCAGTCCACGCGAAGGGCACAGTACCGTTGCGCGATTGGGCTTTCGTACGGGTCGAGGCTGGTCAGCGGCGGGCAATCGTGCGGGGAGCGCGTTGGCCGATCCAGCCGCGCTCAGGTTCTCTTCCTCCCTATCTATAGATCAGGTCCTCAAAATAGAAGCACCGCGCAAGCCGTGAGATACCCGCAAACTCTCCAAGCACTAAACCTAGATCGTCCCAGATAGCGCGACATGAAACCTGCAGTCCTCTCAAATTGAGACGCGAGAACTGCGCTCCCGTTGCAACCGCGCTATCCTGAAAGTAAGGATATGTCTTCCATTCCAGCTGACATCGCCGCCAACTGCCGCGACCGCTTTCCCGCAGTCTACCGCGTTCTTGAGGAAGCGATCGAGGCCCGCGCCTTCCCTGGCTGCGCTTTTGGTGTGCTCGCTGGAGGCCAACAGCTGCTCTCTGGCGCATTGGGGCGCTTTACTTATGAAGCCGACGCCGCGCCCGTCCTGCCCAGCACCGTCTTTGATGTAGCCAGTATCACCAAGGTTGTGGCCACGACGGCCATGGCCATGCTCCTGCATCAGCGGGGCCAGCTGGATCTGGACACCCTGGTTGCCGACCTGCTCCCCGGCTTCATTGTCGGCCGCGAACCCGGTTCCCTGGCCCGCCGCGTCACGCTCCGCCACCTGCTGGCCCACAACTCCGGCCTTCCGGCTTACGTGGAGTTCTTCCGCACCCAGCACACCCCCTCGGCGCTCTTCCATGCCTGTTTGCAACTGCCGATTGAGGCAGAGCCGGCCACACGGGCCGCGTACTCCGATCCCGGCTACATCCTGCTCGGCAAGGCATTGGAGATCCTTGCCCAGGAGCGCATGGCCAGCTTTCTTGCCCGCGAGCTCTTCCGCCCGCTCCAGCTGCACTCCACCTGCTTTCGCCCTGCGGCTGCCCTGCGCACCCAGATCCCGCCCACCGAGCAGGACACCTGGTTTCGCCATCGGTTGATCCAAGGCGAGGTACAGGACGAAAATGCGGCAGTGCTGGGCGGCATCAGCGGCCATGCCGGGCTATTCAGTACTGTGCCTGACCTGCTCCGCTTCTCCCTGGAAGTTCTGCGTGCCACCGATCCGGCAGCCACGAGCATCTTCGCCCCTGATACGGTAACCGCATTTGCGGAACGCCAGCCTCCCGCAGGCAGCTCGCGGGCCATTGGCTGGGATACGCCGTCCCCGAACTCCTCAGCCGGGTCCCACTTCTCGCAGCACTCCATCGGCCACCTGGGCTTTAGCGGTTGCTCGCTCTGGATAGACCTTGACGCCCGGGTTGCTGCCGTCCTGCTCACCAACCGTACCTGGCCTGACCGCACCTCCCAGCTCATCCGCCAGGTGCGTCCGGCCTTTCACAACGCCCTGCGGGAAGCGCTCCGAGTTTTGTAACCCCTGCCCATAAGTGCTTCACACTGAAAGCGCTACAGATAAATTTCGCACTTGCGCGGTTTGAGGCTACAATCAAGAATGGGGACAGACGCAATGCTGAACAGCTCCACCATGCAGGAAATGCCCGGCACCCAAAGCACTCAAAACAAGAACGATCAGGCATCCCAGCTGCAACAACTCACAACCGAAAGTCAGAACGAGGCCTCGCAGGGACTCGACATCAAGTCCGCGGTAGAAATCGCCCGCATCATCAATCATGAGGATGCCAAGGTTGCCGCGACGGTGAAGAAGGCTCTGCCGGAGGTTGCGCAAGTCATGGACCTTGTGGCGCGCAGCCTTCGCGATGGTGGCCGTCTGATTTACGTGGGTGCAGGTTCCAGCGGCCGCATCGCCGCGCTGGACGCATCCGAGTGCCCTCCTACCTACTCCACAGCTCCCGGAATGATCCAGTACATCATGGCGGGCGGCCCCAAGGCTCTGGCCTCGGCCGTTGAAGTCAATGAGGACTCCGAAGAGCTTGGACAGCGCGACATAGCTCGCCGCCGTCCCACCCGCAAGGATGTGATCATTGGCGTTTCCGCCTCTGGCCGCACGCCGTACGTGGTGGCTGCCGTGGCCTATGCCCGTGCTCGTGGCGCACGCACGGCCGCCGTCACCTGCAATATGGGCACGCCACTGTCCGCAGCGGCTGACGTAACTATTGTGGCCGACGTCGGACCAGAGGTCATCTCCGGCTCTACCCGCATGAAGGCCGGCACCGCCCAGAAGATGATCTTGAACATGATCACCACCGGTGCCATGACCCGCTTGGGCTATGTGTACGAGAACCTGATGGTCAACGTACACATGCAGAACTCCAAGCTGGTAGAGCGTGGTATCGGCATCCTGATGCGCGCCTGCAAGATCGACCGCCATACCGCCGTTGAAACCATCAAGAGCGCTGGACGCAGCGTGCCCGTAGCTCTGGTCATGCTCAAGGCCCGGGTCGACAAGCCGGAGGCGGTTCGCCGCCTGGCCAAATCCGAAGGCAACGTCCGCCAAGCCATTGAAGACAACAGCGCGGAGTTCTAACCCACTTCTATCTGCAATCTGTAATTAGGAAAATACCCAGGGCCAGCGCCAGCAGCCCTGGGTTTTCTGTTTCCAGACGAAATACTCTTTTCGTGGGGAATCGACCTCTCTGCATGGAGCAAGTTTTCCTTGTTTCCAGTAGGTACGCGCCGTAGGCGCAGTACACAGTCACTCTTGTCCAAAACAGTTTTTCATTTCAAACTGGTTGCCCTCCGGCATCGGCGGTTTCAGAATGACTTTGCCAAGCAATGACTGAAATCGCTGCGGAGGGCGTCCCTGATGGTACAAGTAGCCAGTCTGTTCAATCAACTGCTGCATCAGTTTCCTCGTTTGGAGTTTGCCAGCCTGGTCAAAAAGCATCAGGCCGAGCGGGCCTCCAAGGGCTTCGACTGCTGGACCCAGTTTGTGGCCATGTTGTTTTGCCAGCTGGGCCACGCCGATTCGTTGCGCGAGATCTGCAATGGGCTGGCCTGTTGTCTGGGCAAGCTGGTGCATCTCGGCATTGCCAGGGCGCCCAACAAGTCCACCTTGTCCTATGCCAACCAGCATCGCCCAGCCGCGCTTTATCGGGATCTGTTCTACACCGCGCTGGCGCGCTTCCGCGAGCAACAGGGCCTGGGTCCGCGCAAGCACAAATTCCGTTTTCGCTACAAGCTGCTGTCGCTGAACTCGACCACCGTGACCCTGTGTCTGTCGCTGTTTCCCTGGGCCCGATGCCGCCACCACAAGGGCGGCGTGAAGGCCCATGTGCTGCTCGACCATGACGATGATCTGCCCCGCTATGTTTTGATCACCGAGGCGCGGGCCTTTGTTCTGCCGCCTGGCTCCATCGTCGCCATGGACCGCGGGTATGTCGATTTTCGCCTCTTGCTGGACCAAGGCCGGCGTGTTCTTCGTGACCCGGCCGCTGCATCACATGGTCTTCACGGTTGCCGGCTCGCGCCCGGTGGCGGAAAACAGCCCTATCCGCGCCGACCAAACCGTCCGCTTCAACAGCGGCTGGGCCCAGCGCCACGGCTTCAACCAGAGCGTTTCTCCAATGGATGTCGCCCTTGCGGAGATCGTCCTCGTGACCAACCACTTTGGCTTCGCCGCTTCCACCCTGGCCAAGGTCTACAAAGAACGCTGGCATATCGAGCTGTTCTTCAAGGCGATCAAGCAGAATCTCAAGATCAAGACCTTCGTGGGCACAACCGAGAACGCCCTTCATATCCAGATTTGGACAGCCCTGCTTGCCATCCTGCTGCTCAAATGGCTCCATCACCTGTCGCGCGCCAACTGGTCGCTGTCCAACCTGACCACCATGCTGCGCTTGAACCTGTTTACCCACCGGGACTTACTCAACTGGTTGCACACCCCCTTCGGGACGCCACCGCTGCTACCGGCACCCCAACAACTCTCAAAGCTCTTATTTGCAACCGCTCCGGATCGCTACTACGGATGCTTTGGACAGCAGTGGCACACAGTAGCCCCACCTTTCAAGGTGGGAAAGCAGCTCCAAGAACAAACCGAGTCCCGTAGGGAGGGCACGAACCTTCCAAAGAATTCAGCTTGGAGCATCGCGAAGCGCATTGGCCGCACCGCAGGTGCCGAAGCGCGTTGGCCGCACCGCAGGTGCTGAAGCGGGCTGCCCCACCGCAGGTGGCCGTAGGAACGGCACAAATAACTCCAACCCTCCAGTGCAAACCTGGAACAACTCCCGCAAAGGGCAAACTGCAACGTCCTCCCCTCCAAAATACGGCAGTCGTCTGTTTTGCATACAGTACACATTTTTGTTTACCATCGCAAGAGGAATTCGGAAGATATAGACTCATTTCATGCCGTCCCGGAACGCTACTCCCGCGCCCAAGATCCCTGCCAAACGCCCAGCCCGCGGCCCCCTTGCTCCAGACCGCATCGCCGCCATTCTGCGCGGTCTGGATGAGGCTTACCCCGACGTGGTGTGCGCGCTCACGCATCGCTCACCGTGGGAGCTGCTGGTGGCCACCATCCTCTCCGCGCAATGTACCGATGTGCGCGTGAACATGGTCACGCCCGAGCTCTTTCGCCGCTTTCCTACTCCGAAAGCGATGGCTGCGGCAACCATTGAGGAGTTGGAAGAGATCGTGAGAAGCACAGGCTTTTATCACAACAAGGCGAAGTCGATCCAAGGCGCGGCACAGAAGGTGATGGCCGACTTCAAGGGCAAGGTGCCAGAGACGCTGGCGGAGCTGATCACCATCCCCGGAGCCGCGCGCAAGACGGCCAACGTGGTGCTGGGCGTCTGCTTTGGCAAGGCCGAGGGCGTGGTCGTGGATACGCACGTCTTCCGCATTGCGCGCAGGCTTTCATTGGCAAAAGGCGACACGCCGCAAAAGGTGGAGCAGGAGCTGATGAAGATCCTGCCGCAGGATCGCTGGATCAGTTTTTCGCACCAGATCATCCATCACGGCCGCGCGCTGTGCGACGCTCGCAAGCCCAAGTGCGAGCAATGCAATCTGGAGCAGATCTGCACGTCAAAGGACAAGACCTGGCAGTCGTAGCCACCTGCGGTGGGGCCAACTCGCTTCGCGTCCGTTGTGGGGAGCAAGTCTGGAAAGGCAGAAATATCTGAGCGGGTTGGAAATTGTTACGCCGTCAGCGCAAACTCCAGCATACCTTCTGTGTTGATGACGCCAATCTGCTCAAAGTCGTTGTTGTTGAGCACGGCGATGGAGGCCGGATTGGATTGGCGTGTACGCGCGACAATCTTGTTGGCGCCGTTGGTGAAGGCAAATCCGACGAGAATACCGAGCATCTCCGTGGCATAGCCCTTGCCTTGTTCCGCTTCGGCAATCGAGTAGCCAGCTTCCACTGTGCCTTCGGCATTGGGAGCGCCCCGAAAACCGCCGCATCCCACCAGCTTGCGTTGGCCATCCTCTTCGCTGATCGCATACCAGCAATACCAGCCGGTGCCGGCATCGCCCGCGGCTTCGGTCTGCTCCAGAAAGGAGCGGATAGCGTCGGCTTCGTATTCGCCGGAAGGCCAATCGGCGGGTGTTTCTGCCTGGAGTGCCTTGCCTAGAGTTCCGTCGGCGGCCAGATCCGCGCGCAACAGGTCGGGGGTGGCGGTAATAAGCGTCAGCTGCTCTGATCTCAACTCAATCGTATTCACAGGGTCTATTCTATCGTTCCGGTGCGGCTTCACAGGCTGCGAATCAAGGCCAATTCAGAGCAGGACCGAATTAGAATCTTCCCGCAGGGCTGAAGCCCGCGATGATTCTAGGATGCTTACGGCACGACTAAAGTCGTGCCCTGACGCTTGTAGCCTTCCTTTAAGAGTTTTTCCGCAGCCTGTTCAGCAGGGTTTGAGTACAGTGAGCAAGGCTTCCACCAATCCCGGAATATCCGATGGATCGGCCTCTGCCGCAGGTTCCCATCCAGCTTCGCGTAGCGTCTGCGAGGTAATCGGCCCGATGGAAACGGCCTTCACGTCTGCGAACGGAAATTCAATTCCCGCTGCCTGAGCAGCATCGGCCAGATGGGTCACGCTGGAGGAACTGGTAAAGGTTGCCGCTCGAATCCCCGCTGCCAGAGCGGCGCGCAGCTTCTTTGGCGCATCGGCGGGCATGGCGTTGCGGTAAGCATCCACCACCACGAGCGTTGCTCCCGCTGCACGCAATGCTTCGGGAATCACGTCGCGCGCAACTTCGGCTTTGGCGAGCAGCACGCGTTTGCCCTTGACCTGCGCGGCCAGCGTTGACACCAGCGACTCGGCCACATATTTTTCCGGAATGAGCGCAACCTGAAGCCCAGCCTTGCGCACGGCATTGGCCGTTGCCTCGCCCACAGCGGCAATCCGCGCACGGCACGCTACAAGGTCGACATGCAACAACGCGGCACGCGCGCGGAGAGCTTCAACGGTATTGGAGCTGGTTACGATGATCCAATCGTAGGAAGTTATCTCAAATAAAGCGGCATCCAGAGCTTCGAAGCTCAACGGCGGCTGAATCTCCAGCACCGGCACTTCCACCGGCGACAGGCCGCGCGCACGTAGTGCCTCGCTCAGCCTGCCGGCCTGATGCACAGCCCGCGTCACCAGCACGCGTTTGCCGACTTCGCTCACTTCCCTGCTCCAGCCGCGCAGTCCAGCATTTTGCGCGCACCCGCGTCCAGAAGCAACTTGGCCACCCGTTGGCCCAGCGCAACTGCATCCGCATTGTCGGTTGCAACGGAGCGATGCACGCGAATCGCGTCGCCTGAATCCGGCGCAGCCACTATGCCAAAAATCTCCCAGCCCTCGTTGCCCGCGCGGCAATGCACGCCAATGGGCACCTGACATCCACCGCCCAGCGCAGCCAGCGCAGCGCGTTCCGCAGTGATGGCAAAGCGCGTGTCCGCGTGGTCCAGAAAGCTGACGGCTTCGATGGTCTTGGTGTCGTGCTTGCGGGTTTCAATGCCCAGCGAGCCTTGTCCCGCAGCCGGGCAAAATTGGTTCGGACTCAGGCGCTCGCGCACCCAATCGGTCTTGCCCAGGCGGTCAAGGCCGGCCGCGGCCAGCAGAATTGCGGCCACTTGGCCCTCTGCCAGCTTGCGCAAGCGCGTATCCACGTTGCCGCGGAACTCCACAGCTTCAATGTCCGGCCGCAGCGCCTTCAGTTGCGCGCGACGGCGCTGGCTGCTAGTGCCCACCTTTGCGCCATGAGGAACTTCCGCCAGGCTCTTGTAATCCACCGAGACCAGCACATCGCGTGGGTCAACACGGGGCGGCGTTGCGGCCAATGTGAACGGCTCCGGCAACTCCGTGGGTAAGTCTTTCAGCGAGTGCACGGCCAGGTCCACGCGGCCTTCCGCCAGCGCCTCTTCAATCTCTTTGGTGAACATGCCCTTTGAGCCCACCTGCGCAAAGGTCACTTCCTGCAGCCGGTCGCCGGTGGTCTTGATGATCTCAATCTCCACCTCATGGCCCTGCCCGGTGAGCAACGCGGCAATGTGATGGGCCTGCCACAGCGCCAGCTGCGAGCCCCTGCTTCCGATCCTCAACTTCATTTGCCCGCCTCCGTTGCGCTGGCTGCTTCCTGCTTGTCCTGGGTTCTATCCGACATGGTTGCTTCCACGGCCCAGGCTTCACACAAGGCGTCCAGCTTGACCTGATCGTTCTCGCGCGCGGCCTGCTTCAACGCCTGCATGGGCGGATGCAGGAACTTGTTCACCAGGCCCCGCGTCAGGGCTTCCACCACCGTGCGTTGCTCGGGCGTGAGCGAGGCCAGCTTGGCGCCCATACGTTCAAACTCGCTCTTGCGGATCTCTTCCGCCCGCTGCTGCAGCGCCACAATGGCGGGCGCAACGTTCACCGCGCGTAGCTTGAGCTGGAAGCGCTCCACTTCGTGTTCAATCAGCGTCTCGGCATCGCTCGCCTCGCGCGAGCGCTCTTCCATATGCGCCGCGGCCACCTGCTGCAGGTCGTCCACGTCGTACACAAAGATGCCATCCAGATCGTTCATCGCCGGATCCACATCGCGGGGCACGGCAATGTCGATGAAGAACATGGGCCGGTTGCGGCGTTTGCGCAAAAAATCCTGCCCATGCTTGGGCGTAAAGATGTGGTGCGGCGCGCCGGTGGAGCTGATCACGATGTCAGCCTCTGCCGCGGCCTCGTAAAGTTCCTCAAACGGCACCACGCGCGGAACAATACGGCCCTGAATCTCTTCCGCCATGCGCCGGGCGCGCTCCACGGTGCGATTGGTGACCAGGATGGAGCCCACGCCCTGCTGCGTCAGGTGCCGCGCGGCCAGCTCGCTCATCTTGCCCGCACCCACCAGAAACACGGTGCGACCTTCAAGTGAGCCAAAGATCTTGCGCGCCAGGTCTACAGCCACGGAGGCAATCGACACCGAGTTCGCGCCAATGCCTGTCTCCGTACGCGCCTTTTTGGCGGCGGCAAAGGCGCTCTGTAGTAGGTGTTCCAGTTGCCCGGCGACGGTGCCCGCGGTGCGCGCAGTCTGAAAGGCTTCCTTCACCTGGCCCAGAATCTGCGACTCGCCCACCACCATGGAGTCCAGGCTTGCAGCCATGCGAAACAGGTGCCGCACGGCCTCGTGATCGCGATAGCGGTAAAGGTGCGGCTCCACCTCGGCCGCGTCGATCCCAAAGTGCTCGGCCACAAAGGCTGCCAGTTCCACCTCCGGGCCCTCCACCGCCGCCAGCATCTCCACGCGGTTGCAGGTGGACACAATCATGCACTCCGCCACGCCGGGCATGGCCGCCAGCGCGCGCGTGGCCTCCGGCAGATCGTCGCGGTTGATCGCGATCCGTTCGCGAAGCGCAAGGGGCGCCGTCTTATGATTCAAACCAATCAGCGCCAAGCTCATTGCACACCAAACCTGTGAACATGGCTGAACAGATTTGCTGCCCAAACAACCATCATCAACACCAGCACCGCTCCAGAAAGATAGGCCGCCCGGCGTCCCCGCAACCCGGCCGCGCGCCGCACATAAAGCAGCAGCACGTACACGCCCCAGCTCACAAACGAGGCAATCACCTTGGGGTCCATGAAGTAGGCTGCGCCCAGCGGGGTCTCCTGCGCCAGTACCGCGCCAATCAGCAGGCCGATGGTCATACAGGGAAATCCGAACTCCAGCGTGGCCAGCGCCACCCGTTCCAGCGTGTCCAGCGGAGCCAGCCACGAGTCAGCGCCCGGATGCATCTTGCGCTTGATGCGCCGCTCCTGCACCAGGTAGAGCATGGACGCGAGCAAACTGAAGCTCAACGCCGCGTAAGCCAAGAGCAGCGCGATAATGTGCGCCACCAGCCAGCCGATGCGCACCCCGGCCGACGGGAACACATAGCGATCCGCGCCCAGCGAGGGTACAAAGACGATGAAGAAGGTGGCCGGCAGCGCAAAGACGCCCAGCGAGATGGCGTCGTAGAGCCACCAGACCAGGAAGAAGAGGGTTGCCACCACAAAGGCCAGCAAAGACTCAATCTCGCGCACGCCCACCGGCATCCAGTGGTGGCTCTGGACGAGCATCTCCACCAGCGAGACGAAGTGGAAGAACAGGGCCATGCCGCCCACGTGGACGCAGGTTTTCCGCCAGCGTTCAACGCCGTAAAGCACTGCCGGAAAGACGGTTACGCCCGCCATCGCGTACAGTACCGCCGCTACTCGTAGCCACAAAAGGTACATCTTGCTCTCAACCTTACGGTGCAAAATACCAGTATACTGTGATGCTAATCACCTGCCGAGCGGCAACGAAGAGATCTAGAGGCTACCGGCTCCGTAATCCAGACAGAAACCAAGAGAATTCCTCGTAAATGGATGAAAAGATTGACGAAGAAGATGCAGGAATGGGCATGCTTCCAGTCTCGGTCTGGGCTGCCCAAAAGCGAAAGCTCCCGGCATGTGAACCGGGAGCCTCAGCAAACTCAGCAAACCGCTCTGTTACCAGGGGCGGCGATCATCCTGCCTGCGATCGCGATCGTGATCGTCCCGGCGCTGACCACCCTCATCGATCAACCACTGCTGGTGGCCTGAACCATCGTCGTGGCTGAACAGGTCAATCCGGTCGCCGTTGGGATACACGCTCAGCAACTGGCGGTCCCGCGGTGTGCCGCCGGCGATGCGGATGTGCACAAAGCGCGAGCCGGGAATGCGCTCAATCTCCCACAACTGGCGGCCGGAGCCATCGTCGTGAAACAAGTCGCAGCTTGAACCGTCGGACGAAACACTGAGCAGGCGGCGGTCATACGGCGTGCCATCGGAGACGCGGATATGCACAAAGCGCGAACCCGGTACGTGCTCGATGATCCACATCTGTCGTCCAGAGCGGTCGTCGATGCCCCAAAGATCCACCTTGCCGCCGTCGCCGGCAGCGCTCAGAATCTGCCGATCCGGCGGTGTGCCACCGGCGATGCGAATATGGACGCTCTGCGCGGAGAGGCTGGATGCAATCGCCAGCAGTGCGGCAAAACCGAGTACGCCCAATGTCCGGCGTAGATGCGAAGGAACAGAACCCATCGTACTTCCCTCTTTCTCAAAAAGCCCGATAAAATCCGGTGCCCACTCACACTAATGGGGCTCGCAGCACCATGTCAATTCTCTCTTAGAAAGGCACTAAAGGGTGAGGAGGTCAGCCGGTTGAGCTGATCGTAACCGCCCAACATGCTCCACGTACCCATCACCGAGTCAGTATAGCCCACGATGTTGCCCAATGCGCCGTAGCCCGTTACGATTCCATCATGGAACTCGATTTTGCTTCCAGATGGCGTTTTGTCTGATTACACGCCAAATTTGGTGGAACCAAAGATGAAGCCCATAGAATTACCATCAGGATTCCACAAAGTACTACAAATAACCGATCCGTACCTTTTGCGCGGAACGCCAGCAAGCACAATACGATTGATCCGATAATGAACGTGAAAGGCCAAACATAAATGAATAACAATGGTATGGAGGAGAAGACAATCCAAGCGAGCGCTCTATGGCTCTCCACAACCGGCAAACTCCACATGCAAAGGAACCAAATCGCAAATGACCACAGATTAATCCAACTTGCTCTATACAGAAACCCTTTCCTTGAAGTTCGTCTACTCCAAGTCAACAATAAAACAAGAGTTGGTAAACCAATAAGGATGAATCTGACGGTTTCGGATTTTTGCCACTGCCATGGATCTGGATTCATCTAAGCACTTACCTCCTGACCACTA
>CAZYDF010000093.1:0-16784 GCA_964645855.1 uncultured Occallatibacter sp.
CACTGGTCGGCTAAAATCACACCTGTTGCACTTGGAGCTTGAATCCGCCCACCCGGCGTCGAGGAACACCGGGGATTGTGGAGACTACTTGTTCTGACCGTCGTCCTTCGCCGCAGGAGCCAGCTCGTTGCTAGCCTGGATCATCTTGGCCAGCAGGACGTTGATGAGGCCGCCCTGGTCTGCCCCGCCGCCGGCGACAATGTCCGGAACCAGCTTGACGTGGTTGCTCGCCAGAGCTTGCGCAATCTGCACCGCGGCGTAGTTGCCGGACTCCATCGAAGCGATCTTCATCTTGATGACGTCCGCTTCCGCGGTACCCACGGCGCGGGCGCGGCCGGCATCGGCGTTGCCCACGGTGATGACCACATTGGCGTCGGCTTCCGCGTTGATGGTCTTGGCCTTGGCTTCGGCCTCGGCGCTGATCGTGCGCACGCGGGCGTCGGCTTCAGCGGTGATGGTCTTCGATTGGCCACCGCCTTGCGCCTGCTTCACCTGCGCCTGGGCGGCAAACTCGGCAATGGAGACGCTCCGCTCTGCATCCACCACGCGCGCCTGGGTATCGGCCATGGCGCGGGCCTGTTGCAGATCCTTGCGGGTCTCTTCCGCCAGTTGCTGGGTGCGGTAGGTCACCTGCTCCTGCTCGGCGATCTTGCGGTCGGTGAGCGTCTTCATCAGCGCGTCGGGCGGCGTGATGTCGCCAATGAGCGTGTCGATGGCGTTCACGTTGTACTCGACCAATGCGGCCTGGATGGCGTCCTTGGCTTCCTTCTGGCGCTGGGTACGGCCCTTCAGGAACTCGATCACGTCCGAGGTCTGCGCGGCGTTGCGGAAGTAGTTGCCGATGGTGGGTTCGAGCACCTGCGTCACCAGGTTGGCCATGGTGCCAAAGCGGGCGATCACCTTGGGGGCATCGTTGCGCGGCACGTGGATGATCTGGCTTACGTCCAGGTTGAAGGTGAAGCCGTCGCTGGAGCGCACGCTGATAGTGGATAGCCGCTCGTCGAGCTTGTGGGCTTCCGTCTTGCCGGTGGCCCAGTTGAGCACGATGTTGGCAGTGGGCACCAGTTCCACCTTGTGGGTGTAGGGATTGATGGGGTACTTGCCCGGATCGAGCGGCTCCAGCCAAACGCCCTTCTGGCCGCGTTTGACCAGGTTGCCGTGCTTGAAGGCGTCGCCGGTCTGGTCCTGACCCTCAGCGCCCACATAGGCAATCACCACGCCCACGTTGGCAATGGGCACATCGGTCATGGGCTTGATCTCAACGGTGGCAAAGCGGGGATTGATGAAGTAGCGCCCGGCCAGCATCACCTGCTCCTGCAGACCCTTGTGGCCGCCGTTGAGGATGAACGATTCGCCGTCCTGGAAGAGGTTGTGGCCCTCGACTTCCTTGCCGGCGATCTCGCCCGTGGCGAGCGGCGCACCATCCTTGGTGGTAACTACGCCGACTTGATTGTCGGGAATCTCCAACACTTCAGCGGCCTGGATGGTAAACATGGCCAGATTGATGCGATAGGTTCCGGGCGGAATCACGGAGATCTGCGGACCGCGCTCGCCGCCGCTCTGCAGAAACTGGCGGGCATTCTGGAAGGAGTTGCACTCCACGGCACGAGCCAGCACGCGGCCCTTGGAAAGAGCCTTGCCGTCGCGAGCCTCCACAATGCCGATCTGGTTCTTGTCGATGTTGGTGAAGGGCGCCAGGGTGATGGCGTACTGCCAGGGAAAGAGCCAGAAGTGAATGCCAGGGGCCAGCGTGTCCGCCTGGAGACCGGCCTCGCCGTTGAGCGCAATAATGGCGCCATCGGGCAAGGTGCGGTTGCGGCCCAGCAAGACCCACTTCTTGTTCACAATGCCAATCTCGTCCTTGGCCACAATCACCATGCCAAAGACCAGACGCAAAATCAGCTTGTAGCAGACCAGAATCAGAACCAGCGCGATGAGCCAGCCGTAATGCAGCAACATTTCATCCATGACGGGAAAATCCCCTTTCGTCCTGCGGACAGAATCTTACTACGAAGGCTGTTAGAGGATGGTTCCGGCGTCCCAAAACGCCTGGTCTATTTGGGAAAAGTCCCCTCATGGGCTGAAGCCCGCACCCTTCAAGACATCGGGTTGTACAGAGCTTCGTTGGCGTTGAGAAAAGAAGCAGAACCGATGACCTATACTTGGTTTCCAGATATGCTAACCAACCGATTCGTCCTTCTATTTGCTCTTGCCGGTGCATTCGTTTTCGGTAGCATTCTTTTTCGAGTTACCCGCGCGAGCCTATCCATCTCCCTCCAGGGGAAGAGGATTGGCTGGGTCCCAGTGGGCGCGTTCTTGTTGTTTGCAACGATCAGCCTCTGGGGTTTCCTCGGGTTCAGCTCTCAATGGCTCACGGGAACTGGGGTGTTCAACCTACCCAGTTCCTTGAATTGGCCTGCCGGAACGGTAAGTGGAGCCGCGGTGGCGGTCAACGGGAATTACTTTGTTCCTTTGGTAGCTATTGGCAGAGTTCAGGTTTACGACCAACAGTTGCGCTTCCTGCATGGATGGAATCTGGCAACTGGCGGGAAGGAATTCACCGTCCACACAGAACCGGACGGGCGAATCTGGATTGTCGATTATCGAAAGCAGGTCCGCTGGTTCAACGGAGACGGCAAGGAGCTTGAAAAGAACCAGATTGAGCCGCCGCCGGAGGAAGATCCGGATGCCGCGCACGCACATGGAACGACGCTACAGATTCCGACTGCCGCACCGATGTTGGTTTTCACTTCGCCGATTCTTGCGTGGCTTGTGGCGGCCTTTGGTGGCCTGGGAATGGCGATGGTGCGAAAGTTGATCCAATCAGGCAAGTAGCCTTCTGCCAGCGCAAAGGTCTGAACCCGCGCTGCTTTCGCCGTTGCAGATGCGTGGGCATAAGTGGGGGTGGTGAAAAGCGTCCGTCAGGGGCTGAAGCCCTCGTTGATTTTATGGCACTTGCGGCACGACTAAAGTCATGCCCTGTTACAAAGCCTTCCACCTGGGGAGTTTTTCCGCAGTCTGTGAAGCCCGTTCCCTTCAAATGATTGCTGGTGTCTTACCGAAACAGATGCGGCACAAAGCTGCTGGTGTTATTCGTGACCAGGCCGGACGACTCGCGTACGCCCATTCCGGCGGGTTCGCCATCAATGAGCCAAGAGCCGAAGACCGCCGTCTTTCCGCCGCCAGTGGCCATGGAAGCAAGCTGCTGGTAAACAAACTTGTCCGAGCTGGCTCCGCTGAGGCTACCTTCCACGGTAACTCCGTCTTTGACCACGGCGATGCCGCCGCCCTCGCGGCCAAGCAAGGGCTTGCGGACATAACTGCGCAGCTCGCGGGGGCTATCCAGATAAGTGGGCAAGAGAAGCTCGTGGTTGGGATACATCTCCCAGAGAAGGGCGAGCAGAGCTTTGTTGGACCACATCATCTTCCAGATGGGCTCAATCCAGAGCATGGAGCCCCACTGGCGGCGATCCTTGCGGGGACCGTACTCGACCAGCGGCGAGGCCGGGGGCAAGGTGGAGAGCGCCTGTTGCCCAAAGGGCTCCGCCAGCAGCCACTCCCAGGGATAGAGCTTGAAGAGGGTGGGGATGGGCTGCTCTTCCAGGTCCACAAAACACTGCCGGCGCGCGTGCCAGCCGATCTCATGCATGGCCAGCGGACGCGTCTTCAGGCCAGCCTGCTCGGCGGTGTCGCGCAGGTAGACCGTGGTCATGCGGTCTTCTTCGCTGCCGGCATCGGCAAAGTACACCGGGGTGTTGATGTAGTCCTTCAAATCCTTCCACTTGGCAATCAGCTTCTCGTGCAGGGAGTTGAACTGATCGGCTCCGGGGAAGCACTCTTCCAGCCAATACCACTGCGCCACGGCGGCTTCTACCAAACCGGTGGGAGTGTCGGCGTTGTATTCCAAGAGCTTGATGACCGAGCCGTCGTAGGCTAGGTCGAGACGGCCGTAGAGCGCGGGCGGCTCGCTGTTCCAGGCGGCGCGGATGGCAGCGGCGGCGTTGGCGGGAATGCCCATCTCCGCAAAACGGTCCTGCTCCAGGATGCGCTCGCCCGCGGCCAGGGCCATCTGCTGAATCTCCGCCGTAGCGGCCTCGATGCGATCGACCTCGCGGGAGGTGAACTCCCAGCAGGCGCTCTCATCCCAATAGGGGGTGCCGTTGTCGAGGGTGTGGAAGGTAAGACCGACGCGGGAAACCTTGTCTTGCCAGTCACTGCGGGGACGGAGACTCATGCGTCGCATCTACTCACCTCCGCCTTCGCCGGACCCGCCAATTCCGCCAAAGCCGCCGCGGGAGACGCTGCCGCCCACCACGGCGTCGCCCACGCGGCCGCCGCTGGAGCCGCCGTAGATGTAATGTGCGCCGCCATAACCGCCGTAGCCGCCGTAGGAACCGCTGGAGCCGGAGTTTTGGGCCTGGCAGGCTGAGTCAGGCAGCAGGCGGTTCTGGGAGTCGACGCAGCTGCGGCGCTGCTCGCGGCAGCCAGTGACGGACAAGGCCAGGGCGGCCAGAAGGGTAAGTTGAACTTCTCTGGATCGGCGCATTTTTCTCTTTGTTCCTGTGCGGCCCAGCATATCCAATCTCCCGCAATAAGGCCAAGCCGGTCGAGAAGGACGAGTTAGGAGGCTACGTTCGGGGCCAGTTATCCCGAGTTACTTTGCCCGCCGCAGCGCCTGCCCGGCTCCGGGCGCGAGGTCTGGCTTGTCTTCGGCAGGTGGCGGGGCAATGGCCGGGTCCCAGTAGAGCATGCGGCCGCAACTGTCGCAGTTGAGCAACTCGCCCTCGCGCAACTGGTTCCAAACCTGAGGGCGGAGGCCCATGCGGCAGGCACCGCATTGCTGGCGTTCCGCCTTGGCCAATCCGGTTCCGCGGGTAGAGGCAAGGCGGTCAAAGCGGGCCAGCACCTCCTCGTCAATCAGGGGACGCTCGGCAGCGCGTGCTGCATCCTGCTCCACAAGGCCCGCCTTGAACTCCGCTGCACGGCGTGCGACGCTGGCCCGGATGGTGGTGAGGTTGGCCTGACGCTCGGCGATGATGGCTTTGGCCTTGGCAAGCGCGGCGTCCTCGGTCTCGGTCAGCTCCAGACTGGCAAAGGCTTCGCTCTCCAGCCGGTCGGCCTCGGTGGTGGCAAACTGAATTTCATGTTCCACGGCCGCAGCCTGGGTGGCGTTGGTGACGGAGTCGAGCTGCTCCTTGAAGTGTGCCGCCTTCTTGCGATGGGCGTCGATCGCGGCTTCGAGCTTGGCGCGCAGTTTTTCTTCGCGCTCCAGCGCCGCCTGGGCCTGGGCAGCCAGCTTTTCCGCGGCAGCCAGCGCTGCCTCTGCCGTGGTGATCTCCACGGGAAGCTTCTTCAACTCGGCGTTCAGCCGTGCGCGTTCCACTTCTACGGCCTGCAGTTTCACAAGGTGCTCAATCGTTTCTTGCATCGGTGCAACAAAGTCTAGCTGATCGGGCCCTGGTTCCTGAAGCCCTTGTTGTGCGCGGGCTGCAACAAAAGCTGCGAAAATGGATTGGAGCCGACTATGGAACAAGTACATCCCCTGCCCCTCCGGCCGCTTCGCCGCTCGCACTGGAAGCGCTGGACGGCGCTCGGCCTGCTGACGGTGCTGGTTGTTGCCGGCTGCGCCGCATGGATGGCCGCACGGCGGCTGGAGCCGTGGCTGCGCGCCCGCATTGTGGACGAGCTGGGGCAGCGTTTTCAGGCGCGCGTGGAGCTGGATGGCTTTCACGTCTGGATTGCCGACGGATTGCGGGCCGAGGGGCAGGGTTTGCGCATCTGGCCGCCGGCGCGGGCGGTGGGCGCGGCTGGTCAAGCGGCAAGGGAGCCGCTGATCCGGCTGGAGAAGTTTCGCTTCCAGACTCCGCTCATCTACAAGCCTGGCGCTCCGGTACACATCACCAAGGTTGAACTGGATGGGCTTACGGTGGTGATGCCGCCCAAGAGCGCGTTTGCAGGCACGGGCAACGCAGCGGAACCGCGGACGCCGTCGATGTTCGCCTCCTACCTGCACTTCCAGGTGGATGCGATGGAGTGCAACAGGGCAAGCTTGACGCTGGAGACCAGCAAGCCGGGCAAGCTGCCTCTTATCCTTCCCATCAACTATCTGCGCATGATGCGCGCGGATGCGGCTGGAGCCATGGGCTTTGAAGCGCAGTTGTCCATTCCGCGCCCGGCCGGACAGGTGCGCACGGCAGGCACGTTTGGGCCGTGGCTTACCTCCGACCCTGGGGAGACGCCGGTAGCTGGGCAGTTCCGCCTGGAACACGCTGACCTGAGCACCATCCACGGCATTGCCGGCAAGCTGGATGCGGTTGCGAGGTACCAGGGCACGCTGCGCGACCTGATGGTGCAGGGTGAGGTGCACGTGCCCAACTTTGCGCTGGAGCACTTTGGCACGGAGATGCCGCTCAGGGCACGGTTCCGCGCCAAGGTGGACGCGACCAATGGTGATACATGGCTGGAGCCGGTAGAGGCCACGTTGGGCAGCTCCCACCTGCGCGCGCAGGGAGCCGTGGTGCGGGTCATCGAGAACGGCGTGTCGATTGGCCGCGACGTGAATCTGGATGTGAACGTGGACCGGGGGCGCATCGAAGACTTTCTGCGCCTCACCAGCCACTCTGGCCAGCCGCTCTTGACCGGCGCGGTGGAGATCCGGAACAGCTTCGACCTGCCGCCGGGGCCGGAGCCCATTCATCAGCGGATCAAGCTGAACGGGAAGTTTGTGCTGGCAAACGCGCTGTTTACCAACCCAAAGATCCAGAGCAAGATTGACGAGCTGAGTGCGCGTGGCCAGGGCAACGGGAGGACAGTAGACACCCAGACCCGCTCCGGTATGGCAGGAAACTTTACCATGTCTGCAGGCACCATCAACCTGCCCGACCTGGTGTACACCGTGCCCGGCGCCACCATCCAGCTCAAGGGCAACTACGGCGTGGAGGGTGGCACGCTGGACTTTTCCGGAGACGCACAGCTCCAGGCTTCGGTTTCCAAGATGGTGGGCGGCTGGCAAGGCGACCTGCTGAAGCCGCTGGACCGGTTGTTTTCCCACGGCGGCAAGGGGACCAACATTCCCATCCGCATTGGCGGAACTCGCGAAGACCCCGACTTCGTGGTCAACCTGGGGCCCTTCAAGTTCGATTCCCAGCAGCACTCCTCCCACAAACGCTAGAGCCGCTCTAAACTGATCCTTGCTTGAGAAAGAGCGCGCGGCGTTGTCCGCAATACCCTGGGCACCCCGCGTTGAAAGCAGAGGAGACTCAACATGTTCTTCCGCAGACTGGCTGCAGCCAGCTTCGTTGCCTTGACCCTTGTAACTTCCGCCGCCGCACAGGCACCCGCCGCCAAGCCGTCACCTAAAACCCACACCGCAATTTCCACAGCCAGCCAGCGCGACTGGTGGAAGAACGCGGTCATCTACCAGATTTATCCGCGCAGCTTTCAGGACTCGAACGGCGACGGCATCGGCGATTTGAATGGCATCACCAGCCGCCTGGACTACCTGAAGGATCTGGGCGTGGACGCCATCTGGCTGACCCCCTGCTACCCGTCGCCACAGGTGGACTTCGGCTACGACATCTCCGACTACAAGAACATCGACCCCCAGTACGGCACCCTGGCCGATTTCGACCGGCTGGTGGCCGAGGCCGCCAAGCGCCATATCCGCATCCTCATGGACATGGTGATGAACCATAGCTCGGACAAGCACCAGTGGTTCCTGGAGTCGAAGTCGTCGAGGACCAACCCATACCGCGACTGGTATGTGTGGCGCGATCCCAAGGGCTATGACGCCCAGGGCAAGCCGATTCCGCCCAACAATTGGCAGTCGCTCTTTGGCCACTCGGCGTGGGAGTGGGATGCGGGAACCAAGCAGTTCTACTACCACAAGTTCTATATCCAGCAGCCGGACGTGAATTGGGACAATCCCAAGATCCACCAGGCCTACAAGGACGTGCTCAGCTTCTGGCTGAAGCGCGGCGTGGCCGGCTTCCGCTTTGACGCCATCACCACGCTCTACGAAGACCCGACCCTGGCCGACGAGGGCATTGTGAAGGACAAGAACGGCAAGCCGGTGATGAACGCTTACGGCGACCCGCAGCTGGACAACTCCAGGACCGACGACCAGCCCGGCGTGCACCCGGTGATGCAGGAGATGCGCGCGCTGAACGACCAGCTGAGCACATCCACCTTTCCCGGCACACGGCTGATGATCGGCGAGACCTATCTGCCCAACATCGAGCGGCTGAAGCTGATGTACGGGACGAAGGAGAAGCCGGAGTTCCAGCTGCCGATGGACACGCAGGTGGGCTTTATCAACAAGCTGGACGTGGCGCTCTTCCGCGCCAAGATTACCGACGTGGAGACCAAGGTGGACGGCAACACGCCGCTCTTGATCTTTGACAACCACGACAACCCGCGTCTGGACCTGCGCTACGGCGACGGGGTCCACGACACGGAGATTCAGCGCGTGATATCGACCGTGCTCTTTGCCACCCGCGGAGCCTCGCTGTTCTACTACGGCGACGAGATAGGCATGATGACCACGCCGCCCACCCGCAAGGAAGACGTGAAGGACCCGATCGGCGTGACCGGCTGGCCCCAGGAGAAGGGCCGCGACGGCGAGCGCACCCCGATGCAGTGGGACGGGAGCGCTCTGGGCGGCTTTACCACCGCCAAGCCGTGGCTGCCGGTTCCGCCTTCGGTTGCGACCATCAACGTGAAAGCAGAACAGGCCGACCAGAACTCGCTGCTGGCTTGGTACAAACAACTGATCCAGCTGAAGAAGACGAGTCCCGCCTTTCGCAAGGGCGAAAACACCATGCTGGACACCGCCAATACCAAGGTGCTGAGCTGGATGCGGAAGACTCCGGGCGCGGCTGCTGTGGTGGTGGCGACCAACTTCACGGCTGAGGCGCAGACCGTGGATCTCTCCGCTGCTGCGAAGGCCGCGAAGCTGCACACCCTGCTGAAGAGTCCGGGTGGGGCAGAGCCAGCGTCGCTTGGCAAGATCGAGCTGGCACCGTTCGGGGTTTACGTGGGCGAGGTGCGGTAGCGCCATCCAGCTTTGGTGTGGTGAGTCGGAAGTTGTTTGAAATGCTGCAGTTGATCCTTCGACTCACCCACGCCAAGTGCATTGCATGCCGCAGACGAGCTTCGTGTGGGAGGCGGGCTGCAAGTCGTGCGCCCCGCCGGGGCGCGGGCCGCGTTCTTCTGCTTTCCCAGGGTTCCGCTCCGCTTCACCCTGGGCTATCCTCGTTGCGCCCTTCCAGGGCGCGTTGCCATCCATCTGCGTTGGTGATATTTGATCAGCCGCATCCATCCCCGGCTGGTGAGCAGACGCGAGCTGCCGCCCCATGGGGCGGCAGCTGGATGCAAAGCTAGAACGGCGGCTTAGATGCCGACGCCGAACTCGCCGAGCTCGCTTTCGCCGGCATTCGAATAGAAATCATAGGGCGTGCGCTTCTTGAACTTCTGGCGGCTGCGCAGCTCCGTGCCCACGTAAATGCCGAGGGCTGCAACGGCCATTCCGACCGAGAACCAGCCGATTACCTGCAGGGCCTTGGCCGCCTTGCCTTCTTCGGGTTGTGCTTCAACTGCCTGAGCGGGGATGAGTTCGGCTGCCATAGGAACGCGTGCCCTCCTGATGAGACATGATAGCGCAATTTCACCCCTGTTCCGGTGTGCGCTTCCGCACATGTCCCACATGGTGTTTACTGGAGTGATTCGATTTGGGAAATCCAGCGCGCGGCCTCAGCCTCCGGTAGAAAGCTGGCACGAAAGGAGTTGGCCGCAAGCTTCTTTAGCTCGTCGCGGGTAAAGCCCTGCTCTGTATGCGCTTTGAAAAACTCGCCTGCAAGGTCGGAACCAAAGAAGGCTGGATCGTCGGAGTTGAGGGTGATCAGCAGGCCCGCGTCAAAGGATAGGCGCAGCGGATGCTCGGCAAATGAGGGGCAAACGCCGGTGCGGACGTTCGAGGTGGGGTTCAGTTCGAGCGGGGTCTGATGCTCCTTGAGTTCACGCATCAAATCCCGGTCGAGAATTGCCGAGACGGCGTGGCCCAGGCGCTCGGAGCCGATGGCAAGAGCCTCGCGGATAGCTTCGGGGCCGGTGGTTTCTCCAGCATGGTTGGTCAGGCGCAACCCGACGGCTTTGGCCTCGGCGTAAAGCTCGCCGTAGGGCGCGGAGCCGGTCCGCCGCTCGTCGCCGCCCAGGCCGATGCCGATGATGGAAGGGAACTGACGGCTCATGCGGGCCGCGGTACGGAAGACCCTGGCCGCCTCTTCGACCTCAAAATGGCGCACGGCGTCGAAGATCCAGAGAATAGAAAGGCCCAGTTCACTGGCGGCACGCTCGCGCGCCCGCTCCAGACCGGCAAAGATCGGCTCAAAGGCCTCGTCCCCGGCAGGCCCCAGGGCCCCAGGACCCCAGTGGTAGATCACTCCCACGGACAAAAAAACTTCGGCATGGACCACGCCCTGCGCCGCCAGATGCTCGGCCATGCGCCAGGCCGCCAGCTCGTAGTCCTCCGGCGTGACTAGCCGCCCGCATACGGCTTTGAAGGCCAGCAGAAAGCCGGTGAAGTCCGTGAAGCGGTAGAGGACGTCTGCCTCGGCCAGCGTCATGGGGATAGCGTCGTGGCGGGTGCTCAATTCCACCAGCGTGGCGGGCAGCACCGTGCCCTCCAGATGCAGATGGAGTTCGGCTTTGGGCAGGCGGCGGATGAAGTTTTTGATATCTGTCACAGATCCAGTTTAGCGGGCGTACGGACGAGCTCGCAGGGGAAACGAAAGACTACAACATCGCGCTGTCATTCGATCCGATCGTGCTTCGCCAAGTTGTGCTTGCTACAAAGAATCTGGATGTTCTTGGGGTCTTTCGAGGTGCCGCCTCTCGAATAGGGAATAATGTGGTCAAAGTGCAGGTTTTCTGACGAGCCACAGATTGTGCAGTGACCTTTGTCGCGCTTCCAAACTTCGAGCTTCACCCAGCTGGGAATGACGCGGTCATCGTCTGCTGGCTGCTCTGGTTGCTGCTCGGTCGAGGCATGTGCGAGATCGGCCTGATGTAATTTGAACTTGAAGACTCTTCGACCACCCATAGGCGCGGTCCAGTAATCGATCAGCTGAAAGTCTCCGTTGTAGACCCAAACACCATCGTGCAACTTCTCAAAGACGCTGACGATCTCTGGCGGCGCACTGCTATCTTTGAATTTCCGGACAGAAGCTGCAAAGAGCCCATTTTGAGTAGGTTTGCCTGTGGACGTGAACTCCGGCTGATCGATGCACTTCGGATCTTCTACCGAAGCAGATCGTTTGGCATCATGCCCTTCATAGATCAGCGTTCCCTCTTCCTCATTTACCTGATCGTCGTAGGGTGCATTAGGACGCCTGCTCATCAAGAAGACGGATCGGCCGCGAAGTCGGCAGTTCATCCCTGCCTGCAGACCTGCAGCACCAACCTGCTGGTACATCTGCAGATAGGAGATTACATCTCCGGCAACAACATGCTTTTCCATGATGGGCTTGATTATAGAACTTACTTTGCTCTCTTCTGCCCGCTTGACTTAAATAAGTCGCGGTTTCATACTTTTCGCATGGGGACTGACGCCATCCGCACTTCGATCGATCTGCCGCGCGATCTGCATCGCCGTCTGCACGAGGCGGCTGCGCGCAAAGGCTGCTCCGCCCGAAAGCTCATCCTAGCCAGTATCGAGCAGACGGTTAGCGAGCCGGAGCCGGTGCGTCCGGTGCGCAGATTGTCTCTGGATGTTTCTCTTGTTCCGCCGGCTGGGCGCACGATCAACCCTACTGAAGAAGAGATCTATGACCTCATTGAACTTCCCTGATGTCAATCTCTGGCTAGCACTCGTCGCCCACGAGCATGTGCACAGCAATGCAGCCCGGCGGTGGTGGAACTCCTGCGAAGGGCAGATCGCATTCTGTCGCCAGACGCAACTCGGCTTGCTGCGTCTTCTTTCAACCGCTTCCGTCATGCATGGCAAACCACTGACGATTGACGAGACGTGGAAGATTTACGAGAGTCTTTTCGCGGATGACCGGGTAGTTTTCATTGCCGAACACGACCGGGCCGGAGCGATCTTTCAGGCCAAAGCCAGCGGAGCAGAGATTTCTCCCAAGATTTGGTCCGACGCCTGGCTTTTGGCCGTGGCAGAGGCTGCCGGCGGAAGTCTTGTGACCTTTGACAGGGCGCTGGCTCCCAGAGGCGCGCATTGCCTGCTGGGGGCCAGAAATGAGTTCTCTACAGCCCAGCAAACTCCGAGCGGTGGCGGGAGTAGAAGAAATAAATGACCAGGCCGATGGCCAGCCAGATGAAGAAGGCTACCCAGGTCATGATCTCCAGGCCCATCATCAGGACCAGGCAAAAGATGATGCTCAGGGCCGGGAACAGCATACCGAGTGGGGCGCGGAAGGCGCGAGGGCGCTCCGGCTCGCGGAAGCGCAGGATGACCACGGCGATTGAAACCAGCACAAAGGCAAACAGGGTGCCGATGTTGGAGAGGTTGGCCACGGTGCCGATGTCTAGCAGTCCGCCCGGGATGCCCACCACAAAGCCGGCCACCCAGGTGGCGACAGCGGGGGTGCGGAACTGGGCGTGAATCTTGCTGAAGACGGCCGGCAGCAGGCCATCGCGCGACATGGCAAACCAGACCCGGGCCTGGCCCAGCTGGAAGACCAGAATCGACGAAATCATGCCGGTCATGGCGCCAATCAGCACAAACAGGCGAATCCACTTCAGCCACGGAGCCGTGGGCACCAGCACCTTGAGGGCGTTCACCACCGGAGCCGCGTTGCCCTTCACCCAATCCCAATGGACAATGCCGGAGAGCACCAGCGAGACGCCAGCATAGAGGACGGTGCAGACCACCAGCGTGGACAAGATGCCAAAGGGCACATCGCGCTGCGGGTTCTTGCACTCCTCGGCCGCGGTCGAAACCGAGTCAAAGCCGATGTAGGTGAAGAAGATGATGGAGCCACCGGTGAGCACTCCCCAGTAGCCGTTGGGCATGAAGGGGTGCCAGTAGTGGGGCTTTACAAAGCTGGAGGCGGCAATGATGAAGATCAGAATGGCCGCGATTTTGACCAGCACCATGATGTTGTTGGTGCGGGCCGACTCGCGGATGCCGCGGACCAGGATCACGGTGATGACCATGACGACCAGGAAGGCGGGAATGTTGAAGCCAAAGTGCCAACCGGTGCCGTAGATGTCGTGCCCGGAAAAATCCTGCAAGCCGGTAGGCAGGTAGGCGGGCGAGATCCAGCGCGGGGGCAGATGGAGGCCGAACCAATCCAGCAGGTCCACCAGGTGGGCGGCAAAGCCCACACTGACGCTCATGTTGGAGAAGGCGTACTCCAGGATCAGATCCCAGCCAATGACCCAGGCCACCAGTTCACCCATGGTTGCGTAGGTGTAGGTGTAGGCCGAGCCGGCAATGGGGATCATGGAAGCGAGCTCAGCGTAACAGAGCCCGGTAAAGGCGCAGACCAGCGCCACCAGCACCATGGAGAGGGCCAGAGCAGGACCTGCTCCAGGCCGTCCGTTCATGGCAATGTGGTAGACGAGGTAATGCAGGAGGGGGGTATTGCTGAGGGAGGGCGGATCGATGGTTTGGCCGGCCATGGCCGTGCCAATCACCGTAAAGATGCCAGAGCCTATGACTGCGCCTATACCAAGCGCGGTCAGCGACCAGGGTCCAAGGGTTTTTTTGAGCGCGTTGGTTGGCTCTTCCGACTCGCGGATCAGCTTGTCGATTGATTTGCAGGCAATGAGTTGGCGAATCAGTGGAGCTCTCCTCAGTCCCCGTTGTTGGGGTACAAATTGGCCACGGGTTGCCTTTGTCGGCAGAGAGGGAGGGAGGGGGCCCCAATCGATTTTTAGTCGCCTGGAACCCCTGGGCAAACCTTCTACTGGAAGCTAGCGCTTCGACTGACCGCGAGCCAATTTCTTGAGCTTCTTCTTGTTGGAGCCGCGGGGCTCAGTGCGCTTGGCCTTTGGGGCTGCCTTCTTGCGGGCGGCCCGCTTGACGATCTTCCGTTCCAGTTTGTCTTCAATCTTGGTGGTATCGGCCACGTTAACCTCTTTCAATGCAATGTCTTCAGGGCATTCGGCATTTTGTACTATGCGATCTTCAATTTTAACAGGGATAGGGCCCAAATAAAAGCGACAGGGGCGACTGTCGGCGCTATATGACACGTTTCTGTCCGCTTCACCCTCTGGAGAGCGGGTACAATAGAGATTGGATAGTTGTCTATCCACTTGCTCGGCCACGGCCACTACGGAGTGGTTCCCGTTCATTTGCGCTGGCCGCAGCCCGCGGTGACTCGACGATCCCAGACGCTCAATCCAGTTCGAGCGATCCAGATGGGAGAATCGAGAGCGCCGCAGAGGCCCGATCTGCTCGGTGCAGCCGCCCAGGGAACACCTTACCGCTTTCGACGAGCTCCGCACTCTCACGCAACAACCACAGTGTTTGCAGGAGCTCCCATGCGTTCCGATCAAATCCACCGCGCCCTGGCGCGAGGTATGAACCGTTATGAAATTTGCCAGCTGGTTGCCAAGGGCGTGCGCGCCACGCACAAGTCCGGCGGCCGCTATGAGGATACGATCAACGACGTTCTGGAGTATCTGGGGCAGCACAAGATGCCTGAAGGAATGCACACGCCGGTTGAGCTGGATCCCGCAGCCTAGCTTGGACTGAGGGGACGCAGCGGCACGTTGCCGCCCCCCGCAACCGCCCACCGGCTGGGCAATGAAGTATTCTTGAAAAAATTTCGACACCAAGCAAGCGCCGGCCGCGAGGTCGGCGTTCCTGTTTTATCCTCATGGGTTGGCCACGCCAGTGGGGAACTGAAAACAGAAACAGAAAAAGGGACGGCTGTTTTGCCGTCCCTTTGCTTTGTTCGAATTCCAGGTTAAAACTTAGATAACCTGAACGTTCTCTGCCTGCCAGCCCTTGGGACCCTTGGTCACGTTGAACTGGACGCGCTGGCCCTCCTGGAGGGAGCGGAAACCGTTTGACTGAATGGCGGTGTGATGAACGAAAACGTCCTCGCCATTCTCACGGCTCAGAAAACCAAAACCCTTAGCGTCGTTGAACCACTTAACTGTGCCTTGCTCCATGATGTGTTGCTCCTAAGTGCAAATTACCGCGAATGCAATGTGGAAGTGATGCGTGCAGGCGGTAACCGGAACAAGCAAGAACTTCAGATCGAATTCTACGATTCACCTGAGTGTAGCACGGTTTGCTCAATTTTCCACCGCATCATTTCTGCAATGTAGATCATTTTGCTACCTGAGGCTGCGTTTTTTGTGCAGAAGGAGGATGATCCGTCCCAATCCTGGCTTTTTAAACCCGGAGCGTCTTGCAAAATTGCCTGCAGGCCGGACCAAGCACCGCAGCCGGGACGCTATGATCCGGCAGAGTTTGCGCCCCCTCAATCCACCTCTGCCTCCGGTTGGCGTAGACTCTCCTGTGCTGTGTGAGGTGGGCCTTGAACGAGGAGAAGAGCCGGGTTCTGGTCATCAATCCAGGATCGACATCAACCAAATTTGGAATCTATACGCGGGCCGGGGCGGAGTGGATCAAGACCATTCGCCACGGGGACGATGAGGTGACGCGCTTTGCCGGTCGGCCCATCATTGCCCGGCTGGACTACCGGGCCGGACTGGTGGCCGAGGAGCTGGACAAGGCTGGCTACCGCGTGGAACAACTAGCCGCCACCGGCGGACGCGGCGGCTTGCTGCCCTCCATGCCCTGCGGCACCTACATTGTGGACGATGCCATTGTGGAAGAGTTAAAGGCTGCGCGTCGTGGCGAACACGCCTCCAACCTGGGCGCGCTGCTGGCGCTGGAGTTTGCCCGCGCCGCCGGCGTCAAGGCCTACATTGTGGACCCGGTGACGGTGGACGAGTGGCAGCCTTGCGCGCGGCTCTCCGGCTCGCCGCTGGTGCTGCGCCGCGCGATTGGCCACGTGCTCAACATCAAGGCTGTGGGCCGGCGCTACGCCCGCGAGCGGGGCCAGCGCTACGAGGATCTGCAACTGGTGATCCTGCACATGGGATCGGGCACCACCGTCTCCGCGCACCGCGGCGGACGGATGATCGACAACAACGCAATGGACGAAGGACCCTTTGGCGCGGATCGCACCGGAGCCCTGCCCGGCCGCGCGCTGGTCAAGGTCTGCTACTCCGGCGAGCACAACCAAAAAGAGATGGATCGGCAGATCTTTGGCGATGGCGGTCTGTACGCCTACCTGGGCACCCGCGACCTGATGGAAGTGGAGCGGCGCATTGAGGCTGGCGACCCGCTGGCCGCTCAGGTACTGGAGGCCATGCTCTACCAAACCGTGAAAGAAGGCGGCGCCATGGCGGCGGCGCTGGCTGGCCGTGTGGATGCGGTGCTCCTGACCGGCGGCATGGCCTACAGCGAACGCGTGGTGGCGGCTCTACGTGCCGGGCTGGAGTGGATTGCACCGTTCCATGTGTATCCCGGCGAAGACGAGTTGCAAGCCCTGGCCGAGGGCGTCTTCCGCGTGCTGGACGGCGAGGAACAGCCCAAACGGTTGTGGGAGGACGATCGCAAGCCTACCGAGGGCGAAGCCCATCGCAAGCCCCTGGCCTTCGGCATCGACTAATACATGGATTGAGCCACCACCTGCGGTGGGGCTAAACGCGCCTGCAGCGCAGGGCTTACTTGCTTCGACGTGGGAATACTGGGTGGGCGGATTCAAGCTCCAAGTGCAACATTTCCGAAACCGGAGATAGTT
>CAZYDF010000094.1:0-16235 GCA_964645855.1 uncultured Occallatibacter sp.
AGGCCAAATTTGCATTCCCCGCAGGGTTCTATCAGTGATAGACTGTCCTCCGTGCACCGCGCACGCCGAGGCCCATGTCCCAACTGATCACGCCGCTCAAACCCGCAGACTTGACGCCGCCCGACCCCAGTGTCGAAGAGCGCTGGGCTTTGCTGCAGCGGATTGCCTCCAGCGAGCAGTTCAGCCGCTCGGCCCGGTTGCGGGATTTTCTGCTGTACGTGGGCAAGCATTCGCTGAAGCCGAACGCCACCGATGTCCACGAGCAGGAGATTGGGGCCAAGGTCTTCGGCCGGTCAGCGGACTACGACCGCAGCCAGGACAATATTGTCCGCGTGAACGCGACCGAGCTCAGGCGGCGCATCGGGGCGTACTTTGAGACGGTGGGCGCGCATGAACCGCTGCTGGTGGAGATTCCCAGAGGCGGATACACGCCGATGTTCCACTATCGAACGGCGACCGACAGCCCGGCAAACGAGGCGGAGCCGATCCTGGATCTCGTCCCAGAGCCAGCCCCAACAGCCGTTGAGGGTACGCGCCGGTTGACCCGCTTGATTTGGCCAGCCATTTGCCTGGGTCTGCTGTGCGTGGTGGGGTTGCTCTACCAGCAGAACCGCACCATGCAGAAGGTGATTGAGCCCTGGAGCGACAAGCCCGCGGTGGCTGCCTTCTGGAAGCAGTACCTGAACACTGGCCTGCAGACCGATTTAGTGATGCCGGACGACTCGTTGAGCATGTACCAGGACATGACCGCCAGTTCGGTCAACCTGTACGACTACGTGAACCGGGACTTTGTGCGCCGGATACCCACGCTGCCCTTGAGTGAGGACCGCAAGGCGGACGTGAACGAACTGCTGAATCACAACTTGGTCACGTTTGGAGCCATCCGCGCCGCCCAGCAGATCCAGGCGCAGATTCCGCCCAGTTCGCCGCATTCGATGGTTCTGACGCGCATGTACACCGCTGATGAGATCAAGCGCAATAACGTGGTGCTGATAGGCGGTCAGAAGTCGAACCCCTGGAATCAGATCTTCGACAAGCAACTGAACTTTGTGGCGGACTACGACTACGCCTCCAAGCGGACCGGGTTTATCCGCAACCGCAGCCCCAAGGCCGATGAGCAGGCAACCTACGTTGCCAACCAGGTCTCCGGCGGCATCGATTCGTTTGCCACCTATTCGGTGGTGGCCTACCTGCCCAACCCAGGCCGCACGGGCCATGTTCTGATTCTGGCCGGTTTGGATTCCGACGCCACGGCCGCCGCCGCTGACTTCCTCTCCTCCGAGGAGTCCATGGCGCGGTTCAGGAGCTCGTTGCACGTTGACAATTACCCCTACTTTGAGGTTCTGCTCCGGGTATCGCGCCTGAACGGGACCTCGCTGCGGGCTGAGCTGGTGGCATTCCGGACGTATCCGAATCTGAACTAACTGGCCAAAAGGGCAGTTTGAGGGGATCAGCGCTGCGGAGAGCCGACACTGGGGCTCAGACCCCATGAAGTTGCTCTCTGGCATCTAGAGCGGTTCCAGAATAGATATACCCACGCCAGCTACTTGAAAGGTCGTCGCTCCCTGATGGTCGCGTCGACTGGAGAGCATGGGTTTCCAGGTACAGCAATTCCGGAACCGCCATAGGCTTCCCAGGTCTCGAAATCGAGACCTGAGGCACCCGGGAATCGTTCGGAAGCAGGCGGTAAAAGCGCTAGACCGAATTGGTGATGGCGTGGTCGGCGGGAATTTTTGCACCGCTCCAGGCCTTCTTTGCGCTCCACGGCTCGCCCGGCGCAGACCAGAAGGGATCGGTAGGTAGAAGCCCAAGTGGCAGCCAGGCCGCGGAGCAGAGATAGCTGCTGCCGGTGGAGATGTAGCGTTCCGCAATCTCCGGCTGATGGCCGCAGAAGCCAATGCGGAGGAAGCCTTTTCCGTCAAAGGTTCCAGGGGCTTGCATCATGCGGCGCATGACGGCGGTGAGCGCGGACCGTACCTGCGCGGGAGCGATGGGCTCGGGCAGGGCTTTGCGCAAGGCCACCTCGGCAAGCAGGTGGAAGGCTCCAGTGCGATAGCAGAGCGAGCGACCCACGGCCGGAAAGGAGCCATCGGGGGCGATCAAGCGCTCCTGGATGGCGGCGTAGCGGCGGGCGCGCGCCAGCATCTTGGGCTGGAGGCTGTGCCATGCGCTGGAGCCGGGCGCAACCTTGTCCAGAATGTTCAACAGCATGGGATGCATGACGTAGCTGTTGTAGTAGTCAAAGTGGAACTCCGGGCCATCGCCGTAGAGGCCGTCGCCCTTGTACCAGGTGTTGAGGGTGCGGAGGGCATAGTCAACGCGCATGGGATCCCACCAGACCCCCATGACGGAGAGTGCGACTTCCACCATGGCGGAAAACAGCAGCCAGTTGCTGTAGTCGGCCAGGATCTTGCGCGAAGACTGCAGCGCGGCGATCAGATTCTTCTGTACGCGCGCGTCCAGCTTGTGCCAAAGCTCGTGGGGTGCGCGGACAATCGCGAGCGAGAGAAAAGCCGCATCCACAACCGGCTGCGTACCCTCGGAAAAGTTCATGAAGTCGGGCGAGGCTGGATCGGTGGCGGCATCCATGGCTTCACGAGCCAAAAGCGCAAACTTGCCGCGAAGCTTTCCTTCTTCGCCGTCGGTTGTACCGGACTCAAGCCAGGGGGCCATGCCGGTGAGCAAACGGCCAAAGGCCTCAAGGTAGGTAAACTGACGCCGTTCTTCCAGATTGCCGTACGGAGCCTCAACCGGCAGAGTGGCCTTGAGCTGGCGCTGGCTGAGGGCGTGGAGAACAGGTTCCGCAACTTGAGCGGCCAGAGCCACCCAGTACTTTCTGTCCTCGGGATCGGGTTGCGCCACCTGAGCCTGAGCGGACAAGCAAAACAGCGAGCTTGCCCCTACGGTTGCGCCTGCTTGCAGAAATTTCCTTCGGTCCATTGGACGGACTTCTCCCCAGGGATTGAGTGCTGATCCGGAGATGAAAGTCCCGGATGTAATGGAAGTGTCAGCCTAGCAGTTATGCGACCGACGCGATGCGGATTGGAAGGGGGAGGGCTTCAGGGCTGGCGCGTGCGGCCACCAGCCCCGAGGGTTGTAGTTAGAAGTTAGCGCGAAGTGAGAAACGCATTTCGCGGTTGGAGTTGGTGGTCACACCCGAGATGTACCCGAATCCGCCGCCCGTCACGCTGGACGATGGGTTGTTGAATTGGGGCGTGTTGGTCAGGTTGAATGCCTCGGCGCGGAAGATGGTGCTAAACCGTTCCGTGAAGATGAAAGCCCGGCCCACGCTGAGGCTGGGATTGGTGAGTCCCGGCCCGCGAAGCGAGTGGTACCCGGCCGTTCCAAAGCGGCACACCGTGAGGTTGGAGGTAGAGCAACTTGAGCCCGACAGAGCCGTCTGGGTTACAGACGGGTCCTGGAAATTGGCAGGGTTGAAATACGCATGTTTGCTGTCGTGGCCGCCAAGAATCATGTTCTGCTTGGTCAGAACGTCGGCAAATTGCGAGCTGCCGGAGACACTGGGACCAAGAGAACCGCCACTGCCGGTAACCGTGAAGGGCGTGCCGCTCTCACGACTCAAGGAGCCGCTCAAAGACCAGCCTCCCAGAATGTAGGCCGCGGGGCCGGTCTGCAGAAAGGCCTGACCTTTACCAAAGGGCAGATTATAGTTCCCATAGATCTGAATGTTGTGGGTGCGATCGAATCCGGCTACCCCACGGTTCAGGTGCCAATAAGGGCCGGCCATCGCGGTAAACAAGCTCGATTCGCCGTCGGACTGATCGCCGTAATCGTTGATGGCACGCGACCAGGTGTAGTTCACGGCCACGCTGCTGTCGCCCGCGAATTTGTGCTTTGCTTGCGCCTGCAGGGCATTGTAGTGACCGGTTCCATCCGGATTTTCGGAGGTGATGCCAGCCGTGATGCCGTACAGCGCTTTCATGGGTTCCTGAGCCGCGGTTTGTCCCGGCGCCTGGTTGGCATTGATGTTGATGCCGGGGACTTCGCGGATGATAAGTTCGCCGACGTAGGTTGCATTCAAGGTGATTGCGCCCGGCAGCTCACGCTCGATGGCGGCGTTGTAGCTCTCGTAATATCCGCGCCGATAATTCAGCGGCAGGGTGGTTGCTCCCAGAGAACCCACGGGGCTGCCGAGGCTGCCCAGAGCGACCGAAGGTGAGCTTGGGCTCAGGGTCGGAGCCGTCAAGGTGGGAATACCGGTCGTCGTGGTGACGGGCGTTCCGTTGATCATGGGCGACACATTTCCGGTGTTTCCTTGAATGGTCTGCGAGACCACCGCCGGATACGTTGTCAGCACATTGCGGAAGCTGTCGGGGTTGGAGGACAACCCGAAGCCTGCGCGGGCTACGGTCTTGGGGGTGATGCGGTAGGCCAGGCCAAGGCGCGGCGAAAGGAAGCCTTTTCCTACATGGACCTGAGCGCTTGCGGGAACGCCCCCAGAACCTTCCACATAGAGGTTTCCGTCGGCCGGGTTGAAGATGTCAAGGCCGGAATGGTCGCGTTTTGCTAGCGGAAAGTACTCGTAGCGGACACCGTAGTTGACGGTGAGCTTGCTGGTTGCCTGCCACTGGTCCTGAGCATAAAACGCCCAGACGTTTTCACGCGAGGTGGCTGGATTCAGAAACTGGGTATCCTTTTGAACCAACTGCGGGAGGCCGAGCAGAAAGTCCGCCCAGGCGTTGTAGACATCCGCGGATGCTCCACCGGTGAGCGTGGTCAAGCCGCCTGTGAAGTTGAATCCGCCACGAGGGCCGTAGGTGTTCTGGGGCTGGAAATGGTTAATCGCAAAGCGGTCGAACTCCATGCCGTAGCGCGTGGAGTGCTTGCCCTTGGTCCAAATCAAATTGGCGGCCGAGACATAGGTATTATCCCGGAACTGGAAAGGATTGGAGCGGTTCTGGTTGCCCAGATTCGACAAGCTGTTGATGAAGAAGCCCGGCATGCCTCCACAGAGGCTGCAGGTGCCGTTGGTGCCCGGGATGTTGAAGTAGGATGTTCCCCAATCGACACCAAGGTCGGAGTTCTTGGCGGCCATGCCCTGCCTTAGATAGCCGACGTTGGCATCCAGAAGCAGATTGGACCGGAAGGTATGCGTACCTCCAATACCGATGGATTGAACCAGACTGGGCGCGGTTCCCGGCTGGCCACCGTCAAAGGTGGTGCCACCTGCCGCTCCCAGCGTCTGGGGATCGAAGAGGGTGGTCTTCTGAAATCCATAGCGTCCGAAGAGCGTGCTATTGCTGCTGATGTTGTAATCGAGACGGGTATCGACGTTGTCACGGGTATACTCACCGTCGGCTGCGCCAAAGAAGTCGTTATTGACGCCGGATGCGGAAAGCAGGTTCGCGCCAGAGACGTTCGGCGCATCGGCGGTCATCAACTTGATCATCTGGGTGGCCGCGTAGGAGAAGCGTTGCGAGGGAATCACATTGTTGGTGAATGCCGTGCGGCCAGTACCATCGGCATTTCCAGTCGTGGGATCGTAGATCGTGACTGGGTTGGTGCCATTGGTGGTGGCGCCGGTGAAGATGCCGGCGAGCATGTTGGCGGAGGGAACCGTCTGGTAGCCGCTCAACGCCGCCGCGCGCCGGGTACGTTCCCAGTTCCCAAAGAAGAAGGCCTTGTCCTTCTTGATCGGACCACCGAAGTTGGCGCCGAACTGGTTCATGATGTACTTGGGATTAATGCCCCTGTTGGCCGTGGTGGTGGTGAAGAAGGTGTTCTTCGCCATCAGGGCGCTGATCATGTTGTATTCCCAGGCGGAGCCGTGGAAGGTGTTGCTGCCGGACTTGGTGGTCACGCTGACCGCGGCGCCAGAGGCAAATCCCTGCTCCGCGTTCATGCTGTTGGTCTGCACATTCACAGAGGCAATGGCTTCAGTGGACGGGGTATAGGCGGTAATTTCCGGCAACCACGCATAGATATCGCTGACGCCGTCAATGCGGGTGCTGTTGTTGCTGCCCGACACGCCATTGGCGTTGAACATCATGGTGTCGGCCGGATTGCCGGATTCGGAATGCTGTTCGCTGGGCGGCGAGAAGCCGGGAAGGACGACGAACAAGCTCTGGAAGTTGCGCATATTCAAGCCAGCAGTCGTCACGATCGTCTGCACTTGTGCTTCTTCCAACTCCGAGGTTACGTTCGCGGTATCCGTCTGGAGTTCTGGGGGCGCGCCGGTCACCGTGACCGTTTGTCCCACTGAAGCTGGTTGAAGCTGTGCGTCAAAGCGCTGGACGGTGTTCGCTTGAAGGACGATGCCCTGTCCCAGTGCGTTTGCGAAGCTCTTTGCGGAGATGGAAATCTTGTAAGTGCCCGCCCCGAGATCCGAAAGGCGATAGGTGCCGGAACCATCCGTTGTTGTTGTCTTTGCGATCCCTGTCCCGGTATTGGTGGCAACCACCACCGCGCCTGCGATGGCGGCGCCGGTTGAGTCCGTCACATTACCTACAAGAGTTCCGTAGAGCACCTGCGCCTGCAACGCAAGTGGAGCCAGCATGAACAGCGCCGCGGCGAAGAGTGCGAAAAGGATCGCGCTCAGCCGAAGCTCTGCCCTGAGATGACTGGTTTGTGTCATGGCCTGTCCTCCTCTGCCCCTGAGGGGCATGAGTATCTTTTGACCGGGTGATATGGTGGGCATTGCAAACGGCGAAGGTCGCCGATCGGCATCGCGTGATCGTCAGGCCGGTCTCCCGGACCCGCGTTTTGCCACACTCTGGGTGCCGGAAACGAACCGGACCCCAGGGTGCTCAATGAACCCCTCGTAAACTTTGGACCTCACCGTGGTGCCTCCAGGCACAGTGGGGCGGCCTCGCCTGAGGGCGAGCAACCCCGTGGACTCTGGAGTGAGCCGGGCGGAGAAAACGTTTAACAAATGGACCTGAAAGGAAGACCTTGCTATGGCCGGATCGGCAGCCCTGGGGTGCTGGAGCGAATCAACCAAACTCCGCACACCGGTCAGACTGGAACTCCGGCAACCTGTCTCCCTTCCGCTTGATGAGGTCAACCTGACCCGGTGCCCGGCGGCCTTTGGTCTTGCTTTCTGCCTCTGGTCATGGGTCCCAATGCCGAAACTGACCTGTAAACTCAAGCGACTATGGACGCTTGATACGAGAACTGACAAGTTGCATACGGTAGTAGCGCGCCAGGGAACGTAACCATTGCAAAATCAACAATTGCATCAGCTTGTAACAAGCATCCGCGCCGTTGTAATATCGCTGCCGGGGTGTTTCACCATCTTGTCGATACGCGCAATCCATTCCGCAAACCCACGCCACCCATGGACACCGGGCTCGGCTGAGGAGTGCGCGGAGGTGCGCGCGGAGATGGAACGTATCCTGGCCAGCTCCCACTTCAGGAGCAGCCGGCGCTACCCTGCCCTGCTGCAATACGTGGTGGAGAAGACACTGGCAGGCGATGTGGACGCGCTGAAGGAGCGGATGCTGGGGGTGGAGGTCTTTCACCGGGCTCTGGACTACGACACCAACGCCGACCCGGTGGTGCGCTTCAGCGCGGGCGAGGTGCGGCGGCGCATTGCCCAGTATTACAAGGACAACGAGCCCAACGCGCCCATTGAGATCAACCTGCCGGTGGGCAACTACATTCCTTTGTTTCTGCGCATGGGAAGCGGCGCAGAGGACCAGAACGATCCGCAAACGCTTACCCATGAACCCCATGAGCTGCCACATCACCATCGCGCGGCAGACGGGGTAGGCCATGGAATCCCGCAGCCGCCCGTTGCCGGGGCAGCCTCTACTTCTCGCAGAATTTTTTTATTGGGCGCCCTGGCCGGCATGGCCGGAGCTGCGGCAACTGTGGGTGCAGGCTACCTGATTCGCGCTGCAAGGCTGGCAAAGTCGCCCCAATCCAGGCTCGATCAGGTCTGGGAACCGCTTCTGAACAGCCCCGATGGCGTTTTGATCGAGGTGAGCCGTACCCATTTTGAGGCTAAAGAGACGCCGCAGCCACCCAACGCCACCATCGAACAGCACATTCTGCGGCCTGAGGCGCGCATATCGCTGGCTGCGGTGCAGGCCCTCTCGCAAGTGGTTGGCTTCTTGCAGGCGCAGCACAAACCCTTCTTCATCCACGAAGCCAACTCCGACACGCTCCAGGACCTGCACCGCCATCCAGTCGTTCTGGTATCAGGGTTCAACAATCACTGGGTGATTCGCCTGCTGGCGCAACTGCGCTTCTCCTTGTTGCAGGTGGGCACCATCCATCGCATTGTGGACAACGAGCACCCGGAACGCACTGACTGGGCCGTGGACTTTGACACGCCCTACCTTCAGCAGACCGTGGACTACGCGGTGGTGGGCCGTTTTTTGAATGCGACGACGAATGGTCCGGTGGTGGTGATTGCGGGGGTTGGCTCCAACGGATCGCAGGCGGGAGGAGAGTTCATGGTGTCGCCCGCGGCGCTGGACGCGCTGGCGCAGGCCGCGCCCCATGGATCGCTGGAGGAGAACTTTCTGGCCGTGCTGCGGGTGGAGGTGATCGCCGGCAACACGGGCGCGTCCACGGTGGTGGCAACCACTTTCTGGTAGCCGAGGGTGAAATTGGAAACAGGTAAGGCTTAGCTCTTCTTCACCGGACCGGTGGACTCGCGCACAACCAGCTCGGGCTGCACCATGATCTCGTCGGCGGCTAGCTCGGTTTGATGGATGCGATGGAGCAGGCTCTGGGTGGCGATGCGGCCAATCTCCTCCAGCGACTGATTGATGGTGGTCAGGCGCGGGGTGACGAAGGATGCAGCGCGAATATCGTCAAAGCCGATGACCGAGACATCTTCCGGAACATTGAGATTCAGATCGCGCAGGGCGCGGATGGCGCCGATGGCGGAGATGTCGTTGAAGGCCACGATAGCAGTGAAGAACTTTCCGGTGGCGATGAGCTTTTCCACCACGGGATAACCCAGTTCCGGCGAACTGGTGTCGCGATCCAGGTGGATGACGAGGTCGGGATCAATCTCCAGGCCAAGCTGCGCGGCAACCTTCTCAAGATTGCGGAAGCGGTCGTCGGAGTCCGAGCTGAAGGGCTGGCCACGCATGAAAGCAATGTGACGGTGCCCAAGCGAGTGGAGATGCGTGAGGACCAGCTCCGCGGCGCGGGCGTGGTCGAGCATGACGTTGGTGACGCCTTCAATGTGGCAATGACCGGCCACGGCAACCACAGGCACCGTCAGCGAGTGCTCCAGCAGGGTGTCAATGCTGAGGATGCCCTGCGCACCCCGGCCGATCAACATGCGCGTGTAGCTCTCAATGAGGGGCCGCTGATGGCGATGATGAGCAGTGAAATAAAAATAGCCAGCCTCGATGAGCTGATCGCCGATACCGCTCATGACCTGGGTGTGGTAACCGTCGCCGAGCTCAGGGACCAGAATGCCGATGGTGAGAGTACGGCGGCTGCGCAGCGAGCGCGCCAGGAGATTGGGCTGATAGTTTAGCTCGCGGGCGGCAGCCTTGATGCGGTCGCGGGTAACTTGGGGAATGGAGCGGCCGGGCACCTCATTGAGCACCACGGAGACCGTTGCGGGATTCAGACCCAGATGAACGGCCAATTGCTTGAGGCTGACCACGCGTTGCGGCGAGGAAGCTTCAAGCTTCTCTGGCAGCTTACCCTCAACTTGCGATTTGTCGTCTCCTGGCATGCGGGCGAGATCCTGAATTGGGCTACAGATGCTGCAAGTTGACTCCGGCGCAACCATGGAAGCAGATTGCGACTTAGGAAGAGGTTACTGGGGTTATCCCATGGTCGGCAAGGGCGAAATCAACTCCTCTGCGAACTGACGATGGCGTTGGCCGGAAGAATGACTCTGGCAGAGTGACCGCGGAAGCACACCTGGATGGTCTGCTCGGCTGCTTGATTGGTGACTAGCAGAGAAGCTGCCGTCAGACATGTTTGTTGGCGGCAGGAACGCGCAGTTGGCGGGCCGCTACTCTTTTCAAAAAATGGGACGGCGCGGCGCAACTGACCACCGCCCTCAGCACACGACCAGAGCAGTACATCCAACCGCGTGTGTCCCTGGGCGCACACTGTTGTAGCATGATGGTCAACGTGCAGTGCGATGAGGACGAAGATGAAACATATCACCAAGACACTCGGAATCGCAGGATTAAGTCTGGCGCTTGCCGCCTCCTGCGCCGCGCAAAAGAAGACCTCGGTGTGGCTAACCACCCCGAATGGAACCAAGCTACTGGAGCAACAGAAGGATATCCGCTGGAAGAGCGGTTCCCTGCCCGGGGACCGCATCACCATCGACGATGCGCAGAGCTACCAGACGATGGACGGCTTTGGCCATGCGCTGACCGGCGGCAGTGCGCAACTGCTGATGCAGATGAGCGCAAGCGCGCGCCATGCCCTCTTGAAGGAACTGTTTGGCCATGGCAAAGGCCAGCTGAACACCAGCTATATCCGCATCAGCGTGGGCGCATCGGACATGAACGGTCATGTGTACACCTACGACGATCTGCCAGTTGGACAGACCGATGAGAAGCTCGCGAAGTTCTCGCTGGGCGAAGACCTGAAGGATGTGGTTCCGGTGTTGAAGGAGATATTGAAGATTCAACCGAGCCTGCACATTCTGGCGTCGCCCTGGACCGCGCCGGCATGGATGAAGAGCAACGGCGAGGTGAAGGGCGGCTCGCTCAAGCACGAATACTATGCGGCCTTTGCGCAGTATTGGGTGCTCTATCTGCAGGCCATGGGCAAACAGGGGATTCGCATTGAAACCCTGACCGTCGAGAACGAACCAGAGAACCCGAAGAATACGCCCAGCATGGTGATGAGCGCCGAGGAACAGGCTGAGTTCATCGGCAAGTATCTTGGACCGGCGCTCAAGCAGGCAGGTCTTGGCACAAAAATTGTGGCCTTCGATCACAACTGCGATCATCCGCAGTATCCAGAGACGGTGCTGCGCGATGCCGCGGCTGGTCCTTACACTGATGGATCGGGCTTCCACCTCTACCTGGGCGAGATAAGTACGTTGAGCCAGGTACATATGGATTTTCCTGCCAAGAACATCTACTTTACGGAGCAGATGGTGGTGGCTGGGCGCGCCACGGAAGTCATGCCCATTGCCCGGCCGCTGGCGCGCGTAGTGATTGGTGCCACCGAGAATTGGAGCCGCAACGTGCTGCTGTGGAACCTAGCCGCGGACGCAAAGAACGGGCCCCACACAAACAACGGTGGATGTCCGGTTTGCACCGGCGCTATTACCATTGACGGCGATCACCTGAAACGACTGGTGGCATATTACACCGCGGCGCATGCCTCACGATTTGTGCCGTCGGGCTCAGTGCGGGTGGATTCAAGAGGCGTGGGGACGGTTCCTCCGCATGTTGCCTTCCGCACACCGGATGGTCACCACGTGATGATTGCGTCTAATCCTGGCAAAGAGGATGCCAGCTTTGCCGTAACTTGCCGAAACCATTCTTTCCCTGCGACTCTCAAAGCAGGAGAGGCCGCGACGTACGTCTGGTAGATACCGGCACAACGTTGCTCGAATCGGATATGCTGTGAAGTGCGCGGGCCACTGAGTCCCGCGCACTTGCCGCATAAGGGCCGGATCGATGAAGATTCTCACCTCCGCCGAGAGCCAGCACCGCACCTCGCCCAAGATCATCGAATTCATTGTTCTTCATCTTGTGTTTGGGCTGACCGGTGTATTGCATGTGGTAGGCGGCGCGTTGCTGCCGGCGCTTGCTGTATCCGCCTCCCTCCGCGACAATCAGTCCGGTTTGCTCTTCTTATGCTATTTCGTGGGCTCAGCGATTGGAGCCCTGCTGGGAGCGCGCCAGCAGAGGGATTCCGTAGCCTAGCTCTTGCCTCTGCACATCGGGTCAAATACGTAGAGATTCGCATCCCCCTCCACGATTCAATTTGATATGGATTCATACCTTTTCGACCCTCAATGAGACAAATCCGAGGAATCTTCATGCCGTCTTTATGCGCATCTTCATGCGGTCCTTATCGGATGACAGCTACGTTCAATGCATACCACCTATCCGGTACGAGCCCCAGGAACAGGCCTTGCACTCTTCGTGTATCTCACGGCAGTGGACCGGTTGCTCGATCCGTTTTGACAGGAGAACACTTCATGGCAGAAAAGCAAGCCCCCCAGATGCAGGCGACTCTAGGCCTTACCGGACTGACAAGTAATGCGATGGCGCTGATTGCACCGGGCGCCTTCCTCTGGCTCACCTTCTACATTCAAGCCACCACAGGAACCACTTCACCGGCCATGTGGATCGGCATTCTTGCCGCTCTGATTCTCTGTCTGGCCACGGCGGTTGCTTACGCCGAGATTGCAAAGCTCTTTCCCGGCATTGGATCCAGCTACTACTACGCCGAGCAGGCGCTGCTTTCCAAGGACCGCTTCTTCAAATATGCCCGCATCTCCAAGTTCATTGTGGGCTGGGGCTCGCACCTTTACTACTGGGTTTATCCCGGCGTGATGGTGGCCACCACCGGCATCTTTGTGGGCTATGTGGTGGGCTTCCTGTTCCCGAACTTCCTCTCCGGCTCCAACCCCGGCCCGCTGTTCATGGCTCTTGTTGCGGTGGTGTTCTCGTTTTTTGTGGCCTGGATTGCGCAAAAGGGCGCGGGCGCATCAACCGCGGTGAACCTGGCCATCAACATTATCCAGATCTCGGCGCTGGTGCTGTTCAGCGTGCTGGCGCTGGGTTATCGCTCCAGCCATCCAGCGGGAGCCACAGGCTTCCAGTATGACAGCCAGTCCTTGGCGACTTACACTTACCAGTTCGCCACCGCGGCCGATGGCACGCCTGTGCGCGATGCCTCCGGCATACCCCAGGCCAAATTGGACGCCGCAGGCAAGCCGATTCCCTTCACCATTGACTATCCCGCAGCGGACGCGAGCGGCAACTTCCTCACACATCAATCGGCAGCCTCCGTGATCATGCCGCACAAGATCAGTTTCATGTTCATTCAGGCCACAGTCGCCATTTTGATTCTGGTGGGATTTGAATCAGTAACTGCGATGGGAGGCGAGGCCAAGAACCCAACCAAACATATCCCCATTGCGGTGATTGCGTCGCTCCTCATTCAGGGCCTGATCTGCTACCTGTTCGAATACTTCGCGGCGAACTACTTCCTGAACTCCGGATATACGATGCAGAGCTCGGCCGGTTCCGCGGCGCCCATCGGCGACATGATGATCATTGTGGGCGATGCGCTGCTCGGCCAGGGTAACGGCAAGTACTTCATGCTGGCGGAAGCGTTCACCGTGTTCCTGGCGCTGATTGGCACCACGCTGAGCTGCATGAATACTGGCGCTCGCGTTACCTACGCCATGGGCCGCGACAAGGAAGCACCGGAGCACTTTGGCATTCTCCACGCTGAGTCACTCACCCCACGTCGCGCCATCTGGACGCTGGCTGGCATTTCCGCTGTGATCGGTGCGGTTGCCGTCTCGCTGGCCTTTGCCGATGGCGGCGCACCAACGGATGCTGCCGTGGCCGCATTGCCGCACAACATCTTCTCCAGCTTTGGCTACGGTTCGCACGCCACCATGGCCGCGCTGCCCAACTCGCTGCTGACCATCACGCTAACCTCCAACTTTGGCACCTTTATTCTGTACGCCCTCAGTTGCCTGCTCTGCATGATGGCCTATCATCGCCGTCACGACTACAACATCGTGAAGCATCTGCTGATTCCTGGATTTGGTCTGCTGGCGAACATCATCTGCATGGCCTTCTATGTGATTGCTCCGGTCTTCGGACTAGGCACCACCAAGGAACCACTGCTGGCTTTGGCTATCTCCGGTATCTGGGGCATCTACGGCGCCATCTACTTCATTCGCTCGTCGAAGGCGCAGGGCAAGGCGATTCTGCTTACGAGCAAGTAGCGTCTGTCGCTTCTCAACCGAGAGGGAGCCGGCCAATTCCATGCTGGTTCCCTCTTGTCCCATCTATGGCACCTTCACTTCAAGAGGTACTACTCCTCACCCGCAAGGCTCGACATCATTCGGGAATGGGTGCCCACTCACCCTGGTCGCGGATGCGCAAGCCATGGTTCCGCAACCAGCGCTGTTGTTGATTCTTTCGTACCTCTGCGCCCCATCGATTCTGGCGCCGACGTACGCTGCTGTTGCCGCTGAGGAGAGTGTATGAGCGAACCGACTTCCCGTTCGAATTCGATCAACCGCGCTCACTCCGCGCTGCTCGGCATCTATGAAATCTCCAAGGTTCTGACCCGTCCTGCACGTCTTGAAGAGGCGCTCTCCGCGGTGATGAGCATGCTGTCAAGCTTTCTGGATTTGCAGGTTGGCCTAATTGCCCTGCTGGATGACAAGGACGAGCCCACGCTCGTGGTTGGCTCGGGTTGGGGCGCGGGCAGCGCTCGCCAACAGTTCAATCACATTCCTGAAGAGGTCATTGGGCAGACGCTGGTTTCCGGCATGCCGCTCACCGTGCGCGACATTGCGACGAGCCCGTTGTTTCGCGGCTGGAGCGAACTCGCGAAGGGCGAAGCTGGCTTAATTCGCTCGTTCATTGGCGTGCGCATCCGCAGCGACGACAAGACGCTGGGCCTGGTACTGATGGAGCGGCAAAGCCGCCACGACCTTTCTGCGGCGCTCGATGAAGACGCCCGTTTCTTGGCCATGGTTGCCAATCTTGTTGGCCAGCAGGTGGCGTTGCAGTCGCTGGTGGCGCGCGACCGGCAGCAGTTGATGATGGATCGCCATCGCTATGAAGAGTCGCTGAATCCCTTTGCCGAAAAGATTACTGAAAACGTTTCAGGCATTGTGGGCGAGAGCGCATCTATCCGCTCGGTGCTGGGCAAGATCCAGCAGGTTGCGCGCTGCAATTTGCCGGTGCTGCTGCGGGGCGAGTCGGGGACCGGCAAGGAACTGTTCGCGCGCGCCGTGCATGAGTACTCGCCCCGCAAGGATAAGCCCTGCGTAAAGGTGAACTGCGCCGCGCTCTCGGAGACGGTGCTTGAGTCGGAACTGTTTGGCCACGAGAAGGGTTCCTTCACTGGCGCTACAGAGCTGCGCAAGGGACGCTTTGAAATGGCCCACGGCGGAACCCTCTTCCTCGACGAGATCGGCGAAGTGTCGCTCGCTTTTCAGGCCAAGCTGTTGCGTGTTTTGCAAGAGGGAGAGTTTGAACGAGTGGGCGGAACCCGCACCATTAAGGTCGATGTGCGCTTGGTCACCGCGACCAATCGCAATCTGGAAGAGGCAGTGCTGGCAGGCACCTTCCGCTCCGATCTCTATTACAGGATTGGTGTAGTACCCATCCACTTGCCGCCCTTGCGCGAGCGGCGCGAAGATGTGCCGATGCTGGCTGCAGAGTTCCTGCACCGCTTCAATGACGAACATGGCGTGAGTTTGGCGCTCTCGCAGAATGCCATGCAATTGCTCTCAGACTGCGATTTCCCTGGCAACGTGCGCGAACTGGAGAGCTGCGTACGGCGCACGGCTGCACTGGCCAAGAGCCAGACCATCTGTGTGGAGGACTTTGCGTGTAGCAACGGCAGTTGCTTGTCGCTGATGCTGGGCAAGCGCATGAACGAACGCAGCAGCGGCATCTTCCCTTCCAACCAGGTTGCACCGCCCGCGCCCCTTACTCCGTGCCCTCTGCCGTTCACATCGTACGCCCCACCGATGCCTGCCGCGCCGCAGCCCATCAACAGTGAGAGCGAAGCTGGCTTTGGGGAACGGCAGCGATTGGTGGATGCCATGGAGCGCTCCGGCTGGGTGCAGGCCAAGGCCGCGCGACTGCTGGGCCTGACTCCGCGACAGATGGGTTATGCACTGCGCAAATACAATATCGAGATCAGGAAATTCTAGAATCCGCAGCATGAATCCGGCGCACGTTTTGCGACAAACGCGACGAGAGCGCTCTGCATTGTCGCATCTGCGACAGTAGCCCACGTCATAACTCCAATAGATCATGCTGAACAGTTTGGCACTCCAGATGCAAGAAGCAGGTAAAGCACCTGCGGCTTTGCACGCGCCGCGACAGGAGATGTCCAGATGACAACTGCCGCAACGCCCCATTCACTGTTGAACGTTCTTCAGCCCCAGGCACCTGAACAGAACGATGTGCTCTGTGACCGCACGGGATCTGTGTTTGGCGGCTGTGGCTCCTCGGCTGGCCCAGACGATCTTCCCCCCGAGATCTGGGAGAAGGTGAAGAACCATCCCTGTTACAGCGAAGAAGCGCATCATCACTACGCGCGCATGCATG
>CAZYDF010000095.1:0-16142 GCA_964645855.1 uncultured Occallatibacter sp.
CTAAAATCACACCTGTTGCACTTGGAGCTTGAATCCGCCGTGCCCCATCCTTCGAACGCTTCATGTTCGAAGGGTGGGATAGCAGCATGCGAGTTCAGGAATCTCCCCGAACCAACCCGGATGGGGTGCCCGATGTCTCAATTTTGAGACATGGAAAAAGAAGGAGCAGGGACCTTCAGGTCCCTGAAACCTGCCCCCAAAAAGCCTCCGGGGTTTTAACCCCGGACATATTCCGGTGCTGCACAGCGCCCTTCCAGGGCGCTTGAGTCTTTTGGGAACGCGACCCAGGGCTGCCCCTTCCGCTCCGCGTCAGGGTTGCCCTGGGCTTTTCGCACTGCGCCCCGGACGGGGCGCAACGATTCACACGGCAGCGTCGAAAACCACCGACATTTCGCCCCAAGTCTTCCAAGCAACATCCTATAAGCTGCTTAGAATCTGCACAGGCCAAAGCCGGTTGGTGGCTCAAAATCGAGACCTGGGGCACCCTAACCCTGTTGATCCGGCCCTCAAATAGCGTCACGATATCCCACCCATCCCGCACAAAACGCGGGATGGATGGGGCACCCAACAGTGGTAAGAAATCATGCGGTCAATGGCCTAGTTGAACTTGACCTGAAACACCTGGCTGCCATGGGGCGGCATTGTGACCACGATCTCTTTGGACTCCTTGGTCGTGGTGTCATCCCAGGCGCTCAGCGCGGCATGCTTCGCTCCATCCAGACCCAACAGCTTCCAGGTGGTCTTCACCGTGGCCGGTTTGGTATCCAGGTTGAAGAAGCCGAAGCACTCCGTATAGCCGCGCGATCCTGGCTCGCCAATCGAGGCACGCCACACCCGCACGTTCTCAAATCCCGGACCAAGCGTGGACACGTCCACCGGACGGCTGTAGGTGGCCGCCTGGTTCATGAACAGAATCGTCTGGTTGGTCACCAGCGAGCGGGTAAAGTCGTCCATCTGCGTCAAATTCGAACCCAGAATCAGCGGCGACCGGGCAATGGCCCACAGCGCCAGCTCAGTCCGCTCCTCGTCATGGGTCAGGCGGCTCTCGCGCTCCTTGCCCCAACCGGGACTTGGTCCCAGGTGGCCAAAGGGCAGCATGTCCTGATCCGGCCAGCTTCCGGGGCCCACATAGGTGTACCACTTGGCCAGTCGATCAAAAGCGTCACGCACACCAAAGGGAAACTCGCCGCTTTCTCCCGGCTTCATTTTGGCCGGATCGGTCTCGTGCTTCTCACCCCAAACGTCCCAATGGTCGTCAGCAATTCGCCACAGGTCGGCGTACTCGGCCACCTCGGCGGCATTCTTCAGGCTGGTGGGCCCCGGAGAGAGGCTCAGCACCATGCGCCGCCCGCTCTTCTTGATGGCTTCAGAGATTTGCTTGATCTCGCTGATCCGGTAAGGCCGGTTGCTGATGCAATCCACCTTGACAAAGTCCAGGCCCCACTGCGCAAACAGCTTGAACATGGCATCGTAGTAGGCTTGTCCGGCCGCATTGTCGGCCACGCCCCAGTTGCCCTCGTCCCACGGGCAGGGGCTGGTCTTGTCAGCGGCATCGGCGGCGGTGAATTTGCTACCGGCAATAGGCAAATTCTCATCCACCACCTGCTTGGGGATGCCGCGCACAATGTGGATGCCAAACTTGAGACCCTGCTTGTGAACCCAATCGGAGAGCGGACGGAAGCCCGCGCCGTTGGCCGCGGAGGGAAAGCGGTTGAGCGCCGGAATCAGCTGGCCGTTCTGGTCCCAGACGTACTTCCGGGCAACCAGCCCCTTGGCTTCGGGGTTGGTCATGTACCAGCCTTCATCGATCACGGCATACTTCCAGCCGTAGGTCTGCAGTTCCTTCAGGACCTCGGCATTGGCGCGGAAGTCGGCCTCGTTGATGGTCAGGCCGTAGGAGTCCCAGCTGTTCCAGCCCATGGGCGGGGCCGGGGAGGCCTTTTGCGCGCTGGCTGCTGGAAGAAGAGAAAAGGCAACGAAAGCCATAAGAAAAGCGGAGAGAGCGTTGCGTACGTTCATGCGGTAACGTATACCACAACGCTCCCCCCGCCGTGGAGGGGAGTCCTGCTACACCTCGAATTGCTCAACCGCGTTGCGCACCCGGCCAACCATCGGAACCAGCTGGTCGATCTGGTCGGTGGTGGCGTGAACCACACCCAGGCTCTGCTCGGTCATGGCCGCCACATGCGAGATGTTGCTGCCAATGTCGTTCATGGCCTCGGTTTGCTGGCTGGAAGATGTCGCAATCTCAGAGACCATCTTCACCGCGCCGCCCATCAGATCGTTGATGCCGTTCAGCGCTTCCTGTGCCTCCCGTACCAAGCTCAGGCCTTCGCCCACCTGGGTTGATCCGTGGCGCATGCCGCCAATGGCCCGCTCCGTGTCGGCCTTGATCTTCAAAATCAGGCCATCAATATCGGCCGTAGCTTTGGTGGTGCGATCTGCCAAACGGCGCACTTCGTTGGCCACCACGGCAAATCCGCGGCCTGCCTCGCCGGCTCGGGCCGCCTCAATGGAGGCGTTCAAAGCCAGCAGGTTGGTCTGGTCCGCAATTTCGCGGATGGCCGCTGCCATGTGGCCCACCTGTGCCGTGCTCTCGCCCAGCGCTTCCACCTCGCCAGCCGCACTCCGGATCGCGCTCTCCAGAGCATGAATCTCGTTGGTGGCCCGCTCCGAAACCCCCGCGCCCTCGGTCGCCCGCCGGCCTGTCTCGCTCACCGCGCCCTCGGTGTTGTACAAATGCTGGCTCACTTCGCGAATGGTCAGCCCCAGCTCAGTGGTAGCCGCCGCCACCGAGGCCGTAGCCTGGGTTTGCGATTGCGCCGCCTTGCCAATCTCGTGGATCGAAGTCGACACCACGGAGGCCGCATGTTCCACATGCCAAACCGCATCGCCCACGCTCTGGATCGAAGACTGCATCCAGCCGTTCAGCAGCCGCTGCTTGCGCCCAATGGCGCCCAGGGCGTCATCCCGATCCACCTCGGTGCGCAAACGCAGGTTGCCGGTCGCCAGCACCTCATCCAGATACTTGTTCGTTTCAGTTACATAATTCTTCAACCTGGGCAAAAAGAAGCCGAGCATGTACAGCCCGTGCAATCCGCCCACCCCCAGAACGATAGCCGCCAGAATCCGGAACGTCGGCGAAATCCCCTCCAACAGCGCCACCATGCCCACCGTGGCTGATAACAAACCGAGCAGCGCCGCCTGCATGATCTGGAAGTCATAGGACCTTCCGCGCAGCACCAGAGCCGACCGCGACTTCACCACCAGGCCTTCTTCAACCCTGATGCTCTTGTCCCCTGCCAGAATGCGCTTGTAAGCCGCCGAAGCCCCATCAATCTGCTTCCGGTTGGGACGATACCGTACGGATTGATAGCCAATCAACTTGCCATCCTCCCGCACCGGCGACACCATCGCAACCACCCAATAGTAGCCGCCGTCTTTGCGCCGGTTCTTCACCACGCCACGCCACGGTCGGCCAGCCTTCAGGGAGAGCCACATGTCTGCAAAGGCTTCCTTCGGCATGTCAGGATGCCGGACTATGTTGTGGGCCTTGCCCACCATCTCCTCAACGGCGTACCCGCTCATATCGGCAAATGCTTGATTGGCAAGGGTGATGTGACCTTTTAGGTCGGTTTGCGAATAAATGAAAACGCCTTCGGGAACTACGGTCTCAACACTTGTAACGTACACACCTGCAGACATGGTCGTGCTCCTCTGAACAAATCCTGTGGGAGGATGTTCCTTCTATCGGCCAGAGGTTCTCGAAGATGATGTGGAAATTGGAGTGTTACAGGGTTTTGTCGGGAACGCGCGAACCATCTACCCCTTTATCGGTTATCCTGATTCCGGCCTGCTTTCCCAACCCCCTGGAACCTTCCATGCTTTGTTCTCGCTCTGTCCGCCTGCTTTTATGCTCGCTCTTGGCTGCTTTTGCTCTCCAGATGGTCTTGCTCCCGGCCTATGCGCAACAAAATCGGCCCCCCGCTGTTCCGGCTCTGCTGCTCAGCGACATCCACTTCGATCCCTTCCTGGACCCCGGCAAGGTTCCCCAGCTGGCAGCCGCGCCGGTCTCCGGCTGGCGCGCGATTCTAGACGCCCCCGCCTCAGCCGACCGAGACACTCACCTGGCTGCGTTAGAAAAATCCTGCCACACCCGAGGACGCGACACCGACGAGGAGTTGTTCGTCTCCAGCCTGAACGCGCTCCACACCGAGGCCCGCAACGTCCAGTTCGCCGTGATTGCCGGCGACCTGCTGGCCCACGCCCTCGATTGCAAGTTCAACGCGGTCTTCCCCAAGGCCCCGGAGGGCGCCTATCGCGCCTTCACCGTCAAAACCATGGAGTACATCCTGCTCCAGTTGCGCGCAACCTTGCCCGGCGTGCCGGTCTATCCAGTGCTAGGCAACAACGACTCCGGCTGCGGCGACTACCAGCTGGACCCGCACAGCGCCTTTTTGGCTGAATCCTCAAAGAGCTTTGTGGCCGACGTTCCCGCCAGCCAGCGCGCCCAGGCCCAAGCAGACTTTGCCGCCTTCGGCAACTACTCGGTCGCCTTGCCCGCGCCCTTCCAGCACCTGCGGATCGTAGCCATCGACAACCTCTTTGAGTCCAGCCGCTACGCCGGTTGCGATGCCAAGCCCAACCCGGCAGCAGCCCTACAGCCGCTTGCCTGGCTCAACGCGCAGCTCCAGGCCGCCCGCGCCCAAGGCGAGAAACTCTGGATTGTGGGCCACATCCCGCCCGGTATCGACCCCTACTCGACCGCCACCCACCTGCGCAACGTCTGCGGCGGCCAGGCACCGGAGATGTACCTCTCCTCCGGAGCGCTGCCGGAAGCTCTCGCCCCCTATTCCGACGTGGTTCCCCTGGCCCTGTTTGCCCACACCCACATGGATGAGATGCGCCTGATCCCCGGCATCAGCCAGCAGCCGCCCATCGCGGTCAAGTTGACCCCCTCCATCTCTCCCAACAACGGCAACCTGCCCTCGTTCACGGTGGCGCGCGTGAACCCCACCAATGGCACGATGGTGGACTACGCCGTCGTCGCCAGCACAGATGCCAAGGGAGCCTCCTGGGCGCTGAAATACAGCTTCCGCGAGGCGTATCAAGAAAACGCCTACAGCGCGACCAACGTAGCCCAACTCCTCTCCGGCTTTGAAGCCGACAAGGCCGCCACCACGGCCCCCAGCCAGACCTACATCCACAACTACTACTTCCACGCCAGCGCCCTACTGATGGCCCTCCACTGGCCGCAGTACACCTGCTCCCTGGGCAACATGGACGCGGAGAGCTATCGCACCTGCCTCTGCCCGACAGCTGCACATTGAGGGATCAGATCTTAGATATAGCTCCCGCTCTTCGTTCGCGTTACCAAAAAGATCCTGGGCCTCAGCCCCGGATCTTCTGCTTCAATATCCCAAAAACTCAACGGTACTTGCGCAATATGCCCAGAACCCGTCCCTGGATGGCCACCTGTGCGGCCGGAACATAGATCGGGTCCATCTCGGCATTGGAAGGCTGCAGCCGGACCAGGCTCCCCTCCGGGAAAAACCGCTTCAGGGTCGTTTCAGCACCATGCACCAGCGCCACCACAATTTCGCCCTGCCGGGCGGTGCGGGTCCGCTCCACCAGCACGTAATCCCCGTTGATAATGTGCTCATCGCGCATGGAATCGCCCCGGACCTCCAGCGCAAAGACGTCGCGGTTGCCCACCACGTCGTGCAGCGAGATCGTCTCCGGCGTCTCCAGGGCCTCCACAGGAAATCCCGCGGCAATCCGGCCGGCCAGCGGCAGGCTGTCCGTAGCCAGAGTGCGGGTACCGGGAGGCAGAATATCGATCGACCGGCTACGGTTGTGCACCCGGTCCAACAAGCCCTTCTTTTCCAGGTTCGTAATGTGCTTGTGAACGGTGGCTAGGCTCTTCAGCCCCATGCCCCGCGCAATCTCCTCAAACGACGGCGAATAACCGTTCCGTTCCACAAAGGAGGAGAGAAAATCGAGAATTTCTTTTTGCCGCCGCGTGACTGCCATGCGCGAATTATAGCGAATAAAGAGCGAACCGTGCGAAATATTTATTCACTATCTCTTCGCCGTCAATTTTTGCCCTGTTCCATTGGGACCACGCTCCCGGAATCTCTTCGAACTACAATAGTTGCATGATCTTTGAGTCTTTCCCCGTTGGTCCGATCGGTGCCAACACCACCCTCCTCGGCGACAGCAACACCCACGAAGCCATCGTCATCGATCCCGGTGACGAGGTCCAGCGCATCTACGGCAGGCTGACCGCCCAGGGCCTGACCCTCCGCCAGATCCTCCTCACCCACGCCCACATCGACCACGTGGGCGCAGCCGTCCAGCTTAAAGAGCTGACCGGCGCACCCATTTATATGAACGAGAATGACCTGCCGTTGCTCTCCTCCATGACCCAGCAGGCGGCGTGGCTGGGCACGGCTCCCCCCAAGGTGGCTCCGCCGGATGAGCCGCTGAACGATGGTCAGGTCGTCGGGCTGCCCGCCTATCCGGCCACCGTCCTGCACACCCCCGGCCACACCCAGGGCTGTGTCTGCCTGTACTTCGCGGAGTTGAACCTGCTCATTGCCGGCGACACCCTGTTTGCAGGCTCCATTGGTCGCACCGACCTTCCCGGCGGCAACTACGAGCAGATCATCCGGTCTCTCCAGACCAAGTTGCTCACACTGCCCGACGCCACCCGCGTGATCGCAGGTCATGGACCTTCAACCACCATCGGCATCGAGCGCCGAAGCAACCCCTTCCTGATGCCCCGATAAAAAAGCAGCTCCAGTCACCTTTCCTTTAATTTTAACAACTTGAGCATTCAACCTTAAAGAAGCACTTCACCTTCAAGGTGACGATTGTTACCGTCCTGGTTCGTTCTAAGATAGTTAACCAGGGCGGCGGCTCCAGTGCTGAACTCGTTAACGGGAGCCAGCAGGCTCACCACCAGCCAACCAGAGGCTGGCAGCCCAAAGAAGTAGCCAGGATGCACCCACACTCCCCTCTCCAGTAGCTCCTGAACCGTTTGCTCGTCCGGCTGCACGGCCGGAATCCGGAGCACCGCATACCACCCGGCATCCGCTCTAAGCCTTTCAACTGCAGTTGCTTGCGTTAATAACCTGTCAAGTTCGGCAAGGTTTGCCTGGGTTCGCTCGCGAATCTGCCCCCGCAGCACGCCCCGGCTCGCAAGCCAGCCCGGCAGCGCGCACTGCACCGGCGCGTTCATGGAGAGGAAGGTATCGGCAATCACCTCCAACCGCTCCAGAGCAGCTTCCTGGTCGGGTCCAGTGGCGGCAATCCAGGCCGCCTTCATCTGCGGGAGGCCGGCAATCTTGCTCAACCCGCTCACCACAAACACCGGCACGCCTTCCAGGCCGTCGGCAAAACTCTTGGCTGGCTGGGCAAAAGAAAAGTCTAAAAAAACCTCGTCAACTACAAGAGCCAGTTGATGTTCCCTGCAGATCCCTGCCAGCTCTTCCACCTCCCAGCCTTTGGTCAAGTGGCCGGTCGGGTTGTTGGGATGCACCAGCATGATGGCTCGGGTCTCAGGCGTGATGGCCAGGCGAAAGCTCTCCGGGTCAATCTGCCAGCCGTGGTCATAAACCAGCGAGACTGGCTTGATTCTGACGTCATCGAGCGTGGCCAGGTAGTCAAAGAGCGGGTAGCCGGGCTGCGGGACCAGAATCTCCGCCCCCGGATCGCAGAGCAGCCGCAACAGGAAGCTATAGGCCTCGCTGGTTGAGGTCGTCAGAAGAATCTGTTCAGGCGCAAGGCGAACCCCATGGCTCTGGTAGTAGTCGCAGACCGACAGCCTCGCCCGGCGGCTGCCCCGGGGCTGCGGGTCGTAGTCTAGTGCTTCCGTATCTCTCAACCCATCAAGAAGATGCGCCGGATAGTTGAAGCCGCTCCGGGTGGGGTTGGAGGCGGTAAGGTCAGACACCGGCAAGCCGGACTCGAGCCGGACGCGGTGCGCCCTGGATAGCTCGCTCTCTTCTGTATTCCAGTTCGTACGCTGGGAGAATCGCATGGGTCTGCTCTCGATCTTCTGGATATTCCTGGCTCTTGTGTCTTTCCGCCTGCCTGCCCCGTCCACCGCATCCTGGGATGCGAGTCAGCTTAGGGTCAGGCACAATGGAATTGAGCCCTTTTCCACCATACACGGGCCCTCGGGAGCCAGATTGAAGCTGCGCGCGGTGATCTTTGACTACGGGATGGTTCTGAGCGGCCCTCCGGATGCATCCATTCAGGCTGAAATGCTCCACCGTTCCGGCATCCCCGCGGCACAGGCTGAGGCACTCTACTGGAAGCATCGCCATGACTATGACCGCGGCGACCTGAACGGGCTGAGCTACTGGCAAACCATCCTCGACGAGGGCGGCGTCGCCTACCCTCCGGAGCTGATCGCAGAGCTTGCGCAGCTGGATGCACGGATGTGGACCAGCTCCAATCAGCCGCTGGTGGACTGGCAGGCCAAGCTGCGTGCGGCAGGCCTGAAGACAGCTATTCTGTCGAATCTGGGCGATGTCGTGAAGGAAAGCGTGGTGCGGAATCTGCCCTGGGTGCGGAACTTCGACGTCCAGGTCTTCAGTTATCTGCTGCGCGTCATCAAGCCGGCCCCGGCCATCTACCTGCATACCCTGGCGGCGCTGGGCACCGCGCCCGAGGAGACTCTGTTCCTTGATGATCTTCCCGCAAACGTGGAAGCCGCACGTGCTTTGGGAATCATCGGCATCCCCTACACGGGAGTGGCAGACCTCAAGCAGGCGATCCGCTCCCTGGAGATCGAAAACAGCATTCCTCTGCCCCAATAGCTCTGGTTCCGAGAGAGAAATTGACCTCTGCACTGGATGGGGAAACTAGATTGGGCAGCCATCTCCGGCTGCCCAACTCGATGCAAAGTGCCTGAAAATCAGATCAGGAGCTGGATCGGGAGCTGGATCGGGAACTGGAACGAGAGTTGGATCTCGAATGATGAGAGCGGTCTTCACGCCGATCAGAATACTCGCTCCCATCTTTTCCGCGCCGATGCAACAAATAGTGCTCCCGGCAGTTTCTACATCCCCAAGGAAAAAAGCCAAGCATTGAAAGAACACCGTTCTGCCAAAATCCCCTGCGGGGCAACCGACCAGTGCGGTCGCTACCACATTTTGGACAATAGACCTTCTTCTCGCGCGAGCTTTTATTTGAACTGTGCCCCTGCTCCATCCGCTCTTCAGTCATCGAAAGACCCCGTTCGAAAATCGCAAAAAATGAACGCTGTAGTTGTCTGCTAACGTTTGCACCACAGCAGAAGCCTCGTGGTAACATCTCGCAAAGCACGCGGTCTTGAAGTTCGAGTCAGCCCTACACTTAGCATTCAAGGATGAGTGAGACAGGAATCTCCATCAGATTCCTTGCATTCACCAGATTCCTGAGATGTTCTTTGTAATCACGCACTCCGCAACCAATACTAGTTCAACCGCAAGCAACAGAGAAGAGATCATGAAGATCCCTTTCCTCCGCCTCACATTATGAATACCAGCCTGCGGCAACTTCAAATCACTGCAGTTATTCTAGCCGGAAAAGACCCTCACGAACTAACCCGGCTATCGCTTGTGTTAACCAGCTAGACCCATTTAGGGAATCTGGACGCTCCAGCCGCACACCAAGTTGGACGGCAAAATCGCGAAACAGATGATCCACATCGAAGAGAATCTCCACGTGGTCGCAAAGAAACCCAATGGGCTGCAGGATCAGGTATTTGACCCCTTCCTTGGCAACTGCCTCCAGGGTCTGCTCCACGGTGGGTCCAATCCACGGACCGCCCGATGCACCCTGGCTCTGGAAGGCAAACCACCAGCGCGGAATTTCCGGAACCAAGGCGGCAACAGCGGCAGCGGTTGCTTTAGCATCCTCGGCGTAGGAATCGGGCTGAATCTCACCACCCGCAGGCGTCTGCACCGTGCGGCATGGCACGCTGTGGGCGGTGAACAGCACTGGAACCGGCTCGCCCACCTCCTGGCTCAGACGAGCCAGCGCCGGCCGCAGCCGCTCCGCAAATGCCTCGGCCAGCAGTGGGTTACGCGCCCAGCCTTCGGTAAAGTCCAGCTTCAGGTCCCCAGCTTCAGCCTCCACCGCCTTGCGGTAGAGCCCGACGCTGGTCCGGGAGTTCTGCGGAGCCAGGCAGATAACCGCAACCTGCTCCGCCCCGTCGGCCTTCATCTGCCGTACCACATCGGCAATGTAGGGACGCCAGTTGCGCATGCCCACGTAAACCGGCACCGCATCTCCGGTCCGGGCCAACTCCGCCCCCACCAGGCGCGCCTGCTCAAGCGTGATCTCGGTCAGCGGACTATGGCCGATCAGCGTGTAGCGACGCTGAATCTCTGTCACCACCGCCTCCGGCAAGGGCCGCCCCCCGGTCACATTGCGCAGGTACTCCGGAATCTGGTCCACTGTCTCCGGCGTGCCGTGGGCCAGCAGAAGGACCGCCTGCTTAGCCACGAGCCGCCTCCGCGTTCGTCTTGAGGCTGATCGCGCGCACCATCTTCACCACTTCCTGCACATGCTCCACCGGGGTGCTCGGCACAATGCCGTGGCCCAGATTGAAGATGTGCCCAGGACGGCCCGCGGCCGAGACGAGAATCTCGCGCACCCGCGACTCAATCACCTCCAGCGGAGCAAAGAGCGTAATCGGGTCCAGGTTGCCCTGCACGGCGTGTGCGGCACCAACGGACTTCCAGCCCTCGTCCAGCGGCTGCCGCCAGTCAAGCCCGATCACATCGGCTCCTGTCTTGGCCATCTCGTTCAGCAGGCCGGCGGTTTCCACGCCAAAGTAGATCACCGGCACGCCCATCGCCTGCACCGCGCGCACCAGGCGCTTGGAGGCGGCAAATGCGTACTCGCGATAGTCCGTAAGCGAGAGCGAACCAACCCAGCTGTCGAAGATCTGGATCACGTCGGCCCCGGCCTGCACTTGCAGGAGGCAGTACTCAATCAGCACGGTGATGATCTTGTCGAGCAGAAGGTTCCAGGCCAGCGGATTGGTGTACATCAGCTTCTTGGTCTCAATGTAGTTCTTGGAGCCGCCGCCCTCGATCATGTAGCTGGCCAGCGTAAAGGGCGCTCCGCAAAAGCCGATAATGCCCAGCCGGTCGCGGAAGTGCGCAGCTACCTTCTCGATGGCCTTGGCCACATAGGCCAGGTCTTCTGCGCGATCCGTGCGCAGTGCCTGCACGTCAGCCAGCGAGCGAACCGGCTTGTGGACCACCGGCCCCTCGCCCGCCATGAACTCAAAGGGGAGGCCCATCGGCTCCAGCGGCAGCAGCAGGTCGGCAAAGATGATGGCCGCATCCACACCCAGCTTTTCAGCGGCTGTAATGGTCACTTCAGCGGCGATATCGGGCTGTTTGCAGATCTCCACCAGGGTGTGGTGCTTGCGGATGTCGCGGTACTCCTGCATGTAGCGGCCAGCCTGGCGAAGGAACCACACCGGCGTACGATCAACCGGTTTGCGCAGACAGGCGCGCACAAAACGCCCGCCGTCCAGAAGACTGTCAGAAGCGGCAGAGGAAGGGGCCTCGGGAAGCTTGTTCAGATCCATATCTAACGATTGTACGGTCCGATTCCGGACCTTGCAGCGCAGTTTTTCCTCTGCTCAAAACTCTGTCCCTGACTCTTGGATGGGGTCCAAAGCCGGGCGGCAAACATGTGCCACATCTGACCTCAAATCGCAATGCGGGGTGCCTCAACTAAGGTCAGTCTTTCGAGTTACCTCCGTGCGGGCGCCCGTAATCGTGCATAGTCATTGGAATGTTCTTATGATCGGGGCATGAGTGATATCGCAGCCACATTAGACCACCTGCTGTCGGACGTGATCCTGCCCAACCTCAAGGCAGTCCAGACGAACCAGGCCGAGCAGATCGCGGCCAATGACCGGCTCGAAGTGGAGATCTCCGATCTCCAGGTACAGATCCGCTCCGAGTTCGCCCACCTGCAGGCGCAGCTCACCGCCTGTCGCGCTGAGATTTGCGCGCTGCACGCCATGCTCAAGTCGGTTCAGGCACAGGGCACCGTCCTTTCGCCCATGATGAGCACCAGCATCAACTAGATTTCGCGATCAATTTATTAGATTTCGCGATCAATTTATTGTTAGACTTGAGAAAATCCAGGGATATTCAGGCGGCCGATCTTCGGCCGCCTTTCTTCTTTTGGGCCTGTTGGGAACGATCTGGCAGCTCCCAAGAACCTCCGTGCGTTCCTAAAGCCCCGGCCTTGAAGCGCCTCTGCATGCAATGCCTTAGCGCCAGCGGAAGATCTTCAGGCTCAAGGCAAACGGAACCGCGCACCAGAGCAGCAGAATCCCCACCTGGCCCATCATCCGGCCCAGCCCCAGCCCCTCCAGCATGTTGCCGCGCAGGGCTTCAATGGCCGCGGTGAGCGGCAGAGCCCGCACCAACGGCTGGATAAAGGCCGGAAAGCGCGAAGCCGAGAAGAAAACTCCAGAGAGAATCCACATAGGAAACATGGCCAGGTTCATCAGGCCGCTCACCGCCTCCAGCGTCCGCGCCCGCGAGGCCACCAGCAGGCCCAGCGCCGAGAAGGCGATGGAGGTGAGCACGCATAGCGCCGCCAGCTGCCAGAAACTGCCGCGGAAGGGAACCCCAAAGGCCAACCACGCAAACCCCAGCAGCGCCGCCACCTCCAGCACCAGCATGGCGAGCCGCGAGATGAGAAAGGACGCCAGAAACTCCCAGCGCGGCATGGGCGAGGCCACCATGCGCTTGAGCAGCTTCTTCTGCCGCATATCGACGATAGAAAAGCCGAGGCCCCACATGGCCGACCCCATCAGGTTCATCCCCAGCAGGCCGGGCACCACAAAGTCGATGTAGCGCGCGCCCACCTCATGCACCAGCCGGTCATGGCTCACAACCGGGTCGCGCCGACCGGCCGCAGTCTGGAGCGCATGGTCGGCGGCACGCCGGGCAGCGCGGCCATCGGGATTGGTCTCGTCAAAGTCGTAACGCACCCCGCTGGGCTCGGCCACGGCCATCAGCACCACGCGCCCGGTGGCAAGAGCATGGGGCCCTTCGGCCTCGCTCACCGCCTGCGCCTTCAGCTCACCGCCGGCATTCAAGATCTGCACCATCTGCGGGGTTGTAGCCCCCACGGGGAGCACATCCGCGGGCCGGTTCCGGAAGGCAATCCCCAACCCTCCCGCCAGCAGAATCGGAAAGACAAAGACCCAGAAAATCGCCTCCGGTTCCCGCAGAATCAGGCGGAAACGCGTCCAGGTCAGTTGAAAGAGGCTGCTCCGGTCAAGGAACTCACTCAGCTTACTCATCGCGCAGGTTCCTCCCCGTCAGCTTGACGAACACGTCTTCCAGCGTGGCGGAGTGAGTGCGGAACTCGCTCAGGTGCACGCCCTCCTCCTCCAGCACGGCAAAGATGCGCGGCGTAGTTCGATGCAGCTCGCCCACTGCCAGCCTGTGCACACCGCCCAGCTCCGTATGCTCGCGCACACCGTCGATGGCCTTGAGCTTCGCAACCAGTCTTGGCACGTTCGCCGTGCGCGAAGCACCCAGTTCTACAATCTCCTCGCCACCGGCCAGAGCAATCAGTTCCTTGGGCGTGCCTTCGGCAATCTTGCGGCCCCGATCCATGATGGCCACGCGATCGCAGAGCCGTTCGGCCTCTTCCATGTAGTGGGTGGTCAAAATGATGGTGCGCCCGGTGCGCTTCAGCTCCTCCACCAGCTCCCAGAGGTGACGCCGCGCCTGCGGGTCCAACCCGGTGGTGGGCTCATCCAGAAATACCAGCTCCGGGTCGCCCGCCAGAGCCAGCGCCATGGCCAGGCGCTGCTTCTGCCCGCCGCTCAATCCACCCACACGTGCCTTGCGCTTCTCCTCTAGTTGTACTAGCGCAATCAGTTGATCCACCGGCATCCCACGATGGTAGAAGCTACAAAAAAGCCGCACCGTCTCCTCCACCGTCAGCTTGTCGGTGAATTGCGTCTCTTGCAGCTGGATTCCAATGCGCTGGCGCAGCTCATGGGCGCTGCGGTTCCACTCCAGCCCCAGCAGCTCGACCACGCCCGCATCCGGCGCGGTCAGCCCTTCGCAAATCTCAATGGTGGTGGTCTTGCCTGCCCCGTTTGGTCCCAGCAGACCCAGGCATTCCCCACGGCCGGCCCCTAGGTCCAGTCCATCCACCGCCTGCACGTCGCCAAAGCTCTTCCTGAGCCCCTCGATCCGCAGCGCTAATTCGTTCCCTGCCATGCTTCCAGCCTAACCTTTGCCGACGGAAATGGGATGAATTCCGCAGCATAGAAAAAGACCCCGAGAGTTCCGGGGCCTTTTGCCTAGATTTGTAATACGTTCACGTGTCCTTTGTCTGAAATACGCAGCACAAAAACGATTGTCCTCCTTGTACCTGCGCGAAGCGCGGCTGCCGCACCGCAGGTGCCTGCATGCTATGCCTTGGCGTGGCGCTTCTGGTGCCAGACCCACGCGGTTCGGACAATCTCGTCCAGCTCCGTGTAGTGCGGCTTCCAGCCCAGTTGTTCAATAGCCTTCTCGGAGCTGGCCACCAACACGGCCGGATCGCCGGGACGACGGGGGCACATCTCGGCGGGAATCGGATGACCAGTCACGCGACGGGCTGACTCAATCACTTCGCGCACGCTGAAGCCCTTGCCATTGCCCAGGTTGTAGATCAGGCGGCTTTCCTTGTCCAGCGCTTCGAGCGCCAGCAGGTGCGCATCGGCCAGATCGGAGACGTGAATGTAGTCGCGGATGCAGGTGCCGTCCGGGGTAGGATAGTCTTCGCCGAAGATCTTGATGGATGCGCGCCGACCAAGCGCAACGTCCAGAATCAGCGGAATCAGGTGCGACTCGGGCTCATGCGCTTCACCGCGCACAATGCCGCCAGGACCTTCCGGCGCGCCCGCAACGTTAAAGTACCGCAGCGAGGCACAGCGCAGCCCATGAATGCGGTTCAGCCAACCCAGCATGTGCTCCACCAGCAGCTTGGACTCGCCGTAAGCATTGGTGGGCAACAGCTTGGCGTCCTCACGAATCGGAACCACCTCGGGCTCGCCATAAACCGCCGCCGTGGAAGAGAAGACCAGCTTCTTCACATCGCAGGCCAGCATGGCTTCCAGCAGCGCCAAGGTAGACGCCGTGTTGTTGCGGAAGAAGGTCTCGGGCACCTTCATGGACTCGCCAGCTTCAATCAGCGCGGCAAAGTGCAGCACACCGTCAAAGGGTTTTTCCTGGCTTCTAGCCTCATTGAAAAGGTTTTCAATCTTGCCCCGATCAGCCAGTTCGCCTTCCACAAACTTCACGCCCCCAGGCAGCAGATCCAACCGCCCATGGCTCAAATTGTCATACACCACTGCTTCGTGGCCCTTGGAAGCCAGCAATCCTGCCACTGTGCCTCCGATGTACCCTGCTCCGCCCGTGACCAGTATCTTCACAAAAAGTGTCCTTTCTCGAACAGTTTCGGTAACCTTGAGTCTATTACATAAGGGTGGGATTATTAGGACACCCCTCGCGGCAGACAATTCAGACGAGGGGATTAGTCGGCTGTTTCCATCTGATCGTTGGCAGGTACGGTAGAACGCATGGTCAGCAACTCAATCTCGGAGGTGTTCTTCTTCCCCTCGGGCAATCCCGGCCCGCGAGCGGCCTCTCCGCTTCCCTGCTCCGGGTCCAGAAGTGACCAAGACTCCAAGCAATCGCACGACGACCTCAAAATAGAAGCATTTCTGAGTGGATTCTCATCATCAGAAGACACCTATCTGCTCTTTTCCCAGGTCAAAACAGATTCAAGTTCATACTCAGGCCCTCTAAATCGTGAGGCTTACGCAGTCTGTCCCACCTTTTGCTCCAAACCGTGCGGATTAGGTTCATGCAGAGGCACAAATCTGCCGATTTCTTATTTGTTATTGGACTCCAGGTCTAAGACATTGTCAGAACGCGCACACCCCCTTCTGCGGTTCAATTCTGTTCTTCTGTACTCTGGTTCCAAGCGCCTCTCATTCTAAGCACCCGGCGAAGCCCCCCGGAACAACGTCGTGCGAGGTTCATTGAAGATGTCACAGCAAGTGCAGCGAGCGGAGGCGCGGTTTGGGCTGTTGCCTGAGC
>CAZYDF010000096.1:0-16076 GCA_964645855.1 uncultured Occallatibacter sp.
CTAAAAGGCCACCGGGAAGCACCACTGCTCTTTTGCCAACTGTGCAAGACTATCAGACTCGTCTCGACTTTGCAAGTGCTTGTTTCTCTTTCACTTGCGCCCACAATCTATGCTTGATCTTGTCGGCCCATTCGCGGGCTCAGTCAGTATCTTGCTTGCGGTAAGCTGCCTTGCGACAACTTTTCAAGATTACCAGAGGTCTCTTGAATGCACAAGGGAAAACTTCTCACTTGTCTTAATCGTTTGATTCCGCTTGACTTAGCTTAGTTACGGCGGTCTTGCTTCACAACGCGACTTCCTGAGAATATCAACAGACCGATCTTCATGCAAGCCTTATACCTGTGGAAAGTCGATGTGTTATGTGGGAAAGCCCTCCACCACCCTATGCCTATTGGGTTTCCCATTCAGGAACCAGGGTAATCTGCTCCTCTGGAGGCTCTGTTTCCTACTTCCCAGCTTTCCTGCCCCTCCATATAGAGGGTTCGCTCATCCCTGAGGACGGGCAATCAACCCCAGGTCCGTCAGGCCATTCACAAAGAACTGCATCGCCAGGGCCACCAGCAGCAGGCCCATGATGCGGACCAGGATGCGAATTCCGGTCTCCCCCAGCACCCCGCGGACCCGGTCGGCCGCTGCCAGAATCCAGTAAGCGGACAGAGCCGTTACCGCAATCGCTCCCAGGATGGCCGCCATCTGCCAGTGCCACAGCTGCGGCACCTGGCCCACCAGCACCATCACCGAAGAGATGGCGCCTGGCCCGGCCAGCATCGGAATCCCCAGCGGGACGATGCCAGCGTCCTCTTTGCCGGCAGCCTCTTCGGCTTCACCGCCAGTTTCCTGGGTGGCCGAGCGGCGCGCCTCCAGCATGTCCAGGCCGATCAACAGAAGGATCAGCCCTCCTGCTATCTCAAATGCCGGCAACGTGATTCCGAACATGCGGAAGATGAGCTGGCCTGCGACGGCAAAGCTGGTGAGCACCACAAAGCAGGTGAACGCACCTTTGCGCGCCATGCGTTTGCGGCGCTTGGGATCGGCATTGATGGTAATGGCCAAAAACGAAGGGATGGCCGCCAGCGGGTCCACCAGGAAGAAGATGGAGCTGAGCGCCAGAACCGAGAAGCGCACAATGGGAGCCTCGGTCAGCGCGTTCAAAGCCGTCGCCGCCGGGTTCACCCAGAGCATTAAATTCGCTACCAAAGAGAGCACTTGCATGGACTGCAATTGTCCACTTTTTGCATGTCGGCCTGCAACTGGCCCGTCCAGGGTGCGCGTTCGTTGGCGCGCATCCGATCCTTTTCCCTGGGACAAATGAGTTCAACCAACCGGCCTTGCCCAGCCGCACGTTTGCTACTTCGCGCCACTCTGCCCAGCTTTCACCTGCAAGCCGGCATCAGTCTCTTCCAACTCGTACAGATTTGGCCGTGCCAGCCGTCCGTCATTCGGATGGTGCACCACCAGCAACAGCCTTCCATCGAAGGTGTGGAAGATCATCCCATGTCCGCTGTCGTTGCCCACCAGTACCCCATCCTGCCGCCAGGGCCCGCGCAATTTACCACTGGCGGAGTGCGCCTGGGTCTCCACATACTTCCCATCCCGGAAGCTCGACCAAATCATCACGAGCCGTCCATCTTTTGTACGGTATAGTTCTGGTCCGTCGGTAACGTAGTTCGTCGGTTTGTTACTGGTCTTGCTACGCTCCGCCAGCCAAGGCGCATCCGAGGCCTTGAAGAGATAGATCGGGTCCCCGGCCGCCGCTGAGAGGTCTGGCTTCAGCGGCACCGCCTCCATTGCCCCATCCACAAGCTGAATCCATTCATGCGCATACACCATATAGGGCACACCATCTTCCTCCCACAGCGTCCCATCCAGAGTCATATAGGAGGGCGGCGGCGCAGGCCGGTCCACCAATGGCTTGAAGGGGCCAATCGGAGCATCACCTTGAAACACCTGTGTGCCCCGCAGATGCGGACCCACCCCCCGATACTTCACCTCAGCCGTCGTATCACCACCGGATTCGGCTCCCGATCCACCAGCCGGTAATCCCCGTGCGTTGTTATGCAGCGTGGCCAGCAGATAGTAGTGCCCCTTGTAGAAGTGAACCTCAGGCGCCCACAGTCCATCCGCCGGATTCGCCCAACCGCCATCCGGAACCTCAAACACCGTCTCCGGTCCCGACCAGGTCACTAGGTCTTTGCTGCGGTAAGCGATAACCGCCCCATGCGGCGTTCCTCCGCTCATGGACCGCCCGGCAGTGTACAGGAAGTAAGTCTTACTCGGCAGATCAGCCAAAATCCAAGGGTCATGCACCCGGATCTCATCCAGCTTCCAGTCGTTGCGCACCTCTGGCTGCTGGGGTGGATGAGCCCAACCGGCCCACCCACTCAAACCAGCCAGGACCATCCCACCCAAGACAAAGCGAATCCAACCGAGCATCCCATCCCCTCTTCTCTTGCGACCATCCACTATGAACGACGCGGCTAACGTCTGTTGACTGCAAACCGCCGATCCGAGGGCCCCTGTCTAAGCACACTGGCAACCCCAACTGCATCGCGACACGCCCACTCCATGTCTTACTTGGCCCGTGGCGCGGATTCAGGCCCCGCTTAACAGCCTGTCAAGAGCGTTGTGTAGATCTCCATGATGGCGCGGGCGGAGATGCGCGCGTCCAGATGGGTGCGGACGAACGCGCGGCCGGCGCTGCCCAGACGGTGACGCAGTGGCTCGTCGTTGAGCAGTTCGGTCACGCGGGCGGCCAGCGCGGCCGGATCGCTGCCGGGCACCACAAAGCCTCCGCGGACGCCGCTCTCCACAATCTCGTGGGTGCCGCCGGTGTTGGTCACTACCACCGGCAAGGCCATGGACATGGCTTCCACCACGCAGCTGCCCAGGCCTTCGCGATCCGAGCAGAGCACCAGCAGGTCAGCGGCGGCCAGCAGGCTGCGAATGTCGGGCACAAAGTCCATCCAGCGAATGGAGCTTTCCAGATCGAGCTTCTGGATCAGGTTGTGAATGGCGTGGGTGTGATGCGAGCCGTCGTAGACATCGCCTTTGAGGACGAGCAGGAAGTCGGGCACTTGCGACTTGATTGCGGCCGCGGCTTCGAGCATCAGGTCGTAGCGTTTGTTGGGAACCATGCGGGCAATCATGAGCGCGATGCGCGCCTGGGGCGGCAATTGGAACTGCTCCCGGCACTGGGATTTGTCGAAGAGCGCGGGGTCGAGGACCTCGCTGTCGACCTCGTCGTAGACGATGTGGACCCGCTCGGCGCGGATGGGCAGGCGCAGCGCCTCGCGCTGGAGGAACTCGGAGATGGCCACAATGGCCTGGGCCTGGACGAGGCCGCTTTGGAATCCCACCAGATCGCCGTTGCGCACGTGCTGCACAACGGGGATTCCTGAGACTGCGGCCGCCGCAAGAAAGGGCAGCGAGGTGCAGCCGTTCAAATGCAAAATGCTGGGGCGGATCTCTTGCAGCAGGGAGAGCGCGTAGGTGAAGGACTCAATCTCCGGCGTGCCCACATCGCGATCCGGGCAGACAACCTCAGCACCGGCGGCGCGCAGCTTTTCCGCGAAGACGCCTTCGTGAGCGGTGAGGGCAAAGGGCTGGAAGCGCGTGGGGTCAAGGAACTTGACCATGGAGCAGAGAGCCTGCTCAGCGCCGGAGAAGGCGGAAGGGATGGAGAGATAGAGAATGCGCTCCTTGGGCGAAGTGCGCGGCGCGGGCGCCAGGATGCAGTTGGAAGCGAGCGCGCACCGAGCGGCGAGCAACTCCACCTGCAACGGCTTGAGGGCGCAAAGAACGGCCGGTGAATCAGGGCTGGCGTTGCAGTTGCCAGCGGTGGCCACGGCCTGGTCCAGCAAGCGGCAGGTGGCTTTGTCGATGGTCACGGCCAGGGGAAGAGTCTCCGGCGCGACGGCATAGGCAACGGGCAGGTTGAAAGGGGTGGCGCGGATGGCCGTGGCTGCGGTCCCGCCTACCCGCTCTCCCAGCAGTTGCAGGCGGCGCACGGCGTCGTCCACGGCGCTGAAGCCGAAGCGGTCTGCAATCTGCACAAGGCTTTTGATGGTTGCGGCCTGGATCAAGCTGAGCGAGCAGCCGCCGGGCGCGCCGTCCACCAGTGTGTAGCTGTTGCCGTGGTTAAGATGATGCTGAGTGACGCGGAGCAGCAGGTCGGCCGGTGCCAAGGCGCAGCCCAGCTGCAGGAACGCAATCTGGCCGTCCTCAAACTCGGGGAGAAGCTCGGCGACGGCCTGCAACTCGGAGAAGTGCGGGGTGAAGCGCAGCTCGGCCGCGGTGTTGGCGAGCGCCTCGGCCAGCAGCGCGCGCTCCGACTCGTAGTGGTAGAGAACGAGGAAGCGGGCTGCGCCCGAGCGGGTGAGGAGATGCTCGGCGAGCAGGGCCAGGATAGGCTTGCCGCCAACCGCGGCCAGGTAAGGGCGGAAGGCGATTGAACGCGTGAGCGGGACCAGACTTAGTACAGCCGTTACGGGCATTCCTGCAGCTCCTTGTTGTATAGACGTAGAACCGGATGCAAGTAGTTCAAGCACCTGGCACCTGCGGTGCGGCAGACGCGCTTCGCGCCATCTCTTCGGTACGGTGTGCGTTGTCGTTCCCTGATAGAGCAAAACAAAGCGGCGATCTCCGTAAGGAAAATCGCCGCTTTGTTTGTTGCCCGTGATTGCAGATCAGCAGACACTGTTCACTGACCACTAGCTCTTACACCGTGTAGGTGGAAGAAGCCACGCGGCCGCCCTTGCCGGTCCAGTTGGTGTGGAAGAACTCGCCGCGGGGCTTGTCGACGCGCTCGTAGGTGTGGGCGCCAAAGTAGTCGCGCTGGGCCTGGAGCAGGTTCTGCGGCAGGCGGCCGGTGCGATAGCCGTCAAAGAAGGCCAGCGCGGTGGAGAAGGCCGGGGTAGGAATGCCCAGCTCGATGCCGGCGATGACGCCCTTGCGCCAGCTGGCCTGGTACTTGTTGACCAGCTCCGAGAAGTAGCTGTCCAGCAGCAGGTTGTCCAGCTTGGGGTTCTTGTCGAAGGCTTCCTTGATGTTGCCCAGGAACTGGGAGCGGATGATGCAACCGCCGCGCCACATCAGCGCGATGCCGCCCATGTTCAGGTTCCAGCCGTGCTCCTTGGCAGCGGCGCGGAGCAGCATGTAGCCCTGCGCGTAGCTGACGATCTTGGAGCAGAAGAGGGCGCGGCGCACTTCCTCGATGAACTCGGCGCGATCCCCTTCGTGCAGCTTGGGCGCGGGTCCGACGAGCACCTTGGAGGCGGCCACGCGCTCATCCTTGATGGAGCTGAGGCAGCGGGCGAAGACCGACTCGCCGATGAGCGTAACCGGCTGGCCCGTATCGAGCGCGCTGATCACGGTCCACTTGCCGGTACCCTTTTGGCCGGCGGTGTCCAGAATCTTGTCGACGAGCGGGGAGCCGTCCTCGTCCTTCTTGCCGAAGATGTCGCGGGAGATCTCGATCAGGTAGCTATCCAGCTCGCCCTTGTTCCACTCGGTAAAGACTTCGTGCAGCTCGTCGGCGCTGAGGCCCAGGCCGCGCGAGAGCAGGTCGTAGGCTTCGCAGATCAGCTGCATGTCGCCATACTCAATGCCGTTGTGGACCATCTTTACGAAGTGGCCGGCGCCGTTCTCGCCCACCCAGTCGCAGCAGGGGATGTCGCCTTCGACCTTGGCGCTGATGGCCTGGAAGATCGCCTTCACATGGGGCCACGCCTCGGGGTTGCCACCGGGCATGATGGAGGGGCCGCGACGCGCGCCCTCTTCGCCACCGGAGACGCCGGTGCCGATGAACAGAAGGCCCTTGGCAGCCAGATCGGCGGTGCGGCGGTTGGAATCGGTAAACAGCGAGTTACCGCCGTCGATAATGATGTCGCCTTTTTCCAGGTGGGGAACGATCTGGTCGATCATCTTGTCGACCGTGTCACCGGCCTTGACCATCAGCATGACGCGGCGGGGACGCTGGAGCAGGCTTACGAACTCTTCCATGGAGTGCGCGCCGACTACCTGAGTGCCCTTGGCCTCGTTGTTGATGAACTCGTCCACCTTGGACACGGTGCGGTTGAAGACAGCCACTTTGAAGCCGTGGTCGTTCATGTTGAGGACCAGGTTCTGTCCCATCACTGCCAGGCCGATCAGGCCAATATCACACGATGCGTCTGCCATTGCGCCTCCCTTTTTTTTGACACCCGGATCATATCACCAGGAGATAGTTACGAGCCGGATTGTACAAGAGTGGTCTGACCTCTGGCTAGAGGGGGGCAGAGGGGATAGGGAATAGGGAATAGGGAATAGAGGGAATAGGGACTGCCTCCCCCATGCGCTGTCATGCTGAGCGAACGGGGCCCCAAACGTACTTCAGTTTGGGGGTGGTGAGTCGAAGCATCTGCAGTTGCTTTTTTCTGCTTGCGGAACGAAGACCGCAGCGGCGTAAAATCCGCTCCATGCAGGAGCACAGCTATGTCACCTACATCATGGCCAGCCGCAGCCGGACGCTCTACGTGGGGGTAACGAGCGACCTGCACAAGCGCGTCTTCCAGCACAAATGGCGGGAACACGACGGCTTTACGGAGCACTATAACTGCGACCGTCTGGTTTGGTTTGAGCTCCACAACGACGTAAACGCCGCCATCGCCCGTGAGAAGCAGCTGAAAGGTTGGCGGCGCAAGAAGAAATTGGCGCTGATCGAGCGCGAGAATCATGCCTGGGTGGATCTGGCCCGGGATTGGTTTGATGCAGAGCCAGCTGACTTCCTGCGCTCGCTGGATCGCCGGAATACTTAGCAATTGGCACGGCGAGCTTTTCAAGAGCAACTACAGATACTTCGACTCACCACCCCCAGGCTGAAGAAAGCGCCTGGGGCCCCGTTCGCTCAGCATGACAGCCTGTGTCGGGGGGGACTTGTCCCTCCATCCTAGTCCCCAGTCCCGAGTCCCTCAGTCCCTACCGCTCACCGCCTTCGCGCAATCCTGGCCTTGGGCGTGAGCGTGGCCAGCTTGCCGCTGGCCGGGTAGCTGTGGCGCTCAATGGGCGTGGAGAGCACCAGGCTGGTCACGGGTGAGCCGTAAGGCAGCAGCGCCTCGATCAGCGCCTCCAGGTGGGCGAGGTCCAGCACCGCAACATCCAGAAGAAAATCATCGCCGCCGGTCAGGTGATGGCAGGCGCGGACCTCCTCCAGAGTGCGCAGGTAGTCCAGTAGGCGGTGGTAGTTGGGGCCGGAGGAGCTGATGCGCACAAAGGCCTGCACGCTGAGCCCCAGCGCCTCGGGGTCAATGCGGGCGCTGTAGCCCTGGACCACGCCCGACTCCTCCAACTGCCGCATCCGCTCGGCGGTGGCCGTGGGCGAGAGGCCAATGCGGCGGGCCAGCTCGGCCGTGGAGAGGCGGGCGTTGGCCTGCAGCTCATCCAGAAGCTTTCGTCCAAAAGAATCTAGAATGATGGTTGATTCCATCATGAAAGTGTAAAGAAAAGATGGAATCGCCTACAAGTGGCGGGTAAGTTGGGTGGATTACCTCTGTACGATCCATGCGCATTTGCCTAGCATGATGAGCATGAAGACTTTGGTTCTTGCAGGTCAGCGGCTCACGCTGGCGGAGATTGAAGGGGTGGCGGCCAAGGGTTGGCCGGTGGCGATGGACGCCGAGGCGCTGAAGCGCGTGGCCGAGAGCCGGGCGTGGATTGAACAGATCTTGAAGACCGGGCAAACGGTCTATGGCGTGAACACCGGCTTTGGCCGACTGGCCGATGTGCGCGTCCCCATCGAGAGCTTGAAGGAGCTGCAGATCAACCTCGTGCGCAGTCATGCGGGCGGCGTGGGCGAGCCCCTGAGCATTCCCGAAGCGCGGGCCATGCTGCTGCTCCGCGCCAATGTGCTGGCCAAGGGCTGGAGCGGTTGCCGTCCGCTGTTGGTGGAGCTGCTGGCCAACATGCTGAACGCGGGCGTGACCCCGGTGATCCCTGAAAAGGGTTCGGTGGGGGCCAGCGGCGATCTGGCTCCGCTGGCGCACTTGGCGCTGGTGGCAGTGGGCGAGGGCGAGGCCTTCTACCAGGGTGATCGGATGACGGGCGGCGAGGCGCTCCAGCGGGCTGGATTGCGGCCGGCTGAATTGGAAGCCAAGGAAGGTCTGGCGCTGCTGAACGGCACCCAGGCCATGACCGCCGTGGGCGCGCTGGCCGTGATCAGGGCCGAGCGTTTGGTGCGGATCGCGGACCTTGCCGGAGCCATGAGCATGGAGGCGCTGATGGGTACGCCCTCCGCCTTTGACGAGCGGATCCACGCCGCCAGGCCCCATGCAGGCCAGATTGCGGCGGCCGGGCATCTGCGCAGCTTGATGGCGGAGAGCCAGATTCGCGAGGCCCATCGCGACCACGACACCCGCGTGCAGGACGCCTACTGTCTGCGCTGCATGCCCCAGGTGCATGGTGCGGTGCGCGGCGCTTTGGCGCATATCACCGGAGTGCTGGAGGTGGAGTCCGGCTCGGCTACGGACAACCCGCTGGTCTTCCCGGAAAAGGGTGAGCCGACCCAAGGCGACGGCGTCCTCTCCGGCTGCAACTTCCATGGCGCGCCGCTCAGCTACGCCTTTGACTATGCGGCCATTGTGCTCACGGATCTGGCGGGCATTACCGAGCGGCGCATTGACCGGCTGCTGAATCCGGACATCAACGAGGGGCTGCCGGCGTTCTTGTCGCCCCATGCCGGGTTGAGCTCCGGCTTCATGATTGCGCAGATTGTTTCGGCGGCTCTGGTGAACGAGTGCCAGGTGCTGGCGCATCCTTCCTCCACCGGCTCCATTCCCACCAGCGGCGGCAAGGAAGACCACGTCTCCATGGGCATGACCGGCGCGCTCAAGCTGCGCCAGATTGTGGACAACCTGGAGCGCATCGTAGGCGTGGAGCTGATGTGCGCGGCCCAGGGCGTGGAGTTCCGCCAGCCGCTGGCTCCGGCCAAAGCCGTTGCCGAAGCCTGCACCGTGGTCCGCGAAGTGGTCGCGCGCCTGGAGAACGACCGCGTGCTGGCTCTGGATATCGTCGCCATGGCTGCGGCGGTCCGGGCCGGGCGGTTTGATGCGTGGTGCGGGGACGAAGGGACTGGGGACTGGGGACTGAGGGACTGAGGGACTGAGGGACTAGGGACGAAGGACCCGGGACTCAGGAACTTTGGGACGTACGTCATGGCTCCAGAGCCCGCACCAACAGGAAGCTGTCATCCTGAGCGAACGGGACCCCAGGCTCTGCCCCAAAGAGCGATCTTGGCTCTTTGGGGCAGAGCCTGGGGGTGGTTAGTCGAAGGATCTGCTTTTGTACTTCGGCTAACTTCTGCTCCACTGCAGGTGGCTGTATGCAACGTCGCGAAGCAGTCTGCCGCACCGCAGGAAGGATCTGTGGCTGTTTTTCGCAGATCGTCCAAGGCAATGCGCTAGCGCTTCGCCGCCTTGTCGATCGCGTCGCGCAAGGCAAAGAAGGCGGGCACCGGTGCGTAGTTCTCGTCCAAGGGCAGCGGGCGCTGCGGGCGGTTGGGCCGCTTCTTGAGGTGGCTGGGGATGCGATTCAGCCAGGTGTTGCGGTCGGTCAGGCCCCAGGTGAGCACCGACTTCACGGCTGGGTTGGCGAGCGCCACGGTAAGGTAGCTGGTGTAAACCTCTGCAATGCGCCGATCGCGTGCGGCGGTCTCGTCGCCGTCCACGGCATCGTCGTTCACGTCCATCTCCGTCAGGTAGACCTCCAGGCCCAGAGCGGTGGCGGCGGCGATGAGCTGGCTGAGCCCCGCACCGTAGCTCGCACCTGAGGCCGACAGGTGCGACTGGATGCCCAGGGCGTGAATGGGCGTACCAGCGGCCTTCAGCCTCTTGATCAGCTCCAGCGTGGCAGCGCGCTTCTTGGCGGCGTCCGCGCTCTCGTCCTCAATGCCGTACTCGTTGTAGCAGAGTTTCGCGTGGGGATCTGCCTCATGGGCGGTCTTGTAGGCCAGCTCCAGATACTCCGGTCCGATCAGCTCCAACCATGGGCTTTTGCGCAGCCCGTCCAGACGGCCATCTTCGAGGTGGATGGCCTCGTTCACCACGTCCCAGCTCTGTAGCTTCCCTTTGTAGTGCGAGACCACGGTGCGGATGTGGGCGGTGAGCACGTTGCGGGCGTTGTCGCGGGTCACGGTGGCGGCAAACCAAGCCGGGAGGTTCTCATGCCACACAAAATTGTGGCCGCGCACGGCGATCTTGTGCTGCTGGGCAAAGGCCACCAAGGCATCGCCGTCGTCAAAGTCCCACACGCCAGCTTTGGCTTGCAGGGCGCCGAACTTCATGGCGTTTTCAGCCACGACAATGCTGCATTGCGCGGCCAGAAGCTGGCAAAAACGGGAATCCTTGAGGTCGCTGGCGGCCACGGCGCAGCCCACCCGGAGGCCGCGGCGATGGGCGTGGACGCGCAGCGAGCCAAAGCCGTCAATGGAGCCGTCGTCGGAGCCGGCAGCAGGGGAAGCAGGCTCGGCGGTGAGCGCGCGCGGACCCAAAAGGGCGAGCGTTGCGGCGGCGGCAAAAGTGCTCTGCAGCGATTGGCGGCGGGGGATCATGCGCTCTCTCTGGGCTGGTTGGAGGCGGTCAGGAGCCGCCTCACCAAGGCAGGGTCATTGTACGCTGATGTCGCCGTCGCCTTCGAGGATGAGGTTATCGCCGTTGACATGGATCGAGGTCAGCCGCAGCCGCTCCAGGGACACTTTATAGCCGGAGGCAGCCGTGGAGTCAGCCAGGGCCTTGCGCATCAGGTCGGCTGCATTGATCTTCATGCTGGCTGGCACCACGTGGGCCAGAAACGGCTGCAGGATGAAGTTCAGTTCCTTCTGGTCGCTGATCTTGTCCAGCCGGGCGTCCAGAAAGCCCACGGTTTCGCCCTCCGCGTCAGGAGCCAGTGAGACCACCACCGGCAGATCCAGCGGAATGCCAAAGCACTTGCCGTGAATCGACTTGCCCAGCCGCGCATGAGCCTGCAATTGCACCAGGATGCGATTCTGCGCGAACACCACCTGGGGCTGGTCCATGTAAGTAAAGCAGGGCGAACTGGAGTCGCCTTTCACGTAGTAGCGGCCGTTGGGCCCGCTGAATAATTGCTGGTGGAGGGTGCGGTCCAGCGCTCCGCGGCCAACGCGCAGTTCCACGGCGTGGGCCGGAAGGCAGGCGGCGGCCACTCCCGCCAGGAGTCCAACGATCAGAAACCGATGAGCAGATGCCATCTTTCTAGGATGCCACCCAAGGGTTTCTGAATGCCAGAGTGGGTATCAGGGAACGGTACCAAAGAAACGGGCCCGGAGTGGGAGATTTCCGGGTAAGTTGCAGACTTTGAAGGCAGTACTGTGGAAAACAGGGCACGAAATCTATGGAAATTAGTTTTTAACAGTGAATTCTTCTATTGATTTTTGAACAAAAATCGCCTAAGATAACAGGGTATTAGTTCCTCTGGACTGACTGGATCCCCCCACATCCCTGTCCTCTGGATGCGCGAACAATCTACCCACCACCTAAGGATACAGAATCGATGGCAAAGCGTCGTGGAAATCCGAATTGGGGCAAGCCGGAGCCTATAGGCCCCGTTGCGCCCACAGTAACCTCCTTTGAGCAGATCGTCAAGGAGTTTAAACTGCCTCCGGATCAGTACATCCGGTCTACTCGCCTCCGCGAGTGGGCTCGGCGCAACAAAAACTCGAAATACATCCCTGAGGCGCTCCTCGAGGCCTGGGGTTTCGAGATCGAATCGACTTTGTAGTTTTTGTAGAGATCGCCCTAGTGACCCAAGAAAGACGCCGCCCGCAAGGGCGGCGTTTTTCATTGTGCCCGCCGGTTTGGTGGGAGGCGGCAGCATGGGCGAGAATAGAAGCGTTGCCATGAGCCCAAACACACGCAGTATTGAAGCGCCGTTTATCGATGTTCCGGGAGCGATTGAAGAGATTCGCGCTGGCCGGATGGTGATTGTTGTCGACGATGAAGATCGCGAAAACGAAGGCGACCTGACCATGGCCGCCCAGTTTGTCACCCCTGAAGCCATCAACTTCATGGCCAAGCATGGCCGTGGGCTCATCTGCCTGACCATGACCGAGGAGCGGGCCGACCATCTGCGCCTGTTCCCCATGACCCAGCAGAACTCTTCGCGCTTTGGCACCGCGTTTACGGAGTCCATTGAGGCGCGCGAGGGCGTCACCACGGGCATCTCCGCCTTTGACCGTGCCCACACCATCCAGACCGCGATTGCGCCCCAGGCCACCTCGGCCGATCTGGCGCGTCCCGGCCACGTGTTTCCGCTGCGCGCCCGCAAGGGTGGCGTGCTGGTGCGGGCCGGGCAAACCGAGGCCTCGGTCGATCTGGCCCGGATGGCCGGCCTCGATCCCTCCGGCGTCATCTGCGAGGTGATGAAGGACGACGGCACCATGGCGCGCGTTTCCGACCTGGTGGAGTTTTGCCGCGAACACCAGATGCGGATTCTGACCGTGGCAGAGCTGATCCGCTACCGGCTGCGCCATGAGCGCTACATTGTGCGCGCCGGCGAGACCAAGATCCAGACCAAGTACGGCCCTTTCCGCATGATCTCCTATGAGAGCGAAGTGAACGGCGGCGAGAGCCATCTGGCGCTGGTGCGGGGCGAGCTGTGCGACCAGTGCCCGGCCTTTCAGTGCGGTCCGGCCATCACTGCCACCGAGGAGCGCACGGCCTGCGAGCGTGCCGTGCTGGTCAGGGTCCACACCCGCTGCACCTCCGGCGACGTCTTTGGCGCCGACTGCCACTGCCGCGAGACGCTGGACGAATCCATGCGCATGATTGCCGAAGAGGGCTGCGGCGTGGTGCTCTACCTGCACAACACCTCGCGCGGCTTTGAGGTGGAACACGAACCGGCCAGCGCGCCATCCAGCGTCTTTGACGCGGCTGGCGCGGCGGTCAATTCCACGGCCGTACGACTGCTGCTGCACCAGGAACTGCGCGCCCGCGAGGGCCTGCAGGACCGCAGCGGACGGATTCTGCGCGCCATCGGGCTGGGCGGCCAGATTCTTTCCGACCTGGGCATTCATCGCATCCGCCTGCTCTCCAACACTCCCATGCACATTCCCGCCCTCGATGGCTTTGGCTTGGAAATTGTGGAGCAAGTGCATGTGGCGGTGGAGGGGTGTAGTCCGGCGAAGTAGGTATCTCTGCCTGAGGCCGAGCCTTGGGTTAATCTGGTACGGGGCAACCGGCTCTGCGGGATGATGCGCCGATGCGTGTTGGAATCAGACGATTTGCAGGGTCGCTACTGAGCGCGTTGATGCCGCTCGTGAGTGGTTGTTCGCAGACCAGCAACTCCGGCGCATCCAGTACCCAGTTCACGCTTGCCTTGAGCGCCAGCAGCGTGGTGGTGGGCCGTGACGGCTATCCGGCCACGCTGGGGCTGGCCGTTACCGCGCCCTCCGGCACGGAGACGGTGGCCACCACCGGACTGCCCACGGGAGTCACGGCAAGCTTTACGGCCGTCAGCGGAGGACCATCCGGAACGCTGACCTTTGTGGGCAGCTCTTCCACCCCAGCGGGCAGCACCACCACCACGGTCACGGTCACCATCGGCAGCCAGAGCATGAGCCAGACGTTCACGCTGGTGAGCGCCGTGGTGGTCAAGCCAACCGCAACGGTGGACACCACATCCGGCGTGAGCGGAGCCATGAAGCAGGCGATGTCCACCAGCTTCCAGGTGGCAGAGTGGACGCCGCAAATCTTTTCCACTTCCTCAACGGTTGCTGCACAGGAGGCGCGGGTGACGGCGCTCCTGCCGCAGCACATCCGCCTGCAGGCTGTCTCCCAGGGCATCCCCATGAAGAGCGCCAGCACGGCCTCCACCGCGTGGGATTTTTCCACTCTGGACGCCATTGCGCAGCCGGTGCTGGCCTCTGCCGATAACAGTCCCGAGTTCCAGATTGCCGCCGCTCCCACGTGGATGTGCGACTCGAGCGGCAACCTGGACATGGCCAACCACCTGCAGGACTTTGCCGCCTACGCCGCCAACCTGGTGCGCTACTACAACAAAGGCGGCTTTGTGTGGGGCGGGGTGCCCTTCAAGTCAGCCTCCGCGCACACCATCACCTGGTGGGGCATCTTCAACGAGTTCAACCTGAACGGCCTCACCGCCGCGCAATACGTGACGCTCTATAACACCGTGGTCCCGGCCATGCTGGCCGTCGATCCCTCCATCAAGATTGTCGCTCTGGAACTCTCCGACTACGGTCTGGGTACAGGCGAGGCTGGCGACCCCATGCTTTATATGCCCACCTTTGTGGCCTCCGCTGCCTCGGGCGGCGTCAAGGCCCAGGTGGATGCACTGGCCACGCACTTTTACGCCAGCTGCAACCAGACCGATACCGACAAGACGCTGCTGGCCGCGGTGCCGGATTTTGTGGCCAGCGTCAGCTATCTGCGCGCGCAGTTGGCCACCCGGAGCGACTTGGCCGCGGTCCCGGTATGGGTGACCGAGAACAACCTCAATGCCGATTACGCGCTGGCCAACGGCATGAGCTCCTGCACCCCCACCAAAACCTTTGTGCTGGACACGCGCGGCTCCAGCCCCTTCTTTGCGGCCTGGCGACCCTATGCGTTTGCGCAGTTGGCCAAGGCCGGCAATCAGGCCCTCTACCATTGGGACTACGCCAGCGACCAGCAGTATGGCGAGGTGAGCACCAGCGCCACGCCCTACATTGGCTACTGGGTGGATCGCGCGCTGGCCACGGCCTTTTCCAGCTCTACCGCGGTACAGTCCATCCTGCTCACCGCGAACACTGACAGTTCCGACGTGGAAACCCTGGCCACGGTGAACTCCAGCGGACAGGTGACCGTGCTGGTGGCCAACCGCGTGGCGGCGGCGGCGGACAATAACGGCGCCGGCCTGCCGCGCACCATTGTGGTGGACCTGACCAACTTTTCGCAGTTCTTTGCCGCCACCCAGACCCAGGTGGATGCCACCACCAACCTGGTCAATGGGCCAGCCCTGGGCGGTGTCACCCCTGCCCCGCGCATGACCGTGACCTTGCCCGGCTACGGTATGGCGATCCTGAAGATGACACCCTAGGCCTGATGCACAGCGCGCTGCTCTGCTCCATGGCAAAGTTCCGGGACTCACGCCCATGACCGCAGCCAAACTTCATCTATGGAAGCTCTGATCAAGTCTTCAATTTCAGCCAAACTGTCCCTCAGGGGGCAAAACATGTTGCGGAAAAAGGCCAGTTCCGAGCTGACCGAATCAGAAGCTTCCCGCAGTGAAGCCCGCGTTGATTCCAGGCTGCTTGCGGCACGACTCAAGTCGTGCCCTGACGCTTCTTGCCTTCCCTTAAGAGTTTTTCCGCAGCCAGTAAAGCCGTTTCCTTTCAAAACATCGACTTTTTCAGCGGTTCCCTATGGCTTCCATGGGGTAATCGGACTCAATAGTTCTATAGCCCGTTGGATAGTTTCTGGCCACGGCGTCTCCTACACGCTGGTGTACCCCCAGCCCGGAATTAACCTGTTCACTCTGCAAGAATGGAATACAATCCTTGCAATATAGTTGGAAAATGCTGGTTGTATAAGTGGGGAGGCATGCCCAAGAAGAAACCAATAGATACGCTACAGCTAGCAAGCGGGGCAGGGGCGAAGAATACGGTTTTGCCCGGATTCCCGATCGTGGGAATCGGCGCATCCGCCGGGGGTCTGGAGGCGTTGGAAGGGCTGTTTCGCGCCATTCCCGACCATTGCGGCATGGCCTTTGTCCTAGTCCAGCACCTTGACCCGGGGCGCGCCAGCATGTTGACTGCCATCCTCCAGCGCTACACCAAAATGGAAGTGGTTGAGGTCACCGACAATCTGAGGGTGGCACCGGACCACGCCTATGTGATCCCGCCCAACCGCGACATGCTCATCTTTGATCGAACCCTGCGGCTGAACGCGCCGAAGCAGTCCCATGGCCACCGTTTCCCCATTGACGCCTTCTTCCGTTCGCTGGCGGAAGATCAGGCGGAGCGCGCCATTGGCGTTATCCTCTCCGGCACTGGAACCGACGGCACGGAGGGCCTGCGCACCATTGTGGGCGCC
>CAZYDF010000097.1:0-16052 GCA_964645855.1 uncultured Occallatibacter sp.
TAGACGGGAAATACCTATAGATGTTGCATATATTACGGGCCGGATCAGTAAGAGACAACTTAGGGCCATTTCCCCAGTGGAACTCCAGATTCCCGAATGATACGGTGCAAGCCCCGGCAGTGTATTCTCTCGTTGGATATGAAACGTGTATTGACAGCTCTTGTACTGATTCCGCTGGTGCTGGCCATGGTCTTCTTTGGACCCAAGGCGCAGGGCCTGTTTTCGCTCGGTGTGGCGGTAGTGGCCATGCTGGCAAGCTGGGAGTACATGAGCCTGGCCAACCTGAACGGGGCCCGGCCTCCGCGCATTGCGGTGATGGTGGCCATCCTGTTGCTGTTCGCAGGAAATTTCTTCTGGTTCCAGCACACCGCCGCCATTCTGGGCGCGCTGTGCATGCTGCTGTTTGTTTATTGCACACTCTTCCATCCGGTGGAGCAGGTGCTGGCGGACTCCATGGCGGCCATCTTCGCTCTGGTGTACTGCGGCTTCTCGCTGGTGGCGCTTCCGGTTCTGGAAGGCGAAACCAATGGGCCTTCGCTGGTGACGCTGCTGCTCTGCGCGGTGTGGGCAGGCGATTCGGTGGCGATGTATGTGGGCAAGGCATGGGGCCGGCACAAGATGGCTCCCTCGCTCAGCCCCAACAAGAGCTGGGAAGGCGCGGTTGGCTCCGTGGTGGGCAGCATGGCCGCGGCCGGGCTGCTGATCGGCATCGCTACGCTGCTGCAGACGCATGACATTGCCGTGCTCACCTATCCAGACGACGTCTGGTACTGGCTGCTGTTGGCCATCATCATCAACGTGGCCGCCCAAACCGGCGACCTGGCGGAGTCGGCCCTGAAGCGCTCCGTGGGTATCAAGGACTCCGGTACTCTGCTGCCCGGCCATGGTGGCGTGCTGGACCGCATTGACGCGCTCTTGCTGGCCGCTCCCGCGGTTTGGTACAGCCAAGTGCTGCATCAGTTGTTTTAAGACTGGCGGAGCCGGCTGGGCCAGCACTACAGTCGGAGTTATCGTTTCCGGGCCCAAAGGCCTTTCGTAAGTGGCTATTTTTCAGGGGCCTGAAGGCCCCTGCTCCCTCCGGGAGCGACATCCGCAACTGGAGTACCAGGCTGTTCATCCAGGATCTGCAACAGGGCACGGCCTAGGCCGTGTCCTGTTTTCGTTGGGCCGGGGAACGCGGCAAAGCCATCCGGAATGCCGGCCCCCCTGTTGGGAACCCCAACCTCCTTCGCGACGTATTCAACCCGGGAACTTCGAGCCCCGTCCCGCTCCGGGCGGCGATAATAGGAGTTGCAGGCTTGAGAAAGGGAATTCTCCGTTGAAACGACTCGCCATTCTCGGTTCCACAGGTTCGATCGGCCAAAGCACCCTCTCCATTGTTGAGCAGTTTCCGGAGCGCTATCAGGTGGCCACGCTGGCCGCGGGGCGCAATCTGGATGTGGCATTTGCCCAGGCCAGTCGCTGGCGTCCGCGCATGATCTCGCTGGCCACGGCTGAGCTCGCCGGTGAGCTGGAAAAGCGGCTGCTTGCGGCGGGGATTACGAACGTCGAGGTAGCATACGGGACGGAAGGCACGGTAGCCTGCTCCACACACCCGGATGCGGACTTCGTGGTCTCGGCCATTGTAGGCGTTGCGGGCCTTGAAGCTACCCATGCCGCCATCCTGGCTGGCCGCCCAATCGGCTTGGCCAACAAGGAGTGTATGGTGGCCGCCGGTGAGATTCTGACCGTAGCCGCGCGCGAGCACAACGTCCCCATTCTGCCCATCGATAGCGAACACAACGCCGTACACCAGTGCATGCGCGTGGGCGACCACAAGGAAGTCAAGTATGTCTGGCTCACGGCCTCTGGTGGACCCTTCCGCCAGTTGCCGCTCGACCAGTTTACCGGCATTACGCCGGAGCAGGCGCTCAAGCATCCCACCTGGGTGATGGGCCGCCGCATCACGATTGACTCTGCCACCATGCTGAACAAAGGCCTGGAGGTTATCGAGGCCTGCCGCTTGTTCAATGTGCCTGCCTCCCAGGTGCGCGTCACCGTGCATCCGCAGTCCACCGTGCACTCGCTGGTGGAATATGTGGATGGGTCTATTCTGGCGCAGATTTCCGTCACCGACATGCGTTTGCCGATCCTCTATGCGCTGGCCTATCCCGAGCGCCCCGCCTCCAACCTGACCTTCGATCTGTCACAGCTCAAGCATCTGGACTTTGAGCAGCCTGACTTTGAGCGTTTCCCCTGCCTGCGCCTCAGCTACGAGGCGGCCGACAAGGGCGGCGCGCACTGCATTGCGCTCAACGCTGCCGACGAGGTGGCCGTGGAGGCATTTCTGGAGCGCCGCATCCCGTTCATGGGCATCCCGGATACAATTGAAAAGGTGCTGGCTGCCACGCCGGAGTCGCATCCGGCCACCATTGCCGAAGTGCTTGCTGCCGACCGCGAAGCGCGGGAACGTGCGCGGGCTTTGCTGGCTTAACCGCAGCCCACACCGCCGCGCCGATTGCGGTGATCGGTCTTGAGGAATACACACCCATTTATGTTTGATCTGCACGCAATACTGATCACTGTCGTCGCTTTCATCGTCCTGATTGGCCTGATGGTCATTGTGCACGAGTTCGGCCACTTTGCCGTGGCCAAGCTCTGCCGCGTTCGCGTGGAGGCTTTCTCCTTCGGCTTTGGCCCCCGGTTGTTCGGCTTCAAGTACGGCGAAACCGACTACAAGGTCTGCCTGCTGCCGTTGGGCGGGTTTGTAAAGATGACCGGCGAGAATCCGGCCGAAGGCGACGTTGCCAGCGATCCTGACGCCTTCACCTCACATCCGCGCTGGCAGCGCATGCTCATAGGTCTGGCGGGCCCGGTAGCCAACTTCCTGCTCGCCTTTGCGCTGATGTTTTTTTATTTTGGCGTCATCAACGAAGTGATCTCCGTCAAGCCGCAGCTGGAGTGGGTTACGCCCGGCTCGGTGGCCGACAAGGCCGGCTTCAAGCCCGGCGACACGATTATCGGTTTTGACACGTTTACCAATCCCGACCTTGGCGCCGTGGAGATGGACTATGACGACAAGGCCGGGCAGAATGTGGCGGTTACCGTGTTGCGCGACGGGCAGACGGTTTCCTTCAGTCTGCCAATTCCTGTCGGCATCGACGATCCGGAATCGAATGCGCTTGGTTTCCCGCACGTTACCGACAAGACCCTGACGATTCGCGAAGTGGTCTCTGGTTCGCCCGCAGCCGAGGCCGGGCTGCATGCCGAAGATCAGATTCTGGCCGTGGATGGCTACCGCTTTCACACGCTCAGCCCCATGGTTGCCTATCTGAGTGAGGGCAAGGGCAAGCCGGTTGCGCTGACCGTGCTGACCTCCAAGGGGGCGCAGGAGACGCTGGTGGTACATCCTCACCAGCAGGGGAACTCGTGGTTGATCGGTATTGCGGCCCAGGACTACGGCGACGTACCCACGCGCCGGACTCCGCTCTCGCTGCAAAAGGCCGCGTCGCTCTCCACCGAACTGTGCGTGACGGGCTCCAAGATGATCGGCCAGATGCTGGGCAAGCTCCTCTCGCATCAGGCATCGGTCAAGCAGCTCTCCGGACCGGTGGGCATTGCGGTTGCAGCAGGGGAGGCGGCGGAGACCAAGGATTGGAAAGCCAAGTTCTTTCTGGCCTCGGAGATCAGCCTCAACCTCGGCATCCTGAACCTGCTACCGTTTCCGATTCTGGATGGCGGCATGATTCTGTTCCTGCTGATTGAGAGCCTCATCCGCCGCGACATCAACATGCGCGTGAAGGAGTACGTATATCAGGCGGCGTTCTTCCTGATCATCATCTTCTTTGCCTACGTGATCTTCAATGACCTCTCGAACCTGCCGATCTTTGCCAGGTTCCGGCAGTAAGAAAGAAGTGGTCAGTGGACAGTGAACAGTGGACGGCGTCGTCCCTGACCACTGTTCACTGTCCACTGACCACTTGTATATGCCTATTACTTCCGAAATCCGCGTCCGCTACGCTGAAACCGACCAGATGAGCGTGGTCTACTACGCCAACTATCTGGTGTGGTTTGAGATTGGGCGGACCGATTTGCTGCGTGCTGCCGGACTCAGTGCCGGCCTTAGTTACGACCGGCTTGAAAAGGAGCACGGCTGCATCCTGCCGGTGGCAGAGGCGCGCTGCCGCTATCGCTCGCCGGCCCGCTACGACGACCACATCGTGATTGAGACTCGGCCGGCTATGCTGCGCGGTTCGGTGATCAAGTTTGCCTACGAGGTCTTCCGTGTCATCGAAGGAGCAAACGCAAAAGAGCGTCAGCTCCTGGCGGAGGGCGAGACGGTGCACGTGGTCTGCGATGCGCAGATGAATCGCATGGCGCTGCCGGAGCCTTACGCTCTGGCACTGAAGGCGATGATGGCGGGGAGTTGATTTCTCCCATCCTCCCTGGAGCGAATGCGCGATTGTCTACTATTTGCCAGTTCTGAAGACACGCAGCTCCGCCGAGCCATCGGCGCGCGCGGGGATTCCTATCACGAACCGATGCAAAGGAGCAGAGAGCGCACTGGTCCGGCCACCTCGAATGGAAGCAATCCGCCCGGCACGGCGGTAGTGATCGGCGTCAATCTGCCGTACGACGTCGACAAATCCCTCGCCGCATGAGACATAGATGCTCTGTTCCATCTGGTCGTAGAACAGGTCATCCGTGTCGCTGTCGATCTCGGTTTGAGCCACAATCTTCCCGGAATTGGTGTCCATCACCACCAGCTGTGCGGGCCGACGCGCTCCCACGAATAGCCGGTGGTGTTTCTCATCGAGCCCAATCGGGGCAATGCCTTGAAAATCTGCCAGACTCCACGGAGTCAAAAGCTGTCGCATTTCAAGATCGACGATTGCTACCTGCTGCAGTTCAGGCAGGTTGGCAAAGATGCGCCGTTTGCCGGGATCCACGGCAAATCCCTGCGGTTTGCCGGGCAACGGGATCTTCGCGAGCAGTTTGGTCTCGGGGAGGGAGATGATCGCGATCCCTGTTTGGCCCGGCCCCATGCAGCCGACATAGAGCTCTTTCGCGCGGGAATCGTAATGCAGTTCATCCAGGCTGGAGTGCAGATCGATGCTGGCAATCTGTTGGAGACTGGCGCCGTCGTAGACGATCAGATTCTGTCCTCGGGGAACGTAGAGCTGATCGAACTCCGGGGCATAGAGGGCAGAGGCCGGCCGTTCCCCGCCGAGGCTGCGCAGGGCTTGGCCAGTGCGCAGATCTACGACCTCCAGCGTCTGGTTGGAGGGGGCCGATGCAAACAACCTCTGACGTCGTGCATCGATCGACATATGGTTGAATCCGCCCTGCATGTTCGGCATGGTGATGATGCGCAGGAGCTGGAGGGATGGGTTCTGTTGCCCTTGGACAACGGACAGGCAAAAGTAAGCAACTGCTAGACAGCCCAGGAGGTGAGTCCTCAAGGTGTGGCCCTCATTTACCCAATGTATAGATGCGAATTGCAGCGGGGACTGTCCCCTGCTGGCGGACTGCGACGAAGATGCGATTCAATTCCGGAACCAGCAGGCTGGTGCGCGCTCCCGGCACCGTTGGTATGCGGGCGATCTCTGCGTAGCGATCACGCCCTTGTAGTTGATAGACGGCAATGGCACCTTCGCCTCCAGAGACGTAGATGCGCTTCCGTTGCGGATCATAGGCGACGTCGTCTGAATCTCCAACCGTCGGTAGTCTGGCCACGATCGCTCCCGATTGCGTGTCCATGACCAGGAGAAGGGCAGGCTTGCGGCAAACGACGAAAAGCCGTCCAGAGCCTTCGTCCAGCGCCATGGGGAAGTTAGCCTGCGCATCGGCTGTTTGCCAACTGGAGATAACTTTGGCATCGCGTCGGTCAATGACGTCTACCTTATGCGCTTCGGGCAGATTCACATACATGCGCGGACTGTCTTTCTCCAGCTGGAAGGACTCCGGGTGGGCCGCCAACTTGACGTCCGCGACCTTACGCCCAGAGGTGTCGAAGACTGCGATTCCGCCTTCTCCATAACCCACGTAGATCTGGTGCGTGGCGGGGTCGCGGCGAATGTTGTCCGCGTCGCCGTCCAAACGAAGAGTGCTGATCGGTTGGAATGAATGGACGTCGAAGATCCGGACGGTGCCGTCGCCTCCGTTTGCAATCCAGAGTTGTTGCGTCTCGGGGACATACTGCAACCCTTGCGGCTCAGCGAGTCCGCGAATTGTACCAGTCTTCACACCGCTGGGAACGTCAATAGCCTCGACGGTATTGTTGCCCAGAGCGGCCACAAAGAGCCGGTGGTCAACGGAGTCGAATGCCATGTGATCGATTCTGCCTTGCACCCCTGGCAATGGGACGCTTCGTTCGAGGAGAAGGGCCGCTGGGTTTTGCGCGTTTCCATTCGCGGTAGCCAAAGGCAATACCGCCAAAACCAAGCCCCAGAACAGGAGTCTCTTGCTCATTGCTTATCCCTCTATCAGCTCAGATCTCGACTCGCGGGCTGCCACAGACAGTGAACTGAGCGAAACCCGAATCCTGGAGAATGCAAATTCTCTGGACATCTGGATTTTTGACGATCGATATTAATCTACGCTGAAGACGGGCATCATGGTTTGCCGAAGTTGACCGTCTGCGGGACAATCCAAGCTCCAAGAGGGCCAGGGCACCGACTTTCCACACAAAGAAAAGGGCCCGCCAAGGGCCCTTTGGTAGCTTCTGCAATGTGGGAAAACTACTTGTCGCGTGCCACCACAAACTGTGGCATCCAGCGCAGGGCGCGCTTGTAGTCTGACTCGGGCAGAATGTCGAGGGCTTCGCTAGCCTGCTCGGCGTAGTGGTCGGCAATGCTCATCGCATACTCAATGGAGCCGTTGCGCTTGAGCATCTCCTTTAGCTCGTCGTGGGTGACGTGCTCAAAGCTGCGGTCTTTCAGCACGCGATGGATGGCCTGGCGGTCGCGGGCCGTGCCGTGGTCCATGGAGTGGATCACCGCCAGCGTGGCCTTGCCTTCGCGCAGGTCGCTGGCAACGGGCTTGCCCAGCACTTCCTCGGTGGCGGTCAGGTCCAGAACGTCGTCCACCACCTGGAAGGCCAGGCCGACGGTGCGTCCGTAGGTAGCCAGAGCCTCTTCGTGCTCCGGGCTGGCGTTGGCCAGCACTGCGCCCAGGCGCATGGAGGTGGAGAACAGGCAGGCGGTCTTGCGATAGATCAGGTCGTAGTACTCGGCTTCGCTGACCGCGTTGCCGAGCTTCTGGATCTGCAGCAACTCGCCTTCCACCATCTGCTGGGTAAGGCCGATCAGCAGGTCGAGCACGCGCAGGTTCTTCTCTTCCAAAGCCACGCGGAAGGCCTGCATGTAGAGCCAGTCGCCGGCCAGCACACACTTCTCATTGCCCCAGGTGGTGTTGGCGGAGGGGCGTCCGCGACGGGTGTCGGCGCCGTCGATGATGTCGTCGTGCACCAGGGTAGCGGTGTGAACCATCTCCACCACCGAGCCCAGCCGGATGGTGCTGGGACCGCTGCAGCCCAGCGCATGCGAGGCCAACAACAATAGCGTAGGGCGGATGCGCTTGCCGCCGCCACCGCGCAGGTACTCGGCGATCTCCGTGATGACGCTTACGCTTGATGCGGCGTCGCGGCCCAGTTCCTGTTCCACCGCCACCAAATCGTCCCGGAGCAGATCGAAGACCTCACGCGCTGTCGCTATTGCCAATGTGTTCAACGTTGTCCTGGTCTCGTTTCTCTGGTTAGTGGGCCGGGGGTGCCGCTGCGCCGGGGAATGCGCGCGGAGCTAATTGGAGCGATAGTTGGTGAACTGGAGCTCGACGCCCAGATCCTTGCCCTTGAGCAGCGCAATAATCCCCTGCAGGTCGTCGCGGTCCTTGCCACTGATGCGTACCGTGTCGCCTTGGATGGAGGCTTGCACCTTCTTCTTGGAGTCCTTCACCAGCTTGACGATCTCCTTGGCTTTTTCGATCGGGATGCCCTGCTGCAGGGTCACCTTCTGGCGTACGCTCTGCCCGGCGCCCTGCTCCAGCTTGGCATAGGTCATGTTCTTCAGGGAAACGCCGCGCTTGACCATCTTCTGGCCCAGGATCTCCTTGACCGCTTCCAGCTGGTACTCGCCGGCGGAGGCCAGTTGAATCTCCTTGTCGCCCTCGTTCAAGTTGATCTCGGATTTGGAGTCCTTCAGATCGAAGCGCTGGCGGATCTCTTTGATCGCCTGATCGATCGCGTTGCGGACTTCCTGCACGTCTACTTTGCTGACAATGTCAAATGAGTTTTCTTGCGCCATAACCCTTTTCTCCAGCGGGAGGTACCGTCACCTGCCGGCGTTCACCAGCGGGGTTGGCGGCACACTTCGCCTCTCTCAGTTTCCCACGTCAGGCCGCAATCCAAACAGCCTGAAAAAGTTTTTCGTCGTGATGGCTGCAATTTCGTCCATCTCCACGCCTTTTGTTTGTGCCAAAACCTCTGCCGTACGCACCACCCAGGCTGGTTCGTTGCGCTTGCCTCGCTCCGGAACCGGAGCCAGCCAGGGCGCATCGGTCTCCACCACTAGACTATCTAGCGGGATCTCCGCCGCCACATCCCGCATGGGCTGGGCCTTGGGGTAGGTCAGGTTGCCGGCAAAGCTGATCAAAAAGCCCATCTCGATCGACCGCCGGGCCTGCTCCAGTCCGCCGCCAAAGCAGTGCATGATGCCACCCAGACCGGTGAGCCGCCAATGCTCTTCGAGGATGGGGAAGAGTTCGTCCCAGGCGTCCTTCGTACCTTCTTTGGGACGGCAATGGATCAGGATCGGGCGCTTGCGGGCCGCAGCCACTTCCAGTTGCCGGATCAGCCCCGCCCGCTGCACGTCGTGGGCCGCGCCTTCGTGATAGAAGTCGAGGCCGATCTCGCCACAGGCAATCACCTCCGGCTCCGCGAGCAGGCTGTCGAGCTGGGCGATGACCGCGTCGTCGATGCCGGGTGTGGTGTGGGGATAAACGCCGGCGCTGGCGTAGAGCCGGGGCATGTCAGGCTGGCCGTTGAACTGGCGGCAAAGGGCCAGCGCCTGGGACATCTCAGCGGGCTCTTCGCCGATGCCAATGGCCAGAATTATGTCCACACCCGCGGCCTTGGCCCGGCGCAGCACGTCAGCGCGGTCCTCGGCGTAGCGGGTGCTATCAATGTGTGCGTGGGAATCGATCAGCAAGGGGAACCTCACATCCAGTTTACTTTCTTCGCACTGGATGCGAAATGGGGATGCGGAACTGGCAGACGCAACCTGATCAGGGCTTGATGACCTGGAGGCCGAGGTGTTGCTCAAAGGCGTCGAAATCGCGGTCGCGATGCAGCAATTCATGCCCTTCGTGAATGCAGAAGGTTGCAATCAGGCAGTCGATAGTCTTGCGGATGGTGATGCCGCGCGCACGCAGTAGGCGGAAGTTTGCTGCGGTTTGCATGGCCAGAGCTGCAGAAATCTGGTCAAAGACGGGGATCAGCGAGAGGAAATGTTGGGCATGTTCAAGGCCCTTGTTCGAGCGGAATCCGCGCAGAACTTCGCAGAGGATGAGTGTGTTCAGTGCGACTTCACCCCGCGAAATGGCTCCGCGTAACCAGCGTGTCTCGGCGTTGTCCACTCCGTTGAAGGCATCGATCCAAACGCTGCTGTCAACAACGACCATTGCGGTCAGCCTTTCGTCAGGCGGTTGAAGAAACCGGGGTAGAGTCTGCGATTCTGTGGCCTTCGTCCCAGTCGGGGAAGCGGCTGGCACGCATCTCTTCCAGATCGCCTTCCCAGCCAATTCCCCAGAGATCTTGAAACGCTTCACGCTGCCGGTGCATCTGCACAGCCCAACGCAAGGCCTCTTCAACCAACGCCTTCTTGGAGGTGTTGCCTCCCAGCGCCATCGCCAACTGCATCAACTTGTCGTCAATCTCAATATTGGTTCTCATCGGGGTACTCCGGCCAGTTGCCCTTCTTCACCAGTTCAGCTTGCCACTCATCCAGGCGGTCCTCGCGCTCGGCTTTCTTGCGCTCGATCTCCTGCAGGCGGAAGACTTCCTTCACCTGCCGTTCATGCACCTTATGGGCGATGAACTTGCGCAGACAGGCCTCGACCGTGGCGCGTTTGGTGGTGGCGCCAGTAGCCTTCATGGCCTGCTGCATCAACTTGTCGTCGATCTCGATGTTGGTGCGCATCGTGGGACTCCGATGTGTAAGGATAGCACGATTCATGTGTATGGCGGAGGTCCCATCCTGGCTTGGCGGTAGGCCCAGGCCGGAGATCGGGCTCCCCGCCCTAATCCCCAGAGGCTATTGGGCGGCGGCTCAACTGGTGGTAGAGCAGAGAGGCGCTGATAGTTGCTATGGGCGTGGCCAGTGCTGCCGCCATAAAGCCAGCGGCTGCGCTGGCGATGCGGAAGGCGAGGGGATGGTTGAGGAGGCAAAGTGTGGGTGCACCGAAGAGAAAATCGAAGGCCAGAACCAAAAAGAGAAACGCAAAGTGTACTCCGGCCAGCAGGCCACGCTGCCCGGCTGTGAGCAAAGTGCTGCGCTGGAGAGCCGCACTGCTGCCAGCCTTTTCCACCACCGCAACTTGCACGGCAAACGAGAAACGCGCAGCGATCCATGCAGACAGCAGAACCGCAGAGGTCAGCGTGATGGCTGCAGACACGTACCCGATGACGCCAGCTTCCACGCGGGAGTTGAAGCCCAGAGCGGCGGCTGTGCCAAGAAACACGACACCTGCAAGCAGCGAAAGAGCAAAGACCGCTGAGATACGGAGGGAGACCCGAAGCATGATTGCGAGGATTGCCCAGAACCGGCTGCCCAGCGCGCGGTACGCCTCTGCGATGGAGACTTCGCGCTGTTTGCGCAGGGCAGCAATTGCATTCATCGTGGCTGCCGCGGAAATTGCCGCTCCAGGCAAAACCATCGCGATGCCCAACAGGACTCCCAGGACCGCCGGTGTAGAGACCTCCCCATGCAGGCACACAAAGGCAAAGGTGCCTGTGCTGAAGAATGCTCTATAGAGCAGCAAGGCCACCGGAGCGGGGAGCGAGAGAACTGCAAACTTTACCAGATTCCGAGAATAAAGGCGGAGGGTTGTGGAGAGAAGCTCCATCGCGGATTTTGGAAGCAGAGGCACGTTCATGGATCTCGGAACTCCTTAACTTCAGCCACCCCATGGTACGCCGGCCGCGCGGAACTGGGCAGGGGTTGATCGACGAGATCACCTGGGCAATGTTGCCCAAAAGCATTGCCCCACCCTCAGCAGGAAAGAGCCTGCGGCGAAGGTGGGGCAACGGAGGGGACGCACTGTGAAGGAGTCGGCTTCATCTTGCGGGTGCCCCAGGTCTCGATTTTGAGACCTGGGAACGAACGATCCCCGTGCGAGCAATCAGCGAGCGGTTGGCCCCACCGCAGGTGGTTACTTCAGCCGCGCGCCCAGCGGCACTTCTTCAAGGAAGCCAGCCAGCACCGGCGAAGAGTTTTCCAGAGAAGCAGCCAGCAGCATGCCGTTTGACTCCAGGCCACGCATCTTGCGCGGGGCCAGGTTGGCCACGATCACGATCTTGCGGCCTACCAGCGTCTCCGGCGCGTAGTATTGCGCAATGCCGGCCAGGATCTGGCGCTTCTCGTAGCCAAGGTTGACTTCCAGGCGGAGCAGCTTGTCGGCCTTGGGGATGCGCTCAGCCACGATGATCTGAGCCACACGAAGGTCCAGTTTCACTACGTCGTCGATGGTAATTTGGGGCGACAGCGGCGGATAACCCTCCGGCACCTGCGGTGCGGCAGACGGCGGCTGCGCCGCCCCTTCGGTTGCGGGCGCAGCAGGCGTTGAGGGCACCTGCGGTGGGGCGGACTGCCCTTCGGGCACTGGAGGTATAGCGGGTGCGGCGGCAGCGGCGACAGTTTCGTAGGCCTTGGCTTCGTCTTCGGGTTCAACGCCGACCGAATCTACGGGAGCTTGCTCCCAGACTTTTTGCTCTTTAGAAATCTCGCTCACAGTCGTTCCTTTTCCAGCAGCCTTTGCTGCAGATACGGATTCTTCCTTCGGTTCAATCGCGGCGACGCCGCCGCTGGCCGCACCGCAGGTGCTGGCAGCTTCGATGACCGATTTGCTGTTCTCATCTTCCAGCGCGATCATGCGCGCGGCGGCATTTTTTTCAGCGCGCGGGAAGAGCGGCGCGGGTTCGGCAAACTGCGTGCCGGGCTTCAGGCCTCCCCACGCAAGATTCTTCAGGAACCCAGCCTCCGAAGCGTCAGCAATCTCGCCCTGTCCGAGCTGCCGCCATACCTTTTCGGCCGATGCGGGCAGGATCGGGTAGACCAGCGCGGTGATCACGCGGATGGCTTCCGCCGCGGTGACCAGTACGCGGGCCTGCAGCGCCGTGTGCTCCTCGTCGGAGCGCTCGGCGGGCTTCTTCCAGGGAGCGTTGGCGGTCAGATAGCCATCGGTTTCAGCCACCAAGACCCACAGGCTCTTCAAGGCTTCTGAGAAGTCGAAGGCATCAAACGCGGGGCCAAAGGAAGCCAGAGCCTTTTCAGCCGAGGCGCGCAGAGCGGTTTCCGCCTCGGTCTCAATGCCTACGGTCGGAACCGTGCCGCCAAAGTACTTGTGGACCATGTTGACCACGCGGCTGACGAGGTTGCCATAGCCGTTGGCCAGATCGCCGTTATAGCGCTGAACCATCGCGTCAAAGCTAAAATTGCCGTCCTGGCCAAAGGGAATCTCGCGCAGCAGGAAGTAGCGCAGCGCATCGGCACCCAGAATAGCCTGAACGGTTTCGGCCCGCACCACGTTGCCTTTGGATTTGGACATCTTGCCTTGGTCAAACAGCAGCCAGCCGTTGGCGTGCACGCTTTTGGGCGTGGGCAGCCCGGCGGCCATCAGGAAGGCGGGCCAGTAGACGCAGTGGAAGCGGCTGATCTCCTTGCCGATCAGATGCACGTCCGCCGGCCAAAACTTTTTGAACCTTTCTTGGTCTTCGGGGGAATCTGAGCCGTAGCCGAGAGCAGTGGCGTAGTTGGCCAGAGCATCCAGCCAGACGTAGACCACGTGCTTCTCGTCGCCGGGCACCGGGATGCCCCACTTGAAGCTGGTGCGGCTCACGCTCAGGTCCTTGAGGCCGCTGCGGACAAAGGAAAGCACTTCGCGCCGCGTGGACTCCGGCTGCATGAAGCCCGGGTTGTCCTCGTAGAACTTCAGCAGCTTCGCTTCGAACGCCGAGAGCTTGAAAAAATAATTTTCCTCGCTCACCGTCTCCGTCACGCGACCACAGTCGGGGCAGATGGTGCCTGCCGGGCCGTCCACGTAGGCTTCGTCACTGACGCAATACTGGCCGGTGTAGGAGCCCTTGTAGATGTAGCCACGGTCGCGCAGGGTGGCGAACAACTTCTGCACACCGCGCTTGTGGCGCTCGCTGGTGGTGCGGATGTAGTCGTCGTAGCTGAGGTCGAGCTGGTCCCACAGGCCGCGGAACTCGGCGCTGATGGCGTCGGCAAACGCCTGCGGGGTGCGGCCGGCCTTTTCAGCCGAGCGTTCGATCTTCTGGCCGTGCTCGTCGGTGCCGGTCAAAAACCAGGTGTCGATGCCCAGGGCCCGCTTGCGCCGCGCAACGGCGTCGCAAACGATCGTCGAATACGCATGGCCCAAGTGCGGGCGCGCATTCACGTAGTAGATGGGCGTGGTCAGGTAGAAGCGTTCTGAAGTTGATTGGCTCATGTGTGGGATGCGCGCGCAGGGCCATCCTGAAGGAATTGGCCGGGCAGCGATCATTCTCTATCTTACTGCATTTGCCGTTGCGGCTTTGCCACGCGCTCGCTTTGGGGATGGGGAAGGATTGGTAGAGCCTTTTGAGGTCGTTTCTGCTTGAAAGAAATAGTTCACGATGATGTAGAGCATACCGACTACGTTCGCTGTGGTGCTGCCGATAGCGGTCAACATGATTGCATCGGAAAGGTGAAAACCCCAGAAGCCAAATCCCTCGAGCAAAAGGAGAATATAGATGAGGAGCATCCATGCCGCTGTCATCCATAGAATATATTTCGCGTATTTGCGGCGAAGTTTGAGGTTCAGCTTAGCATTCTTTACGGTTATGCGGCGCAGGTCGGATCTATGTGTATTTTCATCATAGAAACCCTTTTCCTCGCATGCCAACTCATTAGGAGTGTTGGGCTGCTCCTCAATGAGGGGATCGACGATTATATCCAGGCTACTTTCTGGTGGCATTGGTCAGGCCTTAGCCGGAACTTGTTGAAGATCCTTGAAGTATTTAGCGATGATGTCGTCGGATATTGCAAGCGATTTGCACCCTTCCTTATACACTTGGCGCCAAGGGCTTCCTTCGGCGTGTGTCGCATTGGACAGGCGCGCTGGTGTGTACTTGCCGTACACCTCCCAAATCCTGTTGACCAGATTTTTGGCGAAAACGGCCTCTTCGGATCCGTCCAGTTTGATTCTTGGAGTCACACGAACAAAATGGCCGAAGGATACCTCTTCCGAGTCCGAATAGGATTCCAGCCTGGAGACAACATGGTCAACCTTCTGGTTGCCGTATTCACGCAGATCGCGGTAGAGGGATGGGGTTACGGGACCATACTGCCAAGCTTGAATTCGCTCATCAATTAAAGGCTGTCCCGTGAGCGCAAGATGCCAGCCATGCGCATAATAGACGAGTTTTTGCAGTTTTAGCGGGGTCAGGTCAGAGCCGTCGGACTTCAAGGCAAGTTCAATAAATTCATTGGCTATGGCGAGAGCTGGATACTGCATGGCTTTGCCCCTTTCGGCGAATATCTGGCGAACTCTTAGCGCGATTTTAGCACGATTTCCGCTCTCTTTCGTGGGATATTTGTCCCTTGTTGTTAGGGTTTGGACCGTGGTCTGCCAGAGGAGGCTGTAGTTGCATTTATCAGAAAACGCCCAGATCGGTCGAAACTGCTAGAATACCATTGAAAATCAACGATTTTGAGGCCTCAGCGTGTATCTGGAACTGCAAAACCGGCTTGGCGAACTTGTCCGCTCCGTACTGAAAGAGAAGTATGGACTCTCCGACGTGAACATTCCGCTGGAGATCCCTCCCGACCTGAAGTTTGGCGAGATCTCAACGCCGGTGGCCCTGCAGTTGGCGCGGGTGCTGCGCAAGGCTCCCAAGGTGATTGCCACGGAGATTGTGGAGGCCTTGGGCACGCTGGAGGGCTTTGCCGGATTTGAGGTTGCGGGCGCGGGCTACATCAACGCGCGGTTGGATCGCGGGGCGGCGGTGCGCTTGTTCGCGAAGGCTCCGGAAGCGCTTGAGGTGGGCAAGGCGGGTCATGCTCTGGTGGAGCATACATCCATCAATCCGAACAAGGCGGCCCACATCGGGCATCTGCGCAATGCGATTCTGGGCGACACGTTCGTGCGCCTGCTGCGCGCCGCCAACTACAAGGTGGACGTGCAGAACTACATTGACAACACCGGCGTGCAGGTTGCCGATGTGGTCGTGGGTTTTCTGCATCTGGAGGGCAAGTCGGTTGCCGAAGTCAAGGCACTGATCAAAGATTGCGAGAGACGCGCCGCAGGCGCAGATGGCCGCGTTGCGGATGCTTTTGACTACTACTGCTGGGACCTGTACGCGAAGACCTCGCAGTGGTATACGGCTGGCACCGATGAAGAGAACGTCGAGCGCAAGAAGTTGCGTTACGAGACACTGCATCTGATTGAACACGGTGGCAACGAGACGGCGGAGATTGCGGAGCTGATCTCGACCGCGGTGTTGCGCCGGCATCTGGAAACCATGCTGCGGCTCGATATTGAGTACGATTTCCTGCCCCGCGAGAGCGAGATTCTGCACCTGAAGTTCTGGGAGTCGGCCTTCGATCTCCTGAAGAAGACGGGCGTCCTCTACTTTGAGGAGAACGGCAAGAACAAGGGATGCTGGGTGATGACGCGGCCCGGCGACGAGGCCAAGGCCGCCGATGCCGACGGCCCCAATGAAGAGGCCAAAGTCATTGTGCGCTCGAACGGCACCGTGACCTATGTGGGCAAGGACATTGCCTATCACCTGTGGAAGTTTGGCCTGCTGGGCAAGG
>CAZYDF010000098.1:0-15750 GCA_964645855.1 uncultured Occallatibacter sp.
CCGCAAGCAATAAGGAGAAGATCATGGCTTTGTTTGAAGGATATGAAAGAAGGATCGCGCAGATCGACTCCTATCTTGCCGCCGCCGGGATTGAGTCGTTGGACGCGGCCGAGAAGATCTGCCTCTCTAAGCAGGTGGACGTACGCAAGATCGTGAAGTCGATTCAGCCCATCGCCTTTGAGAACGCTGGCTGGGCCTATCTCATCGGCTCTGCCGTCGCCATCAAGAACAACCAAAAAGTAGCGGCAGAAATCGCTGAGACGCTGGGCACGGGCCTCCAGGCCTTCTGCATCCCCGGTTCGGTTGCCGACGATCGCAAGGTGGGCATAGGCCACGGCAATCTGGCCGCCATGCTGCTGCGCGAAGAGACCGGCTGCTTTGCCTTCTGCGCCGGCCACGAATCCTTTGCCGCCGCTGAAGGCGCCATCGGCTTGGCCCGCTCCGCCAACAACGCGCGTAAGACTCCGTTGCGCGTGGTTCTGAACGGCCTGGGCAAGGATGCGGCGATGATCATCGCCCGCGTCAACGGCTTCACCTATGTGCAGACCGAGTTCGACTACGCCACCAGCAAGCTGACCATCGTGCGCGAAAAGGCCTACTCCACCGGCGAGCGCGCCGCGGTGCGCTGTTATGGCGCCGACGACGTGCGCGAAGGCGTGGCCATCATGCACCTGGAGCAGGTCGATGTGGCCATCACCGGCAACTCCACCAACCCCACCCGTTTCCAGCATCCGGTGATGGCCGTCTACAAGAAGGAGCGCCTGCTCGAAGGCAAGAAGTTCTTCTCGGTAGCCTCCGGCGGCGGCACGGGCCGCACCCTGCATCCCGACAACATGGGCGCTGGTCCAGCCTCTTACGGCATGACCGACACCATGGGCCGCATGCACTCCGACGCGCAGTTCGCTGGCTCCTCCAGCGTGCCCGCGCACGTGGAGATGATGGGCCTGATCGGCATGGGCAACAATCCCATGGTCGGCGCATCGGTTGCGGTCGCCGTCGCCGTGGAACAGGCCATGAAGCAGTAGCAGCAGCAAGATAGCCGGGTACCCCACCCTTCGCGTTCCTTGCGAAGGGTGGGACGGAAGGAAGTCAGTTCTCGAATCTTTCCGAGCCAACCCTGATTGGAAGGCGGGTGGCCCACATCTGACCATCTGGTAATGTCTGGGTGCCCCGGGTCCCTTGCCGATTCTGAGACCTGGGAGAGCAAGGCTCACACCCAGCGTGCGAACAGGGCATGGCTTTCCGGCGCTCCCTTCCGAGCTCGGGCTCCCTCGGGAAAGTTCTGTGACGAATGCAGTGTTCTAGAGGGGCGGGGTTGTGCTACACTTCCTCGGGTAAACGCTTACTCGGTTTCCCGCGCCCTACGCTTCCGCCCTGGATCGCTCCTCCGGCCCTGCCGGATTCCTGGCGCGTCTGCTTCCGGCCCAGGAACTTGCGCAACCGCCAGCTCAACCTGCCGGTTTTGCTTGACAAGAGTGGCAGTAAAACAATTTACTTAAGGGCGAACGTCTGCCTGCTCCGGTTTGTACCCGGCGGACGCATCGACCCATACCAAAGGTGACACAATGCTCGGATTGGTCCCATCTGCACTAGCCGCCGGACACTTACCGGCCCTGCTTGCGCTCTCCAGCGAACCGCTGGCGCACTTGCGCCCGCTGGATATCGCGGTGATCGTCATCTACTTCGCCATGGTCATCTGGATCGGCTTCTACCTCAAGGGCCAGTCCAACACCAGCGAAGAGTTCTTCATGGCTGGCCGCGAAATGACGGCCTGGATTGCCGGCCTCAGCTTTGTCTCCGCCAACCTCGGTTCGCTCGAACTGATGGGCTGGGCAGGCTCGGCCTATCAGTACGGCATCCTCGCCACCCATTGGTATTGGGTGGGCGCCATCCCTGCCATGGTCTTCCTGGGCCTGGTCATGATGCCCTTCTACTACGTCTGCAAGACCCACTCCGTGCCCGGCTATCTTGACCTGCGTTACGGCCGTGGTGCTTCCAGCGTGGCGGCCGTCTCCTTTGCCATTGAGATGGTCCTGATGAGCGGCGTCAACATGTTCGCCATGGCCGTCGTCATGAAGGTCGTGCTGGGCTGGGACATCACCTTCTCCATCTTTGTCAGCTCTGTCGCCGTGGCTCTCTATGTTGGCTTGGGCGGTCTGCGCTCGGCCATCTTCAATGAGGTTCTGCAGTTCGTCCTCATTTGGGGCGGCGCGCTGCTGGTTCCGATCCTCGGCCTGGTCCAGGCCGGTGGCGTGGACCAGTTGAAGGCGAAGATCATGCACAACATGCAGTCCATGACGGGCGGCGTGGCGGGCGACAGCTACTTCCATCTGTGGCGCGATCTGGGCACCTTCCATTCCAATCCCATGGGCGTGCACTGGAGCGGCATCGTCTTTGGTCTGGGCTTTGTGATCAGCTTTGGTTACTGGACCACCGACTTCCTGGTGGTGCAGCGCGTGCTGGCGGCGCACAACCTGCGCGCGGCTCGCATGGCTCCCATCATCGCCTCCTTCTTCAAAATGGCAACCCCCTTCATCGTGATTCTTCCTGGCCTGTTGGGCTTGGTGCTGTTGCAGAACGGCGATGGATCGCGTCGCGAGCTGGTGGGCGAGGATGTGGTCGCGGCCTGTTCCATGACCAGTGCGGGCACCGTGGCCAACGTCTCGGTTTGCCAGGCGGCCATGGCCAAGAGCCCGCTCTCCGCTGCCGCGCAACAGAAGGTGCTCGCTGGCGGCCCGGATGCCGAGCTGCACAGCTACAACCAGGCACTGCCGCTGATGATGGTGCGCTACCTTGGACCTGGACTGCTGGGCCTGGGCATCACCGCGCTGATCGCCGGATTTATGAGCGGCATGGCCGGCAACGTGAGCGCCTTCTCCACGGTGTGGACCTACGACATCTACAAGGCGCTGATCAACAAGAAGGGCTCCGACTCGCACTATGTGCTGGTGGGTAGGCTATCCATCATGGTGGGTGTCGCGGTCTCCATTGGCGCGGCCTACCTGGTGATGCATGCGCACGGCATCATGGACTATGTGCAGGCGCTGTTCTCCATCTTCATTGCGCCGCTGTTGGCCGCCATTCTGTTTGGCATGTTCTGGAAGCGCGCCACCAAGTGGGCCGGCTTCATCGGCTTGCTCACAGGTATCGTCTTCTCCGCCAGCTTGTTCATGTGGGTCAAGCTCACGCCGTCCGCACTGGCCGCCGTGGCGCTCTCACCCGATGCCAAGCCGATGGCCGAAAATGTCTTCCGCGCGCTCTGGGCCTTCATCTTCTCAGCCATTGTGATTGTCCTCGTCAGCCTGGTTACCAAGGCACGGCCGGTGGCCGAGCTGGATGGTCTGGTCTACGGCGCCACCAAGTTGCCCAAGGAAGATCCGGTGCCCTGGTACAAGAGTGAGTACACCTGGGCCATTATCGTCGTGGTGCTGTTCGCGGCGCTCAACGTCATCTTCTGGTAGCACCCGAGAGTGAGGAGAGAGTTATGCACGGATCGAAGATTTCTATCTGGTTCTTTATCGGCGTGCTACTGGTGTCGTATGGGGTCCTGATCACCGGCTACGGCCTCTACGAGTTTGCCACCGGCACGCTGGCGAATGTGCAGCTGGCGGAGGTCCACGCGCCGCTCTGGTGGGGCGCAACGCTGCTGGCGCTGGGCATGTTCTACCTGATCAAGTTCCGGCCGGGAAAAGCCTAGGAGTGATCCCGGGTCCCCAAAAGCGAGGGACCCGGGGCACCCAAAATCGTGCGATCCCAACCATTCCAGCAAAGAACGCTGGTATGGATGGGGCACCCAGGACCTGCGGTGCGGCAGACTCTGTCCCGTAGGGGCAGAACGTGAATAGCCCATGTGAAGTCGCGCAGAGCGCGATGGAACCCTGGGAAGATGCACGCCGCTCCACCACCGCCCCGTAGGGGCGGACGAGCGAGGATTCAGTTTTCAAAAGGCACCGCTTGGGCTGTGCCGCTAGCTCCGGAAAACGCTCTCCGGACTATCCCCCTGAGGAAGGCCAGACGCTTGGTCTGCGTGCCTTCTTCAAAATATTGAACGAACGAATGATCCAAAGGGAGTGTGAAATGGCAGTGCGTGAAATGACGTTTGGAGTGATCGTTGGCAATCGCGGGTTCTTCCCCGATGCGTTGGCGAAGTCCGGCCGCGAAGAGATCATCAAGGTCTTGCAGACAACGGGCGCAAAAGCAATTGTTCTGAGTCCAGAAGAGTCGAAGCATGGCGCGGTTGAGACCTATGACGAGTCGATGCGTTGCGCGGAGCTTTTCAAAAAGCACGCCGACCAGATTGATGGCATCATCGTAACTCTTCCCAACTTCGGCGAAGAGCGTGGCATTGTGGACGCCATCCGTCTGAGCGGCCTGAACGTGCCGGTGTTGGTGCAGGCTACGCCGGATCGCGCGGAGGCCATGACCATTGCCGTCCGCCGCGATAGCTTCTGCGGAAAAATGAGCTGTTGCAACAACATGATGCAGTACGGCATCAAGTACTCGCTGACCAAGCTGCATACGGAAGCGCTGGACTCGGCTGAGTTCAAGGCCGATCTGGAGAGCTTCTCGCAGGTTTGCCGCATCATCAAGGGCTTGAAGAATCTGCGCATCGGCGCCATTGGCGCGCGCCCGGCGGCCTTCAACACGGTCCGCTACTCGGAGCGCATCTATGAGGCCAACGGCATCTCCATCGAGCCCATCGATCTGAGCGAAATCTTTGGCCGCATCGCCAAGCTCAAGGACAACGACGACGCCACCCAGGCCAAGCTCGCTGCTATCAAGGCTTATGTTCCTCACTCCGGCATTCCGGAAGAGGCGCTGATCAAGATGGCCAAGCTGGGCGCGGTCATCGATGGCTGGATGAAGCAGACCCACGTCACCGTAACTGCCGTGCAGTGCTGGACCAGCTTTGAAGAGTTCTTCGGCGTAGTGCCCTGCACCATCATGAGCATGATGTCGAACGACCTGATTCCTTCCGCCTGCGAAGTGGACGTACCCGGCCTGCTGGGCATGTACATGCTGCAGCTGGCCAGCGGCACGCCCTCGGCCCTGCTCGATTGGAACAACAACTACGGCACCGACCCCAACAAGTGCGTGTGCTTCCACTGCTCCAACCTGCCCAAGCACTTCTTCAACGAGTTCAAGATGGACTACCAGGAGATCATCGCCGGCACGGTGGGTAAGCTGAACACCTTTGGCACCTGCGTGGGCCGCGTCAAGCCTGGCACCATGAGCTACGCGCGCTTTGCCACCGATGACCGCTTCGGTATCGTCCGCGGCTACACCGGCAAGGGCGCCTTCACCAACGATCCGCTGGAGACATTTGGCGGCGCCGGCGTGACCGAGATCCCCAACCTGCAGAAGCTCCTGAAGTACATCTGCCGCGAGGGCTTTGAGCATCACGTGGCCACCAACTTCAGCGACGTGTCGCAGTCTGTGCACGAAGCCGCCAGCCGCTACCTGGGCTGGGAGAGCTACTGGCACGAAGGCGAAGAAGACTAATCTTCTTCGACAGCACAACGCAGCAAATCACAAGGGGCGCGATCGAAAGATCGCGCCCCTTGTGGTTGGCTGCAGGATAAGCTCAGAAAGACGCTCGCCCTGCAAGGGCGATGTGCAAATAGCCCAGCCCCGAGCGAAGCGACGTGCTGGGAGCCCTGCCGCCCTCCATTGACATCGCGCCCCGTAGGGGCGCACGAACCACCGCGAGGACCTTAATCTTAATCCAAGGGACGCGAAGCGGTCTGCCGCACCGCCACCGCGGGGGCTAGTGCGATGCGCGCCGCCAGCACCACCAGCGCGGCCCACAGAATGTCAGCCCCGAGCAGATGCACCACCTGCAGCCATGTCGGCGCCAGCAGCACCACATCCAGCACGCCCAGCACATACTGCAGAGCCAGCAGCAGCAGGATCATGGCTGAGAGCCCGCGGTTGTCCCAATGCGCGGAGCGCTGCGCGGCACGCACCAGAATCCAGATCAGAAAGATGCTGGACAGGAACGCCACCGTGGGATGCGTCCAGCGCCAGCGCACCAGCCAACTGCTGGCGGCGGAAAAGTCGCTGGCCAGCGCACCGGCCAGCGAGTCGGCCGGAAACAGCGTGTCGCCCAGCGCCGCCAGCGAACCGGTGACGCCCACGGTCATGAACACCAGCACCGAAACCACCGCGCCCACCGGCGCCTCGAAGCTAATCGTGCTCCACAGATAGCCCTTCTTGCGGCTCAGCATATGCGCCGTCAGGGTGATGGCGGCCAGCAGCAACAACGTGTTGGTGAGGTGCAGGGCCAGAAAGGCCGGACGCCCCGGGGCCTGGCTCTGCGCCGTGTAGCCAAAGTGCACCAACAACGCGCCCAGCAGAGCCTCGATCAACGTCAAAATCACCGCTGTAACCGCGGCCACGCGCGCCAGGTGCTTGCGCACCGTTCCAACGTAGGTCCATACCGCGAGCGCGACGACCAGCAGCAGTGATAGCCCGCTGGTGATGCGATGGGTGAACTCGATAATGGTCTGCAGGCTGGCGGAGTGCTGCAGCATGGTGCCGTTGCACAGCGGCCAGTGGTTGCCGCAGCCCGCGCCGGAGCCGGTGGCGCGCACCATGGTGCCCCACAGAATGACCGCGATGAAGTAGGCAAGAACGCCCCAGGCAAAACGGCGCAGGCCGGAAGAGGGGAGTACGGGGGCGCTGACGGCAGTTACAGATGAAGACATGCAGGAAAACTCCAGACGGACACTTCAGTGGTACAGGCCAGTGTAGACCAGCCGGGGCAGAATAGGACGATCTTCTGCGCGCGATGTCGTTTCGGACTTGCGGACCTATTCTGTACTGCCGAACTGATAGGGCGCTGAGTCGACGGTTCGCGCGAGGGGTAGCTTCGATAATTATCTATGGAAAGCTCCTGGATGGGCGCAAGGATGCGTGATGGAACATGCTTCGCATGTCGATTCGCATGGCAGGGTAACAATTCCGATTGCATTGCGGAGGGAGTTTGGCTGGATGGAAAAGATGGTTGTGAGGCTCGAGGAAGTAGAAGGAGGGATTCTGATCACGCCGGTCCTTCCGTGTGGGAAGGACCGGCGTAGTCTGCGTTCGATCTTGCTTACTTGCCCAGCAGACGCACAACGTGGTTGACGATCAAGAGGTCTTCGAGGGGCGGAATCACGCGCACCACAACCTTGGAGTCAGCCGCTGAGATGGTGGCTTCGCCGCGGACGTTGTTGGCGGCCGCATCGATGGTCACGCCGAATCCGCCCAGGTAGGCGCAGATGTCGGCACGCGACAGAATGTCGTTTTCGCCGATGCCGCCGGTGAAGACGATCATGTCCAGGCCGCCCAGTTCAGCCACAAAGCTGCCGATCCAGCGGGCCACGGTCCAGCAGAACTTTTCAACGGCCAGCTTGGACTTGGCGTCGCCTTCCTTGATGGCGTCGCGCAGGTCGCGCATGTCGTTGGAGCGCTCGCTCACACCCAGCAGGCCAGACTTCTTGCTGATCACGGTCTCCAGCTTCTCAGCCGCTTCTAGCGCGTTCGGCGTGCTCTCGGCAATCTTCTTGAGGATGAAGATCACCACACCGGGATCAATGTCGCCGGTGCGTGAGCCGCTGATGATGCCGCCGGTGGGGGTCAGGCCCATGCTGGTGTCGAGGCACTTGCCGTTCTTGATGGCCGAAACCGAAGCGCCGTTGCCCAAGTGGCAGACGATCAGGTTCTCAGGCACGTTGGGCTCAAGTTGAAAGATGATCGACTCGTAGCTGATGCCGTGATAGCCGTAGCGGCGGACGCCCATGTTGACGTACTCGGTGGGGATCTGCATGCGCTGCGCTACTTCCGAGATGGTGCGGTGGAAGTAGGTGTCGAGCACGATGAAGTTGGCCACGCCGGGGAACAGCTTCAGGGCTTCGCGCATGATGTAGACGGCGATGGGGGTGTGCAGCGGCGCCAGATCCTGGAAGCTCTCGATCTCGTCGATCAGCTCCGGCGTGATGATGCGGTTCTCGCGGATGGTGGGGCCGCCGCAAACGGTGCGATGGCCAATGGCTGCGGGCTCCGGGAATTTGCCGGAGTGCAGAACGTCGGCCACCAGCTTGAAGGCAACCGCGCGGTTGGGCAGCGCGGGGGTCTCATCGACCACCTTCTGGCCCTCGGCGTTCTTGATCCAGAACTTGCCAAGCGAGGTGCCGATGCCATCGACCGCGCCCTCAAAGAGGCGATCGCGCTTGCCATCGGCGGATTCGTACATGGAGAACTTGATGGAGGAGGAACCGGCGTTCAAAACAAGAATGGGCAAAGACGACATGAAGTAAAAACCTTTCCGGGTTGGGCTGGCAGGACAGCGGAGTTAGCGGGTTAGCGGAGTTAGCAGAGCTAGAACTCCTCGGTCTTTGACAGCCAGATCAGGTACTCATGATCGGGTGCCCCAGGTTCGGCGCGTCTTTGTTCTTGCGCCTAACCTGGGGTGGTAGGAACTTCAATTGGAACATCTCCACATTGTCAGAGACCTAGCATTCTGACCGCATGATTTTGTTCTTTGTCATGGAACTCGTTCGTATCCCACCCTAGGCGCAAAAACAAGAACGCGCCGAGGGTGGGACCCAGCTGAATATTACGCGCCGAAGGCAATTGGCCCCACCGCAGGTGGTGGCCAGCGCCAGTTCTTTACTTCCGGCAGATCGTCGCCGTTCTCGGCAACGTAGAGCTTGTGGCGCTGGATGGCCTCGGAGTACCACTGCTCGGCGGCCGCGGCTTGCGGGGCAAGGCGCGGTACGCGGAGCATGGCATCCAGAGCCAGTTGGTAGCGATCGATGTTGTTGAGCACGCACATGTCGAAGGGCGTTGTGGTCGTGCCCTCTTCTTTGTAGCCGCGTACGTGCAGGTTTGCGTGATTGTGCCGCCGATAGGTGAGCCGATGAATCAGCCACGGATAACCGTGGAAGGCAAACACCACCGGAACATCGGGCGGGAAGATGCGATCGTAATCCTGATCGTTGAGTCCATGCGGATGCTCGCTTTCGGGCTCCAGCGTCATCAAGTCCACCACGTTGACCACGCGAATGCGCAGGTCGGGAGCTTGCTCGCGCAGCAGTGTGACGGCCGCCAGAGCTTCCAGCGTGGGTACATCGCCGCAGCAAGCCATTACAACTTCCGGCTTGCCGTCGTCGTTCGAAGCCCAATGCCACGCGCCCACGCCCACCGTGCAATGCGCCACGGCTTCGTCCATGGTGAGCCACTGTGGGACAGGCTGCTTGCCGGCTACGATGAGGTTGATATAGTGCCGCGAGCGCAAGCAGTGATCGGCCACCGAGAGCAGCGTGTTCGCATCCGGCGGAAGATAGATGCGAACCACGCCGGCCTTCTTGTTCAGCAGGTGATCGATGAAGCCCGGATCCTGATGGCTGAAGCCGTTGTGATCCTGCCGCCACACCAGCGAACTCAACAGGTAATTCAAAGACGCAATCGGTTTGCGCCAGGGAATTTCGCGTGTCGTCTTGAGCCACTTGGCGTGCTGGTTCACCATGGAATCGATGATGTGAATGAAGGCCTCGTAGCAGCTGAAGAAGCCGTGGCGGCCGGTCAGCAGATAGCCCTCGTACCATCCCTGGCACATGTGCTCGCTGAGCACTTCCATCACCCGGCCGGTCTGGCTCAGATCGACATCCACGTCCAGCGTGGAGCCCATCCATGCCTTGCCTGTGCCGGTGATGGTGTCGCCCAGGCGGTTCGAAGCGGTTTCATCCGGACCAAAGACGCGGAAGTTTTTCTCTGCTTTGTTGGCTTCCATCACCGCGTGCAGCATCTTGCCCAGCACGCGCGTGGATTCCACGTCCTCTTGTCCGCGACCGTTGAGCTTCACCGCAAAATCGTAAAAGCTGGGCACCTTGAGCGGCGTGAGCAGCAGGCCGCCATTGGCGTGGGGATTCATGCCCATGCGGAGCCTGCCTTTGGGCGCAATCTCCGCCAGCTCGGCGCGGAAGTGGCCCTTCTCGTCGAAGAGTTCTTCGGGCTTGTAACTGCGCATCCACTCTTCCAGAAGCCGCAGATGGTCGGGCTTCTCGAAGATCTCCGAGAGCGGCACCTGATGCGCTCTCCAGGTGTTTTCAATGGGCTTGCCGTCCACAAACTTCGGTCCCGTCCAGCCCTTGGGGGTACGCAGGATCACCATGGGCCATGCCGGCCGCACAATAGGCTTGCCCGCGGCCATCGCCGCGCGGGCTTCCGCTTTGATCTCGGCAATGCGATCGAAGATCTTGTCGAACAGTGCCGCAGCCTTCTGGTGCATCTCCGCCGGGTCAGAGCCTTCCAGCGTGTACGGCTCGTAGCCGTAGCCACGCATCAGGCTTTCCAACTCCTCCTGCGGAATGCGGCTCAGCACCGTGGGGTTCGCGATCTTGTAGCCGTTCAAGTGCAGAATGGGCAGCACGGTGCCATCGGTGGCCGGATTGAGGAACTTGTTGGAGTGCCAACTGGTGGCCAAGGGACCAGTCTCGGCCTCGCCATCGCCCACCACGCAACCGACGATCAGGTCGGGATTGTCAAAGGCCGCGCCATAGGCATGGACCAGCGAATAACCCAGCTCACCGCCTTCATGGATCGATCCCGGTGTCTCCGGGGCAACGTGCGAGGGAATGCCGTAGGGCCAGCTGAACTGGCGAAAGAGCCGCTTGATGCCGTCCTTGTTCTGCTCAATGTGCGGATACACCTCGCTGTAGGAACCCTCCAGGAAGGTGTTGGCCACGATCCCCGGACCGCCGTGGCCCGGACCGATGACGTAGATCATGTTGAGCTGACGCTCTTTGATCAGCCGGTTCCAGTGCACGTAGAGGAAGTTGAGTCCCGGGGTGGTACCCCAATGGCCCAGCAGCCGTGGCTTCACGTCGTCCAGCGTCAGCGGACGTTCCAGCAACGGGTTGTTTTTCAGGTAGATCTGACCGACGGAGAGGTAGTTGGCGGCGCGCCAGTAGGCGTCCATCTTCGCCAGCATCTCCGCAGAGAGCGGGCCCTTGCTTGCCTTGCTGCTTGGGATTGAAGCGGTCATTCCACACCTCGGCGCAGGGGGACTGCGTGCTACTGAAAAGGGTAGCAGCGGAGGCCGACGGAAGGGGGTGACTGGAGTCACAGGCAGGTGGGACGGTGCTCCGCAACGTGAGACAAGAGGCTCGGACGGCACCAAGACTGGTGCAGCAGAGGAAGAGCACGGGCCCTTGATCCGGCCAATAAAGAGTTTGCCTCTATCCCACCCATCTCGCACAAAACGCGGGATGGATGGGGCACCTAGTCGTCAGTATTTCTGGGCCGGATCAAGGACGAGAAGTTCCCCGCAAAACCGGATATTGTTTCCTGTTTATCTTGTTCATTCTTGGAATTCAGATGCGCTGACAGTTGCGGCAATCCGGCGTCGGCGTTTGGAAGATATCTGCAGCAGACACTGGACGCCGCCTGATAATTGGTCGCAGGGCCTGGTCAGCTCTGGGAATTCAAATCCGCTTTCCTCCGCCAGGCTTCGACCGGTTTACCCCTTCCTATGATTGGATTTAGGGGAATGAAGACGGGAAATCGACTGATTTTCCGCCTCCGCGCCAAGGCTGGCCACCGCTCTTACGGACGAGATTTGTTCTTGCAACGCTCCCGCCATCGTGGGAGCGTGTCATTGATGATCAGGCGGCGGGCCGCCTCCCAAAGCAAATCTGTTCTGAAGGTGAGAGCGCGGGAGCAGGCGGCCAGAGCCACGTACCTGCACAGGAAGCAGATTCACCCGGACGGAGCACAACGCGGGCTAGCCCGATTGCACGCACCTTTCTACGGAAGACCCGCAGCACGGCCAACGCTTTGGAGCCCTCCCGTTATTGACCCGTTTCTTTAGCTGGAAGCGACGAAGCGGGTGAAATAGAAACACGCGAAGCGTGTGGCCCCACCGCAGGTGGTCGTACACTAAAAGGGTTCGTACAGGATTCCCCGCGATGAAAAAAAATTTGCTTGCGGCTTACGCCGCTGTTGTTGTGGTGCTGATGGCTTGGGGCTATTACCAGGCCATTTACGTGGCTCCGGACGAGAGCACGATGCACGAGATCCAACGCATCTTTTACTACCACGTGCCGTCGGCGATGGTGGCATTTCTGTTCTTTGCCATCTCGCTGGTGGGTTCCGTGGGCTTTTTGAGCTTTCGCCGGTCGCGACCGGTGTGGGCGCAGCGATCGGACGCATGGGCGCTGGCCGGCGCCGAGGTGGGGCTGATCTTCTGCACCATTGTCCTGATTACCGGGCCGATGTGGGGCCGGCGGGCGTGGGGCATCTGGTGGACGTGGGATGCGCGCCTGACCACTACCCTGGTGCTGTGGCTGATCTACTCCAGCTACCTGCTGTTGCGCAGCTTTGCCGCAGGACCGCAGGTGCAGACGCTGGCCGCGGTGCTGGGCATCTTTGGCGCGATGGACGTTCCGATTGTGTACATGAGCAACCGCTGGTGGCGGACCCAGCACCCGGCTCCGGTGTTTGGCGGCGGGCAGGACTCCGGCATCAGAGACCCCAAAATGCTGCACGCATTTTGGGTGAATGTCGCAGCGTGGCTGGCCTGGGGCATTCTGATTCTGGTTCTGCGCTACGCCGTGGAACGACGGCAGCAGAAGATTGCGGCTGCAGAGGCCGAGGCGGCACTGGAAGCCTAGGGGTTGAATCCCACCCTTGGGCGCAAAAAACGCACCCAAGGATGGGGCACCCGCAGGCATTGCATGCAGCAGACTTGCATTACATGAAGCGGACTTCGACGCGGACTTCAGGGTAGCGGCCAGGGCCGCATGAGAAATCGAGGAGAAGCATGGATACGGGAGCACAGATCGATCACCAGTTTACCGTGGGGGCCTACGCCATCACGTGGATCATCCAGTTGGGGTACGTGGCGTGGCTGGCCTACCGCTGGAACTCGCAAAAACGGGCCGAGCGCTCGTAAGCCGAAGGCCACCCTGCGGGGTGGCCCTTGCGCATTCAGGGCTCAGAAAGAGGCAGCGTTGTTGGAAAGACGCTTTTCTGAGCAGGGAGGCGGCGTGGACCGGGAGGTCCACGCTCCAGCCGACCAGGAGACCGGCTCTACAAGACTGGGAACGGCGCTACAAAGAACCAAGTCGGCACTGCACCAGAACAATTACATGCAAAAAACGGATGGCGCAAAGCCACCTGTTGGGGTGAGTATGTTGGGGATGAACTCCATTGGACAACTCGCTCAGCCGCTCGATCCCGAAGCCGCCTGGCAGGCAGTTCTCCACCACGACCGCGCGGCCAGCTTTGTGTACGCGGTCGGTTCTACCGGCATCTTTTGCCGCACGGGCTGCTCGAGCCGGTTGCCGAGCCGCAGGAATGTCTTATTTTTTGCCACGGCAGGGGAAGCGCTGGTGGCGGGGTTCCGGCCCTGCCTGCGCTGCAAGCCGGAGGCCGCGGCACGGCCTGAGGATGAACGAGCCGCCACCGCCGACCGCTTGCGCCGCCACCTGGAAGCCAACTTTGACCGCCGCGTGCAGTTGGAGGAGCTGGGCCACCTTGCCGGCACCAGCGCCCACACGGCACGACGTATCTTTGCGCTGGAGATGGGCGCCACGCCTCTGGCCTACCAACGCGCCCTGCGCGCTACCCGGCTGCGCAAGGCGCTGGCCCAAGGAGATTCCGTGACGAATGCGATTTTTGAGGCGGGGTATGGCTCGGCCAGCAGGGCGTATGAGGCGCAGCCGCTGGGCATGACGCCGGGACGGTTTGCGGCGGGCGGCAAGGGCGAGCGGATTGGCTATGCGGCGGCCAGCACTCCGTTTGGATGGATTGCGGTGGGGGCGACGGAGCGTGGTCTCTGCTGGCTATCGCTGGCGGGCACGGAGGAGGAGGCGGTGGCCACGGTGCGGGCGGAGTTCCCGGCCGCTACGCTGGAGGCCGACGCGAGCCTGAACCGCTGGGTGGAGAAAGCGCTGGCCGCCGTGAGCAGCACCGCCGCGCCGCGCCCGACAGAGCTGGACCTGCGCGGGACCGCCTTCCAGCTGCGGGTGTGGGAGGCGCTGATGCGGATTCCGCAAGGAGAGACCAGGACCTACAGCCAGGTGGCGCGGGAGATGGGCCTTCCGAACGCAACGCGGGCCGTGGCGCGGGCCTGTGCACTGAACCGGGTGTCTTTGCTGGTGCCCTGCCACCGGGTGGTAGGCGTCTCCGGCGCGCTGACCGGCTACCGCTGGGGCGTGGAAAGGAAGAGGAAACTGTTGGAGGCGGAGCGCGCGGCGGTTCACGAGTAACGATGATCGTTCCCTCAAAGGTTGACCCGGTGCAGCCCAAAGCTGGACTGGGTGCAGCGCCGACCTGCAAGAACCTCTCTACTGCAATGAGCCGGGAGAACGGGGCTCCCTTCCAGCTTCAAAACCCAGACCAGGGGCACCCGCTCCTTTTCGGGGTGTAAGACCCATGCCACCCGCCGCTCGGGTTGCGGACGGGTTTCGCCCCCACACGGCCTGCTGCCTGCCCGTACAAACTTTCCCCGCAACCGTTATCATCAAAGATGAACCTTCACTTTTTCACTGTAAGAGGACGCTGATGTCAGTTTCTGCAAATCGTGTTTGGCGACAATTGCCTAATGAGATCCGAGTCGCCGCCTGCAAACTTTCTTGGGCTGATGCAAAAAGCACGGAGAAACAGTTCCTCTATGCCGCTCTCGCAAAAGCGAAAAACCTGCGCGAGGTCTTTGTCCGCAAAAGCCCGATGGAGCGGCTGGTCAACTGGACGGCGGCGACCCTGTCGCTTCCTGACCCCATCGTGGATGACCTGTTGAAGAAGTATCTCCTCCACGAGCATCGTCCTGTGATTATCAGCTTTCTTGAATTGCTCCACATTCCCCATTCCGAGGGCATGATCGAGGAGGATTTTGACTTCACCTCCCTGACCCATGAGCACGTTCAGGAGGCTGCCCGCACCTTGCTCGCATCGGAAGATCGCATGGGAGCGGAACTTTACCTCAAGTACCTGGTGCTTCATGAAGGACCCTGGGCAGGAATTGAAGAGATCCTGCCAAACGGAGAGTAAAGCCTAACGGGTAGTCCATATTTTGAAGATCAGAAGATAACTGTGTGCCCCAGGTCTCGCGTTTGAGACCTGGGCGTCGAAGAATTGAGCGTCGAGGCCTCGAAACTGAGGGGGGTGAATAGATTTTACGAAGCACGGAAGATGCACGCGCGCCCTTTCAGGGCGCGCGTTTTGATTGATGCCATCTTCCCAGCACGTCGCACGGCTCCGTGCTGGGCTATTTGCACAGCGCCCCGGAAGGGGCGCACGAAAAGAGCCCATGCAGCGCACACTGCGAGGTTAGCGCGAGAGATTCTGGCAGGAACGGGATTTTGACCGCAACATCCACGGCGAGGATGCTCGTTCCGAAGTGATACCGTACATTCATCGCAACCCCATCAAGCGCGGATTGGTTGCATCTCCCGTCGACCATCCATGGAGCAGCTTCAACCACTACGCCACCGGCGTTCACGGAACCGTAGAGATCGAATCGGAGTGGACGGCATGGCATCGCAGCCCACTCATCGCGATAAAGCCGCGATGAATGGGGCACGGCGGATTCAAGGTCCAAGTGCAACAACACATCGCAAAGAGCCGACAGGAGATGGTTGGTAGGAAGCCATGGAAAAGATGGAAAACAAAGAGCGTTTCCCACTTTCCCACGGCACGGCTGCGACGAACTGTTTGATTCTGTTCACGCTCTTTGTTGCACTTGGAATTTGAATCTACCCACGG
>CAZYDF010000099.1:0-15527 GCA_964645855.1 uncultured Occallatibacter sp.
CCCAGCCCTTTGAGCGCGGCTTTGGCACCACCATCGGCAACGCCCTGCGCCGCACCCTGCTCAGTTCCATCGAGGGCGCCGCGGTCACCGCGATTCGCATCGAGGGCGTGCTCCACGAGTTCCAGTCCATCAGCGGCGTGGTCGAGGATGCCACCGACATCATCCTGAACCTCAAGCAGGTTCCCTTCAAGCTCGCGGGCGACGGTCCCAAGGCGCTGTATCTGCGCGCCGACCAGCCCGGCGTGGTCACCTCCGGCATGATCGAAGCCGATGGCGACGTCGAAATCCTGGACAAGAACATCTATATCGCCACCCTCTCGGAAGGCGGCAAGCTGGATATGGAGATGCGCCTGAAGAAGGGGCGCGGTTACATCTCCGCCGACAAGAACTTCGATGCCGACCTCGGCCTGGGCTTCATTCCCGTCGACTCGGTCCACTCGCCGGTGCGCCGCGTCAACTATGTGGTTGAAGCCGCCCGCCTGGGACAGATCACTGACTACGACAAGCTCACCCTTGAAGTGTGGACCAACGGGGCTGTGCTGCCCGCCGACGCCGTCGGCCTGGCCGCCAAGCTGCTCAAGGACCACATGAACATCTTCATCAACTTCGAAGAGGAAATCGAAACCGAGTCGCGGACCGAAGAAGGTCGTCCGTTGCTCCGGAACGATAACCTGAACCGCTCGGTGGAAGAGCTGGAGTTAAGCGTTCGCAGCTATAACTGCCTGAAGAATGCCAATATCCAGACCATCGGGGAGCTGGTGCAGAAGACTGAAGCCGAAATGCTGAAGACCAAGAACTTCGGCCGCAAGAGCCTGAACGAGATCAAGGAAATCCTGGCGCAGATGGGTCTGTCGCTCGGAATGAAGATCGACGAGCATGGCAACGCGGTCCCCGGTCCCACCAGCATTCCTCCGGCAACGGCTCTGGCTGCAAGCTACAACCACTTCGAAGATGAAGACGAGCCGCTGGATTCGGTGGACCTGCAACTGCCCACGGAATCGGAAAATTTTTAAGAAACAGCTATTAGCTTCTAGCTGCTGGCTTCTAGCTTAACCTGCGGGGAACTTCTCCGAGGTTGAGCTACGAATGAGCTAGTAGCTAGAGGTTGAAAGCTAGAAGCTGATTTTGGAGATTCGATCATGCGCCATCGCAATGGAGGATTCAAACTCGGACGCAACACCAGTCACCGCCGCGCGCTGCTGCGGAACCTGACAACGTCCGTGATCCTGGAAGATCGTGTGGAAACGACCGTGACTAAGGCCAAGGCGGTTCGTCCACACGTGGAAAAGATGATTACCCTCGCTAAAAAGGGCGATCTGCACTCGCGCCGCAAGGCGCTCAGCTACCTGATGACGGACATCGCGGTGTCCCGTTTGTTTGACACCGTTGGTCCGCGTTACGGCGATCGTCAGGGTGGTTACCTGCGCATCGTCCGTACCGGCTTCCAAAAGGGCGACGGCGCGGCCAAGGCCTTCCTCGAGCTCCTCGGAGCCGAGAAGGAACTCGACGCCAAGCGTCAAAAGAGCGACGACATCAAGTCCAAGAAGCGCAAGGAACTTGAAGAAGCAATGGACGCCGCCAAGAAGGAAGAAGACAAGAAGGAAGAAGCCGCTTAGGGCATCTGCCATCCAGGCAGACTCTCTTACGGGTCTTCGCACTACCAGCAGGCGCATCCCCACGCGGGATGCGCCTGTTGGCGTATGGGCTGCGTGTGTGGCATGGTCTGGTGTTATCGCTGTGCCGCGGACCTGTGGATGAAGTTCTGGGCAAACAGCGGGCTCTCGGCTCCGTCGTCAAACACAATGTGTGTGGCCATCATCTCCTCAAGGCAGGCGCTGCACTGCGCTTGGAAGATAAACTCCGCAAGCCCTGTGGGACCAGGGACCAGCAGCATGGCCATGTAGCGCATGGAGCTCTCGTGATCGGTGGGCACCATGGAGGCGCGCATGGCCCACACTGGATGCTCGCCCAGCACTGTGGCTTCGGTTTGGACGTTCGACAGAGTGGCGCGCTGGGAGAGCCCGGCGATGCTGGCGTAGCCGACCCGGGGCAGAAGGTCAACGTCGATGGGTGCGCCCATGCACTCCGAGCGATAGGCCCTGACCGTAATGATCTGGGTACGCGTGCGATTCTCCGCAGCCAGCAGCCCTTCTGCACAAGCTGCGGTATGTGCCTGCTCAGGTGTGAACTCTTGCTGACGAATCACGAATTTCCTCACGGCCTCCACCTTTTTGGGGTTCAGCAGCAGGAACTCCTCGGGCACCTCGTAGGTGAATCCAAGGCCGCTCTCCAGATGGTGCGAGGCGGTCGGGTCTGGGGTGAGAACGTCACGCACAATGGCCTCGGTTCCTGTGACGGCGGCGGGTGCTGGAGCGGGCGGTGCGACCGCCTTCAACTGCGTGGCCGGTGGCAGCAGATTGGTGGCAAGCCCGGTGCTTAGCTTGATTGCGATGCGATCAAAGTCGGCAATTGCGGCATCGCTATGGGCCTCAAGCGACCAATAGACCAGGCCGCGCTGCAGCACCGTTGCAACATACTCTAGCGTGACAGGATCCGAACCACGCGCGGTGACCCCTTTGGCGCGCAGCACCCAGAACAGCTGAGCATCCACGCGAAACTCGCCTTCGTCCAAAGCGGTCGGCTTGTTGTCCTTGCTCACGATTGCCTTGATGCGGATCTTGAAAGCGTCCAGATCCGGAGCCTGACCCAGGCACTCATTCGGAATGGCGCCCACCACAAGATTCGAGGATGGCTGCCCCTGCTTGGCAAAGAAGATCTTCTGATTGCAGCCAGAAAAGCGGAGCTGAGGATTTTGGCGCACCCGCGCGTCCAGCTCCGCCGCCGTAATCAGCGGGAACTCGCCCAGCAGGTTGCCGCTCCAGTTCTTCGAGTAGATGAAGTCAAAACCGAGTCCGCTGGAGTAATGGTGATCCGCCGACTGAGCGCTCGCACCGCAGGCAGCGGCGAGCAGGGCCGCGCGAGCCAGTCCGGAGCAAACGAAGCGCATAACTCTCATGGGAGACCAGCATACCACGCGCCTAACTTAGCGGCTAGCCGCCGGCAGCCTGCGCCAGCGGGACTAAAATTGACGGAGAAACAGGCGCGTTAGGCGCGTAGGAGCTTTCAAATGGTAGCTAGCTTTACGGTGGTGCCGATGGGCGTTGGCGAGTCGGTAAGTCATCTGGTGGCAGAGTCGCTCAAGATTGTGGATGCCTCCGGGCTGGACTATCAGCTGGGTCCCATGCAGACCGTGGTGGAAGGCGAAGCGGAGCAGGTGATGGCTACCATCATGGCCTGCCATCGCCGCATGAGGGAGCTGTCTCCGCGCGTGCTCACCACTATCTCCATTGACGATCGCCAGGGCGCGACCAACCGCCTCCGCGGCAAAGTGGCCGACGTGGAAAAGCAGTTAGGCAAGACGCTGCGGCGGGTGTCGGGAGAATAAGCCATGCAGGCATTGCATGCAGCGGACTGACGGGCTAGATCATCCCGGGTCCCCGAACGCTAGGGACCAGGGGCACCCGCCTATTGCAGCAGCTTGACCACTTCCTGGTTCATGGAATTGGCCTGGGCAATGGCGGCGATGGCCATTTGCATCTGTACCTGCTCCATCGCCAGCGCGCTGGTTGCGGTGCCGTAGTTGGTAGCCTGGATGGAGTTGACAGCGGCAAGAGTATTCTCCTCCTGCGTGCTCAACACCGTGGATTGCGCGGAGAGGGTATTGATCTGCGCCCCCAGGTAGCCGTCCTGCGACGAGACCGCGGAGATGGCCGAGTTGATTCCGGTCAGAGCAATAGCTGCGCCCGCGGCCGTGGTCAGGCTGGTGCCACTCAGGTCCACCGCGCTGCCCCCGCTGTAGGCCAGTGTGCCCGGCGTGCTGCCAACGGCGGCAGTATAGGCCACAGCTCCACCGTTGCTGCCCACCTGCGCTGAAGAGAGCGACGAGAAGGTGAGCGAGTCGATAAAGGAGCCCAGCAGCGACCCGTCGCTGGTAAAGTTGTCCACCGTGCGCCCAAACACCGCCTGCTGGTTGAACGTGGTGGTGTGCCCGATGTTGGTAATCTCCGCCAGAATCGACTGATACTCCTGGTCGGCTGCCGTGTGCTGGCCGCTCGTGAGCGTGCCGTTCGAGCTCTCCGTGGCTAGGGTTACAGCACGGGTCAGCAACCCGGTCACCTGCGACAGCGCGCCATCGGCCACGCGCAGCATCGACATGGATTCCTGCGTGTTGATGACCGATTGCGACAGCGACGCAACGTTGGCGTTCATGGCGTTCACCATGGACATCCCCGCGGCGTCGTCCGCGGCTGAATTGATCCGCGACCCAGAGGCCAGCTGCTCCAGCGTGGAGCCCATGCGCGCACTTAGGCGATTGAGGTTGTTGATCCCCTCAAGCGCCGACATGTTCGCTAATAAGCTCAGAGACACAGAGGGTCCTGTGCGGATAGCCCCGCATCTCTGTTCTTCGCCCTATTAGCAGGGCTACGCGAGTTGGCTGGTATCGGGACAAGCCGAAGAGAACCTTCGGCGGACGGGCGGGACCATCAAAATGAAGGGATAAAATCAGTTCCGTGGCCGCATTTCAGTCCTTCAGGACACGTACTCTGGGTGCCCCAGGACTCACTTTTGAGACCTGGGAAAGCACAAATCCCTGGGCTTGCGGTTCTAGATCTCTTTCTGAGATGGTGAAGGCCGAAATTTCACAGGTCTCCCACCCATTTCCGCAAAGAACGCGGGAATGGATGGGGCACGGAAGTCCTTCGCAAAAGGAGAACCGCTCTAGCGTTGTGCGCTGGAACGGCGCGCAGCCTGATGGCGGCGGTGGAACCACGAAACCATAAGATAGTCGAACGTAATTAGGATCAGAGCGCCAAAGCAGTCCAGCAGAACATCGCGAAACTGCCCGGTGCGATTGGGCAAGAAGGTTTGGTGCCACTCGTCGCTTCCGGCAACCAGGAAGGTGCACACCATGGAGAGGCCGGCACAAAACAGGAAGGAATGCTCCTCCAGTACCCGACGCCATGCACGCAACCAAGCCAGTCCCACCAGGCCGTAGCCCAGAAAATGGCCGCTCTTGCGGATGTAATGGTGGATCATCTCCCAGCTTGCATCGGAGAAGCGCCCAAAAAGGGCTTCAACCATGCCGCGCAGCGGGCCGGTGGTGTGGTCGGCCCCCATGAACTCGGTGGACTCCAGGCAGATCACGGCGGTGGCCAGTGCCACAGGCCACCAGGTGGAGACCCAGAAGGTGGCCCGCGGCGGCTTACTCGACATGATAGTTGGGAGCCTCGCGCGTGATGATGACGTCGTGCACGTGGCTTTCGCGCAGGCCAGCACCGGAGATGCGCACAAAGCGCGCCCGCTCGTGCAACTCGGGAATGGTGCCGCAGCCCACGTAGCCCATGCCGGAGCGCAGACCGCCAACCAGCTGGAAGACCATGGCCTCCAACGGTCCGCGATAGGGAACGCGGCCCTCAATACCCTCCGGCACAAATTTGCCCAGCCGGTTCTCGGAGCTGGTTTCGCGATGCACCACGTCCACCGAGCCGCCGTTGGTCGCAGCCAGATCGGCCGTGGACTGGAAGTAGCGCTCGCCCGAACCCTGGTTCATGGCGCTCAGCGATCCCATGCCGCGATAGGTCTTGAAGCTGCGGCCCTGGTAGAGAATCGTCTCGCCCGGGCTCTCATCCACCCCGGCAAACAGCGAGCCGATCATCACCGCGTCAGCGCCGGCCGCAATGGCCTTGGTAATCTCGCCTGAATACTTGATGCCGCCATCGGCAATCACCGGAATGCCGCGTTCGCGGGCCGCGCGGGCCGCCTCCGCAATGGCGGTAATCTGCGGCATGCCGGCGCCGGTCACCATCCGCGTGGTGCAGATGGAACCGGGGCCAATGCCCACCTTGATGGCGTCCGCGCCGGCGTCAATCAACGCCATTGCGCCCTCGTAGGTGGCCACATTGCCGGCCAGAAGCCCAACGTTCGGAAAGGCCTTCTTCACCTGGCGCACTGCTTCCAGCACGCGCGAGCTGTGGCCGTGTGCGGAATCAATCGCCAGCACGTCGGCCCGGGCGCGAATCAACTCGGCCGCGCGTTCCAGAAAGTCGCCCGTGGCGCCAATGGCTCCGCCCACGCGCAGCCGACCCTGATCGTCCTTGCAGGCGTTCGGGTACTTCAGCTTCTTCTGGATGTCCTTGACCGTGATCAGGCCCTTGAGTTCGTAATTGTCGTTCACCACCAGCAGCTTTTCCACGCGATGCTTGTGCAGAATCTGCTCGGCTTCTTCCAGAGTGGTGCCCACCGCAACCGTGATCAGGTTCTCTTTGGTCATCACGTCGCCAACGGGAATATCGGTGCGGGTTTCAAAGCGCAGGTCGCGGTTGGTCAAAATTCCAACCAGCTTCTTGCCCCGCGTCACCGGCACGCCAGAGATCTTGTAGCGCCGCATCACGTCCAGCGCGTCGCCAATCATCTGGTCGGGACCAATGGTCACCGGGTCCACAATCATGCCGCTCTCGGAGCGTTTCACCTTGTCAATCTCGCCAGCCTGGTCGGCCATGGAGAGATTGCGGTGCACAATCCCAATGCCGCCCTGCTGCGCCATGGCAATGGCCATGCGCGACTCAGTGACCGTATCCATGGCCGAGCTGAGCAGCGGGGTGTTCAGGGTAATCGCGCGCGTGAGCTGGGTCTGGGTGCTCACCTGCGCGGGTACCACATCGCTGTAGGCAGGAACCAGCAGCACGTCATCAAAAGTCAGGGCTTCAAGCAGGTTGTTGGTCAGCATATGCTCTTATGCGCCTGGCAACAGGGGACTCAGGTCCCCGGTGTGGCAGGCGCTTCGTTCTATTGTAGCGGACAGAAAACCGGCTTCCGCGCACCGGCACGGCCATTTCCAGCCATTTTCGCGGCAAAGTAACCAAACTGGACCCAGGGCTCAAATGGGAGAGGTCCCGCTAGCAGCATTCGTCCCGGCCATCAGGCCACGTCTTTCGCACGGGAACCGGAAGCCAGCCCCAAGTGGAACTTGCGCGGCCCTTCCGCCATCAATCCCAGCAACTGCCAGAAAGGTTGCGGCTTGCCAAAGTAATAGCCCTGCAGGAACACGGGCAGATCGGCTCCGATAAAGTACTCAGCCTGCTCCAGAGTCTCCACGCCTTCCACAATCACCGCCAGCTTCAGTGCCTGTGCCATGGACAGAATCTGGGGCAAAATGCAGATGGTCACTGACTCCGTCCCGATGGCCTGGGTAAAAACCTTGTCGATCTTGATCGCGTCGACGGCCAGGTCATGCAGGTAGGCCAGACTGGAGTAGCCGGTGCCAAAGTCGTCAATGTGAACGCTGTGGCCCTGCTCGCGCAAGGTGCGGATGGTCTCCATCGCCTGCTGGTTGCGTACCGTCGAGCTCTCCGTGATCTCGATGGCGATGCGCGCGGGTTCCACCTTGGCTGAGGCGAGCGCTTTGTGGAGCATGGGCAGAAAGCGTGCATCGCTCAGGTCCGCGGCAGTGATGTTGATGCTCACGCTGAAGTCGTTACGGTAGCGCAGCACCTCGCCAAAGTCGCGCAGTACCCGGTGTACCACCAGCTTGGTCAGCTCGCCGATAAAGCCGTGTTCTTCAGCCATGCGGACGAACATATCCGGAGGCACGTTGACCTGGGAGTCGTCCGCCCAGCGCGCCAGCGCCTCCGCCCCCGCCATGCGCCCGGTGCCCAGCTCCATGATTGGCTGATACGCCAAACCGATCCGCCCTGCGCGAATTGCCCGCCGCAGTTGCTTTTCCAGCTTCTTGTTGTTGACGTAAAAACTAAAGAAGATAAAGCCCACCATGCCGCAGATCGCACCCGACAGAGCGATGCCCGCGTTGTATCCGTTGCGGTTGGCGGCAATCAACTCGTCCACCGTGGACCAGGTGGTCACGCAGTCAAAAAAGCGTACCGAGCAGAGCGTGGCGTAGAGGTGATCGCCAGAGCGCATGATCCCTTCGTGTGCCAGTATCTTTGGGCTCAGGCTCAGATCCTCGCCCAGCAGAAAACCTCGCTTCAGGGTGGGCGCATGCATGGCGGTAATGGCAAAGTGCATGGGCACAGCCTCAAGATGCAGTCGCGTCTGGGGCGTAAACACTACGTAGGAGTTGCCACGCGCCAGCAGCAGGGTGGTCGGCTCGTGGTTCCGGTAGGCCGCAACATTCATGAAAATCTGTGTGCCGTCCTGCTGCGCAAAAGCCGGTGCACCTATCTCGATGGGCTTATGAGGGGCACCCAATGCCGCGGAGCACCGAATACCGTCCTGATTCCATCGCCCCGCATCCTTTACCAGCTCCGATTCAAAGATCAGGGCGCGAAAGTATCCAATATCGGCAGCAGAACAGGCTGCGTGTTCGGATGCGTCGGCGGCAGCCAGCGCCGTGCGCAGCTCCGCGGACAAGGATTCGTCGTCGGCGACCAGTCGGGCTGCGTACTGCTCCAGGTGCGCTTGCGCCATCTTCACAACCAGCTCGCGCACCGCCATCTCGCCCAAAAAGAGGCCTGCTGCCACGGCCCCAACCGCGGCCGCAACTGTCACACCTAGCCCGCGGAAATTAAAGTGCATTTTCATGGAGTTGTTTCGCTCAGATCTTAAGAAGTAGCAGGACTGAAAGGTTCATCGGGTGAAGGGAGGTGAATCTTCAGCGATCTCTATCCAAATAGCGGGACAAATCGCACCTGCAGTCTAACCCCGCTGCCGCAGGGCCTGCTCCACCACCCGCTGCATCTCGGCCTCAGGTGCGGTGATGCCCGTCCAGATCTCAAACTGCCCCGCCCCCTGCTGTACAAACATCTCTATGCCACCAATGGTTTGCAGGCCGCGCGCGGCCGCCAGCTTCAGAAGCGGCGTCTCCAGCGGGTTGTACACCATGTCGAAGACCAGCCCGGCGTTCAGCTGATTCTCCTCGATCGGCAACTGCTGCTCCACGCCCTTCATGCCGCACGGCGTGGTGTTGATGAGCGCGTCAAAGTGCTGCGTGGCCAACTCCTCCATCCGCAGCGCCTGCGCCCCAGCCTGGGCAGCCAGCTTGACGGCCGTCTCCAGGGTGCGATTCACCACAAAAACCTCCGCGCCCTCTTCCACCAGGCCAAACACCGCTGCCCGCGCCGCGCCGCCCGCACCCAGCACTGCAATCCGCGCGCCCCTCAGCCTGAGCCTGCGTTTCAGCGGCCGAACCACTCCGGCCACGTCGGTATTGAACCCGGAGAGTTTGCCATCCGCGCCGACGCGCAGTGTGTTGCAGGCGCCAATCTTCTCTACCAGCGGGTCCATTGCGGAAAGGTGCGGCAGCACCTCCAGCTTCAGCGGCATGGTCACGGCCACCCCGGCCAGGGGCAGCTCGCGGGTCAGCTTCAGCAGGTCATCCAGCTCCCGCACCCGCAGGGGCAGCATCACGGCGTTCACGCCCTCCAACCGGTAGGCGGCATTGTGCATCAAGGGCGACAGCGAGTGGCCAATGGGGTTCCCCGCCACGCCCAAGATGCGCGTGTCCTTGTCGATCTTTTCAATGTGGTACAGCTCGCGCAGGGTGCCCACGGTGACTTGGCCGGGAGCGGTGCCTGCGCCCTGGTCCGGCGCGGCAAAGGTGAAGCTGGCTCCCGTGCGAGGCCCCAGCACCCGGCTCACCAGCCCCTCCTCGCCCATGGCAATGCCCACAATCCGGGTATGGGGGGATCGGTCCTCAATCAGTCGCAGCACGGCCAGATTATCCGCCAGCGTCCGCGCCGTCGAAACCACCTTCACAAACTCTGGCTTGTAGACCTCAATCCGGGCAGCGGCTTCCGCCAGATTCCCCGTATGGCTGAAGTCGTGAAAGCTGACCAGCAGTGATGCGCCCGCGGCATGAACCCCCGCGCGGAAGCTCTCCATCTGCGCGGACTGTGTCTCCTCAGCCGACTCCACTTCCAGGTCCACAATCCCGCAGCCAGCCTCGGCGGCGGCAAGCAGCAGCTCCAGCTCCGCCTCCAGCGATCCCGCAAAGCTTCCCCCATTCGGCTGGCGGCGGCACGTGCCAATGGCCGTCAGTCCATGGTGCCGCGCCAAAAACTCCTTCAGTAGCGCGATAGCCTCTGCTGGCTCTGGCACCGAGTCCAGCCGGAACTCCAGAAACTGCGCGTCGTGGGCAGCCGCTTCGGCGTGCTCCATCAGCTCCGCCGGAGTCGTTCCCTGAATCGCGATGCAGAGCTGGCCCACCTGCGGGCGGTGAGGGGCTGAGGTAGGCGTGTGGGCTGCAGCGGGATGTGTCTCCTGAGGCATAGTTCAATTGTGGCATTTTTTCATCCGGCTCACGCTTGAATGCACCGTGCCCCATCCATTCCCGCGTTTTTTGCGGAAATGGGTGGGATACCCATGAAACCTGGGTCTACCCACCATCCAAACCCCGCCCATTCTTCCCTGCCGCATGGATCGTCCGCCCCCCTTCTGCATCCGATAGGTGAGGATAGTAGACAAGGAGCTCGCATGTCACGCCAGACCGACCCCATCGCCGTAACCCCAGATCTTCACGTATGGGAGGCGGAGGGCGCCGCCCTCACCGCCCCAGCCCTGACCGCATGGGTCTCAGCCCGGCTCGAAGCCCACCAGGCAGCACTGGCCGCGATTGCCACCGTTCCGGCCCCGCGCACCCCGGAGAACACCCTCCGCCTCTACGACGTGGCCATTGAGCAGCTCTGCCTGGCCGGTTCGCAAGTGGGCCTGCTCAAGTCAGTGTCTGCTGACGACGCGGTCCGCGACCAGGCTCTTCAGGAGGCACAGCGCGTGGCCATGGCGGGCAGCAAGCTCAGCCTCAACCGCGAGGTCTACGACGCGCTGGCTGCCGTGGATCTGGCCGGCGCAAGCCCCGTCACCCGCCATTACGTGGAGCGCACCCTGCTCGGCTACCGTTTGGCCGGCGTCGACCGCGACCAGGCCACCCGCGACCACCTCCAGCAGCTCCAGGAAAAGTGCACCGAGCTCTCTCTAGCCTTCAGCCACAACCTCCAGGAGGGCGGCAAGCAGGTGGAGGCTACCCCCGAAGAGCTGGCCGGTCTGCCCGCGGACTTCATCGACCGCCACAAGCCCGATGAGAACGGCAAGATCCTGCTCACCACCGACTTCCCGGACATGCAGCCGGTCATGATCTTTGCCACCTCCGCCGCGCTCCGCCAGCGCATGTTCCTGGCCTACAACACCCGCGCCTATCCGGTGAACCAGCAAGTTTTGCTGGACCTTCTGGCCACTCGCCAGCAGATTGCCACCGTGCTCGGCTTTCGTAGTTGGGCCGACCTTGCCACCGCCGACCAGATGATCGGCTCCGCGGCCAACGTCCGCGCCTTCATCCACAAGCTCAGCGAAGCCAGCCTCGCTGGCGCCAAACAGGAACACCAGCTCATCCTCGACTTTGCCCGCACCCGGCAGCCCGGCCTGGAAGCGATCGACATCACCAGCCGTAGCTACTGGTACGAGCTCTTCCGCCGCCAGACCTTCCACTTCGACTCCCAGTCCGTGCGCCCTTACTTCCCCTACGCGCAGGTGGAGGCGGGCGTGCTGGCCACCGCCGCCAAGCTCTTCAAGGTGGAGTTCCGCCCCTCCCAGCAAAAGCCCTGGCACCCCTCCGTCACCGTCTACGACGTTTATGACAAGGGCGAGCTGGCCGGCCGCTTCTACCTCGACATGCACCCCCGCGACGGCAAGGACAAGTGGTTCTGCGCCACCTCGGTCGTCACCGGCGTGCGCAACCGCTATCTACCGGAGGCCGCGCTCATCTGCAATTTTCCAGGCGGTGAAGACGGCGACCCCGGCCTGATGGAGTACTCCAACGTCGTCACCTACCTGCATGAGTTCGGCCACCTGATGCACGCCCTCCTGGGCGGGCGCACGGAGTGGGCGGGCGTCTCCGGCTTTGCCACCGAGGGCGACTTCATCGAAGTGCCTTCGCAGACCCTGGAAGAGTTCTTCCGCGACGAAAAGCTGCTCCAGGACGTGGCCCTCCACTACCAGACCGGCGAGCCGCTCCCTTCTGACCTGATCCGCTGCATGAAGGGGGCTGACGCCTTTGGCCGGGCCGACTGGGTGCGCTCCCAGCTGAACTACACCTCCCTCTCGCTCGACCTGCATGACCAGGACCCCGCCGGGCTCGATCTGGATGCGAAGATTCGCTCCACTTACGAGTCCTTCCAGCCCTGGACCTGGGCGGAGGGCAACCGCATGTACGCCAGCTTCGGCCACCTTGTCGGCTACTCCTCCAACTACTACACCTACGCCCTCGACAAGGTCATCGCCATCGACTTCTTCAACCAGTTCGATCCCGCCGACCTGCTGGACTCGAAGGCGGCGGAGCGGTATCGCACCGAGGTCCTGGAACAAGGCGGTTCCAAGCCCGGCCGTGAGATGGTCCGCGCCTTTCTCGGCCGCGACGAGGATTTTTCCGCCTTCACCCAGTGGCTCAACGAAGAGTTCGAGACCGGTCTGATTCAATCTTCATGACCTCAGGCCAACTGACCTCGCCCCTCCGCACTCCTGGTCCGGCCCTGCAACAAAAGCCCCGTGCCCCATCCATCCCGCGTCTTGTGCGGGATGGGTGGGACAGAGCGGCACGATTAGTGGACCGGATCAATAGGCGCTAGCGTGGGAAAGAACCAACCCCAATCAATCTCTGCCAACTTGCCATGCAATCGAGCCCTGTGCCCCATCCATTTCTGCGCTTTTTTGCGGAATGGGTGGGATAGATCGACATGATTAGAGGGCAGTATCCCTACCGGCGTTCCAGGCCGCCGTAGCCGCGCCGATCCTCGTGGCCGTAGCCCCGGCCGCGGCGCGCCTCTCCCTCGTTGCTCCGGAAGCCTCGCCGCTCGTTCTGGAACTGCCACCGTCCAGGCACCCAGTAGTCGTTGGCCATGTAGCCGTTGGACCAGGCATAGCCCGGACCGGGGCTGGGCGGCACGTAGGCCACCGGACCCCGCATGCGACCGCCGAACTCGGCTGCCTGCGCCGGCATTGCGCCCAACGCTGCTGCCCCTGCCACCATGGCCGCACCCAGCATCCACGTCTTCATCCCTGTCATAACTCCTCCAACCTGGCCCGGCGCTGTGCAGTCGCTGGCCCCGGCTCGGTTCCGGGTGGCTTGGCTGGTACTGCCCCCCGTCTTTGCCGGTGATGGAGGTACAAACACTGTGGAGAGAAAAGGTTGCAGCTTCTACCGCAAAATAAAGCTGCGCAACATTGGCCGCAAAGTGGGGTTCCAAGACGGTTTCTTCGCGGAGGATGGGCATCGCGGACCCCGGCCCAGGGGCGCTCGGCCGGCGAATGGAATGGGCCAGTGGGCGCGGATGGTAAAGTTGTTTCCATCCCTATGTTTGCCACCTCGCAGCACGCACACTTCATCGGAATTGGCGGTATCGGCATGAGCGGTATTGCCGAGATCCTGCTCAGCCTGGGCATGAAAGTCTCCGGATCGGACCTTCGCCGCGGCCCCGTCACAGACCGGCTGGAAAAGCTGGGGGCCACCATCTACCAGGGCCACGACGCGGCCAACATCGCCGGAGCCACGGTGGTTGTGACCAGCTCCGCGGTGAGCCGGGCCAACCCCGAGGTGCTGGAGGCCCACGTGCGTAAAATCCCCGTGATCCAGCGCGCGGAGATGCTGGCCGAACTCATGCGGCTCAAGTACAGCATTGCCATAGCCGGCATGCACGGCAAGACGACCACTACCTCCATGGTGGCGGCCGTGCTCACCGCCGGCGGCCTGGACCCCACCGTGGTGGTGGGCGGCCGCGTGGACGCGCTCGGCTCCAATGCGCGCCTGGGAACCACCCAGTTTCTGGTGGCTGAAGCCGATGAGAGCGACCGCTCCTTCCTGAAGCTGTCCCCGATTCTGGCCGTCATCACCAACCTGGATCGCGAGCACATGGACACCTACCGCGACATGGCCGACGTGGAGACGGCGTTTCTGGACTTCATCAACCGCTTGCCCTTCTATGGCGCGGCCACGGCCTGCATCGATAATCCGCAGCTCAAGGCCATCCTGCCTCGCGCCCAGCGCCGGGTCTTTACCTACGGCATGGACGCGGAGGCCGACTATCGCTTGGAGCTGTTGGCCACCCCGGAAGGCCGGTTTGCGCGCTTCCAGGTGGTCACCGCCACCGGGGTTCTGGGCCCCTTTGAGCTCCACGTGCCGGGCCGCCACAATGTGCTGAACGCCACGGCGGCGGTAGCCATTGCCCACCAACTGGATGTACCGTCCGAAAAGATCGCTACCGGACTCAGCCACTTCCGCGGCGTTGACCGGCGCTTCCAGCAGCGCGGCGTGGCCCGCGGCGTGGCCGTTGTGGACGACTACGGCCACCATCCCACGGAGATTCGCGCCACCCTGGCCGCGGCCCGGGAGTGCGGCTATAACCGTATCCATGTGGTCTTCCAGCCCCACCGCTACACCCGCACCCTGGACCAGATGAGCGAGTTTCCCACCGCCTTTGCGGATGCCGACACGCTGGCCCTGCTGCCCATCTACGCCGCCAGCGAGGAGCCCATCCCTGGCGTCACCGCCGAGCGTCTGGCCGAGGTGATCACAGGTCCCCCCACAACCTTTGTCCCCGATTTCCCGGCAGCCATTGCGGCCGTGCTCAAGGTAGCCGCACCGGGCGACCTGGTCCTGACCCTGGGCGCGGGCAACGTCAGCCAGCTCGGCCCCCAGATTCTGGCCGCGCTGGAAAGCAAGTAAGCACCTGCGGTGCGGCCAACTCGCTTCGCGTCTGTGGCAACCGCATTTGGAAATATGCAAGGGATGAGGGGTACGGGCCTTAAAGGCAAGGGGCAATTCGGGTTTATGGGGCTTTGTATCAGGGCACGACTTTAGTCGTGCCGCCACGGGACCATAGAAGGATTAGGGCTTTAGCCCCTGCGGTGCGGACATTGCATGCAGCACCCTGCGTTCGAGCATTTCAGGCGGTTCGTGCGCCCTTCCGGGGCGCTGCGCTTTCGACTGCATCTCTCCCAGGACGTTGGGTCCGATCCAGACGTAGTAGAATTCGTGCACTCCAGCTGGAATGTATTTTGCTATTCTGTCTTTGATCGGGCAGGAGGGAAAGGGGTTTCTGTGCGGAAACCAGCTTTTATCCTTGTATTCCTTCTCCTCACACTTGGAGGCGTTTCCACTCATGCTCAGGCTGTGGATGGCAGTAAGAAGACAGCCGAACCGTTGCCGCCGGTCCTTGTCGCGGGCTTTAAGGCATACCTCGAAAAGGGACCGGAAGACGCCGTCCGCGTTTGGATCAAAGGCAGCGGCATCGATGACAGCAAGGATGCGCTGAGCCAGGCAAATAGCCTGCGCCAGGTGCAGGACTTCTATGGCTCCTATCGCAGTTTCGATGTCTTTAAGACGCGGATGGTCACGTCCAGAGTCGAAGCTTTCTATCTGGTTATGAACTACGATAAAGGCCCCCTCTTTGCCAAGTTCTTCTTCTACAAAACAGAACAGGGATGGGTCTTGGTAAATTTCAACTTCAACACCAAGGAAGAAGCTA
>CAZYDF010000100.1:0-15461 GCA_964645855.1 uncultured Occallatibacter sp.
GTTTCGGAAATGTTGCACTTGGAGCTTGAATCCGCCCACCCAGTTGCCAGTATTTGCGGGCCGGATCTATAAGCCTACTGGAGTTCGCCATGCGCCTTACCCCCCATTGCTACGCCGCCACCGGGCTCGGCTACTCTAGCCCGTGGTGCGTGAACGCCGGCTTTGTGGCCGGAGAGGAAGACACTCTGGTGGTTGACACCGGCGGCAACGCCCTGGCCGCGCAAACCCTTCACGGCTACGCCCTGGCCGTGCGCCCCCAGAACCGGCTGCTCGCCTTCAACACCGAAAAGCACTTTGACCACATCAGTGGCAACAGCACCTTCCGCAACCTGGGCGTCCAGATTTGGGCTCACCCTGACTGCGTGCGCACCGAGGCCGAGTTCCACAACGAGATTGTGGAGATGAACGCCGCCATTGCCGATCCCGTTCGCCGCGCTCATGGCGAGGCTGCAGCCTTCTTCACCGGTACTCAGCTGGTCTGCGCCACCCACGAGGCCGGCGAGGGCACCGTCTTCCATCTGGGCGGCGTCAAAGCGGAGGTCCTGGCCACTCCCGGCCACACTGCTACGAACCTCTCCGTGTGGGTGGCTGCCGAGTGCGTTCTCTACACCGGCGACACCATCGTCACCGGCTACCTGCCCAATCTGGATGCTGGCGGCTTGGGTGATTGGATGCTCTGGCTCGACTCGCTCAACCGCATCGACGCACTCAACCCGGAGATCGTGGTTCCAGGGCACGGCCAGATTGCCCGGGGAGCTGAGATAACCTCCGCCCTCACCCGCATGCGGCAGATCCTAAAGGATGCCATTCTCGACGGCAAGTCACCCACCGCCGCTTGAGCTGGCAGACCGCTCCACCTACTCCAGCGGCGTCCCGCAGGCCGAGCAGAACCGTGCCCCAGGCTGGTTGCTTGTCTGGCAGTGGCTGCAGGCGTTCAGCGTCTGCACTCCGGCGCTGGCAGGCGATACGTGCGCGGTTCCATACCCTGGCTGGCCCCAGGGCGGCATCGTAATACCCAGGTAAGAGGCAATCAGCGCGGCCTGCACCGCGTTGAAGACCCGTACCCGGCCCGGCATGAAGAAGCAGCCGATAAAGCCCATGAACCAGGGCAGCGGCGTCCAGCAAAAGCACAAATAAAGAATGCCCAGCCCGTTGCGGCGCAGATAAAAGTGGTGTGCGCCAAATCCTCCCAGAAACAGTGCCAGCAGCACGCCCACCACCTCGTCGCGGCGTACGGCCTCGTACTGCTGGTAAAAGATCGCTTGCGGATTCGGATAGTTGTAGCCGCCCATGGTGTTGCTCCTTGCCTAGCGCAGGGGAATACGCAGCCCAACGAAGGGAGGTTCCCAAGCTGATGTGGGGGGGCTAATCCCATTGTCCCACTGCCCCTCTGCGCGTAGCATCAGAGCCATGACCCCCAACGCAGCCTCCAGCGGCGAGTTCCTGATCGGCGGCAACCTTCCTGCACGCCGCATGGGCTACGGCACCATGCGCATTGTGGGCGACGGCGCCTGGGGCGAGCCCGCTGATCCGGCCGAAGCCCATCGCGTGCTCCGCCGTGCCGTTGAGCTGGGCGTAACCCTGATTGACACCGCCGACGCCTACGGCCCGGAGATCGCCGAACGCCTCATCTGCGAGGCCCTCTACCCCTACCCGAGCAATCTGGTCATCGCCACCAAGGGCGGCATCACCCGCCAGGGCCCTGCCAAAACCGAGTACGTGGGCCGCGCCGGCTACCTCATCCAGTGCGTGGAGATGAGCCTCCGCCGCCTCAAGCTCGACTCGATCCCCCTTTACCAGCTCCACCGCATCGATCCGCGCACCCCGCTGGAGGAGTCCATCGGAGCTCTCGTGCGCATGCAAGAAGCTGGAAAGATCCGCCATATCGGCCTGAGCGAGGTCACTCCTGGGCAGGTGCAAGAGGTGCAAAAGCTCGTCCCGGTCGTCTCCATCCAGAACCGCTACAGCCTGGGCGATCACCGCCATGAGGCGTCGCTCAACTGGTGCACGGAGCAGGGCATCGCCTTCCTGCCCTGGTACCCCAACTTTGCCGGCAAGCTGCTCCGCGCCGACCATCCCGCAGCCGCCCGGATGGCCGCGCTGGCCGCGCGTCACAACGCCACCGTCACGCAACTGGCTCTGGGCTGGCTCTTGCAGCGCTCGCCTGTGCTGCTCCCTATTCCCGGCACGTCCAAGGTTGCGCATCTGGAGGAAAACGTCGCCGCCAGCGCCCTCCGCCTGAGCCCCGCCGATTGGGCTGAGGTGGAAGCTGCCGCTCAGGCCGCCGGGGCGTAGACTATTCTGAGCTTGAACGCTTCCGCTGCGTTGCGTTGTACTGAAGGCAATAACCCCAGCGGAATGGACGTAGGACAAAACGGTAGCACAATCTGCGGTATACAGAGCCCACGCCGCAGCTGCCCCGGTGGGGCAGCACCAGGATAGCCCAGGGTGGACCCTGAGCGAAGTCGAAGGGGAAACCCTGGGACAGCAGCATCAATGATTGAAAAAGCCCCGTAGGGGCGACGCGAAACATGTTGTTCAGTTGTTCTTCAAAAGCCGCCATGCCGACCACGACCCTATCCATCGCGCTGATCACCCTGAACGAGGCAGTCAACCTGCCGCGCACGCTGGCCAGTCTGCGCTTCGGGCCTGAGATCGCTCTGGAAATCGTGGTGGTGGACTCCGGTTCAACCGATGGCACCCAGGACCTGGCCCGCGCGGCCGGCGCTCGCGTGATCGAGGAGCCATGGAAGGGTTTTGGCGCGCAGAAGAACTCGGCCATCGCCCACACCACCGGCGAATGGATTCTTTCGCTCGATGCCGACGAGGAGCTGAGCCCTGAACTCGCCCTGGAGATCGAGATCCTCCTGGCCGCGGAGCCCGCGGAGAACGCCTGCCGCATTCCGCGCCTGAATCACTTCCTGGGTTCTCCACTGCGCCATGGTGGCTACTGGCCCGACCCCAAGCTGCGCCTCTTCCGCCGCGGCTCAGCCCTGTTTGAAGAGCGCGCCGTGCATGAGGCGATGAAGCTGACCAATGCTGCCCAAGGCAAAGTGGGCCAGCTCAAGGCGCATCTCATCCACCACTGCTATCCCACGCTGGAAGAGTACGTCGAGCACATGAACCGCTACAGCTCCCCCGCCGCCCGCATGTTGGTGGAGAGGGGCCGCGCGCCGCGCAGCATCCCCGCGTTGCTATGGCAAGCCGTCCTCAATCCCGCCGCCACCTTCCTCTACAACTACGTGCTCCGCCTCGGCTTTCTCGACGGCACCGCCGGCCTCCTCCAGCACCTGAACCACTCCGCCTACATTCACTGGAAGTACGTGAAGGCGTGGCGGCTGGCGAAGATCAGGGAATAGGGATCAGGGTCAGGGTATTTTACCGCTGCCTGCGAGCCTTGCTGCGCGCACGAAACTGGCGCGCAGCGCGTCTGCCGCACCGCAGGTGCCCCGTTTGTGCCATCCTGTTAGCAGGGCTCTCCGCGGCTTGCTGACCGCAACCCGCCCCCAAGGAAAACCATGCACGAACTCTCCCTTGCCGCCAGCATCGTGGAAGCCGTCACCGAGACCGCGGCCGCTTATCCCGGCTCCACCGTCAAAGAGGTCCGGCTGCGCCTGGGCGCGCTCTCCGACGTGGTTGAGGACTCGCTCCGCTTTTGCTGGGACCTTACCGTGGAAGGCACGCCGCTGGCCGGAGCCACGCTGGTGGTCACCCAGATCTCCGTCGTCGTCCACTGCGATCGTTGTAACGACGATGTGCAGCTCGAAAGCCTGCAGAGCTTCCGCTGCCCACGCTGTGGCGAGCCTGCCTCCGATCTGAGGCAAGGTAAAGAGCTGGAGATCGAGTCCATCGAAGTCGACGACCATTGCATGGAGCAGACTTCAGAAGAGTACTTGCCCGATCAAGAAACTCGAGGAGAAAAATGACGACGCGAATTGTGGAGTTGCGGCGCGGAATCCTGAAGAAGAACGACGAGCTGGCCGCTGGGCTGCGCGCCCGCTACGCCGAGGCGGGCGTGCTGGTGCTCAATCTGGTTTCAAGCCCAGGGACCGGCAAGACCGCCTTCCTGGAGCGCACCCTGCGTGAGCTCAGGCTCAGTGGCGCGCGCGCCGCGGCCCTGGTCGGCGATCTTGAAACCGACAACGACGCCCGCCGTCTGGCCGCCAGCGGCGCTCCGGTCCGCCAGATCAACACCCACGGCATCTGCCACCTGGACGCGGAGATGATCGCCAAGCATCTGGACGGCTGGGAAGGCGTTGAGCTCAACCAGCTCGACTACCTCTTCATTGAGAACGTCGGCAATCTGGTCTGCCCCTCCAGCTACGACCTGGGCGAAAAGATCCGCGTAGCTCTGCTCAGCGTGACCGAGGGCGAAGACAAGCCCCTCAAGTACCCCACCCTCTTCAACTCCGCCGACGCCGCCGTGATCACCAAGATGGACATCGCCGAGCCCTGCGACTTTGATCGTGATCTCGCGCTCAAGAACATCCACGAGATTCGCCCCGGCATCAAGGTCTTCGAGACCTCGTCCAAAACAGGAGCAGGAATAATTGAATGGATCAACTATTTAGAGGAAAAACTAGCGCAGCGAGAGCGCTGACTGCGAATACGGCTGGCAACGGTAATCAATTTCCAAAGAGGCCAACCAGTTTTCCGTGCGATAGCCCAGCCAAATTCCGGCTTTGCCGGGCGCAAGATCCACGGAGGTATCGGGATGTGGACCTTTACCAGAATGGGTTTGTAGAGGAACGAGCAATAGCAATAATAAAAAGAGTGAACCATCCGCCAGGCAAGCAAGACCAGCCCCAAATGCCCGTTTGAGAATTGCGGATACGGTTTTGAGGCAAAATAAAAAGGGGTTACGCTCGCGAGAGGTAACCCCTTTAGAATATGGAGCCGAAAGCCGGATTCGAACCGGCGACCTGCTGATTACGAATCAGCTGCTCTACCAACTGAGCTACTTCGGCCTGCTGGTTCATTGTATCGTTCTCCCGGCTTGCGGTAAAGCAGGATGCGCTGGAGGCTGGCAGAAAGGTGTTGGCGAGGGGGACAAGTTCCCCGGCACGGCGCAACCAGCGCCCCAGCCGCTATACTGCTGCCCATGCAGACAGATCCCAACGGTGAGTGGCTCCGCCTTGCCGAGCACTACCGGACCCTTTATGACGACGAATTGCTGAATCTGGCCGCCGACTCCGACGACCTTACCGATGCAGCGCGCCAGGCGCTGGCCAGCGAGATGCAGAACCGCGGCCTGAAGCTGCCCACCGCAGAGGTCCGGCGTGCCATCGAGCGCCGACCCATCAACCCGGCCACCAACGACGCGGTGTTTGAGGGCGCCGATGCCTTCGGCTCCGATGTTGTTCCGCTCAGTTCCGGTGGGCAGTCGCACTTTGCGCAGATTGCCGGCGAGGGCGAGACGCCCGCCGATGCCGACTTTACCTGGAAGACCGTTCTGTGCGAGTGCGAGACGGTGGATCAGGCTCGGGCGCTGCAACTGGTGCTGGCCAAGGCCGGCATTGAATGCTGGCTGGAGACCAGGCGCGAGTATCCCCGGGTGCTGGTGGCGGCCGACGAGCTGGACGAGGCGCGCGCGATCGCCGCCAAGCCCGTCCCTCAGGAGATTCTGGACGAATTGAATCAGGAGGTTCCGGAGTTCGAGATGGAGGCGTGCCCCGCCTGCCACGCGCCGGAGCCCGTTCTGGAGGACGTGGAGCCCACCAACCAGTGGTTATGTGAGAGCTGCGGCCACCGGTGGAGCGATCCGGCGGAGTAAGTGCCTGCGGTGCGACCGTGGCTGCTCCCCGGTGGTTGCGTCGGCTTGAATGCGCTGGTTTCGGGGCTACAGCAACTATGGTTTCCCTGTTGCGGAAAGATTCGCCAGGGGCGGCCCAAGATTCCGGGATTGACTGGAGACTTCGATCTCTTTCTTTGCAGTTCCATACAGTTCTGCCGATAATGTCCGAAGATAGCTCGGCATACGGAGAGGGAGAAGTTGGGATACCGCAAGGACGCGGAAGGAACACGAACAACCGCGGTCGACAGGCGCGCCATTTTGCGCGTTTCGTGGGTTTATGCGGCCTTCAGCAGTCTGTGGATTATCTCCTCCGATCTTTTGCTCTACAACAATCACGGAACCACCCTGGACGGCCTGCTGGTCGGTGCCGGAAAGGGCCTACTCTTTGTTTTTGTCTCCACTGCGCTGATCCATCTGTTCATTCTGAGAGCCTTAAGAAGCACACAGTCGGAACGGGACACGCTGCGGCAGCGACTTCACGAGTGGAGTTCGCATGCCAACGACATCATCCTGCTCTTCGATGAACAGGGCACGGTGGTGGAGGCCAATTACCGGGCCGTTGCCAGCTATGGTTACTCGGCAGAAGCCTTCACCTCGGTCACAGTCTTCGATTTGGTGGAAAGACCTCCGGGAAGCCCGGTGCGCTGGCAAGAGATTCTGGACAAAGGAGAGGCGCGGGGCAGAACGCTTGGCCGGCGTGCCGAGGGGAGCATCTTCCCAGCGGAATACAGCGCGAAGGTGATTGGCACGGCGGATGGTGTACTGGTTCAGACGATCGTCCGCGACATCACCGAGAGTGAAGAGGCACAGCAGCAAATTATCCGGCTTAAAGATCTGTATGCCGCCCTGAGCCAGACAAACCACTGCATTACCCTGGCGACGAGTCGGGAAGAACTGTTTCGCACCACGTGCGAAATTGCAGTGCGCTTTGGCCACTTCAAGTTGGCTTGGATCGGGCTGCTGGACGAGTCTGGCACGGTGCTCGAGGTGGTATCGAGTGCCGGTGAGGCGTTGAAGTATCTGGACGGACTACGGAGGTCAATCGATTCGGATGCGCCCCTCAGCCTGAGTGCTTCAGGGCGCGCGGTTTTGTCTGGCCAGCCGGTTATCTTCAACCGGATTTCGGCCACGGAGCCGGCATCGGCGCACGATCGGCGCGAGGCATTCGGCATCGCATCGACATCCGCATTCCCACTTTATCTTGGCGGCAAACCGGTGGGAGTCTTGTCGCTCTATTCGGAGACAGCGGACTATTTCACCGCCGATTTGGCCAGCCTTTTGATCGAGATGGCACAGGATATTTCATCGGCGATGGACCGGATGGCCGTGGAGGCCGAGCGCACCCGGCTTGCGGCCGAACTGGTGAAGTCGCACGCCTGGATTGCAGGCATCATCAACGGGACAGAAGACATTGTTGCCGCTATCAATCCGGAGATGGTGCTGACGTTGAAGAACGACGCGTATACCGGATTCGCAGCAGCCTTTGGATTCTGTTCCCAACTGGGCAAAAAGGTTGCGGCGCTGCAACCGAGGCTCGATTCTGCATGGCAACGGGCTCTGGAAGGGGTTTCGATCCGTTGCGAGTGGAGCATGGAGGAAGGTCCTGGAACGCGGCATTTTGAGTCGCTATTCGCGCCGCTTCACGACCAGCAACGAAATGTGATTGGAGCGTTCCACGTGGGGCGCGACATCACCCGCCACAAACAGATGCAGTTGGAGTTGCGCAAGCTGAGGACCGCCATCGAGCAGAGCCCCGCTACGGTGGTGATTACCGATATCGCGGGAACAATTCAGTACGTCAATCCGGCCTTCACATCCACGACCGGCTATACCGCGGAAGAGGTGCTGGGAGGCAATCCGCGCATCCTAAAGAGCGGAGAGAAGTCTCAACAGCATTACGCCGCGATGTGGAACCAGTTGTTGAAGGGAGAACCATGGGCAGGAACCTTTCAAAATAAGCGCAAGGATGGGTCGCTGTTCTGGGAGGATGCAGTGATTGCCCCCGTGCGGGATGCGGAAGGAAGGATTACCCAGTTTATAGCCATCAAACAAGACATTACGCAGCGCCGCGAGGTGGAAGAGCATGTGACGTTCCTGGCTTCGCACGATCCTCTGACAAAGTTGCCCAATCGCTTGGCTGGGAAAGAGCAGATGGATAAGGCGATCGTGGAGGCGGTAGAGAGCCGGCAAAAGGCCGCATTGATGTTTCTGGATGTTGACCACTTCAAAAGGATCAACGATTCGTTGGGCCACCTGATTGGCGACCATCTTTTGCAGGCTCTGGTGAAGCGACTGGGCAGGTGCCTCCGTGGCGTGGGTAAGCTGAGCCGGCACGAAGGCGACGAATTCCTGATTGTGCTGGGCAACGTAGAAGATAGCGGCGCGATCCTTCAGTTGGCCGAGCAAATTCGCGAACAGACCTCGCATCCGTTCCAGGTGGACGGCTTTGAGCTTTCCTCCACCGTGTCCATCGGAGCGGCGGTTTATCCCGATGATGGACTGAGCTTTGAGGAGTTGCATCGGCATGCGGATCTGGCGATGTATGTGGCGAAGAAAGCTGGCCGCAATACCTGCCAGATGTACACCACCTCGATGGACACGGATGCCCACGAGTACCTGCTGATTCTCAACGGCCTGCAGCGAGCAATCGACAAGCAGGAGTTCGTTCTACATTACCAGCCGCAAATTGACTTGGGATCAGGACGGGTTACGGGCGCAGAGGCGCTGATCCGCTGGCAGCATCCCGATCTTGGCCTGATCCCGCCGGGACGATTTATCGCGATTGCCGAGGACAGTGGGTTGATTGTCGAAATTGGCAGTTGGGTGATCCGGGAATGTTGCCGGCAGGCGCGACGCTGGCAAGAGGCAGGGTTTCAGGATCTGACCGTGGCCGCGAATGTGTCCGCGTTGCAATTCCGGCGGGGAAGCCTGGAGGATGTGGTTCGAGATGCTTTGGAAGAGGCCGGGCTGGAGCCGCGATTCCTTGAGCTGGAGCTTACGGAATCGATCCTTGCCGACGATCAGGCTAAGGCGGCGGCGGTATTGACGCGGTTGCACGAGATCGGCGTGGGCCTGGCGCTGGACGATTTCGGGACAGGCTATTCGAGCTTTACCTACCTGGTGAACTTCAAGTTGGACAAGTTGAAGATCGATCAGAGCTTTGTGCGCAATATCAGCATGAATCACAAGGACGAGACCATCGTATCTTCGATCGTGCGGTTGGCGCGGGAGTTTGGATTGCGCACGGTCGCCGAGGGAGTTGAATCGGAGCAGGCGCTGGAAGTGGTGCGCCGCGCGGGCTGCGACCAAGCGCAGGGATTTCTTTTTGCGCGGCCGATGATTGCCGACGATCTCCTATCGTTTCTGCGCGCGCGAAGATTGTGAACTGCCAGGCAAGCGCAGATTCCGGCTGGAAGCAGAAGCTGTGTGGTGCAAGGTATTTCGGGGTCCGCAGCACGCGATCATCGCGCTCTGCGGATAGAGAGGGCGAGGCACACCGGGATGAGGATGGACGCTATCGCTGCGTGCCGTGGCGCACTGGATGGAGGGTCCAGGATCGCGCAGACTGGTTCTTTCGTCAGGGTGAAGTCATGGCCTGGTTATGACAAGCCTTCAAGCCGTGGCTCCGCGCGGCGTCTTTACCGCAAGTTGCGCCATGGGTTTCCGGTGGTTTGGATTGTGCTGCAATTGTCAATGAGTGCGTGTTTTCTGCTGATTTCCTTTAAGAGCGCTGGGGAAGGCTGTGCCTTATGACTTATGCCGCGCATCGCCGGGCGTTGGGGTCGATTTTGGTCACCCTATCCCTGCTTGCCTGCGCTACCGTTTTCGAGGCGCAGGAGTATAGCTTCCGGCACTTTGGCACGGCACAGGGTCTGGGCAACATGTCGGTGCTGAATCTTTATCAGGACCGTGTGGGCTTTCTTTGGCTAACCACCAAGAACGGCATCTACCGCTTCGATGGTGTGCAGTTTGAAAGCTACGGTCCGGAGCAAGGAATTCCGATGAATGCGGGCACCGCATTTGGCGAAGACCCGTATGGTGCCTTGCTCGCCGGTGGCGAGGGTGGGCTCTACAAGATGGTGCGAAATCATTTTGAAAAGCTCGTAGTCAGCTTTCACTCCGTGAGCTGGCGACAGGGGATTACGGCGGATGGTCAGGGCAACACCTATCTGGGAACGGATGAGGGCCTGGTGGAGTTGGTGCGCGCCCAGGGTAACTCGGGATACGAGGAGCAGCACATTCCGCAACCTGAGGGGGTGAAGGGTAAAACCGCCTGGGGGGTCTTTGTAGAAGGCAATACGGTCTGGTGGGGATGCGGCGAGGAGCTGTGCCGCAGAGACGCGCATGGAGTCGCCGTTTTTGGAGCCGAACAAGGATTGGCTACCAGCGAGTGGGAAGCGATCCTGAAAGATCGTTCGGGGAATCTCTGGGTGCGCGGGCGGAATGCCGGGGAGTACGTTCTCAAGCCGGGGGAAGCGAAGTTCCAGCGTCTGGAGCAAGCATCGCAATTGCGGACATTTGTGTATGGGGCGGCTCTGGATTCCGATGGCCGCGTCCTTCTGCCTTCCGCCGGCGGTCTCTACGTGGAGAACGGCCATGAGTGGCAGCAGGTGAGCCAGGCAGCGGGCCTTGAGGGGACCGCATACGCCGTGCTGGAAGACCGGCAGCATCGGTTGTGGATCGGTATGGCAAGCCGCGGATTGGCCCAGTGGCAAGGTTACGGCGAGTGGGAGAAGTACTCCGCGGAATCGGGGCTGACGAACGATGTAATCTTCCAGATCCTTCCTCTCCAGGATGGATCGATGTGGGTGGGAACCGATGGCGGCCTCTTCCATGGATCTCCCGTTGACGGCCGGATGCAATGGAAGTACTTCGGCACTGTCGAGCATTCGGAAATCACCAGCCTGGTTCAGCTCGATGACGGGAACCTGCTGGCGGGGATGGGCATGCACGGTGTGGCTCGCCTCGATATCCGGAAGAATCGTGTCTGGTGGTACGGAAAGCTGCAAGGGCTCAAGAACAAGATGGTCCACGCCCTCCGCCTGGACCACGACAAGCGTTTGTGGGTTGCCACGGACGCGGGCGTTTTCATCGCCGATGCACCCTACCAGAGCTATCGTCAGGTCTCTGAATTCAGGAATGGACGGTTCTGGTCGCTGGCGATCGCCAACGACGGCCAAGTGTGGGCCGGAGGGGAAGAAGGGCTGTTCACAACCAACGGACACACATTTCAACGATGGACAAAAGCCGATGGCTTGAGCAGTCAGCAGGTGCTTGCTGTCACGGTCGGGCCGGACGGCACACTATGGACGGGCTACCGCTTCGGCGGTGGAATCGATCACCTGACGCCGAGCGCCACCGGCATGAAGATCGATCGCGGCGTCCAGCGCCCCGGCAACAACGGCCTGATCTACTTCCTCAACTTCGACTCCCACCATCGGTTGTGGGCCGGAACCGAGCGGGGCGTAGACATGTGGAACGGCACGCGCTGGACTCACTACGGAACCGAGGACGGCTTGGCCTGGGATGATTGCAACCTGAACGGCTTTGCGGAGACTCTCGACGGCGCCATTTGGATTGGCACGGGAGGCGGTCTTTCACGCTTCAAGCCGGATCCCCGTCTGAAATCGAACGTCCAACCCTCGGTGGTCTTTACTGCATTGCGGGTCGGTCAACGGGACGTTTCCGGCTTAGAGAATCCATCGCTTCCCGCTGGCCAGAATCTGTTCAGCGTACGATTTTCCGCACTCGACGTTCCTTGGCAAAACCAGATTGTATTCCGCTATCGCCTGGATGGGGCGGCTACGGCCTGGACCGAGACTTCGCAGCACGAGTTGCAGTTTGCAGGGCTTGCGCCCGGAAGGTATCGGCTCACGGTTGAAGCGCAAGACGCAGCGGGTAACTGGAGCCCGCATAGCGCGGTGTTTCCATTCGCCATTCGGCCGCCATGGTATTTGAGTTGGTGGGCGATTTTGCTCTACGTGGTTCTACTGATTGCAGCCGTGGTGCTGGTGGTATGGCTGCGCGGAATTGCAGCCCACAGGCGCGAACGCGAGTTGCGGCTGTTGGTTGCGGACAAGACCAACGACCTGGAGCGAGCGAACGAAGAGCTTTTCCGGCTCTCGTCGATCGACTCGCTCACGGGTTTGGCCAATCGGCGCGTCTTTGACGAGGCGCTGGCTCGCGAGTGTGGCCGCTTGCAACGCGATGGCCTGCATCTTTCGCTGGTGATTCTGGATACCGACCTGTTCAAGGCGCTTAACGATTCGGCGGGCCATCAGTGGGGCGATACCTGTCTGGCGAAGCTGGGCGCCGAATTGGCGCAAGTGGCGCGCAGGCCAATGGACCTGGCGGCGCGGATCGGCGGAGAAGAGTTTGCCCTGTTGCTGCCCGACACCGATGCTGCCGGAGTGTTGGAGGTTGCGGAGGCGGCCAGGCTGGCGGTTCTTGGTCTTCAGGTAAAGCATCCAAACTCGTGCGTGTCGCCGTGGCTCACCGTTAGCGCGGGGGTGGCAACCGCTACGCCGCTCGTTTGGAATACAGGCAAGCAGCTGATGGCCGCGGCGGATCGCGCCCTCTACCAAGCCAAGCGCTCGGGGAGGAATTGCGTGAAGGTGGCCGACCCATGGGAACACCAAGACAGCGAGCCGCACATGAGCACCGCGGACCCTAAGTAAAGAAGCCAACAGATGCGGCAGGGCGCGACAGATGGCGCGGTTTTGCGCCGGTCGTCTTGCGGTGGAACTCCGATTTTGTAGGGCTCGTTGCCGAACCGGAAGAGAACGGAGGGCGACAGGCGGAAGAAGAGCGTTGCGGGCGATCTGCGACAGGGCCAGCCGGAGACCTTGTCGTCATCGTGTCATTAGCAGCTCTTTTCTTAAAGTTACACTGACACTCTCTGCAGCAGACTTCTGGCCACCTACAGCAGCTTGGCGCAGGCTGACACGCAGGGGACCTCATAAGGGCCACCTTGACGCTGCGAGTAGGGGTTCTGTCAGTGCCTTTGCCTTATGGATGGCTAGACCGCCAACGAAGGCCATCCATTCACCAGCCAACATACCACCCGAATGGACATCCAAATATTACCAACCATACTCGGCAAGAATGTTCTCCGATCAAGAATGTTCTCCGGTCCATCCGTGTGATACTGGCCTTCCCAAACCAGCTCCCGCCGCCCTCAACACCAAGATCCCCATTCCTGGTGTGAGGCTTCAAGCATGCCCTGCTGTTGTTGCGGAGGCGTCCCAGTTCTGGTTGAAAGGGAATGTATCGCTACGGTGCCTGATTGAAGCAAGAAGCCTCGAACGGGCATTCGTCCGAACAGCCAGTTTCGAGTACGAATGAGTTCAAGTGGCGCTCATCTCCTGTAGGGCGGAGGTGCCCTCGCACTGAAAATGAATCTTCAGGAGATTAGAAAGGTTCTTTGCCCATGCACTGCAGAGATCTGTAACCAAGAAGTAGAAGTCGGCGGGGGTGCTGAAGATTGGCCAGCCGCTTCTCATAGGAACTGAGAATGCCTTTGTTGACCAGCGGTGCCAAATCTTGCACGCGGTTGCGATCAAAATCACTTCTGTCACGGCAGAGATCAGCTGAATCACGCCTCGAATTCGCCCATGTGGTCGGGAGGATTCCCGGCTTCGCGCTATCTCCGCTGAGGCAATCGTTGACGGCAGATCGATGGCGTAAAGGTCCACCGGCGTTTACGGAAACTTTGAGTCCGTTTCAGGAAGATTCTGGGTCCTCCTACCGCGATCATTCGGTGAAGATACCGGCACTGAGTCCGGCATCTATCTCCTACTGTCCGTTCGAGGCTCATAGCTCTTGCAGATTGCTCGCACCAGAAGCTGCGAACCAATAGCCAACGGCTATATCTGCTCCAGCACCGCGCAGAGATATTGCCAGAAGGGTTCAACCGACGATATCTGCACGCGCTCGTTGGGACTGTGCGGGTTCTCGATCTGCGGGCCGAAGCTCACCATCTGCATGCCGGGATATTTTTCGCCGATCACGCCGCACTCCAGGCCGGCGTGCATGATCACCAACTTCGCGGGTTCGCCGTAAAGCTTTTTGTTCACTTCCTGCAGCTTGCGCACAATCTCGCTTCCGGGTTCAGGCTTCCATCCCGGATAACTGCCGCTGTGCTCAGTCTCGAAGCCAGCGAGCCCGCACGCGGTGGCCACCAGGCTCGCCGCTCCCTGCTTGCTGCTCTCTATGGCGCTGCGCTGGCTGGTGACAATCTCGACCACGCCGTCGCTCAGGGAGAGTGTAGCCAGGTTGGTGGAGTTCTGCACCAGACCCGGGACATCGGGACTCATGGCTAGCACCCCGTGATGCAGGCTGGCGAGCAGGTCCACCACGCGCCGGGCATCGCTCTCGGCCATCACCTTCAGTGGCAGTTCGGTCTTCTCCACGGTGATGGCGAGTTCGGGGTCAAAAGCGCCCAGGTCGAGTTGCTGTTCGCTTTTGCAGCGCGAGACCACCTGACGCAACTGGCCTTCGCGGTCCTGGTCAAGCGCAATGACCGCGAACGCCTCGCGCGGGATGGCGTTCTGCGCGCTGCCGCCCTTCAGATCGGCCAGTCCGGCAGGCATCTCGCCGAACACTGCCTGCAGGGTGGCGCCAAGAATGCGAATGGCGTTGCCGCGGCCGAGGTGAATGTCCACGCCGGAGTGACCGCCGCGCAGGCCGCTGACCTTGATGCGCCACGCCGCCGTGGCCACCGGAGCCTGCACGAAGACGGGGCGACGTGCCTTGGTCACTACGCCGCCGGCGCAGCCGATACACAGCGTGCCTTTTTCCTCGCCGTCGAGGTTGAGAAAGTACTTCGCCTGGAGCAGGCCAGCGGGGAATTCAGCGGCGCCCGTCAGGCCGGTTTCTTCGTCAATGGTGAAGACGAACTCCAGCGGGCCGTGGTTGATTGCAGTGCTCTCCATGACGGCCAACGCGGCGGCCACGCCAACGCCGTTGTCGGAGCCAAGGGTAGTGCCGTCGGCCTTCAGCCAGTCGCCGTCGCGCACAATGCGGATGCCGTCGGTATCAAAATTGAAGAGCGTGCCCTCGTTCTTCTCGCAAACCATGTCGAGGTGACCCTGCAGCAGCGCGGGCGTGGTGGATTCGCGCCCGGGGCGGGCGGTCTTTCTCACCACCACGTTGCCGGCTGCATCCTGGGTGGCCGCAAGGCCCAGGCGAGCGGCCTCGTCCAGTACATACTGACGAACGACAGCCTCCTTGGTCGAGGCGCGGGGAATCGCCGCGATGCGGTCAAAGTGCTTCCAAATGGACTTCGGTTCCAGACCTTGCAAGGCTTGTTGCATGAGGGCCTCCAGAGAGATAGGTTCGCAACCGACATGTTACCGCAGAAGGGCTGCTGGTAGCTGGGCCTGTCCATCCATGGCGGAGGCGAGGTCATCCGAAGAGCTGCCATGGGTGCCAATCCCCTGGGAATCCACAGCGCCAGCTCAGAAAGGCCGTGGATCCGAACCTCGGCCTGGAATCGCCGGTTGAGATTACGATCGGTAAAAGGAAGACTTATGGGGTGTTATTTGCGAAGAATCAGGATTTGGAGCTTTCCGGCGTCGGAGACTTTGCTCTCCCACCCTTCGAGCAAATGGCGCTCGAAGGATGGGGCACGGCGGATTCAAGCTCCAAGTGCAACAGGTGTGATTTT
>CAZYDF010000101.1:0-15418 GCA_964645855.1 uncultured Occallatibacter sp.
ATCGTCCCCCCACTTCGGCGCTCGTCTGCGCTTGCGCCGAAGTGTAAAGGATGTCATGGTACTGAACAGCGAGGGACCCGGGGCACCCACTTTTTGGTGGAAGGGAAACAGGGATCTTCGATCTCCCTCGGGTTTTCGGTAGGTAAGGATTGGAGAACAAGTATCGTGCTTTCCCTAGTCTCAGAATAGAGACCGGGGGCGCCTTGGATGGGTGGTGAAGGGAAAGAAAAACGTCGCCCGACTGGGGCGACGTTCTGGATCGTCTGGGATGCTGAAAGGACGCTTGAGCGGTTTACCGGTCGAGAGTCAGAGCGATCTCGTGGGTGGAGATGGCGCCTTCGCGAACGATCACCCAGCGGTCAGCGCCGAGCGAAAGGTCGACGATGGTGGTGGGCAGGGCACGGGCGGTGGGGCCGCCATCGATGATCAGGGGGATGCGGTCGCCGATCTGGTCGCGGACGGCGCCGGCGTGGGTGCATTCAATCGCTCCCTGCAGGTTGGCGGAGGTGGCCGTGACGGGCAGGCCAAAACGCTCCACTACGGCGCGGGGAATGGCGGCGTCGGGCACGCGCAGCGCCACGTTACCAGTGTTGGCCGTGGAGCGCAGGGGCAGCTTGGTGCCGGCGCGGACGATGATCGTGAGGGGACCGGGCCAGAAGCGTTCCGCCAGCTTGTCGAGCCGGGCGTCGGTATCGCGGGCCAGGGTGTAGGCCTGGTTGATGGAGGCGATCAACAGCGAGAGGGGTTTCTGCTTTTGGCGGGTCTTGATCTGGTAGATCCGCTCCACGGCCTGGAGGTTGACGGGGTCAACGGCGAGACCATAGAAGGTGTCGGTGGGCAACGCTACAACATCGCCTTTGCGGAGGCAGGAAACGATGTAATCGATCCGGTCCGGCTGTGGCTCATCGGGATGGACGCGCAGAATTTCCGCGGACAAAAGCACCTGCCTTGCGTGCCGTAATGAAGGACGCTCTAGTTTCGGAAGCTATCACAGCCCCAGCCGCGGTGCAAGTGCGATTGCGATAGGGAGGGGCAGATCCGGTTCCAGGTGCAGCATCTTCCCATCAAAGGGCTTAGAATCGGCAAAGTAGACAGAGGAAAGCTGTTGCATGCCCCCATTTGTTGCCATGCGTACCATTGAGAGCCGCCACAACCCTAGGCTGAAAGAGCTGCGCCGCTTGCTGGCTGCGCCCAGCCGCGAGTTGGCGGCGGTGGAAGGTCCGAATCTTGTGGAGGAGGCTCTGCACGCCGGCTTGCGGGTGCGGACGGTGTTTGCCCCGCTGGGAGCCGAAGAGTTTGTGGCCGGACTTGGGCTGGCAGAAGGAACAGAAATTCTGCTGGCCGCAAGGGAGCTGTTGGGTGCGGCCCTGGCCACGGAGAGTCCGCAGCCGATTGCCGCCGTGGTGGAGCCGCCGGCGTGGAGCTGGGACGATCTGCTGGGGGTCAAGAATCCGCTGATTGTGGTGCTGGCAGGCTTGCAGGACCCAGGGAATTTGGGCACGATTCTGCGCTCGGCGGAGGCCTTTGGGGCCACCGGAGTGGTGAGTTTGCCGGGAACGGTGAGCGCGTGGAACCCGAAGGCGGTACGGGCTTCGGCGGGGTCGCTCTTCCGGTTGCCGCTCGTGGTTGCGCAGCCCGAAGAAGCTTTTGCGCGTCTGCGGGAGGCTGGGGTGCGGATCTGGACGACGGCGGTGCGCGACGCGAACCCGGCTCCCAAGGCGGCGCTAGCCTCGCCCGTGGCGATCATCATTGGCAACGAGGGCAACGGGGTTCCGCCGGAGGTGGCGGAGCAGGCCGACGCGGCATTGACGATTCCTTGTCCCGGACCAGTGGAGAGCCTGAATGCGGGGATTGCAGCCAGCATTCTGCTCTATGAAGCCTCGCGCCAGAGAGCCGGAAAGGGAGCCCGCCGATGAGCCTCTTTGAGCAAGAAGAGCCCGAGCACAGAAGGCGCGCCAAGGGCATGCCCTCCGAGGGCGTGCCGCTGGCGGAGCGCATGCGTCCGCGCACGCTGGACGAGCTGGCCGGGCAGCAGCATCTGGTGGGGCCGGGCAAGCCGCTGCGCATCCAGATTGAGGGCGACGACTCCAACTCCATGATCTTTTGGGGCCCGCCGGGCGTGGGCAAGACCACGCTGGCCAAGATTGTGGCCGAGACCACCCAGGCCAACTTCATCGAGTTTTCCGCCGTGGTGAGCGGGATCAAGGAGATCAAGCAGGTGATGGTGGACGCGGCGCGCGCGGCTGAGATGCACGCCCGCACCATCCTGTTCATTGACGAGATTCACCGCTTCAACAAGGCGCAGCAGGATGCGTTTCTGCCGTATGTGGAGCGGGGATCGATCCGGCTGATTGGCGCAACCACCGAGAACCCGTCGTTTGAGATCAACTCCGCGCTGCTCTCGCGCTGCAGGGTGTATGTGCTGCAGCAACTGGGTGAGCAGGAGCTGATGGAGCTGTTGCGGCGGGCGGTGGAAGATAAAGAACGCGGGCTGGGCAAGCTCCGGCTGGTGGCCGACGACGAGGCTCTGGAGATGATGGCCAGCTACTCCAGCGGCGATTGCCGCTCAGCCTACAACACGCTGGAGGTGGCGGCACAGTTGGCGCTGGCCACGGGGCGGCAGATCACGCGCGAAGTGGCAGTAGAGGCCGTGCAGCAACGGGTTCTACAGTATGACAAGAAGGGCGAGGAGCACTACAACCTGATCTCGGCCCTGCATAAAAGCGTGCGCAACTCCGATCCGGATGCGGCGCTTTACTGGCTGGGCAGGATGTTTGCCGCCGGGGAGGATCCGATCTACCTGGCGCGGCGCATTGTGCGCATGGCGATTGAGGACATTGGGCTGGCGGCTCCGGAGGCCATGAACCTGTGCCTTTCCGCGCGGCAGACGATGGAGTTTCTGGGCTCGCCCGAGGGGGATCTGGCGCTGGCCGAGGCAGTGGTCTACCTGTGTCTGGCGCCCAAGTCGAACGCGGTGTACACAGCCTATGGCAAGGTACTGGCGGATATTGAGCAGAATCGCCAGGAGCCGGTGCCGCTGCACCTGCGCAACGCGCCCACCAAGCTGATGGAACAGTTGGGCTACCAAAAGGGCTACCAGTATGCGCACGACGAAGAGGGCAAGGTGGCCGATATGCAGTGCCTGCCGGACGCGCTGCGGGGGCGGGTCTACTACCAGCCGACCGAGGAAGGCCGCGAGAAGCAACTGGCCCAGCGAATGGAAGAGATCAAGAGAATCAAGGCGGGGAAGCGGAAGAGCTAGCTCTTAGCTTTCAGCTTTCAGCTTGTAAGGATCCCCCGGCAGTGGGGTACCAGACCAGAGGTCTGGACAAGAAGGCGAGGGGCAACTCTCGTTTTACCCCTTAGCGCATTTTCGGATTTACTGTAGACTTCCGTGCCCCATCCATCTCCGCGTTCTTTGCGGAGATGGGTGGGATACCTGCAAAATTCCGGTCTACACAATTCCTGAAAATCCACCGGCAGAGCCTGTGCCTTTCGGTTTTCTGGCCCCTCAAAGGGGCCTGACCAGCCATCGTGCTGAACAATCTCTACTGCTTCCGCCCCCAGAAACCCGTGCCGTAGGCACAGTACAAGTTAGCCCCAGGTTTCAACCTGGGGAGATCTGGCCTCAAAAGGATCCCGGAGTGCCGTAGGCACGGCGCAAAATGCCCCGTATTTCCACCCACAAAGAGCAAAACCCTTGGGCGACATCCGGAATTCTCCAAGGCCTACTGCCACCCCAGCAGAGCCGGGTGATCTCCTCACCCTTTAGCCACTAGTTCAGGAGGTCGCGTGGTCCTTCTCCTGCGCAAGTAACGCAGGCATTACCCGCCGCATATCCCTTCCACAACGCCAACATGAGAGCAATCCCTGGAGTGGGAATTCTGGGGATGAGCTGCCAGATTCCTACATTGAGGATTGTCCAATATTGCTACACCGGCACTGGCCCATGAAGTGCAGCTTGCGACCCTGAGCGGAACACTAGATCGACTCCGCCACACCTTTGCTGTGTGGGAGAGACAACTTGGACCAAGCAAACGGGGCACTGAACTACGCCGCGCGCTTCTTGTGCGCTGGCGCGGACTGCGAAGATACCTGCTGCTCCGGCTGGACGGTGCCGGTGAACGAAGCGGCGCTGGAGGGCTTCGGCAAACTGCCGGAGGGCGCGCTGAAACAGGAGATTCTGGCCGCAATCGAGCGACGGGAGCCGCCCAGCCCGCATTTTGCCGTGATCCGGATGAATGAAGAGCGCAAGTGTCCGCTCCTTACGGCCTCGGGATTGTGCAAGGTGCATGCCGAGTTGGGAGATGGGGCGCTGGCGGAGACCTGCAAACAATACCCACGCTACAAGCAGAAGATCAATGGGTACGAAGAGACTGCGTTGGCTTTAAGCTGCCCGGAGGCAGTGCGGCTGGTGTTGTTTACGCCGGACCTGCTGGGGCCAGATGGAGCCAAGCTGACTGGGCTGGGTGATCCGAACTTGGACGCCAATCAGCCCCTGCACGCATGGGCGGGACGGATTCGCGCACTGGTGTTGTGGCTGGTGGCGGGGAATCGCAGCTACCCGCTGTGGCAACGCATGTTCCTGATTCGCTTGCTGTGTAGCCGGTTAGACTTTCTGCGGGCCAGCCAGACAGAGCACACCACGCCGACGCTATTGGCCGACTTTGAAGCCAGTGTGGCGTCGGGCGCGCTGCGGCCGGCTATGGATCAGCTGCCCAGTTCGAGCGAGGCGCAGATGGACGTGGTGCTGCAACTGGCCGGGCTGATGCTGCAACACTCCAACCTTCCGCCGCGCTTTGTAGCGTGCATAAACGCGTTTACCACTGGAATTGGGAATGGACCGGGGGCCTCGCTGGCCTCGCTGGCCGCAGGCTACGAGTCGGCGCAGGAGCGCTGGTTTGAGCCGTTCCTAGAGCGGCATCCGCAGCTGCTGGAGAACTGGCTGGTGAATGCCATCATCCGCCACCGGTTCCCGTTTGGCTGGCAGTCCAAGGAGGCCGATGCGCCGACCACGGCGGTGCAGGAGTTCGACGGTTTGGCGGCCAACTTTGCGCTGATGCGCGGGATGCTGATCGGTGTGGCGGGCTTCCATCGGGAGGCCTTTAGCGAGGAGCATGTGGTCCACACGGTGCAGTCCGCATCCAAGCACTTTGAGCATCATCCGGATTTTCTTCCCAAGGCGAGGTTGCTGCTGATTGAGACCGGGTTGGCCGATGCACGGGGATCGGCGCTGCTGCTGCACGAGGGTGTGCGCAAGATGCCGCGGCCGGTGGCTCCCGCGGTTACCGATCAGCCGGAGAGTGCGGTAGCGTAACACGGAGTTCTTTGCAGACAGAGGCCGGGGGAGGCGTTGAGCCGCTCTCGGCCTTCTTGTGCTTATACCTCGGACATCTCGCGGCCTTTGGCTTCCTTGCCGAGCATGGTGAGCCCGGCCAGCAGGAGCGCGACCACGGCTACGGTGATGGCCAGAACCGCGGGGTAGTTGCCCCAACGTTCCGCGGCCAGAGCCTGGCCTTTGCCGTTCCAACTGGTGACGAGGCCTCCCAGTTGGTAGGCCAGGCCGGGAGCGGTGGCGCGGACCGGGCTGGGGGAGAGTTCCGTGAGATAGGCCGGGACCACGCCCCACGCACCCTGCACCATGAACTGCATCAGGACGGCGCCCGCGGTGAGGGCGAAGACGGAGTGTCCGTATGCGTAGAGGGGGATGACGGGGAGGGCGAGCAGCGCGGCGACGATGATGGCGCGTTTGCGGCCCCAACGCTCCGAGAGCGCGCCGAAGGTGATGCCGCCAACAATAGAGCCGATGCCGTAGAGAACACCGATGGCGCCGACGGTCTCCGGCTTGAGCTTGGCCCATACACCGAGGAAGGTTGGGTAGAGATCCTGGGTGCCGTGGGAGAAGCTCATGAAGGCGGTCATGAGCACGACCAGGAAGCAGAAGGTGGGCAGGAATTCTTTCAGGTGCGGTGGGATGAGCGGGGCCGCGGAATGGCTGGCGGCGAGCTTCATCCTCTGCCTGCGCCGGGCATCCAGCCAGATGGGCGACTCTTCAACCCGGGCCTGAACATAGAAGACCAGGAGCGAGGGAGCCGCACCCAAGATGAAGAGTCCGCGCCAGCCAACGTGGGCAAAGAGCAGGGCAAAGGCCGCGGAGGCCAGGATGGAGCCGAGCGCATAGCCCTCTTGCAGGATGCCGCTGAAGGTGCCGCGGCCTTTCCTGGGCAGGGTTTCAAAGACCAGCGCCGCGCCTATGCCCCACTCGCCGCCCATGGCGATGCCAAAGAGCGCGCGCAGCACCAGCAGGGCGCTGAGCGAGGGCGCAAAGGCGCAGGCCAGCTCGATGACCGAGAAGCTGAGGATGTTGAACATGAGCACCGGACGGCGGCCGTAACGGTCGGCAAGCATGCCAAAGAGCAGCGCGCCGATGGGGCGGAAGGCCTGGGTCATGAAGACCGCGCCCATGACGGCCGAAGGCAGGACGCGGAACTCGGTCGCAATCGCCTTGACGCAGAAGATGAGCAGGAAGAAGTCGAGGCTGTCCATGGTCCAGCCCAGAAATCCGGCTAGAAAACAGTGCCGTTGCGGTGGGGTAAGTTGCCTGAAAGGGGCCAGTACGGACATGGGCCGGAGCATAACAGATGGAGGATGGGGTTGACTCTGGGATTCTTCCATTTGCGGTGAGGGTCGCAGGAGCTGCTGAATGCCCTATTCTGGAAGAACCGTGGTGAAGAAGAATAAAAATTTGGTGCAGTTGGGTGCCGAGCACGCCAAGCCTCTGTTCGGGATGAGCCGTGTTCAGTTGGCGGAACTGGTAGCTGGGTGGGGCGAGCCCAAGTTCCGCGCCAAGCAGTTGGCGGAGGCGCTCTACAGCCAGCGCGTGGGCGAGATTGCGGAGATGACCACCCTGCCCAAGCCGCTGCGGGAACGCATGGCGGCCGAAGGCTACGTGGTGGGCCGGCCGCGGATCGAGCAGGTGTTTTCCTCGATCGATGGCACGGAGCGTTACCTGGTGGAGTGCCCCGGTCCGGATCAAAAAACCGTGGAAACGGTGTGGATGCCGGAGGGTGATTTTTTTCTGGATCAGGAGGGGCGCGAGGAGCCGGATGGAACTGTGGAGCCGAGCCAGCGCGCCACCATCTGCGTCAGCAGCCAGGTGGGCTGCGCCGTGGGTTGTGAGTTCTGTTTGACGGCCAAGCTGGGCCTGGAGCGCAACCTGACCGCGGGCGAGATTGCCGGGCAGGTGATCGCAGTGCTGGAGCGGCACGCCGTGGCGGTGGGCAAGGATCGCGTGAACCTGGTCTTCATGGGCATGGGCGAGCCGTTTTTGAACTACGCCAACTTCATGGCCGCGGTCCGGCTGCTGGTGCAAGAGGCGGGGCTGAGCGCGCAGCGGATGACGGTATCGACCTCCGGAATTGTGCCGGGGATTGAGCAGTTTGCGCTGGAACCGGCCGAGGTGCGTCCCAAGCTGGCGCTGAGCCTGAACGCGCCCAACGACCAGGTGCGCGGCGAGATCATGCCGATCAATCGCAAGTGGCCGCTTGAGGCGGTGCTGGGGACCATGCGCAAGGTGCGTTTGCGCCACCGGGAGCGGCTGACGTTTGAGTATGTGCTGTTGGGCGGCGTGACCGATCAGCTCGACCATGCGCGGCAGGTGGCGCGGCTGGCCCGGCGCTCTGGGCTGCCGATCAAGGTGAACCTGATTGCGTGGAATCCGGGGCCGGGTGTTCCCTATGCAACCCCCGCGCCAGAGGCCGTGGAAGCCTTCAAGCAGGAGTTGGTCGACGCGGGGATCTCCACCTATCTGCGGCGGCCACGCGGGCGCGATATCTATGCCGCCTGCGGGCAGTTGAAGCGGACCGTCGAAGGGTAAATGCAGGGTTCAGGGGTCAGGGGTCAGGGATCAAGACGCTTCGTGGTAATGCGTTCTGCCTTGCTGGTGGTGGTGACGAAGGGTTTGCCGCCGCCGGGGGGATGGAGAACTACCGCGAACTTCTCCGAGCATTGGGGGCCGACCCACCCGTAGTAGTGCTTGAGGTTGTAGTCCTCGGATAGCGGGAGTGACAGCAGCGCTTTGCGGCCGGGAACTTCTGCAAGTTTATAGACGTGGGTTGGGTCGTAAGTCTGGAGCCCATTGCCGAATTCTTGGGAGAGGCAGGGATAGCCGATGATCTCCGCAATCCCGTCGTCGTCGAGATCGCGCACGTCCGTTAAGCCCAAGTTTTCGCGATGAAGAATCAGGTGAGGTTCGCCGGATTTCGCCAGTTCGATCACGTCCAGGCTTCCGGGGGAGCTTGCGTATGAATCACCGATGAGAATCAGTAGCATGCGGTTGGTCTTTGCAACGTTTACGGCCAGCAGATAGTCGGAATGCACCTGGTTCATGTGGGCCACAGAGGCTGGGATGAAAGCTGCATCGGAGCTGATCTTGACCCAGCCGTAGTTGTTGTTCAAAGCAAACTCATGCTGACCGGGAACCTGGATGCGGATCCGCGTGTAATCGCCGGGGTCTTTCCACGTCTTGGGAATTTCAAAAACAACGCGGACCTGCTGGTGTCCGTTCCAGTCGAAGGTGAGCGAGGCAACACGATTCCAGCTTGATTGCGCGTTTGCTGCGGCGAGACAGCAAAAGAGGACGGGGATGCAGACGAGCTTGCGACCCATGCAGGAAAGGATAACGCAAAGGGGCCGGGGAGAATGAATGACTGCTTCGTTGCATTGGCCCTTGGTCGAGCGGACAGGACTAGACTAGGCCGCCCGGTCGACGACTTCGAGTCTGCGGCTTTCCATCTTCTGCAGAGACGCGACAATTTCAAAAAGGTCTTCTCCCTGCGTGTCGCCAGGGGCGCAAGGTGCCGTTGACGTTCTTGCGCAGGACGGATTTGCCGGTTTCAACATCACCGGCCAGCATCAGGCTGATCGCTTCGCGAAGCAGCGCGCGTCGAAAGTCGGGACTCTCGGCTAGTTTGGCCTGCACGGTTTCGTTGAAGCTCTTTGTCCGTGGCATTGTTCCTCCCGTTTGCTCAAGATGACAGCGTTGTTTTAGGTGCAACTCAAACCTAAGGCTAGAGTCTGGCCGCCGTTTTCTTCGTGCTCTTGCGGCGCTTGCGTTTCGCGGGCTGGGGTGGTGTGCCCAGGAGCTGCGCGGCGTGGAGGGCAGGGATGTGGGGCTTCTGGAGGGCTTGGTCGATGGCGAGGTCGGCCATCTGCTGGACGAACCACTCGAAGTTGTCCTGGCCAACGGAGGATGGGTCGGCGTCGGGCACGGGGTTCATGAAGTCAATGGCATAGGGGACGCCCGCGGCCACGGCAAACTCCACGGTGTTCATCTGGTAGCCCAGGGCCTGGCAGAGCAGAGCGGCCTCGCGCTCCATGCGATGCACAAGAGCTTTGGAGACGCGCGGCGATTGGTCGAGATAGCGCTCGGCTTGCGGTAGATGGGGATCGTAGGCCATGACGCGCACCTTCTTGGCGCCCACCACGTAGCAGCGGAAGTAGGCATCGAAGTCGATTGCTTTTTGATAGACCATGCAGAGGTCGCGGGTTTCGGCATAGGCGGCAAAGAATTCTTCTTGTGTGCGCACCTCGTGCACGTCGCGCCAGCCGCCTCCGTCAATGGGCTTGAGGAATCCATGCTCGCCCACCTGGGTGAAGACGCGATCCCAGTTGAAGGGGATTTCCAGGTTGCGCAGAGAACGCGCGGTGAGGCCGTTGGGCGGCAGATGGTGCGGGAGCAGCATGGTGGCGGGCACGGCCAGGCCCAGACGGCGCGCCAGAGCATAGTTGAGGAACTTGTCGTCGGCCGATTGCCAGAAGGGATTGTTGAGGACGTGGGTTCCATCGAGCATGGCCGCCTTGAGCCAGGAGCGATAGAAGGGCACCTGATGGGAGATGCGATCGATGACGACGGCGTAGTGTGGATCGGCCTGGGCAGCGGCGATCTCACGCGGCAGAGCTACAGCACCTATCTCCACAAACTCCGCGCGCACGCCGGGGACGTTGCGGCCGTTGATCTCTTCCACAAGGGCGCCGGGAAAGCTGTTCTCCATGCCGAAGAGGATGCCGATGCGCCGGATGCCGCGAGTTGGTCGCATGACGATTTTTCCTTCGAGGGTGATGGTGTATTGGGGATGACAGCGTGCTGCCAGCGGGCCTCTCCTTCAAACGAGAAAAATCAACTGGCGCGGAGGGCGCGGGTGTTGTAGTCGGCCACAAAGCGCGCCACGTCGATGGCGGGCACGCGGACGGCGGGGCTCTGCTCCAGCCAGTTACATAAAGACTCGTAGACTGCGCCTACAAGGCATTGCGCGGCCACGGCGGCGTTGCCAAAGTTGAAGACTTGCGGCGCGGTTTCCAGGGTGTGGCGGGTTTGCTCGGCCTGATGCTGGAGGATGGCGCGGCGGACCTGCTCCAGCCGTGGACTGAGGCCGGAGGATTCGACAATGAGGATGCGCGCTTCTTCAGGGTTCTGGGCCAGAAACAGGAAGAGAGCTTCCACACCTTCGCCGATGCGCTTGAGGGGATCGGTTTGACGGGTGCGCACCTCGGCAAGCACTTCTGCAATGCGCTCGCCCAGGGTCTCCAGGACCGCGGCGAAGATGTCTTCCTTATTGCGGAAGTGCATGTAAAAGCTGCCCACGGAACTGGCAGCTTCCGTTACGATCATGGGTACAGTCGCAGCATGGTAGCCATGCAGGCCGAACATGCGCGTGGCAGCGTCCAGGATCTTGCGACGGCGAGCATCTTTGCGGGCTTCGGTAGCGGGAGTCTTGCGATAAGCCATCGATTTTGATGATACCCCCTTGACAAGAAAAGAATGAAGCGTCATTCTTTGTTTGTCAAGAAAGAAAATTGCCCATGAATCAGAGCTTTAACTCCGTGCTTCCATTTTCGTCGCGTCAGCTTCGTATCCGCCTTCTTCTTAGCCTTTTACCCGCAGTTCTTGTAACCTTGGCAGCTTGCCGCGGCCGGGCTCCGGTAGCCGCCGACCAGCCGGTTCCGGTCGAGGTGCGGCAACCTAAACAGGTGACCGAGCCGGTTTCTGTTCACGCCTCAGGCGAGGTAGAGGCCAACGTGACCGCGCTGTGTGCCTTCCAGTTGGCCGGCCGGGTGAGCCGGGTACTCGTAGAAGAAGGTCAACCGGTACGCAAGGGTCAGTTGCTGGCGGAGCTGGACCCAGCCGATTACCGGAACGGCCTGGACGCGGCTGAGGCGCAGGCCCAGCAGGCATCCGCCGTAGAGCACAAGGCCCAGGCCGGGTTGCGCGCGCAGGAGTTGGAGCAGGCGCGGATCGACTTTGCCGAGCAACAGGACCAGTACAACCGCATGAAGTTTTTGTACGAGCACAAGAGCTTGCCGGCGAACGACTTCAACAAAGTGGAAGCAGCCTACAAGGCGGCGGCGGAGCGCTACCGCATGGCTGTGGAGGGCACGCGGACTGAGGATCGGCAAGCGGCCACCGCCCAGAGCCATGCCGCAGCGGCGCAGATGCATGAGGCGGCCAAGAAGCTGGCCGACACGCGGCTGATTGCGCCGGTTGCGGGGCTGATTGGGATGAAGCGCGTGGACGTGGGCAACACAGTGGGCTCCGGTACGCCGGTGATCTCGGTGCTGGATCTTGATCCGGTGAAGATTCGCGTGGCGATTCCCGAAGCGGAGATTGGCAAGGTGCGGCTGGGCGCGCGTGCGTTGGTGACCATTCCGTCGCTGGACGGCAAGCAGGTGGAGGGCAAGGTAGACGCCGTGGGCGTGGCCGCGGACCCAGCCTCGCGCACCTACACGGTGAAGATTGCGGTGGCCAACAAGGACCACCAACTGCGCGCGGGGATGGTGGCGGAGGCGCGCATCTTCAGTGACCAGCAGAGGAACGCACTGACGTTGCCGGGCGATGCGATGGTGCGCGACGCGCACGGGGTGACGCTGGTGTTTGTGCTCGATGCCGGCCGCAGCCGGGTGTATGCGCGGCGCGTGGAAGTGGGCGAGGTTGTGGGCAGCGAGATTGCTATTCGCACGGGGCTGACGGCGCAGGATGAGGCCGTGATTGCGGGCCAGCAGAATGTGCGCGAGGGTTCGCCGGTGCGGCTGGCCGGAGGCGCACGATGAATCCGGTGCGCGCATCCCTGCGCTATCCGCAGGTCACGCTGGTATTGGCGGCCATGTTCTTTGTTGTCGGCATCTATGCGCTGGTGACCATGCCCCGGCGCGAAGACCCGAAGATCACCATCCACACCGGGCTGGTGGTTGCCGTGTATCCGGGCGCTATCTCCGAGCAGGTGGAAGAGCGGGTCACGCGCAAGATCGAGGAGCACCTCTTCCGTTTCAGCGAGGTAAGACGAGAAAAAACCTTCTCCACATCGCGCAATGGCATTGTGGTGGTGAACGTGGAGCTGAACGAGTCGGTGAAGGTGCCCGATGAGTTCTGGTCCAAGCTGCGGCTGGACATGGCGCAGTTGAAGCAGATGGATCTGCCGGCTGAGGTGCGCGGGCCGGTGGTGGACTCCGACTTTGGCGACACCGTGGCAGTGCTGATTGCCGTCCATGGCGCGGGTTACGAGCCGAGCCAGTTGACGGACTACGCCAAGACCGTGGAGGAGCATCTGCGCACGCTGCCGGCGGTGGCCAAGATTCACCGCATCGGCGACCAGGAGGAGCGCATTGAGATTGACGCCAGCTCCGAGCGGCTGGCCGAGCTGGGCGTGAATCCGGATCACGTGGTGAAGGCGCTTGCGGGGCGCAACACGGTTGAGTACGCGGGTGGCGTGGCGACGGATCGCAACAAGGTGCCGATCGAAGCCAGCGGGCAATTCAAGAACGAAGACGAGATACGGAACGCGATTGTGGATGTGTCGGCAACGGGCAAGCCGGTGCACGTTTTTGATATTGGCACGGTGCAGAGGGTATACGCCGACCCGACGCAGTTTGCGCGCATCAATACTCAAGATTCCGCGCCGAGCGAGCGCACCATTCTGTTGGCCGTGGAGATGCACGAGGGCAACAACATCGTCTTCTTTGGGCGCGATCTCCGGAAGGCGCTGGCGGAGATGAAGCCGCTGCTGCCTCCCGGGCTGAAGCTGGACATGGTGGCCGATCAGCCCAAGGTGGTGGAAGAGCGGGTGATGGACTTCTTCCGCGAGTTTGGCATTGCCATCATCGCGGTCATTCTCGTCACCATGCTGCTGTTGCCGCTGCGCGTGGCGCTGGTTTCAGCGGTGGCGATTCCGGTTACCGTTTCAACCACCTTTGGCTTGCTGAACGCTTGCGGGGTGGAGCTGCAGCAGGTGTCGATTGCGGCGCTGATTGTGGTACTGGGCATGGTGGTGGACGACGCCATTGTGATTGCCGACAACTACGTGGAGCTGCTGGACCGCAAGGTGCCCCGCGAGGAAGCCTCATGGCGCTCGGCCACGGAGATGGCGGTGCCGGTGCTGACCGCTACGCTGACGATTATTGCGAGCTTTGCGCCCATGCTGCTGTTGACCGGCGCCATTGGCGAGTTTGTGCGCGCGCTGCCGATTGCGGTGGCCATTGCGCTGGGCACGTCGTATGTGGTGGCCATGACGTTGACGCCGCTGACGGCGCGCTTCTTTATCCGCCAGGGATTGGTGGACCACGCCAACGGCAGCGAATCCACTCATCCAAAATTCTCGCCGCTGGAGCGAATGCAGCAGATCTACAACCTGGCCATTACCCACGCCATGCGCCACAAGAAGGCTGTACTCGTGGCTGGCGCGGGCGTGTTCTTCCTCGGCCTCATCGTTCTCCAGTTTGTGCCGCAAGAATTCTTTCCGCTGGCGGAGCGCAACCAGTTTGTGATGGATGTGTGGATGCCGGAGGGCGCCAAGATCGAAGCCACCGATGCGGCGGTGAAGCGCATTGAGCAGGTGCTCAAAGGGGAAAAGCTGGTGGCGTCTTCAACCAGTTTTGTGGGCTTCAGCGCGCCGCGGTTCTATTACAACGTGAACCCGCAGCCACCCACGCCGAACTATGCGCAGATCCTGGTGAACACCAAGAAGGTAAGTGGCACGCCGGAGCTGGTGGCGGAGTTGCGCGCCAAGCTGGGCGATGTTGCGCCCGAGGCGCAGATCTACGTGAAGGAGCTGCAGCAAGGGCAGGTAATGGAAGCGCCGGTAGAGGTGCGGATTGTTGGCGACGACCTGACCCAACTGCGCCAACTGGGCGATCAGGTGGAGGAGATCCTGCGCCACACTGCGGGCGCAACCTACATCCACACCGACTGGCGCCAGGATGAATGGCAGTTGGGGGTGCACATGCGCGAGGAGGTGGCTAACCGCATGGGGCTGACCGACTCCGCCGTGGCGCAGCAACTGGGCGGCGATTTTGAGGGCGCACCGATCACCACCGCGTGGGAGGGCGATCGCGCGGTGGGCGTGGTCTTCCGGCTGGATGCGGGGCATCGCGCGGCGGTAACGGATGTGGCCGACACCTACGTGATGTCGCCGGTGACGGGAGTGCGGGTGCCGGTGTCCGCCGTAGCCACGCTCAAGCCCACCTGGGAGCCGGGGCGCATTGTGCGCCGCAACGGAATACGCACGATTACCGTGCGCGCCTTTCCGAGCGGAGGGCGGTTGGCGAGTCAGATTCTTGCCGAAGCGCGGAAGAAGATCGACGCGCTGCCGTTGGCTACCGGCTACCGGATTGAGTACGGCGGCGAGTTTGCCAACCAGAACGAAACCTTCAGCGAGATGCAGAAGGCGCTGGGCGTAAGCCTGGTGCTGATCTTCCTGATCCTGTTGTTTCAGTTCCGCTCGTTTCTGGACCCGATTATTGTGATGACGGCCTTTCCGCTGGCGCTGCCTGGCGCGGCGCTGGGGCTGTTCATCACCCACAACTGTTACGGCTTTACGGCCTTCATGGGGATTGTGAGCCTGGGAGGACTGGTGGTGCGCAATTCGATCATTCTGATTGACTACATCCACGTGCGGATGCGGGAAGGCGTGGAGATTGAGCAGGCGGCGTTGGAGGCCGGCGAGCGCAGGCTGCGGCCGATCTTCCTGACCACGATGGCGGCGGCGATTGGCGTGCTGCCGATGATTTTGTCGGGGTCGTCGATGTGGTCGCCGCTGGCCAGCGTGATTGCCTTCGGGCTGCTCGGCTCGATGTTCTTTACGCTGTTGCTGATTCCGGTGCTGTTTGTGGCTACGCATCAGCATGTGGCCAGGCGTTCGGCGGCAAGAGATGCGGCCCGGCTGGCGCTTCCGCTCTTGGCGCTGGCCCTGATGGCGTGGCCTGCGCAGGCGGAGCCGCGGCACATTACGCTGGACGAAGCGCTGAAGCTGGCTGCGGAACACAATCCCACGGTGCGGCTGGCGGCGCTGAAGGCGCGGGAGATGGATGCGCGCGTGACCGAGGCGCGGGCTAACTACTTTCCCGTGGTCTCCAGCTCCGGCGATGCGGC
>CAZYDF010000102.1:0-15186 GCA_964645855.1 uncultured Occallatibacter sp.
CGAACTGGATGATGCGCCCCACCTGCTCGTTGTTGATGCCGTTGATGATGGTGGTCACCGGAACAATGTCCACGCCGGCGTCGTGCAGGTTGTTGATGGCCTGGAGCTTGACATCAAACAGGTTGCCAACCTTGCGGTGCGAGTTGGCGGCGTTGCCGATGCCATCGAACTGGAGGTAGACGTAACGCAGCCCAGCCTCGGCGGCCTGCTTGCAGAACTCCTTGCTCTTGGCGAACTCGATGCCGTTGGTGGCGGCCTGAACGGAGTTGTAGCCGATCTTGCGACAGTAGCGGATGGCTTCCAGGAAGTGCGGCGAGAGCGTCGGCTCGCCACCGGAGAACTGCACGCTCATCTGGCGACGGGGCTTCATAGTGATGGCGTTGTCGAGCATGGTCTTGATGTCGTCCCAGCCGAGTTCGTGGACGAAGCCAACCTGGTTGGCGTCCATGAAGCAGGGGTCGCACATCATGTTGCAGCGGTTGGTCAAATCGATGGTGAGCACCGCGCCGCGACCATGGGTCATGGTGGAGGTGCCGTGGTTGTGCAACTTCTTGTCGCCTTCTCCGTGGGCACGCATGTCGCGGCCGGGGAAGACCTCCTGAATGTGGCGGGTGAACTCCGCATCCATCGACATGATGTCTTCAAAATGGCCGTGCTTGGGGCAATCCTTGACCATCCAAATCTGGCCATCGCGCTCGATGATCTGAGCCTTGATCTCACCAACTTTTTCATTCAAAAGCACTTCATAGGGGAGCTTGCCGTCCAGAATCTGCTGACGGATCTCCGGGACGCACTTGGGGCAGAGGGAGTCGGTGGTGCGGGGCCAGCCCAGCGGAGGCTTTTCCTTCTCCCAGCTCTTGGGCATGGGGATATCGCTCCACTTGGGAGTAAAGGAGGGGTTGGGGCTGATGCGATTCAGGCGTTCGAATACCGCCCATGTGCCCCGGGCCGCATAGACGGCCATTTTCTCGGCAACTTTGACAGTCTTGGACATAATCTTATGAGTCTCCTCAATGGTGTGGCTGCGGCGGCGGTTGGCCAGCCCAGCCCGCCCGGCAGCGCGCACGCCCGCCAGGGTCTAAAGGTTCAAGGGTAAGAGTACCGGGGCAAGAGCGCCAACCCAAGCGCCGAACAGCGAATGGAGAAATCGTGCGGTAAACGGGGACCAGCATGCGGCGAACGGCGATTGTTGCGGACTCAGAGAGCAGGGACGGGAGAAATTGCGGCCCGGATGCAGCGAAGCCCCTCCGCGCAGGGAGAGGCTTCGCTGCATCGAATACCGTTGGAAGGCTCAGTTGACCGTGAGCGTGAAAGTCGCGCTGTGGGAGATCGTGCCGGAGGTTGCGGTAATCGTCTCGATGATGGTTTGAGGTTGGACGGAAGTGGACCCACCGGAAGTGGATCCGCTGCAGCTAGTGATGAGGGTCAATCCGGCCACGCTCACGGTCAGCAACAAGAGCATCTGTAGCCGACGCCGCTTCTTCCATCCCAGGCAGCAGAACGCAGCCGCCAGGGATGAACCCGGGAGCCACGGGAAAGAACTCCGGTGGAGAGCTGCTTTCAACGTGGACGTTGGAATGGTCAGCGTCGTCGAGGTCGTGCCCGGCGGCGTAACGGTTGCCGGAGAGAAGCTGCCGGCTGCCCCGACCGCGGAGAATGTGATTGTTGAGTTGAACCCGTAGAGGGGCGTGACGGTAATTGTAGTCACTCCGTTCTGCCCGGTGGTCACCGTGGCGGACGATGGAGAAGCCGCGAGGGAGAAGTCAGGCGGAGTGGAGGTGTAAGCCGCGCTGGCGACGGAACTGTTGAGATAATTCTGAGCCGCCGCGATCGCCTTGATGGTTTCGCCAGATGTTACCGTGATTGCCCCCGTGTACAGAGTCGAACTAGACGTCGGCGTAGTCACTCCATCGGTGGTGTAGTAGATCGCATCCCCTGGAGTCGTGTCGGTGATGGTAGCCGTCTCGGAGGCTGAAGAGCTGCCAGCAATGAACGAAATAACAGGTGTGGCGGCGGTTGGAAAAGAAGGAGTTACAGATGGCAGATAGACCCATAGGTCATCCAGCGCGATAAAGCCGACGCTGGCCGTATCGTACCCCGAGCCGCCGTAGAGCCAGAAATTGCCGTTCTTGTCGATCCAGGTTGAACCTGCCTCGCGCGATCCCGGGTTATTCGAGGCAGCGGGAGCGTTCTGGGTTCCGTAAACACCATATTCTCCCTCATAAGAACCGGTGTTAGATTTCGCCTGGTTGCTGCCGGTTCCATTGCTTCCGCCCATCCAGGCCCAAAGATTGGTGGAAGGCTCGAACACCCACAGGTCGTTGAGCCAGTAATCCGGGGCATTGTTTAAGCCGCCGTTACCGCCAAACAGCCATAGGTTTCCGTTTTTGTCGGTCCAGCTTGAGGCGTCGTATCGGCTCCCAGGGGTGTTTGCGGCTGCGGACTGCCCCAGCGTTCCATACACTCCATATTGGTAACTGGCCGCGTTGCTTCCGCTCATCCACGTCCACACATTGGTGGTGGGATTGTACTTCCACAGGTCATTGAAATACGTGATGGGCCCCGATCCGCCATCGTAGGCCTCACCACCGAAAAGCCAGAGATTCCCGCTGGGATCGGACCAACTGGAAGCGTACTCGCGGCCTCCGGGGATGTTTGTGCCCGCAGGAGTGTTCAGGCTGCCGTAGACCCCGGGCTGGGCTTCGTTGTAACCAGGCAGGGTATTGCTACCGCCGATCCAGGTCCACTCGCCGTTTGTGCCCAGAGAGGGATTGAACTTCCACAGGTCGTTAAGGGCTCCCCATACGCCCGTGGAATCGACGCCATAGCCTCCAAAGAGCCAGAAATTGCCGCTGCTGTCGGCCCATCCCGCAGCTCTTTCACGGCCGCCAGGAATATTTCCGGAATCCGCCTTACCTTGGCTTCCATACACTCCAGATGCGCCTGCCGGGATCGTACTGCCGCTGATCCATGCCCACTTCTTGGTGGAAGGGTTGAACTCCCAGAGTTCGTTGGACGTCATACCGACGCCTCCGAAGAGCCAAAAATTGCCGCTGCTGTCCACCCAGTTCACCGCGGAATCGCGGCTGCCAGGGGTATAACTGGAGTCGAAAACTCCGGAACTTCCATACAGTTCTGTCAGGTTGGCGCTTTGATCGGAACCGCTGATCAGCGTCCATTTCCCGCTGGATGGAGTGTATTCCCACATGTCGCCCAGAACGCAGTTACTTGTACAGAGTCCCGCGGTAGGGGTGAGTCCCCCGTAGAGCCAGAGATTGCCGCTGCCGTCGATCCAACTGGAAGCCCACACTCGGCCTTGAGGGTTCGTGGAAGATACTCCATCTCCGGCCATCCACGTCCATTGGTTGGCGGCGGTGGTCTGCGCGGTGGCGGAGAGGGTGAAAAATGTACATAGAAAGAAACATCCAGACAGAAAACCAGATAGCAGGCGTAACTTGCTTGAGCGCAATGGATTGTCCTAGTTGAGAGAATGCCTATCATCCTAGGTGGGGGGGGGGGCTCACTGTCAAGCGGTACGCTTCACGGAGCTTCTCCATCTATCTTTCGTTCATAACTGCAGCACCCGACAGCCTGTAGTGAAAGTCAGGTTTTGACAAGGGCACGGCTCTAGACGTGCCGCAAATTATTCATTACAAGAGATGGGCCTTAGCCCCTGAGGGTTTTTGGGACTCTCACCACAGGCAGCGATCCAGTCTTTGCCGACCTGTTTACTGCGTGGCTGTGTCCGGCTTGGCGACTTGGTTGATGATGCGCCGCAGAAACACGTCGTGAACGTGGATGCGGCGGGCGATGTCGGGCAGGAACTCAGTAATCAGGTTGTCTTCTGGAGTCAGGGCTAGGCCAACGCCGTAGCGTGTCGCGCTGGCGCCCCAGCGGGTGTCGCGGCCGGGTAGATAGGTGTTGCCGATGGCGTCATCCACGGCATAGCCCACCAGGTTGGCATAGTTGACCATGCCGCGGCCGTTGTCGCCCTGGGTCCAGACCACTTGAATCATGGTGTGGGCAATGCGGCGCGGGATGGAGGCGTGCGGCATGCGGTGGTAGTGCGGGTCCTGGTGGGTGAGCGAGGGGATCAGAAAGGTGCCAAAGAACTCGCCCGTCATGTCCTGGGTGTAGGTGGTGCCAATGTCCTTGCCGTATCCCTTCATGCCGGGTCCGTAGGGGGAGTGAGCGTCAGCGCCCACGGAGATGGCCGAGAGGCTGAGGATGGTGAGCGCGTTGAAGGGGTCCAGCACGTTGTGAGCGGCCAGCCGGGCCTTCTCGGCCGGAGTCATCGGCTTTACCTCTGGACCGCTCAGAAAGCGGTCGTACCAGTTGATGAGCGGACCAATGAGCGGCTCGCAGGCCAACGGCTCGGGCTTGGGAGGGGGCTGTGTCTGGAGCGCGCTTGGCAATGCGGTCTGGGGGCCGGTCTTGTCCTCGTGGCGAGGCGGACAAGGCGTGTGGACCACCGGGGCAACCGGAGCGGGGGCTGCGCTGGCGGGCGTCTGGGCCACGCCTGCCGTCTGGAAGCAGACCAGAAAGAGCAGCAGCCAGAAAAGGCTGTTCAAGGAGTGCCGCACCGCGCGGCTGGCACGTGGTTGCACGCAGTGCGCGAGCCCCCCAGCTGCTGAGCAGATCCGCATCAAGCAAGTCTACCTTTCTCAAGCCTCTGCCGCCTCGTTTCTTGGGGTTGCGGCGGATGGACCGGCTGCGGGCTTTCCCTATAGAGACGTTGAAAGTGGGTGAGAGGTTGCGCAAGCGATCTTGAGAGGTCTGCTACAGGTCTCTGAAGGCCTTGCGCGGATGGGAGAAATCCAGAAGTTGTATCGGAGTGAGTCCTATGCCTCCCGATTATATGACCGTGGGAACTTCGTCGGATGACTCTAACCGCGAGGAAGAGGTGACCTGTAAGTCTCTTGACGGTTACCCCGTCCGCGTCAGGGGCACCGTGCCGTGGAGTGCACCAAGGAAGGTGCGAACGGGGCAGAAAGATTAAAAGTCCCTAAGAATGTCCTGTCCTGTGCTGATCTTTATTGGAAACCCCCAAAGAATCCCGAGTTTGCGCCGATGAGATTAGTGACGGCTAAGATATCCGGTTTGCGGATGTCGAGCCAGCTCAGAGAAAGCTAATCAAAGGACGGCTCAGGCGATGAAAACTGCAACCCATCCACAGAAGTTCGAGATCCTGGCGAGAATTGGTACCCTCGGAGTTGTGTTACTTGTAGCGGTGGGTTGTGGGCACGCACCGAAGCAGGTGGAGATGGAGCCAGAGGAGTACGCGCCCGCACCGCGCTCCTACCAGCTACCGCCCCAACAGCGGGCCTATGCGCCGCCCCAGCAGTACAATCAGCAACCCCGCTATCCGCAGCAAGAGCGGGGAACGGCCATAGGCCGGATTCCAGCGACCCCCATTCCTCCAGGTGGGGTGACGGATGCGGACTACGACTTCATTCTGAGTCATCGCCCCATCGAGAGCGAGTATGGGTTGGCCACCTGGTACACGGCACCCTACAAGGGCCGCAAGGCGGCCAACGGGGAAGTTTTTGACGATATGGCGCTGACCGCCGCCCACCGCACCCTGCCGATGGGTTCCCTGGTGGTGGTCACGAACCTGAAAACCGGTCAGGCCTGTGCCATGCGCATTAGCGACCGCGGACCCTTTGTGGAGGGCAGGATTGTGGATTTGACGATTGCCTCAGCGCGAGCGACCGGGATCTATCGCGAGGGCGTGGCCAAGGTGCGGGTGGACGTCTACGTTGCGCCCAAGCCGATTGAGACCGGTGGCCGCTGGTGTGTGCAGATTGGCGCCTTCCGCACAGAAGAAGAGGCGATCCGACTCAAGCAGGAGCTGCTGGCGAATTACCGGACGGCGAAGGTGATCGAGTTCCCGGGCGAGAAGGCCTACTGGGTGCGCATCCGTCCGGAGGGTGACGACCGGATGACGGCGGAGTACATTGCCAACAACCTGCGCCCCAAGGGGGGCGAAGCCTACCTCACGCGGTTGGACTAAAGTCGTTCCGGAATAGCTGGCGCATCTTCCCTTCTTCGACAGGCCTCCGTGCCCCATCCGTTTCCGCGCTTTTTGCGGAAATGGATGGGATACCCTGGAATCCAGGTCTACACCCTTTCAGAAAATGTTCTCGATTGAGAAGCGGGCGAACGCGGGAACGGTGGCGGATTTGCGCGTGGAGAAGCTGGGGTTGCTCAAACGCTGAGCAAGAGTACGGCTCCCAGAGCCAGCCCCATGCCCATCAACTGCTTTCGCGTGGGCCGCTCCTTGAGCACCAGGGCGGCCAGCAGAATGGTGCCGGCCGGGTAGAGCGACGAGACCACCGCCGCCACATCCATTCGTCCAAGCTGGGCGGCGCTCAAATAAAAAAAATTTCCTGCCGTATCCAGGAACCCAGCCAGCAAGCCCGGTCCCCAGAAGCCCTTCCAGGGGCCCTTGGGCGGACGGAGCAGAATGACCAAGAGCATGGCGGCAGAGCCAGCGCCGCGGGCGGTCGTCATGGTCCACACCTGCCCGCTGCCTGCGGCCATCTTGAACAGGATCAGCTGGGTGCCAAAGCAGCAGCCGGCCAAAGAGCCCAGCAGCAGCGCCCGGGGTGGCGTGGAGAGACCCATCCCTGCCGGTGTATGGGAGATGAGCCAGATGGCTCCCAAACCCAGTGCCAGCCCCGCCAAGGTGATGACCGGTGGAACGCCCTCCCGCACCATGGAATAGCCCACCGGCAGCAGCGCCGTCAGCAATCCGGTGAGCGCCGCCGTCAAGCCCATGGCGCCCATCGCCAAAGCCCGGTAAAACACCATCAGCCCCAGCGAGCCCACAAAACCGCCCAGTCCCGCGCAAAGCAGATCGTGCGGCGTAGCCGGGGTCCGATGCGTGAATACGCAATAAGCCAGCAGACACAGGAAAGAAGAAAAATGGCCGGAGCCGACAATCAGAATGGCCGGCGCGCGCCTGGCGCCACAGCCGCCCGCAAAGTCGGACCCTCCCCAGGTTGTAGCGGCCAAAAGGCCAAGGCCGGCGGTTGCCGCCTGTGTATTCATGCGGAAACCCACCGGCCTTTCCTGTTTCTGGCTTGCCTTGTTGCGGGTGCTGCCTTGCTTGACTTGGCTTACTTGTCCTGGCCAGACGGGTAGTAGCCCGCCTTGGCGATCACCTCAAGCCCCGGACGGTTCACACGCACATCGATCTTGCGGTATTTGCCGTCGTAGATCGATTCGTGGCTCAGGTAGCCGAGCGTGTACTGGGTGCGAGCTTCTTCGGCAATCTTGGCGTAGCTTTTCTCAATGCCGTTGATGCCGCGTTCGGTGTCCAGATCGCCGCCGGTTGCCGCCGTGTACTTGTACAAGATGTTGTCGTACATGGTGAAGGGCAGGTGGATGTGGCTCACGTAGCCCTCGCCCCAGCGGGCGGAATCGCCCACGCCCGTGGCATACACCGCGATCTTGTTGGTCTGCAGGTAGCGGATGACTTCCTTGACCGTGGACTTGGAACCGTATTCCTTGCCATCGGAGATGACGTAGATCAAGCGCCGACGCTCCTTGGGACGGGAAGAAAGCTCTTTGGCCGCCATCAGGATGGCGTCATTGAGGGTGTGAATCTCCTTGGGAAGGTTGATGAAGTCGTTGTTGCCCGCGGAATGGCCCGGCTGCAGGTTGGGGTCCACGCAGTTGCCGTTCTGGCGGATGCTGCAACCAGCCAGCGGCCCACCGCTCTGCGGCACCTGCATATCCGTACCAATGGTCTTGGCCAGCGCCAGCACGGCCGGCAAGCGGTTGCCTTGCGAACCGGTAAAGCCGGTCCACTCCTTGCCGCCGTTGCTGTAGGTAAAGACCGCAGCCTCGTCGTACGGGGTGAGCGCGCCCTGGATGGAGCCCAGCGACTCATTCACCTTGGCCATCACGTCGGCCGTCAGGCTTTGGTCAATCACAAACGCAATCGAGAGCGGGAACGGATCCACCGTGAACAGGTGGAGCGGCTCCGGAACGGCGTTCTCAAAGACGCGGAAGTCGCGGTAGTTAAGCCCCGCAACCTGATTGCCCTTGGAGTCCTTGACCGTGACCGGCACTTCTACAAAGTTGACGTTGACGCGAATGATGGTGGCGGTTTGATCAAAGCCCTGGCCGACCTCGGGCAACACCGTGGGCGGCGCAACGGGCTGGGTGGCCTGCTTTTGCACCACGGGCTGTTGCGGCTGCTGGGGCTGATCTGGATCGGCCGTGCCCTGCTGCCAGGTGGTGGAGGAGGTTGCATTGGTAGCCGGCGTCTCGCTGCCCACACCCTTGCCTGGGGTAATCGGCCCGTCTCCCTGCAGCTTTGGCGGAGCCTGCGGGACCGGTGCATCTGGAACAGCAGACTGCTGCTCCTGCGCACGCACCGTCATTGCACTGCTCAGGCCCAAGGCCATTACCGATACCAAAGCCAATCCCGTTCGACCAAGCATCACAGCGATATTATCCTCCACGGATAGCCGCATTTTGGGAGCCCCGCTCAACATGAATCGCAGGGGCGTCCTCATTTCTACGGCTGTATCTCACAGACTATCAGACGCGCCAGCTCGCGGCTGGTTGCGTGTTTTGCTGAAATCCCTTCTTCTATCCACTTCGCAGTAGCATTTCCCACTCCAGGAATCGTCTAATAGATATGATGAAGAAGCCTTTCGCCGACCTCCTTGTTGCCGCCTGCCTGTTGGCCGGGATTGCTGCCCCTGCCTGGGCCCAGCTGGCCCCTTCGCCTGACGCCTCCCCCAGCTCCAACGCCCCGGCTCCCGACCCGGAAGATGAGCAAACGCCCGTCTTCAAGATCCAGGTCAACCTGGTGGACGTCTTCTTTACGGTGACCGGCAAGGGCGGCGCGTTGGTTCCGCATCTGACCACCGGCGACTGTAGCGTCACGGAAGACAAGGTGCCCCAGACCCTCAAGAGCTTCCAGGCGGAGAACAATCTGCCCCTGACCCTGGGCATTTTGCTCGACACCAGCGGCAGCCAGCAGCGCGTTCTGCAGCTTGAACAGGACGCCGGCGCGCAGTTTATCCAGCGGGTGCTGCGGAAGAAGGATGAGGCCTTTCTGCTCGGCGTGGATGTCAACGTGGACCTGCTGCAGGACCTGACCAACGATCCTCGCCTCATCTCCCGCGCCCTGCACAAGGCGGAGATCAATGCCGGGGTAAGCATGGGCTCTGGCCCCGTACCCACGCAGGGTGGTCCGCGGGGCACCGTGCTCTACGATGCCATCTACCTGGCCTCGTACGAAAAAATGAGCCAGGAGGTTGGTCGCAAGGCCCTGATCCTGCTCACCGACGGCGAAGACCAGGGCAGCCGCATCAAGAAAGTGGAGGGCGCCATTGAGGCCGCCCAGCGCGCCAACGTCACTGTGTACGTAATTCTTATTGCCGATGTTGAGTCCTACCTGAGCCAGGGCATGGGCTACTACGGCTATTCGCCCATGAAGAAATTGGCCGACGAAACCGGTGGTCGGGTGATCAACGTGGGCGACAATGGCAAGAAGCTGGCCGCCGCATTTGACCAGATTGAAGAGGAGCTGCGCACCCAGTACGTGGCCACCTATACCCCCACTAACCCCAAGCAGGACGGGGCTTATCGTAAGTTGCAGGTGGAGTGCAAGGGAGATGGACTGAAGGTGATGGCGCGGAAGGGTTATTACGCGGCACAGACCGAAAAATAGACAGTCTGGTAATTGGATGATTTTAGTTTTAATTAGAGTTACCAGGCAAAAAGCCCCAAAATTGTACCAATTTGAGACATCTAATTACCCTAGTGTACGAGGTCCGTAATCTGGAAAATGCAATTGTTATTGGCTAATATCGGCACATGAGTTCGGAACTTTAGGGCGGGCTTAGAAAAAATTTCTCCCCTGTTCCACTCTAGGAGGGGTTCCCATGTTGGAAAACTGCACCGCCACTGATAGCTACGAGATCAGCCCCCGTTTCCGTCGCTCCGTTGAAGAGCGCATTGCCCGCCTGGAGCGCGATGCGGCTACCGACGAGACCCAGATCCCCTTTCTGGTACATGAAGACCACATTCATCGCCAGATGCGGTTGGTGGCTGTCCAGCGGACCGAGGCCCTGCGCATGCGGCTGTTTCTTGACCGCGCCCGGACCCGCCTGCCCCGCCCCCTGATTGAGATCTAGATGCCGTACGCAGATCGGCTATATTACAGTACGTCCTTGATTACAGTTGCTTCCGGGTCTCTTTGACCGGGAATTGGACTGCTACCCTTTGTGGTGACACTCAAGGGCAGATACAGTGAGAAAGAAGGGAACGCCCCACCAGGGCGTTCCCCTCTTGTCTGGTCCGTCCTTCTTCAGATTGCAGGGGCGGAAGCAGAAATTTGGCCACGGGATAGATCTTCGGGGGCGCACGCTCTAGCTAGTTGCGTCCTGCCCCGCATCCTCAAAAGCGTAAAATCTTTTCTCACCTCTCCCATGCACAGGTACAATCCTCCCCAGAGCCGGTGGGGCAACGCGCCGCCGCCCATGAAGGCAGCTCGTTCCACAGGGAGTCTTGCAATGCCCGTTCAAATTGGCGCCAAGCCCGATGCCGGGTTCGACAACCCGATCGGGTTGATGAAGGACTGCCACCGCCGGGTGGAGAAATTCCTGGACATTCTCCGCATGGTTGCGCGCAGCGCCCATGGCCGCGCGCTGGCCGAGGACGAAAGCCAAGCGGTTGAGTCGGCTCTAATCTACTTCCGCAGCAGCGGCCCGCTGCACAGCAGGGACGAAGAGGAGTCGCTCTTTCCTCGTCTGCGCGCGGCCGGCGCTGCCAACCCGCTGGCGGAGCACCTGCTGATGGAGATTGCAAAACTGGAGGACGACCACTGCCATGCCGCGGCCCTGCATCGCGAAGCCGATGAGATCTTCAGCCGTTGGTGCGCCGGTGGCACGCTTACCGCCAAGGCCGCCGTCCAGCTGGAGTTTGTCACCGGGGAGCTGGGCCGCATCTATAGCACCCACATTGCGGTGGAAGAGGGCCTGATCTTTCCACGCGCCGCGGAGCTGTTCACGCGCAAGGAGCTGGACGCGATGGCGCGCGAGCTTCGGGAACGGCGCAACCTGGGCTAGAGGAATGTCTCAGGCAGATGATCGTTTATCCGTTTTGAAGGGTACGGGCTTCAGCCCGTACGTACGCAAGGCCTGCAAAATCAAGAGGGCTTTAGCCCCCGAGGGAATGCTGACCACCCAGTTTGGCTCCTTGTGAGGCGCGGATAAAAGATGCTAGGACTGAGACACAACACTAGAGCGGTTCCAGAATAGATATCCCCACGCCGGCGGCGACCTGGCAGGGAATTGCCAGGACACACCGACTCAGGTTTGGTTCTAGAGGGATGGAGAGTCACTCTTTTGACCTTAGCGTTCTCATTGCCCTCTTCCTTGCCGCCTCTGCCCAATCCGCTCACCGCATCACGGTTGACTCCATGAACTCGCGCACGACCCGCCGCCAGGTGCTGCGGCATTTATCTGGAAGACGGGCCAGACAGGTACGATCTGACCTGCCCGGAAGGGATGGGATGGGCCCGGGAGTTACCGTTCCGAAATAGTTTCATTACCGCAATACAACCGTTGCTTCTCCCATTTACAATTGCTCCGAATGTTCTGAACGCCACTCAAGGAATGGTCATGAAACGCTGCTTTGCTCTCTTCGCTCTAGGGCTCGCCTGCACGCTCGGTGTCAGTGCCGCGGTTGCGCAACAGGATTACTTTTCAAACTGGCCGGCGGGCCGCTCGCCGGAAGAAGTGGGCAAGCGTCTGGCCGAGCACTTTGTGGCCAGCCCCCACCAATACACCAAGACCATCCACTATGCCGAGGTCTGCAGCTGGTATGGCTCGCTGACCTACGCGCAGCTTACCCACAACGAGGCTCTGCGTACGGCTCTGATCAAGAAGTACGAGCCGCTGCTGCCGGGCGGCGCTGAGGCCGACCGGATTCCGACGCGCCACCACGTGGACGACTCCATCTTCGGCGTCCTCTCGCTGGAAATTGCTCTTCAGACCAAGGACCCCAAGCAGCTTGCGGTGGGCAAGGCCTGGGCTGATCGCCAGTGGGAGAATCCGCAGGCCGATGGCCTTTCCGCCGAAACCCGCTACTGGATCGACGACATGTACATGCTGACGATCCTGCAGCTGGAGGCGTATCGCGCCACCGGCGACCGGAAGTACCTGGACCGGGACGCGGCGGAGATGGTCAGTTACCTGGACAAGCTGCAGCAGCCCAACGGCCTCTTCTTCCACGCCCAGGACGTGCCCTACTTCTGGGGCCGTGGCGATGGCTGGGTGGCTGCCGGTATGGCGGAGATGCTGCGCACTCTGCCCGCCGACCATCCCCTGCGTCCGCGCATCCTGAAGGGCTACAAGCTGATGATGGAGTCGCTGCTCAAGTACCAGGGCAAGGACGGCATGTGGCGCCAGCTCATCGACCACGACGATGCCTGGCCGGAGACCAGCTCCACGGCCATGTTCAGCTTTGCCATGATTACCGGCGTCAAGAATGGCTGGCTCGATGCTCCCACTTACGGCCCGGCAGCCCGCAAGGCCTGGATCGCCGTCAGTGGTTACATTGACCAGAACGGCGACGTGACCAGCGTTTGCGAAGGCACCAACAAGAAGGCCGACCTGGACTATTACCTGATGCGCAATCGCCGCACTGGGGACTTCCACGGCCAGGCTCCTCTGCTGTGGACCGTCTCCGCTTTGCTGCGCGCCCCGAACGGCCCTGCCGACTAATCCTCGGTTCCAACCGCACAGCACAACGCCGTTCTCCACGTGGGGAACGGCGTTGTGCTGTGCAGGCCAGGAAGAAGGTGTGGCGAGTGGTTCTGGATGGAGGGAGGATGCGCCTCCAATCCAGAAACACAACGGCCCACGTCGAGGACGCAGGCCGTGGAAGTACCTGAGACTCTCCCCAAGATCGCAGCGGAGGCAAGCTCCAGCCGTGCGAGCAGGGTGCGAGGAACTAGCTCTGCTTGGTCTCGGTGTTGGTGGGCTGAGGAGCAGCAGTTTGCTGCGCCTGCGGCGCCGGAGGCGTTGGTTCGCCCTTCAGGCCATCGCGGAAGCCCTTGAGGCCCTCGCCCAATCCCTTGCCCAGCTCCGGCAGCTTGCGCCCGCCGAAGAGAACGATCAAGACAACGGCAATAATCATCAGATGCGTAGGTTGAAGCAGATCGCCCATGGCAATAATCCTCCGCGCTTGCGTTTGGCCCCAGGCCCCACAAGCACACCCACAATTATTGCACAACCGAGGTTGGCCGCGTTGAGCGAGAAGCGTGCTGCTTGTCCGTGCTTGAAGGTTTCAATCGCCCGATGCGTTTGGCCGGAAGCGGGAACCTGCAGGAGGCAGAGGAGGTTAGTTGACCTGTGCGGGCTCGCCCAGCCGCTCCGTGACCATGGAGTAGAAAGAGGCCAAATCGTCTTCTTCGCCATGGGTAAGGCGGCGGAAGACTTTGGTCAGGGGGAAGAGGCGGGAGCCGCGGACCTCAACGGCGGGCACCGAGGCCAGGCCACCAGGGTACTGGGTCATCTCCCAGATGCCGGCGTAGCGGAGGCGCACCACTTCGCCCAGGTAGCTGCCCCAGAGCCGGACCTCAAAGTCGAGGTCGAGATCGGGTGTATCGCCAACCAGGGCGACGATTTCGTCCAGGCAGTCGATGGATTCGGCGGAGAAATCGAGTTTGCGGCGGTACTCGGAACGGGCGCGCAGAGAGGCAGCGCGGGCATAGCCCTCCATCATCGCCCCCAAGTCAGGGAAGGCGGTGGATTCTAGGCGGGCGCGGATCTGCTCGACTGCACTCATGGAATACAGAGTATAGGGCCATCGAGGTGGCGCGTCCATCCCTTCGTACCATAAAGACGTGCGGAAGCCGATAGAGCGTCTGCCGGTGTGGCACACTGGAGGTGGGAGGTGCTTGCAATGAAGGTGCTGAAGATTGCCGCCGTGGCAGCGTTGCTGGTGTTGGCAGGCTGCAAGGAAAAGCCGACCGCGCCGTTGAACCGGGCCCTCTATCCCGAGCCCGCACAGGCGCAAACCGACGTGGCGCAGGCGCTCAAGACCGCTGCCTCCACCCACAAGCGCGTGCTGCTGGACTTTGGCGGCAACTGGTGCGGCGACTGCAAGGCTCTGGATGCCTATTTCCACGATCCCGCCAACCACGCCCTGCTGGAAGCCAACTATGTGCTGGTGGATGTGAACATTGGGCACCTGGATGCCAATCTGGATCTGGCGGCAAAGTATGAGGTGCCGCTGAACAAGGGCGTGCCCGCGCTGGCGGTTCTGGATGAGCATGGCGCGCTGGTATATAGCCAGAAAGATGGGCAGTTTGAGGCGATGCAGTCCATGGAGCCGCAGGCGGTGAAGGCGTTTTTGACCGAGTGGAAGCCTACCGCGCCCTGCTCTGCCACGGTGGTGAACTGCTAGAGCGTTTTCGATTCAAGTGTCGACCTTGCACCCTGCTTTCTGTTAAGACCAGAATCGAAAACGCTCTAGCGGGGTTGGACGCGACGTTCCAGGTAGTGCGCATGGGCGCTGGTTCCAGGGGAGCCAGCGCCCATGGTGTTTCTACGCCTTGATCTTCGTCTTGTCGGGGCTCCAGTTGATCACGTGGTAGGTGGCCGGAGTCGTACCGATGCTGCGAAAGCTATGCAGGCTGTTGGAGGCATTGAAGACCACGGAACCGGGCTCAACCTTGACCCAGGCGTCGTTGGAGAGGGTTTCGCACAGGCCGTCGCGCAGGATGATCAGCTCCTCGTTCACGTGGCGATGAGGATCGTGCGAGGAGAGCCCGGGATTGAGGGTGGTGATGTGCATCTCCAGCTGATCGATGGTGGCCGTGGGGGTGCGGCAGAGGGAGCGCACCTCGCCTTTGTTGTTCTTGACCGCCTTCATCTCGTTCCAGTGGAAGACGGTGGGGCCGAGGGCCGGTTCCTCGGCGTGGGCGGCTCCAACGGCTTCAAGAGCCGCCGGTAGCGCCACCAGTGCGGCGATTGCGTTGCGACGCGTGATCATTTTTTTCTCCAGGGCATTGCATGCAGCAGACTTTACGAGGTCCCACCCCTGGCTGTACAAAACACAGTCAAGCGTGGGTGCCCCGGCATTGCATGCAGCAGACTTGAGTTCATGTCCCTTCCCACCCTTCAAGCAAAAGGCGCTTGAAGGATGGGGCAC
>CAZYDF010000103.1:0-14893 GCA_964645855.1 uncultured Occallatibacter sp.
GGGTGCTTCACCGGGCTGGGCACGCCCTGGTAGTACTTGACCGGGCGGACGCAGGAGTAAAGGTCCAGAATCTGGCGCAGAGCCACGTTGAGCGAGCGGATGCCGCCGCCTACCGGGGTGGTCAGCGGTCCCTTGATGGAGATGCGCAGATCGCGGGCCGCGGCCACGGAATCGTCCGGAAGCCAGGTGTTGTAGGCGCGATAGGCCTTCTCGCCGGCATAGATCTCAAACCACTTGATGGCGCGCTTGCCACCGTAGGCTTTTTCGACGGCTGCGTCAAAGACCCGCTGCGAGGCCTTCCAGATGTCGCGGCCCGTGCCATCGCCTTCAATATAGGGGATGATGGGGTTGTCAGGGACCTGAAACTCACCGTTCGCGTACTCGATCGGGCTGCCGTCGTGGGGAAGAGCCAGACCGTTGTAGATGTTTTGCATGGTTTTCGGTTTCCTCTTGTCTTCAAAGGTCACCTAGAGGCTAACATTCCGAAAATGTGGGTGGCAATGGGGCATTGCATGCAGCAGGCACCTGCGGTGGGGCCAACCGCGCTTCGGCACCTGCGGTGCGGCCAATGCGCTTCGCGTTGCACGAGCCAGATGCCGTTCCCGGGTTCGTGCGCCCCTTTGGGGCGCTGGGCTCGGGGGGGGCGAGCTTCAGGGCTCAGCTGCGCAGCATGCGGGCTCTTATAGGTCCGGCAACTGAATACTGTTCGGGTGCCCCACACTTTCCCGCGTTCTTTGCGGGAAAGTGTGGGAATGAGACGACACCATTTTATAGCCGTATCTATAGTATGCGCCCCGACGGGGGCGCCGTGCGGCAGAGCCTTAAGCTTCGAACTCAGCATCCGGCGCATGGCGCTTCAGTTCGGCCAAAAAGCCTTCGCGATCACCTGGCGTGGCGTAGAGGGTGCCCCGGTGGGAGAACGGCGCAGGGCGGGCATAGTCAATCTGGAGCCCTCCAGGGCCAGCCGCAGGCCAGTTGGCCACGCGGGTCACTTCCTGCCAGGGTATTAGCCACTTGCCCCTCTCTTGACGTACGAGCAGACCATCGGGCCGTAGTTCCCAATAGTTGAGGATGCGCGGAAGCAAGATTGCGGCATGAATGAGGCCCAGAACGGAGGCAAACCACTGGAGTTTGTGCGGTCCAAACAGGTACAGGGCGAGCACGAATGCACCGCTGGCAACGAGCATCCAACCCACCAGCCCGAATTTTGCTCGAAATTTCATTGCAAACATCTTAGCCTGAACAACTTCCCAATGAAGAAAAAAAATCTAGACATCATGATGCCTTCCGGGAGATCATCAAGATGTGCGAACCACTCTTACCCTCGAACCCGACGTCGCCGCACTGGTCCAGCAGGAGGCGAAGCGCACCGGCGCGTCCTTCAAAGGCACTATCAATGACTTGTTGCGCAAAGGCCTGATGGCTCCAGAAGATAAAAAGAAAGAAAAATTTGTGGTGACGCCGCTGTTCATGGGCTTGCGCCCTTCAATGAACTACGACAAGATCGAAGCCCTGATTGAAGAGCTTGAAGGACCCTACCACCGATGATCGTCCTCGATGCGAATCTCCTGCTTTACGCGCACGATGGTCGTGCCGTGCAGCATGAACCGGCTCGGCAGTGGCTGCAGTCGGCTTTCAATGCTCCGGAGATGATTGGTCTGCCGTGGCAGACAATCCATGCGTTTTTGCGCATTTCCACCGACCGCCGGATATCTGGGGACGATGTTTCGATGGAGCGGGCACTGACCAGAGTACAGATGTGGATCGATCTGCCCAATGTTCGCGTTCTTGCTCCAGGAGAACGTCATTGGAGTTTGTTGCAGGCCATGTTGCTTGACGGGCAGGTGAGCGGGTCCATGACCACCGATGCCCAACTGGCGGCCATCACCATGGAGCACGGAGGCGTCCTGCACACCACTGATCGCGACTTTGCCCGCTTTCCCGGCCTCCGCTGGGTCAATCCTCTGGCCACAAAGTAGACTGATTCCGCGGCAGCCAGAAACCGCGCGAAGCGGGCGTTGGCATGCAATGCCCGCACCGCAGGTGCCGGGTTTGCTGCACCGCAGGTGCTGAGCCACAATAGAAGAAGCGGGTGCTCGCACCTCGTGGAAGACTTCCTGCGCGGGTACAGGAAACCAGGAAAAAACGGAGGCAGAATGCAATCCAAAAACTTCACCGTCGGTCTGGTCCAGATGAGCATGGGCCCGGACCCCGATGTCAACTTCGCCCGGGCCGTGGAGCACGTCCGCACGGCCGCCCAGCGCGGAGCCCAGGTGGTCTGCCTGCCGGAGCTGTTCTGTACGCAATATTTCTGCCAGCGGGAAGACACCGCGCTTTTCGATCTTGCCGAGCCGATTCCGGGGCCCTCGACCACGGCACTCTCCGCCGTGGCGCGCGAGCTGGGCGTGGTCATCGTGGCTTCGCTGTTTGAGCGGCGCGCTCCGGGGCTTTATCACAACACCGCGGTCACGCTGGATGCCGATGGCTCCATCGCCGGCGTCTACCGCAAGATGCACATTCCCGACGACCCGCTTTATTACGAGAAGTACTACTTCACACCCGGCGATCTGGGCTTCAAGGCGACCGACACCAAGCACGGCCGTCTGGGTACGCTCGTCTGCTGGGATCAGTGGTATCCGGAGGGCGCTCGGCTCACGGCCTTGCAGGGCGCGGAGATTCTTTTCTACCCTACAGCGATTGGCTGGCATCCAGCGGAGAAGGCAGAATTCGGCGAGGCGCAGTATGACGCCTGGCAGACCATTCAGCGCGGTCACGCCATTGCCAACGGCGTCTTTGTGGCAGGCGTCAACCGCGTGGGTCACGAGCAGGGCGACATTCGCGGCAACCGCGTTCCCGGCCTGGGCCTGGAGTTCTGGGGCGGCAGCTTCCTGGCCGACCCCTTTGGCCGCATCCTGGCCAAGGCCTCGCACACCGACGAAGAGATTCTGATCGCCAAGCTCGATCTGGGGCTGATGGAGGAGACCCGCCGCAACTGGCCCTTCCTCCGCGACCGCCGCATCGACGCCTATGGCGGCATCACCCGCCGCTTCCTGGACCCCGCCACCAGCTGGGGCGAAGAGTAGTCGGCTGGGGTCCAGGGACGACCCAATTCTGAAAGGGCACCAGCGTCACAGGACGCGGAAAAACTATCAAGGAAAGGCAAGCAGTGTCAGGCACGGCTGTAAATTTCCCGGCAGAGCCGGGGCTCTATAGATCCGGCAATTCAACAGTGGCATTTCATTCCCACCCATTCCCGCAAAAGACACGGGAATGGATGGGGCACACAAACAGTATTTAGTTGCCGGATCTATAGGGTCAGAGGCCCCTCGAATGGGCCTAGCCGGACATCTCACTCAGCACGCTCAACGGCTCACGCCATCCTGAACCCCGCGCCGTAGGCCCAGTACACAGTAGCCCCACGTTTCAACGTGGGGAAAGCTGCAACAAAAATTCCCCGGAGTCCTATAGGGACGGCACGAACCTCCGTACAAAGGCGTCGTGAGAAACGCGAAGCGGGTCTGCCCCACCGCAGGTGGCCCGTCTGCACCCTGGCGCACAATCCACCAAGATCCGGCTCATGAAGGACTCCCGCAGAACAACCTTGTAGCCCGGCGATGCGGCAAGGCAAACAGGGGCATTCTTCCAGACACGGCACTCACGCGGTGACTCTGAAGTTCGCAATAGAATCACCGCATCTCCTTCGTCTCACCCCCCCCCAGGGATCGGCCTTCCACAGATGGAATCGGCGCGGGTTGTGCTAGGGTCTTAGCGTGGCCGTTCAAAAAACCAAGATACCTGCTGCTGCTACCAGGCCAGCTCCCTCCCGTAAGCGACTCAAGGGTTTGCGGGTGGAGGACGGCTATACGCGGCATCCCTTCGACATTGAGTTTGGGGTGCGCACCAGCGGACTGGTGGCAGGTCGCGACCTGAAGTGCGGCCAGCCCAACGACCGTCATGCCACGGCTTACTACGCGGTAGCCCCCAGCGTGGAGCGCGAGCTGATAGCGCGCTGGCGTCGGACCAAACCCATAGCCAACATGGACGCCTACAGCTTCATCGATCTGGGCGCGGGCATGGGGCGGGCGATGCTGGTCGCCTCGGAATATCGCTTTCGCGCGGTAATTGGGGTTGAGCTCCATCCCACGCTGGCGCGCATTGCCCGCCGCAACCTGGCCCTGTGGCGAGCCGCCGAGCGCGCCAAGGCTCCCACACGCATGCACTGCGCCGATGCGCTGGACTTCAAGCTGCCGGCGGGCCCGTGCGTCATGTTTCTCTTCAATCCCTTTGAGGCTCCGGTGCTCAAGAAGCTTCTGAAGGCCTGGTCCACAAGCCTGCAGGGACGCGAGAACCAGGTGGACCTGCTCTACGTGAACCACGAGCACGGCTTGCTGATCAGCAGCCAGCCCGGTTGGACGCGGCTCTGGCACGGCCAGGTGCGCCGCTGGCGCGTGGATGCGGTGGCCGATCGCACCATCCTGAACGCCCAACCCGACGGCGAATATGCCGCGTTGAACTGGGAAGAATGCTCCGTCTATCGCTGGACCGGAACCGCCGCTTGACGAACCCAGGGCGGACAGTAAAAGCTGATAGGGCTTTTGAGAATAGGCGCAGCCGTTCTGCTCTTTTACATCTGCGCCAGAAGAGAAACCGGACATGGAAGCGAACCAGGGTGTGCGGGACGTAGCACCGCATCTGATTTTGGGTATTGGCGAATTATTGTGGGACCTGCTGCCAACCGGTCCCCGTTTGGGCGGGGCTCCCGCCAACTTCAGCGTGATGGCGGCTAGACTGGGCAATCATACTGCCATACTCAGCCGCATTGGCCGCGACCAGCTGGGTCAGTTGGCCATGGACGCCCTTGACCAGCTGCCGGTGGATGCCAGCCACGTGGAAGTGGATCACACCCACGAGACGGGCAAGGTGACCGTCCGGTTTGAGTACGACGAGCCGCAGTACACCATCCACGAGCCCTCGGCCTGGGACTTTCTGGAGCTGACCAACACCTGGGTCCAGCTGGCCGAGCGGGCGGATGTGATCTGCTTCGGTTCGCTGGCGCAGCGCTGCCGTGAGTCGCGCCAGACCATCCAGACGCTGGTGGCCCAAACCAAGTCCAGCTGCGTGCGCATCTTTGACGTGAACCTGCGCGCCCCTTTCTACTCCGGCGAGATCCTGCAGGAGTCGCTGGAGCTGGCCACCCTGGTCAAACTCAACGAGATTGAGCTGCCGCTGGTGCTGGGCATGCTGGGAATGCCCGTGGACGAACAGCTGGACAGCGAGGGGCTCCACCGTGGAGCCCTCCGCCTGCTGGACGAGTTTCCGGCCCTGGAGATGGTTGCGGTCACCCTCGGTGGGGCCGGCAGCCTACTGGTACGCCGCGACCAGTGGAACGAGCATCCGGGATACCCGGTGAAGGTGGCGGATACCATCGGCTCCGGGGATGCGTTTACCGCGGCCCTTGCGCACTACCTGCTCAAGGGCGCGGATTTGGCCTTGCTGAACCTGGCCGCCAACCGTTGGGGCAGATGGATGGCCTCCCAAACCGGCGCTATGCCGCCCCTGACCGAGGAAAGCAGGCTTTCCGTCGTTCAGCAAATCGAGGGCTGAAAAGGGTGGGGGCGATCCTGCCCCCCAAACCCGCACGGTCCCATCCCCCAGAAGGCAGCAAAACCCCATCCCGAGAAAACCTTTTCTTGTTGTCAAACTCCCCCCTGGGCGGCTACTATGGCACGGTCATGAAAAGAACGATTTCCGCCCTTGCTCTTCTCGCAGCTCTCTCGATGCCTTTGTGCCTGGTTGCCCAGAAGCCGACGCTGGACCTCCAGCCTACGCTCGTCATCCAGGTGGACAAGCCCACCGCGAAGGTTAGTCCGACGCTGTATGGCTTGATGACCGAGGAAATTAATTTTTCCTACGACGGTGGCCTCTACGGCGAACTGGTGCGCGACCGCGTCCCAGGGCGTGGCTGGGGATCGCTCACCAGCTGGCCTGCCGTGATGCGCGGCGCCAACTCGTCGGTTGCCATCTCGCTCGACGAAAAAAGCGGCCCCAGCGCTGCCATCACCCACAGCCTGAAGGTGGCCGTGAAGGCCGCCGACGAAAAGTCGCCGGCCGGCGTTGAGAATGGTGGCTACTGGGGCATCCCGGTCCGCGCCAACACCAACTACACCGGCTCGTTCTGGGCCAAGACCGATCAGCCTGGCCTGACGATCAACGTCGGGATTGAAAACGACCAGACCGCCGTCAAGGTTGCCACCGCCACGGTTGCCAGTATCGGCAAGGAGTGGAAGGAATACACGTACAGCTTCAAGACCGGCGCGGTTGAGACCAGCAGCAACAACCACCTGACCCTGACCGTGACCAAGCCGGCTACCGTGTGGTTTGACCTGGTCAGCCTCTTCGGGCCCACCTACAAGGATCGCGTCCACGGCAACCGCATTGACCTGATGGAGAAGATGGCGGCCATGCACCCCGCCTTCCTGCGCCTGCCCGGCGGCAACTACCTGGAGGGCGACCACATTGCGGATCGCTTCAACTTCAAGCAGACCATCGGTCCCTGGGTGAATCGTCCCACCCACCCCAGCCCCTGGAACTATCGCTCGTCTGACGGCATGGGCCTGCTGGAGTTCCTGGAATGGTGCGAAGACCTGAAGATGGAGCCCTTGCTGGCCGTATACGCTGGCTACTCGCTCCAACAGGAGCACATTGAGCCCGGTCCGGCGCTTGAGCCGCACGTGCAGGACGCTCTCGACGAGATCGAGTACGTTACCGGCGGTCCCGAAACCCACTGGGGCGCACAGCGCATCAAGGACGGCCATCCGGCGGCCTTCCCGCTGCACTACATTGAGATTGGCAACGAGGACGAGTTCGACCACTCCAAGTCCTACGACGGCCGCTATGCCCAGTTCTACAAGGCCATCAAGGCCAAGTATCCGCAGTTGCAGTTGATTGCCACCATGCCGGTGAACGGCATCAAGCCGGACGTGATCGACGACCACTACTACAAGTCGACCGAAGACATGTACGCTCTGGTGGGCCGCTACGACAAGCAGGACCGCAACGGACCGAAGATCTTTGTGGGCGAGTGGGCCACCCGCGAGGGCGATCCTACCCCCAACCTGGCCGCCGCTTTGGCCGATGCCGCCTGGATGACGAGCATGGAAAAGAACAGCGACCTGGTGATCATGGCCAGCTATGCGCCGCTCTTGACCAATGTGAACACCAAGGGCATGCAGTGGGCCACGGATCTGATTGGTTACAACGCGCTCACGAGCTACGGCTCGCCCAGCTACTACGCACAGGCCATGTTCTATAGCCACGTGGGCACGGAGGTGGTTCCGGCCACCCTCGCTGGCACGCCCGCTCACGTTTATACCGTAGCCACCCGCGACGAGAAGGCCCGCAAGCTGATCGTCAAGCTGGTCAACGCCACCGGCGTTGCGCAGAAGCTGGCGGTTTCGCTCGATGGTGTGGCCAAGGTTGCGCCCGAGGCCAAGCTCATTACCCTCAGCGGCCAAAGCCCCAACGCCACCAACAGCATCACCGACCCGACAGCTCTGGTTCCGGTCGAGTCCACCGTCAAGATTGCCGGCCCCAAGTTCGACCAGACTTTGGCTCCTTACTCGGTCAGCATTCTTGAACTGAACTACTAACCCAGCGGGATTCTCCACCTGCAGCCCCACCCTGGACGCGTTTGTTTTTGCGCTTAGGGTGGGGCTTTTTCATTGCTGGATGCCAAAAGCGCGGGTGCCCCCGGTCCCTCGCTTTTGGGGACCGGGGATGACACATTCGCCCTGAAGGACAGCAGCGGCCCAATCAAATGCCGCGAAGCTGTGCGCTGAACGTCACGAAGCTGTGCCCCGTTCATCGCGTTGTTTGCGATGAGCGGGCGGTGAACAGAGCATCGGGTCCGTTACAATTGGCTCGGTCGGATGCAGCGCTTCCCACTCATCCACGAAAGAACCGTGGATGAATGGGGCACAGAGTTTTTCTGTCAGGCAGAAAGTTGTTTATCGTTTGACCGGGCCACCTGCCAACTGCAAAGGAGGAAAACGGAATGATCTTTGCGATATCTGATGAAGTTGTCTGTTCAAAAAACGGCGAGTCTCGATTTAACACCCAGGGCAAAGTAAGGAAGGTTAACGACGGCGGAGAAATGCTATGGGTAGAATGGGAGGATGGAAGTGAATTCTGGATGCCGTCCTCTTATCTCATCAACATAACCAGAAATCTTGAAGCTGTAATCCAGTTTCGGCTCGAAGTTTGAAATCCAACTCTGACTTGTGCTGGCGTCAACTATTCTTTCCCCGGAATTTCTGATTGTCGTCCGTCACCTTTGTCAGGATTCGCGAACAACTGAGGCACTCACCTCGCCCCGCCTTCGAGCCACACGAAGGAGAAAAAGTAAATCTCCCATCGAGGCTGCCAACTCTGCCTCTGACGGGATATTCTCTTTGGGGAATTGTTTAGCTGGAGGAATGCCATGGTTTTCTCATCGTGTAAATACGCGCTCGGCAAGCAGATGCGCGTAGCTCTTTGCGCCATCCTGGCCGCCGCGGCAACTTTTGCCGCCGCACAGGGCGTGGCCACAAGCTCGCAGGAGCTTCACACCAAGTTCCTGAATCCCCCCCCGGAGGCTCGCCCCATGATGCGCTGGTGGTGGTTTGGCCCCGCCGTGGTGAAGCCGGAGCTGGCTCTGGAGCTGGAAACCATGAAGAAGGCTGGCATCGGCGGCGTGGAGATTCAGCCCGTCTACCCCATGCTGCTGGACGATCCGGCCAACGGCATCAAGAACCTCCGCTACCTCTCGCCCGAGTTCCTGGACGACCTCGGCTTTGCCAACCAGAAGGCGCGCTCGCTTGGGCTGCGTGTGGATCTAACGCTGGGCAGCGGCTGGCCCTTTGGCGGGCCCAAGACGCCCATCTCCCAGGCCGCCACCCGGCTCAAGGTGGAGTTCGCGCCCATCGAGGGCAACAATGCCAAGTCCCCGCATCTGGCCGAAGGCGACAGCCTGATTGCCGCTTTTATCGTGAACGGCAACAAGACCAGCTTCGACGCCCTGCACGCTGTCCGCTTTGATCCGACCGCAAGCGTGCCTGAGGGCATGGGCGAACGCACCGCCCTCTACTTTATCCAGACCCACACCCTGCAGATGGTCAAGCGCGCGGCCTATGGCGCCGAGGGATTTGTGCTGGACCACATGAACCGCGAGGCCGTGGATGCTCATCTGGCCAACGTGGCCGAGCCGCTGGTGAAGGCCTTTGGCGCCGATGTGCCCACCTCCGTCTTCTCCGACTCGCTGGAGGTCTACGGCTCCGACTGGACCCCGACCATGGCCGCTGAGTTCCAGAAGCGCCGCGGCTACGATCTGGTGGCCCGTTTGCCGGAGCTCTTGGCCGGCAACACGCCCGACGCCGCCGCCATCCGCCACGACTGGGGCGTGACCATGAGCGATCTGGTCCGCGACAATTATTTGACCCCCCTCAGCAAGTTTGCCGCAGACCACGGAACCAAGTTCCGTTCGCAAACCTACGGTGTGCCGGCCGTGATTCTGGCCGACGAGGTTGTTCCGCAACTGCCCGAAGGCGAGGGCCCGCAGTGGCGCGCCTTCAGCTTTACCCGCTGGGCTAGCTCCGCCAACCACCTGGTGGGCAACCCGGTCACCAGCGCCGAAACCTGGACCTGGCTGCATTCGCCGGCCTTCCGCGCCACCCCGCTGGACATGAAGGTGGAAGCCGACCGCATGTTGCTGGAAGGCGTGAACCAGTTCATCGGCCACGGCTGGCCCTACTCGCCTGCTGGAGCCGGCGAGCCGGGATGGTCGCTCTATGCCGCCGCCGTCTTCAATAACCACAATCCCTGGTTCGGAGTGATGCCGGACATCACCGCCTACCTGAGCCGCATGAGCTGGCTGATGCGCCAGGGCAAGCCCGCCAACGACATCGCCCTCCTGCTGCCCGAGGACGATGCCCAGGCCTCCTTTAGCCCTTCCGGCACCGACCTTGCCATCACCGGCGAGATGCACAAACACATTCCGCCCGCACTGATGAGCGCCATCCTCGACGCGGGTTACAACGTCGACTACATCGACGCCAAGATGATCGACAAGCTGGGTTCCTACCCTGTCGTCGTGATCCCCACCACCGAGCGCATGCCGCTGGCCGCCTACAAGAAGCTGGCCGAGTACGCCGCTGGCAAGGGCAAAGTGATCGGCATCGGCAGCCAGGCCACGCTGGCGCCGGGCCTCAAGGACCAGAGCGATTCGCCCGCCGTTGCCGCCCTGACCAAAGCCCTGTTTGAGGCTGCCGGTCACAAGGGCATCGCGGTGGCTTCCATTGACGGCCTCGCCGCCGCCCTGCACTCGGCTCTGCCGGCCGATCTGGACGCAAAGGGCCAGACCGACCAGCTCGGCTTCATCCATCGCAAGCTCGACGGCGCGGACGTCTACTTCGTGGTGAACAGCGGCAACCAGGCGATCACCGGGACCGTGGCCTTCCGCGCCGCGCAGCCGGTACTGGAAGCCTGGAGTCCGGACTCGGGCAAGGTCTTCTTCTCCACCACCAATGCTCCTGGCAAGCGGTTTCCGCTGGAGCTTGCCCCCTACGAGTCGCGGGTGTACGTGCTGAGCGCCAAGAGTTCAGATCCGCAAGCTGCCGCCCCTGCTGCTCCCAAGCAGACCAAAACCTCCGACCTGAGCTCCAACTGGACGGTTCGCTTTGACGACGAGAAGATGGACACCGACATTGCCAAGCTGGGCAGCTGGACCGAGATCAGCGGCCGCCAGTACTTCTCCGGCGTGGTCACCTACAGCCGCAACTTTACCGTGGATGCAGCCGCCCTCAAGGCCGGCCGCGTGCTCATCGACTTTGGTGTTGGCCAGCCGACCACCGACCCCCGGCCTCCGGGCTCGAACGGCGTCCGCGCGCTGCTCGATCCGCCGGTGCGCGAAGCCGCTATCGTCAAGGTGAACGGCAAGCAACTGGGCTCGCTCTGGCACCCGCCTTACCAGATCGACATCACCGACGTGGTTCACGCCGGCAACAACTCCATCGAGGTCCGGGTGGCCAACACCGCCATCAACCTGATGGCCGGCAATGGCCCGCACGACTTCACCGCCCTCTACGCGCTCTACGGCAAGCGCTTTGAGATGCAGGACATGAACAACCTGCAGCCGCTGCCTTCGGGGCTGATGGGCCCGGTAGTTCTGCTCAGCGCCACCAAATAGCTTCAACGCAGTTCAAGACCAGCAACGGGGATGGATTCGTCAGGAATCCATCCCCGTTTTTTTGCGCACACCCCGGTACCCGGAAGTTTCGCATGGGGATATATTTTTCATCGAGAATCGGGTTAGAATAGTTATGTGGTCAGACCGGGTGACTTCCTCCGACCGGATCATTTCTTCGACCCACGAACAACCGTGACGTTCAGCACAGCTAGGCGTACCGATTTCGTTGCACACTCTGTGTGTAGGGGCATTTAGTGGCCGACCACGCTACTGGAGCCGCAAGTATCAGTCTTCAAGAACATGAAGGGCTGTCCAGACCTGTACTTCAGGCGTGGGGAGATCCTCAAATCTTTTTAGGACAGCAGGTTGGGCGCACTCTGGAGGGCGGAAAGTCTTCCCCGCAAGAGGTCTGACCAAGGTCCTGGTTGAACGGTTCGATCATCATTTTCACCGCATCTCCTTCCGCGGGTGAACCTTGTCCGCGGGTTTGTGAAACAAACTGCCACATTGCGAGACACAATTGCCTTCGACTTTACACATCCATCCTTCCGATAACGTGCTGGTTGCCCTGCAGCCGGTGAGCAAAGGCGACGCCCTGGAAGGCGGCCTCACGGCCGCATCCGACGTTCCCTTTGGCCACAAGATCGCGCGTCAGCCCATTGCGCCGGGCGAGTCTGTGATCAAGTACGGCTACTCCCTGGGCGTAGCCAAAGTCGCGATCGCGCCGGGCGAGCATGTTCACTCCCACAATCTTGCCAGCGCCTTGCAGGGCTCGCTGGAGCGGGGCGGCTTCAAGACGGCTACCGCTTCCCTGCCCCCCAGCAAGGGCGCGGCCCGCACCTTTGAGGGTTATCGCCGTCCCGACGGTTCGGTGGGCATTCGCAATGAGGTCTGGATCATCAACACCGTAGGCTGCGTGAACCATACCGCCGCCCGCATTGTGGATCAGGCTCGCCAGCAGTTGGCCGGAAAGTACCCCACCCTCGACGGCATCTACACCATGAGCCACCCCTTTGGCTGCTCGCAGCTGGGGGACGATCTGGTGGCCACGCAAAAGCTGCTGGCAGCGCTAGTCCGTCATCCCAACGCCGCGGGCGTGCTGGTGCTCGGTTTGGGTTGCGAGAACAACCAACTGGCCGACTTCCTGAAGCTGGTCGGCGACCAGACTCCGGGCCGCATCCGCGCCTTCAACGCCCAGGATGCCGAAGACGAAATCACTGCCGGCGTGGCGCTGGTGGCGGAGCTGGCTGAGTACGCTAGTCACTTCAAGCGCGAGCCTGTCCCCGTCGATGAACTGATCGTGGGCATGAAGTGTGGCGGCTCCGATGGTCTGTCAGGCATTACCGCAAATCCGCTCGTGGGCCGCATTGCCGACAAGCTGGCCGCGGCCGGTGGCACTGCCATCCTGACCGAGGTGCCGGAGATGTTTGGCGCTGAGGATGTGCTCTTGCGCCGCGCCTGTTCGGCTGAGGTTTACGACGCAACAATTGACCTGGTCAATAATTTTCGCGAGTACTTTCGCAAGCACAACGAGCCCATCGACGAGAATCCTTCGCCCGGCAACAAGGACGGCGGCATCACCACGCTGGCTGAAAAATCTCTCGGTTGCGTGCAAAAGGGCGGAACGGCTCCTGTGGCCCAGGTACTGCGCTACGGCGAGCAGGCTCAACCCAAGCTGGGCGGCATTGCCCTGCTCAACGGCCCAGGCAACGACGGCGTCTCCGGCTCCGTGATCAGTGGCGCGGGCGCACACTTGATTTTGTTCACCACCGGTCGCGGCAATCCCATGGGCTTCCCTGCCACCACCGTAAAAATCTCCACCAACACGCCGCTGGCGGAGCGCAAAAAAAATTGGATCGACTTTAATGCGGGCCCTGTGGCCGATGGCACCGCGACCCTCGACGAGCTGGCCGACGCACTCTTTGATTCACTCATAGACATCGCTTCCGGGCGCAAGCAAACCCAGAGCGAACGCAACGGATACCGCGAGATCTCCATTTGGAAGGATGGTGTAACCCTGTGACAACTCCTACGACTGTTTTGCCCAAGCTCAACGCTCAATTGGTCAACAAGGGTGCGGCTCTCCCTGAACGCGTGTTGCAGTTTGGCGAAGGTGGCTTTCTGCGCGGCTTTGCGGACTGGATGATCCATGGCATGAACCAGAAGGGCCAGTTCAACGGCCGGGTGGCCGTGGTGCAGCCCATTGCGCGCGGCATGATCCGCGAGCTGAATCAGCAGAACGGCCTCTATACCCACTTGATGCGCGGGATTGAGAACGGCAAGGTTGTGGAGCGCATGGAGCTGGTCACCTCCATCAGCCGCGGCATCGATCCTTACATCCACTTTGCGGACTACCTGGCTTGCGCGCAGAACGCCGATCTCCGCTTTGTGCTCTCGAACACCACGGAAGCCGGCATTGTCTACAAGCGCGAAGACAAGTTCAGCGATACGCCCCAGGCCTCGTTCCCCGGCAAGCTCACCCGCCTGCTCTTTGAGCGCTACACCGCCTTCCAGGGTGACGCCTCCAAGGGCCTGGTCATGCTGCCCTGCGAGCTGATTGACCGCAACGGCGACAAGCTCAAAAAGGCTGTGCTGAACATGGCCGCCAACTGGCAGCTGGCTCCCGAGTTTGTTGAGTGGGTCAAGACCGCCTGCATCTTCACCAACACCCTGGTTGACCGCATCGTCACCGGTTACCCCAAGGCCGAGATCGGCCAGCTCTGGGAGCAGGTCGGTTACGAAGACAACCTCTTCAACACCTCAGAGGTCTTCCACTTCTGGGTGATCGAAGGTCCGGCGTCGCTCCAGGCTGAGCTGCCGCTGGCGGAGTGCGGATTCAACGTCGTCTTCACCACCGACATGACGCCTTATCGCGAGCGCAAGGTGCGCATCCTGAACGGCTCGCACACGGGCATGGCGCTGGGCGCGTATCTGGCCGGCAAGACCTTTGTGGGCGATTGCATGAAGGATACGGTCATCCACGGCCACATCCAGAAGATGCTCAACGAAGAGATCATCCCCATGCTCACGCTGCCCAAGGCCGAACTGGAAGCCTTTGCCGCCGCGGTGCTGGAGCGCTTTGCGAATCCCTTCATCGACCACGAACTGCTGAGCATCTCGCTCAACTCGGTCTCGAAATATACGGCCCGCAACCTGCCGATTCTGGAGCAGTATGTGGCTAAGAAGGGCGCGGTGCCCACGCGTCTGGCCTTTGGCATCTCGGCACTGCTCGCCTTCTATCGCGGCACGGAGATTCGCAACGGTGCGCTGATCGGCTCGCGCAACGGCGACGAGTACCCGATCAAGGACAACCACGACATTCTGGAGTGGTTTGCCGAAGCATGGACTGCATACGACGGCACCGAAGCCGCAGCCGCGCAGCTGGTGGATGGCGCTCTGGCACAGAAGGCCTGGTGGGGCAAGGATTTGCGTACGGTTCCGGGCCTGGCCGCGGTGGTTACTTCGCAGCTGCGGACCATCCTCACCAAGGGCGCGGCTGAAGCCTTCGCAACCCTGTAAACCAACAGGCGCAGAAACGCACAAAGGCCTCCGGATCTCCGGAGGCCTTTGTGCGTTTCTGCGCGACCAATGCAACTCTCTCTCCGCAAGCGCACCCATGTTCAGTACCATGACATCCTTTACACATTGTCTCCGGACATCCTTTACACTTCG
>CAZYDF010000104.1:0-14585 GCA_964645855.1 uncultured Occallatibacter sp.
TGCAACTATCTCCTGTTTCGGAAATGTTGCACTTGGAGCTTGAATCCGCCTACCCCATCCTTCGCGTTCTTTGCGAAGGGTGGGATCGGATCACTTTCCAATCGCTATTTGTTTTGGTGAACTTGCATTTTTGTTTCTTTGTAGAAAAAGCTTTAAAGCCTGGATGGACTCTTGGCCGCGGGATGCGATGTGGCCGCGGTGCCGGACAAATACTGAGTTAGATCGCCGAAGACTGCTTCTGCCGCCTTCTGCATATCGTCGTACTCACCATGAAACCAGGCCAGCAGCGACACGCCCATGATCAGCGTGGTGAGACCGGCCAGCAGACGCGGATTGGCGTCTGCACACTTTGCTCCCGGGATGCGCGCGGCAAAAGCCGCGGCAATCTTGTCTTCCGCTTCCATAAGCCGCGACATATGCGCCCCCTTGGCCGCTGGGCTGCGTTCTGAGATGGCGATCACGTCGCGCGTGCGTGGCTGGTCAGAGACCAGCTTCAGCGCCTCGGACACGGTTTTGTGCACCACTTCGATAGGCGTCAAATCCTCCGGGCAATTCTGAATCGAAGCAACCTGCGCATCTCCAAAAGTCACCACGCCTTGCGCCAGCAGGTCGTCCTTGCTGGCAAAGTAGCGGAAGAAGGACCGGCGCGATACTCCCGCGGCCTCGGCCACTTCTTCCACGGTTGTCGCTTCAAAGCCCTTCGCGCTGAACAGATTGATGGCGGCGTCATAGATGGCGTCGTGGACCAGCTTGTGTTTGCGCGACTGCAGGCTCGGTGGCATGATTGTGGGGCTCCCGCAAAGATTGTAAATCCTGAGTGTGCCACTGATAGCACAAGGTGACGCAACGCCCGCGCTTAGCCACTCTTCCGCACCCGCGCAGGCGCAAAAATAACCTGGCCCTGCAGGCTGTGGAGCGTGCAAGGGCCAAGTTATTGTATTCATCCGCAAGCAGCTATTTACGCGGCTTGCAGCACCTTGGCAATGCGATCGAAGGCCCAGTCAAGCTCCTCGCGGGTGATCACCAGCGGCGGCGCAATGCGGATCACGTGATCGTGGGTCTCCTTGCACAGGATGCCCTCCCGCATCAGCGCTTCGCAGTAGGGGCGCGCCTTGGTGTGGAGCTCAACGCCAATCCACAGGCCCAGGCCGCGCACTTCCTTGATGGCAGGAGCATCGAGCGCCTTGAGGCGATCCATAAAGTAAGCACCCAGCTCGGCCGAGCGCTCCACCAGCTTCTCGTCCACCAGCACACGCATGGCTGCGCGAGCCACGGCGCAACCCAGCGGATTGCCGCCAAAGGTGCTGCCATGATCGCCGGGGTGGAAGACGCCCAGAACCTCACGCGAAGCCAGAACCGCAGAGACCGGATAGAACCCGCCGGCCAGAGCCTTGCCCACAATCAGCACGTCCGGAACGATGTCGTCGTGCATATAGGCAAACAGCTTGCCGGTGCGGCCCAGGCCCGACTGAATCTCGTCCAGCATGAGCAGGGAGCGATGCTCGCGGCACAGCTCGGCGGCCTGCTTCATGAAGCCCGGGGGCGGAATCACGATGCCCGCTTCGCCCTGGATCGGTTCCACCAGAAAGGCGCAGGTATTGGGCGTGATGGCCGCGCGCAGTGCCTCAATGTCGCCATACGGGATGATCTTGAAGCCCGGCGTAAAGGGGCCAAAACCCTCGCGGTACTGCTCGTCGCTGGAGAAGCTGACGATGGTGGTGGTGCGCCCATGGAAGTTGCCCGCGCACACAATGATCTCCGCCTGATTTTGCGGAATGCCCTTCACCGTGTGGCCCCACTTGCGTGCGGTCTTGATGGCGGTTTCCACGGCTTCAGCGCCGGAGTTCATCGGCAGAACCATCTCAAAGCCGGTCAGCTCGGTGAGTTCCTGGCAGAACAGGGGGAACTGCTCGTTGCGGAAGGCGCGCGAGGTCAGCGTGATCTTGCCAGCCTGCTCCAGCAACGCTTCCAGGATGCGCGGATGGCAATGGCCCTGATTGACGGCGGAATAGGCGGCCAGGCAATCCATGTATCGATTGCCTTCAACGTCATAAACCCATACGCCTTGTGCCCGCTCAATCACCACATCCAGCGGATGGTAGGTGTGCGCTGCAAAATCGCTTTCCATGTCGACAAGTTGCTGCGTCCGCGTTAACTGCGCTGTCTGATGAGTTGTCATGGTCACTTCTATTATGCTCTGAAATCTCGGGACGGTTCAGCAGAGGGGAGAGCGCGGTCAGGCTCTGTTGTTGAAAAGTGCCAGAACTGGTAATTTGTGCGGAATCTGCTGCCAGATTGTGTCTGGGAGTCTCTCTTCAAGGAAGCGCCGCTACCGCCTGGTTCCAAAAGGCCTCTGACCGTTTGATTCTGAACCATTGCGGGGTGCCCCAGGTCTCGATTCTGAGACCTGGGAAGCCGGGATACCAAGGTGTAAATCCGCGCGGTCAGAGGCCTAGGTCGCGGCGTGGAGGTTGTGCTGCTGGACCTTTAGACTCCGATCAGCGGCTAAGCTCCTCCATCTGGGCCAGCGCCTTGGCCATGGCTGACCCACGCTTCAGGTTCTGCAAGGCAACTTCGTCAGCGGTTGCGTTGGCTGTTGGTTTGGATCGTTCCGCAACCAACGCGGCAAAGCGGCCGTTGAGCGCGCTTACCTCGGCCTTTGCCTGCTTCACCGCTGCCTGCAAGCCCGCGAGCTCCTGCGCCGCGGTCTCCGGATGATAGCTGAGCCGGTCGCCGGTCTGAATGGTCTTCACCAGCGCCTCTGGTGGCGCGGCAATGGGTGACGTTGCCCACAGCGCATCGTAGGCCGCGCGCAGGCGCGTCATGGCCCCGGCAAACTCGTCCAGCTCGCCGCGCCATCAGTTCCCCAGAGCGTAGAACCTCGATCACCACTCTGGACCGGGTAGATGTGGCGGCAACCGGCACGATGGTGGTCAGGGTGTTGCCCTCAAAGCGCCAGCCGGTTTTTTCTGCGCCTTGCTTCAAGGCCACGCCGTTAACGGTGACCGACTCCGGCGGCCAGTCGGCCGGCAAGCGCAGCTCGTAGCCGCGGGCGTTCAACATCCCGGGATAGCTGCCCTCCGCGGGGCCAATCTCCACGCGCAACACGTTGGCGGTTTGCGTGGCCTTGATGGGCGTGCGCGCAAAGACGTTTTTTTGATATTCAACCGCCGCGCCGGAGTCCTCATAGAGCGAATAGCTGTTGCTGGTGCCGGGTTGAAGCGGCCACACGTTCACGATCAGCGGGTCCACGGGCTTTTGGCCGGTGTAGAGCATGGGCGGTTGCATGGGCACAATGGCGCCAGCCTTCACATAAACCGGCGTCTGATCAATGGAGAAGCGGCGTTCGGTGGCAATGGGCCCGGTAAAGTGCTTGCCGGTGGGCCACTCAATCCACTCGCCCGCCGGCAGCCAGATCTTCTCCGTGCTCAGCTCGCTGGTCTTGTCGGCAGCGGTGGTCACGGGTGCGGCAATCATCTGCTCGCCAAAGATGTACTCGCCCTTGGCCGTGTAGGCAGCATCGTCCGCCGGCCAATCGTAGTAGAGCGGGCGGAAGAAGGCGACGCCGGTGTCGTAAGTGCGGCGGGCCTCGGTGTAGATGTAGGGCTCCATGGCATAGCGGAGCTGAAAGGTGGAGCGGAGGATGGAGGCGTAGGGCTCGGGATAGGCCCAGATGCGGCGCTCCGCTGAGGCGTTCTTGGTGGTGTGGGTGCGCAGAATCGGCGAGAATGCGCCGAACTCGACCCAGCGCGTGTAGAGCTCGGGTTCGACCGCGCCCGGCATGTGGCCACCGATGTCGTGGCTCCAGTAGGCGTAGCCCACGTTGGCCGCGGTGGCCGTGAACCAGGGCTGGAAGGCGAGCGACTCCCAGTCGGAATGGGTGTCGCCCGAGAAGCCGATCTGGTAGCGATGATTGCCGAGCCCTCCCCAGCGATGGAAGAGCAGCGGCCGCTTGCCCTCGCGTTGCTGATCGGTGAAGTGCACGTAGTTCAGCCACCAGGTGGGCATCACGCCCGTGAGCGCGGTCTTCTGCTCCTGCTGCCAATCCAGCCACCAGAAGTCGATCCCTTGCTGTTCCAGCGGATGGTGCAGCAGGTTCATGTAGTTGGTAGCGAACTTCTTGTCGGTAATGTCGAAGGGAACGTACTTGTGCGTGGCCGGGTCCGTGCCCATGGCGCGCGCAAACTCAGGGTACGCCTTCTCCCACGGCTCCACGCCAGAGGCCGGATGCAGATTCAGCGTGGTCTTTAGTCCCTCGGCATGAATCTTTTTGAGGAATGCATCGGGATCGGGGAAGAGCGTTGGGTTCCAGGTGTAGCCGCTCCAGCCCAGGTTGTGGTTGGACTGATCCTTTTCACCCATGGCCTGCAGTTGTTCCTTGCTGATGTGCCAGCCCATGTCAATGACCAGCACGTCGAGCGGAACGTTGTTGTCATGGAAGCCCTTCACCAAGTCGTCGAGCTCCTGATCGGAGTAGTCCCAATAGCGCGACCACCACGCGCCAAAGGCAAAGCGCGGCGGCAAGGGAATGCGGCCAGCCACCTTCACGTAGTCGCCCAGAGCCTGCTTGTAGTTGTGGCCGTAGCCAAAGAAGTAAAGGTCCTGGCGGTCGCCTGCCGGGCGCATCTGCACCCACGGCCAGGGGCTCTTCTTGCCGTTCTGGAAGGTGAAGTCGGAGGAGTCAAACAGCGGCCGCGTGGAGTCGTCTACAACCGCCCATCCTGCGCGGGAGATCAGCCCTTGTTCGATGGGCTCGCGGGTCTTGTCGCCGCGCGCGCCGTCCAGTGTGCGTGTTGTGCCCAGCAGGTTCGCGGGATCTTCCATGCCGGGGTGCCAGACGATTTTCTTCTCGTCGACGAGCAGCGTAATCTCAAGATTTCCCTGCCTGAAGCGATCCGCTCCCGGAGGCATCGGTTTGCCGTCGGGCATTGCGGTGTAGACCAACGTCAGAGCATCGGTTTTGATCGTAAGCTGATCGCGGCTGTCCTTCGACAGGGTTGTGCTGAACTTCGGCACCGCCAGCCTCCGATTCAAAAACACAAACGACGCATGGTCCTCAAACTTGCCGTCCTTGGCCCACTCCATGCGGATCAACTCGGGCGTGAGCACGGTAAAGCGTGCGTTGCCCACGGTGACCACGGCTTTGGGATCGGCAACCGGGTTATAGTTGCCTTCGGGCAACGTGGCAGAGACAGTTCGAGCAACAGCGGGTTGGGGAGCAGCGGCGGCGGGATGCACCTGCGCCGCAAGTTCCTGACCAAGGCAGCATCCCACAAGGGACGCAAGCAAAACAGAGAAAAGCTTTTTGGAAGACATCGGGATCTACCCTCGATTGCCTGGCCTTGCACCGGAACTCGCAGCTGACCGCGAGCACGAGGCAACGGCTCAGGTTGTATGGACCGTTTGCATGGCTTCGGTAACAGAATGCAAGGCCCGCATCCATGGTACGCGCAAACAGTGGGATCGATCCCGTGGGAAATGCGGCGGGGAGGGGTGAGCCATCAGAATTTCCAAAAGCAGACCCGTGTGCGAAAAAGGCTGGGGGGAGCTCTCGGCGAGTCGAGCTTCGTAAAAGGGCGCGGCTTCAGTCGTGCCGCACGTGCCATAAAATCACGGAGGGAATGCGGGGCATACACTAGCCGGGGCAATCAAAACAGATGGAACCTTCCAAACGTCACACGAGTTTCCTGAGTTTTCCTGCCGTCCTGCCAACCCACGAGCGGCAGGTATCTCCTCCCATGTGTGAGCCAGCGGGGAGGATGCCTGTTGCGGTTCTGTTTCTGCTGTAAGAATCCAGGCTAGCGGTTTCCCTCGATCGCTTCCACCAGCCCCCGTTATTGACACGTGAAAATAGCGGGGATTATTGTTCCGTAGGCACGGTGGCGAAAGGCGGGAAACGATGAAGCCAGTGGTGGTGGTTGGCAGCATGAATATCGATCTTGTGGCGCGCGCTGTGCGGATTCCCCGGCCGGGAGAGACGGTGCCCGGCAAGGAGTTTGCCAGCCACTCCGGTGGCAAGGGCGCGAACCAGGCAGTAGCGGTTGCGCGGCTCGGGTACCCCTGCATCCTGCTCTCGCGGCAGGGCAGCGACGGCTTTGGCTCCCAGTTAGTTGCCGGCCTTCATGCCGCGGGAGTGGATACGGCCCAAATTGAGCCATCCCGTTCCCCCTCCGGCACGGCGCTGATTGTGGTGGAAGACAGCGGGCAGAACGCCATTGTGGTTACGCCCGGAGCCAATGCCGACGTGACCGTAGCGTATCTGGAGGCCCAAAAAGACACGCTCCAGGCTGCGGGAATGGTTCTGGCACAGTTGGAGATTCCCCTGGAATCGGTGGTCTGGCTGGCCCGCTTTTGCCGCCAGGCTGGCGTGCCATTTGTTCTGGACCCTGCGCCCGCGCGCGAACTGCCCGACAGCCTGTTCCCGCTGGTTGACTGGTTCACGCCCAACGAGACTGAAGCCGCCTTCTATGCCGATGGGGCTGAAACGGAGGACGCGATACTGGCGCGGCTCTTTGCCAGAGGAGTCGGCGGGGTGGTGCTCAAGCAGGGAGCGCAAGGCGCGTTGGTGGCGCAGGATTCAGGCTTGCGGCAGAGAATCCCGCCCTATCCGGTGGATGCGGTTGATACCACGGCCGCAGGCGACGTGTTCAACGGAGCGTTTGCGGTGGGCCTGCTGCGCGGCATGAGCCAGACCGCCAGCGCGCGGATGGCGGCTGTGGCCGCGGCGCTCTCCGTCACCCGGGCTGGCGCGCAGCCCTCCATGCCCACCCAGCAAGAGGTGGACGTGGCTCTCAAGGCCGAGTGCGGCTAGCACATCTTCTCATTTGAGCCTCTTGCAAAATCCCTTTGTGGTGGCAAGAGGCGTCAGGGCACGACTTCAGTTGTGCCGACACAAGCAACAAAAAGTTTCAGGGCTTCAGCCACTGCATCTTTCTTCAAATAGCTCGCGGTTCCTCCGCGGCTAAAGCCGGGGACTGTTTTTGGCATTTTTTGCGGCACGACTGAAGTCATGCCCTGACGAGATCCACTCGATTGCGGGCAAAAATGCAAGAGGCTCTTTTGCACCCATGAAATCCAGGTCTACACCATTTCAGAAAATGTACCTGGCGGCCATCGGGCCGTAGGGCGGGAATCCACGCAACCCACGCGATTAGAATGGAAACTGCCATGGATAAGAAACTGCGTGTGGGGATTCTCTTCGGCGGTCGTTCGGGCGAGCATGAGGTCTCGCTTCTCTCGGCCGCTTCGATTCTGGAAGCCATCGACAAGACCAAGTTTGATGTGGTGCCCATCGGCATCACCAAGGAAGGCCGCTGGCTGGCTGCTGACGACGCTCGCAACCTGCTCGAGGGCGACCAGAGCCCGGTAGCCAAGAAGCTGCGCGCTGGCGATCCGGAGGCCACCCCCGGAGCCAAGCTGCTCCATGAAGGCATTCCCACCCTGCTGGCGCCGGAACCCGCGGCCAAGGGCGGCGCTGCAGCCGCTGTGGATGTGGTCTTCCCGGTGCTGCACGGAACCTTCGGTGAAGACGGCACCATCCAGGGCCTCTTTGAGCTGGCCGGCATTGCCTACGTGGGCTCCGGCGTTCTGGGCTCCTCGGCGGGCATGGACAAGGACGCCATGAAGCGCCTCTTCAAGGAAGCCGGCCTGCCCATTGTGAAGCATGTGACGCTGCTGCGCTCGGAGTGGGAGAAGCAGCCGCGGAAGGCCGTGGCCACCATCGAGGCTGCGCTCAAGTATCCGGTGTTTGTTAAGCCCGCCAACCTGGGTTCGTCCGTGGGCATCAACAAGGCTCATGACCGCGCTGAGCTGAAGAGCGCCCTCACGGAAGCCGCGCGCTTTGACCGCAAACTGGTCATCGAGCAGGGCGTAGGCGGCAAAAAGGCCCGCGCCAAAGAATTTGAAGTGGCCGTGCTCGGCAACGATACCCCCGAAGCCAGCGTGGTGGGTGAGATTGTCCCTGGCAAAGAGTTCTATGACTACGAAGCCAAGTATCTTGCCGAAGGCTCGGTGCCGATCATTCCGGCCAAGTTGACCAAGGCCGAGAGCAAGCAGATTCGCGCGATGGCCATTGCCGCCTTCCGCAGTTGTGACCTTGCTGGCCTGGCCCGCGTGGACTTCCTGATGGACCCCGGACCGAAGCGCAAGATCTGGCTCAATGAGGTGAACACCCTGCCCGGCTTCACCCGCATCAGCATGTACCCCAAGCTGTGGGAGGCCACTGGCATCCCGTACCGCGACCTGATTACCCGCCTGATCGAGCTGGCCATGGAGCGCCACGCCGAGAAGGCGCGCACGGTGTACAGCCGGGACTAGGTGGCTGAGTGACTAGGTGACTGGCGCAGTGCCAACCTCCATGTCGCCAGTTACCGCAGCGGCTGAAAATGTTCAGGCAGGCCTGGAACAGAATGCGCCTGCCCGGTGTCTAAATAGTGGGAAGCTGCTTGTCACTCAGCCACCTAGCCACTTAGCCACCTATTCTGTATTCGGAGAACGAAAATGACATTGCTCGACGCACCCATCTTTGACGAAGCACGGGAACGGCGCAAGAGCCGGCTGATCCTGGGCGGCGTTGTAGCCTTCTTTGTTCTTTTTATCGGCTGGTGGCTGGTGGCCGGCCGCCCGGTGGATTGGCCCTGGCGGTGGAACGAACACATGTTGGGCCGCATGGCGGTGAACAGCTTCTTCAAGGACGTTGAAGCCAACGATCTGCCCAAGGCCTACGGCGTCTGGATGCACGACAAGAACTGGCAGCAGCATCCGCAAAAGTACTCGTCCTACACCTTTGAGCGCTTCACACGCGACTGGGCTCCGGATGGGGTGGAGAACGAGTACGGCCCCATCAAGAGCCACCGGATTGCCGCCAGCCACATGCGGGGCAACACCCTGATGATGGGCATCTTTGTGAACGGCAAGAATCGCAAGGCCGTCAACCTGATCTACTTTCCGCCGGATGGCACCCTCGACTTCACCTCGCCCGATGTGCAGTTCCTGGAAGGGCCGGGGGGAATCCAGTAGGGCAGGGACCAAGGGACCAAGGGAACAGGGAATAGGGAATAGGGAACAGGGGGAAGCGGTTGCCTGGCAGCCGCTTTTCTCCCCCTGTCCTGAAAGGACTTTAGACAAAGGACACGAGCGTGGGGTTGCAAGAACCGCAATGCTGTTCTTTATTCTCAGCAATTTATGTGTTTGCTTCTTTGTGGGGAACGACTTCAGTCGCGTCTTGAATCCCGCAGAACAAGGGGTGTTTTAGCCCCCTGCGGATATAGGGTCACGCGTATAGGGTCACGCGCTAGCCTGGGTCGCAGCAATGAAAAAGGATGGAATCTTCCAGAAATACACCAGCAACCGGGAAGCGCTCAGGACCGCGGAAGAATTTCTACACTGCCTGCCGCGCGCTCGGATTGAAAAAATTATTCGCATTCCATCTGGAAATTCTCATCCGTGATGGGGCGAACGCGCATGGAGATGCGCTTGGCGCGCCCATCCAGGCTGACGCTGTAGCGGAGATCGAACTGCATGCTGGGCGCGCTGTCGGTGTGGCCGCAGAGCTGCACCATGGCGGTATGCCCGTCCATCCACTGCCGCGAGCGGAAGTAGGCGTGGCCGTCCAGGTAGCGTGCGGCCACGCGGTCGGCATGACGTACGGCTTCGCGCACGTTAACGCGACGCAGTGAGTCGGCAAAATAGAGCCAGGAGTCGGTTACGTTGCTGCCCATGTGGTCGTTTACGAAAAAGGCCTCGCCGGAGGGCGACCAGGCGGCCTCGCCGTCGTAGCCCGCAAAGGCAACCGGGCGGCGTGCGTGGCTGGCGGCATCTTCCAGAAAGAGCACCACCCCGAAGTCGTTGGCATGAGAGGCGGAAAAGCCGTCGCGGGCGCCTTGTGCAGGCTTCGACGCACTGGCCGGGCAGGCCCCATCCACAAAGTTGCCAGCCAGCGTCCACTTGCCGTCGGGTGACAGTGCTTGTCCGTCCTGGCAGTTGGAGAACTCGACGGTGGCCGCTGCCGTAGTTGGTGGCGTGGCCAGTGTAGTGGCTTGCGTCGTGTTGGTTGCCGCTTGCGCGCTGCAGCAGCTTGCCACGGCCAGCGCCCACGCCGCCAGCCACGAAGCCGTTCTGTATCTGCGCCCGGATCTCATGTGAAAAGGTTAACCCGTTCTAAGCATTGAGCCGTCCGCTATAATCCGGGGCGAAGACCATGAGGACTCCGATGAGATACCTTTCTGTACTATTTGCGGTCAGTGTTCTGGCCGTGGCATCGCTCCAGGGCCAGAGTTCGACTTGTGCCGTGGCTGGCAACGACAACAGCTTCCTGGGCATTCAGACCATCCGCTTGTGGCCGGCAGACGCGCCAGGAGCCCGCGGCAAGGCCTGCGAGGACATTCCCACGCTGACCATTGTTTCGCCCCGCGCCCACACCGAGAATGGTTCAGCGGTGATCATCAACCCCGGTGGCGGCTACTCCCACCTGGCCGGGGACCTGGAAGGCGGGCAGATTGCCAACTGGTTTGTGGCCCACGGCTTCCGCGCCTTTATCCTCAGCTATCGGCTGTCCACCAACGGTTACCTGATGCCCGCGCCCCTGCAGGATGCTCGCCGGGCCGTGCAGTTGGTGCGCGCCCATGCGGCGGAGTACAAGGTGAACCCGAACCGCATTGTGATGATTGGCTTTTCTGCCGGTGGCCACCTGACGGCGCTGGCCGGAACCCAGCCCATCGCGGCCCAAGCCGACGCTGCTGACCCGGTGGAGCGCGTCTCCAGCCGTCCGGATTACCTGGTGCTGGGCTACCCCTGGCTGGGCGCCATCAGTATGGACATGTCGCACCTGAACTACTGCAAAATCAACAACCTGGTAGACAAATGCGAAGCCCTGCGTGCGGCCTACTCTCCTGAGCTCTTTGTGAGTAAAGAAACGCCTCCGGTCTTCCTTTATCACACCTTCAACGACAAAACCGTCCCGGTGGAGCAGGTGCTCACCTTCTACAACGCGCTGGTAAAGAACGGCGTTTCCGCCGAGATGCACATCTTTGCCAACGGCAGTCACGGCTCGGGCCTGGGCAAGGGCGATGCCGCGCTGGACCAGTGGCCCACGCTGTTGGAGGCCTGGCTGCGCGCCCAGGGGCTGCTGACGGTGGAGGCGGCGGCGGTGAAGTAGGGAACAAGGGAAGTAGGGAACCAGGGAACAAGAAGGCGACGCAGGGTTCAGGCTGGCGGGGCTTTGATGCACTGCCGACGGGGCGCACGGAACGCGCGCGACTTGTTCCCTATTTCCCAGAAATCAAGAAGCGGGCACTCGGGGGAGGGAGTGGAAGTAGTTCCCTTGGCCGACTGCCCGCTGGACCCTGGACCGGGTCTAGGTAATGAATCAAGTTTAAGCCGGTTTGGAGCGAAGGCAAGCAGTATTTTAGCCTATCTTCCTATTCTCGTGACCGCAGTCACAGGATAGTACCCATTTGACTCGGTTACGTTGACTTGACCAGCCAGCCCTGTTAAAAAAGAGTTGTTTCACGCTTTCATTCACCCTTGGAAGTCCACCTCATTAGAAAGCCGGTCACCCGGTAACGCCATGCCACTGATCCTTCACCAAATCGAATCTCTGTTGCTGGGCGCCATTCCCACAATGATACTTTTCATTGTGTTGGTGCTGGCCTATCAGTTCCTTGTGCAAGGCCCGTTGACCGCCACTCTGAAGAAGCGTCGTGACCTGACCGAAGGGGCGATGGAAGAGGCGCAGCAGGCGATTGCCCATGCCGAGGCGCGCACTTCCGAGTACGCTGAGAAGCTTCGTCTGGCTCGTGTCGAGGCCTACAAGGTGCGTGAACAGCGCGTCAAGCAGTGGTCGGCGGAACGCGATGCCGCTCTGGACGCCGCCCGCAAGGTGGCTGGCGACAAGCTGGCCCAGGCCCGTGCCGAGATTGAAGCTGAAGTCGTTAACGCCCGCCAGGCCATCCAGGCCTCAGCCAGCGAACTGGCCGGACAGGTGGTTCGCGCCGTTCTGCCCGCCGCAGCCGGAGGCGCACGTTGACCGTTTCGCTTCCAGTAAAACCGAGAGTTTCCATGTCGCGTCCGAACAACTTTCTCAAACTTTTCCGCACGGTCTCTGCCGCGGTCCTGGTCTTTGTGCTGGTTGCCGGACTTGGCCGCGCCGTAGCGCAAGACACCAAGCCCGCCGCATCGGCTGAGAAGTCCGCTGTCTCCACCCAGAACCAGCCGGAAGGAGAAGCGGCCAAGCCTAGCCAGGAAGAGCAGGAACACGGCTTTCTGGTCAACGGCGCGGTGGTCAAGTGGCTGTCGGGTGTGACCGGTTGGTCGCGCGATACCACATCCCAGGTCTTCCTCTGGTTCAACTTCGCCATCGTCTTCTTCGGCGTCGCCATTCCCGTCGGTCGCAAGCTGCCCCAGATCTTCCGCAAGCGCGCGCAGACCTTGAGCCACTCGCTTGAAGAGGCGCGCAAGGCTACCGCCGATGCCAACGCCCGCTTGAGCGCGGTGGAAGCCAGGCTGGCGGGGCTCGATCAGGAGATCGGCAAGTTCCGTACCCAGGTGGAAGAAGACAGCAAGGCCGACGAGCAGCGCATCAAGTCCTCCATGGAAGAGGAGAAGACGCGCATTGTGGCCAGCGCCGAGCAGGAGCTGAACGTGGCTACCGCCCAGGCCAAGCGCAACTTGCGCAACTTTGCTACGGACCTGGCCATTGAGCAGGCTACCGCGCAGCTCAAGCTGACGCCGGAAGCTGATCGCGCGCTGATTGCGGAGTTTGTGGCCAACGCCGGTAATGGAGGGAAGAACTAGATGGCAGCCTTTGTTTCCCGCTATGCGCAGGCGTTTGCCGACGTGGTGACCTCCTCCGGTTTGAATACGGTTGAGATTGATAAGCAGTTGAACGATTTCCTGGCCACCTGGAATGGTTCGCCTGAGCTGCGGACTTTTTTTGAGAACCCTGCGATTCCCGCTCTTGAAAAGGTGGGATTCCTGGATAAGTTGAATGCCACGCTGGGCCTTGCCAAGCCGCTGCGCAACTTGTTGGCGGTGCTGATTGACAACGGTCGCATCGCTGGCGTGCTGGAAGTGGCGGCCGCCTATCGCCGCATCTTGCAGGAGCAGTTGGGGATTCGCCAGGCAGAGATTGTGACCGCCCGCGAACTGGGCGCCGAAGAGAAAGCCGCCTTGGTGGCTGAAGTGGCCAAGCTTGCCGGAGCCCGCGTCGAAGCCAGCTTCAGGCTGGACAGCACGGTGCTGGGCGGCGCGGTGGTCCGCATCGGGTCCACGGTGTACGACGGTTCGGTCAAGGGCCGTTTGGAACGGTTGAAGGAAGCGTTGCTGGCCAGTGGTTAGTGATCAGTGATCAGAACGTCAGTGGTCAGAACGGCAGTGGTAAGTGAGTAAGCTATGGAAGATGGAGCCAAGGCGCGGTCGTTTCGCGAGCTGATTGTTTGGCAGCGTGCGATGCAAATGGCGGCTTCGATCTACAAGCTTACGCAGAGTTTTCCGAAGCACGAGTTGTACGGCTTGACCAGCCAGCTTCAACGGTCGGCAGTTTCAGTGCCCAGCAACATTGCCGAAGGGCAGGGCAAGGTTAAGTAGCGGTGAGTTCCGGCAGTTTCTCGGCATAGCTCGCGGTTCCAACCAGGAGTTGCAAACCCAGTTGGAACTAGCGCGAATGCTTGGATACGGAGTTCCTGAGAAGTTGGATGAAGCGGAGGGTCTTTCTCACGAGGTCGGCAGAATGATTCATGCGATCCTCGAGAAGACCTCCCGTTGAAAGGCAATTCCTGATCACTGACCACTGGTCACTGATCACTAAAGGACTGGCAAATGGCTCAGATCAAGGCAGACGAGATTACGCAACTTCTTCGCGAACAGATCGCGAATTACGACTCGAAGGTCCAGGTCGACGAGGTCGGGACCATCACCTCGCTGGGTGACGGTATCGCCCGTCTGCACGGCCTCGACAAGGTCATGTCCGGCGAGCTGCTCAGCTTCCCGCACGGCATTGCGGGCCTGGCGCTCTCACTCGAAGAAGATTCGGTGGGCGCTGTGGTTCTGGGCGACTACACCGAGTTGAGCGAAGGCAACGAGGTCAAGCGTACGGGCAAGATTCTGAGCGTGCCCGTGGGCGAGGCCATGATCGGCCGCGTGGTAAACGCGCTCGGCATGCCGATTGACGACAAGGGGCCGATTGCCACCACGGAATCGCTGCCGGTGGAACGTTTGGCTCCTGGCATCATCGACCGTCAGCCGGTGCGCGAGCCCATGGCTACGGGTCTGAAGGCCATTGACGCCATGATTCCCATCGGCCGCGGACAGCGCGAGCTGATCATTGGCGACCGTCAAACCGGCAAGACCGCCGTGCTGCTCGATACCATCATCAACAGCGCCAAGAACGATCTGATCTGCATCTACTGCGCCATCGGCCAGAAGCGCTCCTCGATCGCCCAGGTGGTGCAGACGCTGACCGAAGCCGGCGCCATGAAGCACACCATCATCGTGGCTGCCTCGGCCTCCGAGCCCGCGCCGCTGCTCTACCTCGCGCCCTACGCCGCCACCTCCATCGGCGAGTACTTCCGCGACAACGGCAAGCACGC
>CAZYDF010000105.1:0-14541 GCA_964645855.1 uncultured Occallatibacter sp.
TGAATGGGGCACAGCAGGGTTCTGCCAACTCATGACCGGGCCACCTGCCCGGTTCACACAGGCGAACCAGCATGTTCACCCACGTGAACCATACTATGGGTGGTGTGTCACCCCTAAAACAACAGGAACAAGGACTCGCTACGCTCGACCCGCCTCCGACCAAGTTCCTCCACAGGAACCGGCGATTCGTGCCCCAGAAGCAAGCAAGGCCGCCCCGAAGACGGCCTATCCTGCGCTATGCGCTCCCAAGTATTCTGAAACGAGACTTGGGCCACCTGCAGCTTACTGTTCGTGGTAATTGTAGATTTCCCATGAACCGCCATTCTTCTTCAAAACGTAGATGAAAGTCAGACTTCCATGTGCGAAATTCATGGTAGTCTCTGCAGTTCCATAAGATCCACCACTTTGGTCTTTGATTTCGCTATGAGTAACTTCAGCACTTTTGAGGTCGCCCATTCTTAGGGTCAGGTCGCCATGAACTTGAGCGAATGTCTTGAAGTCTACAGATGCTTGGAATTCCTTGGACGTGAACCCGTAAGCCGCTTTGTATTGCTTTGCAACTAACGCATCACAGAAACCGTGCAATGCTTTATTTGCCTCGTGAAGATCCCAAAACAGTCCCGGCATGATCACCATCGTGGCGACGCCAGCCATCGCCAGGAAAGCCGTAAGAATCTTCCGTCGTAAAGACCACTTTTTCTTCGTTTTCAGTTCTGTGTCCATGGTGAGCTCTCCGAATAGAAGTTACCGTTAGGGATGATACTGTGATGATGGTAGAACAGGTGGAGGCGTACTGTTAATTGCAGGATTCACGTAGTTGACCATGAGATAGCTGCCTGCCGCATTGACGCCTTCAGAAAAATCGCTCAACGCTCGTCCCAATTGGCTAAAGTTGACAGAAACGCCCGCCCCAACACCCGCAGTAAACGCCCCTCCAATCTTCCAGTCAGTGCTCTTGTCGGCGCTAAGACTGAGATCGGGCCCGTGCGAAGTGTGCACGCCGTTCTGATCCAACGTTCCTGAAGCGGAGAATGATGTCGCTTGCGGTCCGAGCGCAAGCTTGCCATTCGCTGAGACGCTGAGGCTCGCGCCTTGTGTTGTTGAAGCCTGTGCCCCAGCCTGAACAGAAAGGGATGCCTTTGCCGGACCCCCAGAAGCAGAAGCTGACGCACCGACTCCTGACTTAAACTCAACGCCGCTGTTGCCACCGCCTAGACCGGTTGTTCCTTCCAGGCCTGCCACTGTTGCGTGGTATTCACCCTTTGCTATACCCCACTGAGTGGACCCTTGTGTTCCATAGCTAGCTGAAACCTTAATTTCGATCACGTTAAGAAAACTTTGTGCACAGTGCCAGAGGCTGTCACAGGCATGCCCGTCAGGATCGAAATGTGTCAACGGGTTGTTGAGTACGTATGCGTAGAGGTTCAAGGTCTGTGGATCGCCGAGTTTTGCATACGGAACTGGTTCATACTTTGCGCTCCAGTCGGGCGACATAAACCGGCCCATCGCGCTGGAGTAATACCTGGCCCCGAAGTAGTCGTTTCCTGATTCGGAATCTCGTTCTTTGCCGGTAAAGCGGGATCGCGAAAAGCACACTGAACTTGCACAAGCGGCAGAGATCGTCATAGTTGTGGACACCTCCGTCGTAGATAAATCCCCCGCCATTACTCAGCTTCCGGATGAGCAAGTGCATGGCATCCGTCTGGATTGAATATCTTCGCTATAAACCACTTCTTGCGAGTCGCAGGAAGCTGGCTGACCGCATCAATGAATTCCGTGTGCTTTGACCGGCAAACCCCTTCCATTTGTTCTGCGTAGTCGCTCTGAATATTCTGGACAGCAATCTCGGCATAGCTGATGTAGTCGAACATCTTATCCGGAACGAGGGATACTGCCATTGCCAGATCGTGCGGTCTGCGCGAGTCCAATTCCGCTAATACTTGCTTGTCGGCAATCTCCTCATTTGTGCAGAGGGGGGTAGCTAAAAGGAGCCACTCTGAATCCTCGGCTTCCGTGCGGGGAATAAAGGTCAGAACCGTGTTAGCCGCCGCATGATCCGAAGGCTCAAGCTCGAAGCGCCGAAGGGCATAAACGCCATGCGCGCGATGGCTGTCACCGGCCACAGTTTTCAAGGTGTCTAATTCGGCAATAGAGTTGGCCCTCACCATTTGGGCCATAGCATGAATCGCTGTACAGTTGTGATCCTGAGCTGAAACTTCGCTGCAAAATGGCTCACAAAACATCCAAACCACCGCTAGAAGCAACATCACTTGGCAGTTCATGACGGACCACACCCCTTTCCGGACCACGTACATCTGTCTGGATTTACAACACACAAAACTCTTCTCAGTTCGGGTTGTAGACTGTGTTTTCACCTGTCGAGACAGTGACTGAGAAGGCTCCCTGCTCGGACCCTGCGGTCGGTACAAGTCCGGTCACTCGCTGAAAGTCGCTGAACTGGTCTCTATAGATCGTCTGGCATCCTGCTGAAATGGGATGAGTCGGATCGCTTGCGACTGCAACACCTCCCAAACCCGCTTTATGTACTTCGATGCTGGAGGCTATTGACTGTCCGTCGCTTCTTGATGGATTTGGCACCGCAGTGGGAATATTGCCGGTCAAGAGAATTGCTTCGTAATTACCGGACCCGGAGTGTTTCGTAAAACTTGTTGCTGCGTAGGTGCCGTTCGCTATGGTCGCGTGCTCGCTGCCATCATCAGAAAGTGTTCTTGCGAGAAAAGTTCCAGAGGCAGTAAACGCCTTTCCATCAGCTCCCGTTCCCGTCACTGTGACAGTCGCTGTGGCGTTGTAATCCCCTTGGTGAGCTAGCTTAGTGAAACTATCGTTGTAATTGCCATTTGAATCACGTGATCGGTCTGCAATCGTGACCGTGACATGGCATGTAGAGTCGTCATTTGTCCCACAAGCATTCATGCCTGTCGGGTCAGTCTTGTTCAGCGGGTTGTTGTTCACGTAGGCATACATGTTGAAGTTCTGAGGATTTGCGATGTACGCCACGAATTTCTTTTGATCGCTATCGTTCCCGTGTTGAAGATGAATCCACGGAAGCGGATCGGGGGACATGAAGCGGCCCATCGTAGATGCGTAGTACCTAGCCCCGAAGTAGTCGTTTCCTGATTCGGAATCTCGTTCTTTGCCGGTAATACGGTATCGCGAAAAGCGCGTGCTGGTTGCACAAACGGCGGAGCACGTCGTAGACGCAGCGGAGGCAATCGTAGTTAGGGCAAGAGTCGAGACGGCTGGATAGGCGTCAGGGGGATGACACCCCACGAGGGATGTAGAGGTGGTCGTGAGGTACCTGCTGGCATGAACCTGCGTCGTAACTCTATCCCTTTCCATCGTAACTACACGCGGCACCGTGGGCGGCAGAAGTGAAGCTAACTCTCTGCACCACATTCTACCGGAGACGCGGAGCCGTTCGCTGGCAATCCATGCAGGAAAGTGGGGGGGGGGTGACAGCTCCATTCTGCTGGGATCAAGGCCAGCGTCGGCAAAAGGTCAACTCAAAAGGACAAGCTGACGGAGGCACAGATCAAGGACGTAGTGGGGTACATCCCCGCGCTGAAGTAGAGCCCGGCAGGTGCAGTCAGGCGGGAACCGCATGGTGGCTGGTCCCCGCGGCTTGAGGCAGACTGCGCGCTTGAGCTAGGTCCCTGACAGCTTGGATTTGTCCCTTTGCATCTCGGCTTCCCAGGTCTCAAAAGCGAGACCCTTCGACCTCGCTCAGGGCAGGCTCTGGGGCACCCAGCATTGGTACGAAATCAAACGGTCGAAGACCTAGTCGATGACGGGAACGGTGGGGATTGCGCCCAGGGCGCGGGCTTCATCGAGCACGGCGTCCAGTTGTTCCAGAACTTGCTCCACGCGCATGGTGTAGATCTCGCGTTGGGCGTCGGCTCCCTCGGTGAGCAGCTGCTTCAGGTAGCGCCCGGCAATCTGCGCGGTCAGGTGGTCGGTGATGACTTTGCCGGAGCGTTTCTTCTGCTCCACCCAGGCCGCGGAGGGCAGGGCGATCCACATGGGCTGGTGGTTGACGTCAAAGCGAACGTCGATGGCATCGGCGTGGCGGGTGGCGATGGCGACCATGTTGGCCTTCCAGCAGCAATGGAGGTCCTGTCCAGTCCAGCGGTCGGTTACGTGGAACTCTTCGTACATGGAGATAGCCTAAATCCGGCGAGAGGGATGATCAAGGGGAGAAAAGGGCGATAGGTGATTAGTTTTCTCAAATGACCCAAAGGTAACGAAGCGTAATGGAAGAGAGGGACGAGGGGCTCTGATGAGGAGGCATTAAGGGTCGATAAAGTGGTCAGGGAGCGAAACCGTATGCAGGTTACAGTCACCATTTCCGACGAAGTCATTCGCGAAGCAGGTTACAGAGGCCAGGGAGTTGTGGAGTATGTTGAGTCTCTGATTGATCGCGGACAGCAATCACAGGTACGCCCAGCAATGTTTTCGGCGATTGACCGTATTCGCGCCCTGCGCGAGGCGACGACTCTCGACGGCAAATAGGCAGGGCCAACTGGTCGGCAGAATGTCGGCGTGTGCGTGCATGGACGCTTGCTACGAGCGGAGATGTGCCATAACCAAGATGAGCGGCGGCGCGGTGCAGTGTGGGTCTGGAGCCCATGCTGCCGTGCCCCGCTCCTTCCTTTTGTGCGCCACAGGTGGATCGCAGCCCGGTCTGCTGCGGGCCGGCGATGGGGCGCGGGCAAGATCCAAGGGGGAAGTGGAAGTTGACGGGGCTCCCGGGCCGTTGGAGCGCGGTAAAGCGCATTGGGGCGAAAAAGGTTTGGCAATTCGCGCCGTGCAGGGTACGCCAGTGTGGACGCTGCCTTTGGGCCACTGATAGACTGAATGGGTTGCCGAAGCAGCTTCAGCTTGTGCGCCGATAGGCGGTGTGCACCCGGCCTGCAAGTTTGGCAGAGAAGGAATCGGAAAAGATCTCGTGGACACACAAACGCGTCACTCATTGAAAGCAAACAGTTTCGCCGACGCAACGGCGACCGGAGTTAACTGGCTCAGCCTGCACAAGAGCGGCGTGGTGCGGTGGGCCGTTCTCGCGGTTGTAGTGCTGGTGGTCGCGGTTGGTGCGCTGGTGGGCTGGAATATCCGCTCCACGGCTGCCGACGCTGCACTGGGCGCTGCCATGGACGTTTACAACGCGCAGCTGACCGAGCCCGGAGTTCCGGCTGAGGTTGGCACGTACGCCACCGCCGCGGATCGGGCGAAGGCTGCCAACCAGAAGTTTGCCGAAGTGGCTGCAAGCTACAGCTTGCTGCCGCAGGGCACCAAGGCTCACTACTTTGTCGGCATTACGGCTGAGCAGCTGGGCCAGAACGCGACGGCCGAGACGGAGCTGAAGAGCGCCGCCGGGGCCTGGAACCGCAACGTGGCCAACTTGGCAAAGCTGGCTTTGGCGGGTCTCTACCAGCAGACCTCGCGGGACAACCTGGCCATTGAGCAGTACAACGCCATTGTGGCCAAGCCGTCCGAGACGGTGAGCGCGGCTGCAGCGCAGCTGAGCCTTGCCGATCTTTACGCTGCCGAGGGCAAGCAGGATCAGGCTCGCCAGCTCTGGGCCAAGGTGAAGGATGCGGACAAGGAAGGCGCTGCGGGATCGATTGCCGCCGAAAAGCTCGGCGTCCAGCAGTAAGCTCTTAGTTCAGCATGGAAGTTAAGCATTGAAAACGACCCGCGAAGCGATCTGCTTCGCGGGTCGTTTTCTTTTTCAGGTAAGGAGCGGGGCTCGTTGGCGAAGGTGGCGACAATCCTTCGCACCGGCGCAGCAAAGCCGCACCAGGGCCGGGGTGCCCTGGCGCTGATGCGTGCTGGAGCGACGCAGCTTGACGCGTCTCCAAACGCACAGCCGGTGAGCGTTCTCCTGCGCCGTCGCGTCTGGTGGACTATGAGCGCGGCTCAAGCGGTATTCTCAGGTTGGATGGAAACTCTGGAAACGGACGAGCAGGAGCGCGTGCGCGCCATGGATGCGGCAGTGGCTGCGCTGGTGGAAGAGTATGCGCCGACGCTCTACCGGGTGGCGTATTCTGTGCTGCGCAATGCGGCGGACGCCGAGGACGCGGTGCAGGAGGCGTTTATGCGGGTTCTGCGCCATCGCGAGCAGCTGGCCGAGGTGCGCGACCACCGGGTGTGGCTGATTCGCATTGTGTGGAACGTGGTGCTGGACAGAAAGCGGCGGGTCAAGTGCCGTCCGGAGACCGACGACGTTTCGGAGCTGGCGCGGGTCTTGCCCTCTAAAGGGTTGACGGCCGAGGAGCTGGCCTCCGCCGCTCAGCACCATGCGCGGGTGCTGGCTTGCGTGGAGCAGTTGCCGGGCAAGGAGCGCGAGGTGCTGCAACTGGCGGCCTTTGAAGAGCTGTCCAGCGTGGAGATTGCCGCGGTGCTGGGCATTACCGAGTCGAGTGTGCGCTCCAGGCTGTTCCGGGCGCGCAACCAAATGGCCGAGTTGCTGGACCACCAGAGGAGTTTGCGATGACGGAAAAGATCGTGAACCTAGAGGAAGTTGAGCGGACCCTGCGCCTGGTGGCCGGGTTGGATGCGCCGCTGGGCTTGGCGGAACGGGTAAAGGCCCGTGTGGCGCCTGCCCAGGCTGCTCCAGCCCGCGGACGCCTGCTGGCCTGGCCTCAGTCGCGCGCGGGTCGGGCGCAGTGGCTGCGTGGAGCTATCGCCGCGGGCTTGCTGGCGGCGGTGGCTGCCGGTGGCGCTGTTGCCTACCGCTGGGTTGCGCCTGCGTCCATGGCCCACACCGCGCCTGCAACGGCACGCCCTGCCGTGCAGCAGAAGTTTTCAACCGCGGGGGCCATGCGCACCCCGTTGACGTTGCAGGGGCCGGCTGCTCCGCTTGCAACCCACCCACGCACCGCCGTGGCCAGCACGGCGCGCGGATCGGGCCGCGGCAAGTAGCACGGGTGGGAATAGAAAAGGCCAGCTGCATATGCGGCTGGCCTTTTCAGTTGATGCAAGTGCAGATAGCTTACTTGGTGACCAGCGGCTTGGTGACGAGCGAGCCGTCCTTGTAGCCCTTGGCGATCTGTTCGATCGAGACGGGCTTGTAGTCGCCAGCGTGGCCGGCCTGGCCAAACTGCACCATGCGCTCGGCAACTACCTTGGCCATGGCCGCGCGTGCCGGCTTCATGTAGTCGCGGGGATCGAACTTCTCCGGAGTCTCCCACAGAACCTTGCGGATGGCGCCGGTGATCGCCAGACGGTTGTCGGTGTCCACGTTGACCTTGCGGACGCCGTTCTTGATGCCGATCTGGATCTCTTCCACCGGAACGCCCCAGGTGGGCTTCAAGCTGCCGCCGTACTTGTTGATCACGTCCTGCAGATCCTGCGGTACGGAGCTGGAACCGTGCATCACCAGGTGGGTGTTGGGCAGCATCTTGTGGATCTTGATGAGCACGTCCATCTTCAGGACGCTGCCGTCTGGCTTGGAGGTGAACTTGTACGCGCCGTGGCTGGTGCCGATGGCAATGGCCAACGCGTCAACGCCGGTGCGCTCCGCAAACTCAACTGCCTGATCGGGATCGGTGATGTGGTCCAGGCCGGAACCGCCCGCGCCGTGGCCGTCTTCCACGCCGCCGAGCACGCCGATTTCGCCTTCCACCGTGACGCCCAGGTCGTGCGCGTAGTCCACAACCTGCTTGGTGATGGCCACGTTCTCTTCAAAGCTGGCCGGGGTCTTGCCGTCGGCCTTGAGCGAGCCGTCCATCATGACCGAGGTGTATCCGAGGAGGATGGCGCTCTTGCAGGTCTCAAAGCTGTTGCCGTGATCCTGGTGCATGGCGATCGGAATCTCGGGATTGAGCTCCGCCGCGGCCTGGATGAGCTTGAACAGGTAAAGGTCCTCGGCGAACTGGCGCGCGCCGCGGCTGGCCTGGACGATGACGGGAGAATGAGTCTCCTTGGCCGCCATCATGATGGCCTGAATCTGCTCCATGTTGTTCACGTTAAAAGCGCCGACGCCGTAACCGCCTTTGGCGGCCTCGTCGAGGAGTTGCCGCATGGAAACCAGAGGCATGGAAAGTTCTCCTTTTCGGATTGGCTCCGGTCGCGTACCGGCTAGAAGGTCGCAGTGGCGAATAAGCAAGAAAGGTCATTCGCCGGAGCCGCAATCATCCTTATGGTAGCAGAGGCGCGCAAGAGCGAAATGTGCGAAGGGACACAATGAAACCGCTTTCATGGAAGGTCCCAATCAGAACAGATTTCAACCCCGGAACCCCTTGGGCGCCAGGTTGCCCGACGGGCATGCGACGCTCGGCAGCAGGCGGAGTCAACGGGCAGACAAAAGCCAGCCCTGCGATCAGCGATCCGCAGGGCTGGCTTTCAACAACGATTGCGAAGATACAACCCCACCCAGCCGCCCACTCAGGAGGCTAACGTGATGCCCCGCTGCGAGGCCGGGGGCCGGGGTGCAACGTTCTGCTCAAAGGCGCAGACGCGGTTCCGTCCGCTGGACTTGGCGGCGTAGAGCGCCTGATCCGCCAGGTCCAGCAGGTCGGCGGAGTGCTTGCCGTAAGTTGGAATGCCGGTGACGCAACCGATCGAGACGGTAACGATCTGGAAGGCGCTGCCGGGGTGGGGCAGGCGGCGGTGCCGAACCGATTCCAGAAGCTCATTGGCCACCACCAGCGCGCCCTCGGCCGGAGTGTTTGGCAGAATCACGACGAACTCCTCGCCACCGTAGCGGGCCACCAGATCGCCGGGCCGGCAGATGACATCCTGACAGGCCTCGGCCACCTGTTTCAGGCAACCATCGCCGCGGATGTGCCCAAAGGTGTCGTTGTAGACCTTGAACTTGTCAATGTCCATCATCAGCAGTGATAGCGGCTCCTGCTCGCGCGCGCCCCGCAGCCACTCGGTGGCCAGGTCCTGATCAAAGCGGCGGCGATTGGGCAGGCCGGTCAGCGCGTCGGTAATGGCCAGAGCCTCGACCGCGGAGTAAGCCTCAATCAGCTTTTGCTCGGCCCGCTTGCGCTCGGAGACGTCGCGGACGATGCTGAGCACGTAGTCGTCGGGCCCGGACTCGGGATCTTCAACAATGTGCAGCCAGGCTTCCACCCAGGTGTAACCGCCGGATTCGTTGCGCATGCGGCACTCGATCATGGCGGGATCCGTGCCGTTGTGGAGGGTCTTGATGGCTTCGCCGGCGCGCACGCGATCATCGGGGTGGATGGCCTCAAGATCTTCGCGCGTGAGCATCTCTTCAGGATGCCAGTCGGCGATTTGCTCGGCCGCCGCGGAACAGTAGACGCGCCGGCCGGAGAGGTCAGAGAGAACAATGGCGTCGCGGGAGTTCTCACCGATGAGCTGATGGAGCTTGGAGAGATGGTCGTTTTTGGAGTCCGCCTGGTGCTCGCGCCAGTGCATCAGCCCCACGCAGCCAAAGCAGACCAGCACGGTCAGCACGGTGGAAACCGGGTAGATCCGAACCACGGCAGAAACGGTGGGCCAACCAATGTGGATCATGCCGGCCAGCGCGGTGAGCAGGATGGCGGTCGCGGTCCAGACGCGATCCAGCACCAGCAGCGAGACCAGCAGCGCAGGGCACAGAAGGCAATGGAGCAGAAGATGGTCGTTCTGGATGCCGGCAAACGCAAGGCTGGCAATGGCTACGCATGCGCCCAAGCTGGTGGCCGTGCGGAACCATCCTCTCCAGACGCTATGGATCGCGCGCTGGAGTGACGCTAGCAATGAGGTCTGCATTTTCATGTCTGTCTGAGTACCTCAATCGGCAAAAGCGGAGGGGGCATTAGTCGGAAGCCCGTCAATTGAGGAAAAGAGGGGTGAAATAGTCGGAAATGGAACAAATACCTTTAGTAAAGATGTCTTTGAGGGGGATTGCAGCGGTGACTGAAAGCCGACAATCACCGCTGGACAAAGGGGTTTCGAAGGTGTAGTCGGGTGGTTACTAACGGCAGGCACGAAACTTTTCTCACGGCGAAACAATGGGCCGGTTTCTATGCCGGGTAGGCCCCCGCAATGTAGCCTTCCAGCTCCTGAATCGTCTTCTCCTGGCCACCGATGATCCACTTCACCAGATCGCCGATGGAGACCAGACCCACCACCTGGTCGCTGTCCACCACGGGCAGGTGGCGGATGTGACGCTCCGTCATCAGCTCCATGCACTTATCCACGGTGCTGCGCGGGGTGACGGAGTAAACCGGGCTGGTCATGATCACCGAGACCAGGGTCTCCTTGGAGGCATGGCCGTGAAGAACGCCTTTGCGGGCGTAGTCGCGCTCGGAGAGGATGCCGACCAGCCTGCCCTGGTCCAGCACCATCAGTGCGCCAATTTCGAACTCGGCCATCACCTGGAGGGCCTCAAAAACGGTTTGCTGGGGCGCGATGGACAGGATGCGGGAGTGCCCTTTGGCCTTTAAAACCGCACTGATCGAGTCAATGGCTTTCATGAATGACCTCCGTGGTCTCCGTGCTGCAGCCAGGCTGGGGCTAGCCGGGAGGAGATGAGTATAGCGCCCCCCGGCAAGAGTTGCCCAGAGAGAAAAGACCGGATCGGTCTGGATTGCGGGAGGGGGTAAACAGGCAGGACGGCAACCGCGCCACCCGCAGGATTCAGATTCGCCGCTGCCAGTAGCCTGGACGACGTTTTGCGTGGGCTACCGCGACGACAAGTAGGACGCCGTCTTTCTCATGAAAAACCACGAGATAGGGAAACCCCGCCAATACACGTCAGCGGGTGTTCTTTGTGTAGATGGGATAAAGCTGCGGATGAGAGGTGATCTGCGCCAGGGATGCGCCGATTTCCGTGAGAAATGCGCTAGCAGCTTCAGGGCTCCGCCTGAGGTACCAGTCGAAGGCTTGGTTGATCTCCTGCTGCGCCTGAGACGGGATGCGGATGAGCATCCGCTTCATCCGGCCAGTCGGGCCCGCAGCGGCGCTTTCACTTCATCCCAGGAATAGGTCACGGCGGTTCCGGCCTCGGATTCGGCGCCACGCCGCTCGACCTCTGCCTTCCAGCAAGCATAGATCTCGGCATCGCTGGAGCCGTCTCCAGGCTGGAGCAACTCCCCGATCAGCCAATCGATGTCACCGGGAGGAAGGCGGCGGGCATCTTCGAGAACTTCCTGCACGGAGCGGCTCATACGGAGATTGTAGCGCGGAATCGGACGAAAAATGCCCCATGGATTCAAGCTATCCGCGGTGGGGCCAAGCGCTCGCTCTTCGCTCGCATGGGGGGCGTGGTCTCTCTGGTCTGAGAATCCGGAGATAGGTGGCCACCTGCGCGCTGGTACCGGGCTCCCCGGTCCCCAAAAGCGAGGGACCGGGGGCACCCGGCAAGAGTTGCACAGAGGAAAAAGAGCAGATCAACCTGGATTGCGGGAGGGAGTGAACGGGAGGCGCCCGAACCACTCCCTCCGTCTCTACGGCAACCGCTTCAAGGACTCACAGCCTATTGGGTAGTTGTCATCACAGGCCTTCTGGTAAATCTGGCGCGCCTGGCCCAGGTCCTTGGCCACCCCATGGCCCTTCTCGTAAAGTCCGCCAATGTTGATGCAGCCGTAAACCAGTTGGCCATCACATGCCTTCTGGTAAAGCTGACGGGCCTGACCGTAGTCCTGGGTGACGCCCTGGCCTTTCTCGTAAAATTCGCCCATGCTGTTGCAGGCCGACACCTCGTCGCCATCGCATGCCTTCTGGTAAAACTGGCGCGCCTGTCCGTAGTCCTGGGCGACGCCCTGGCCTTTGGCGTAAATATTGCCCAGCTCGTTGCAGCCGCTCCTCGTGCCGCCATCACAGAGCTTCTGGTAAAGCTGACGGGCCTTGCCGTAGTCCTGGGCGACGCCCGTGCCGTCCTGGTAACGGACCGCGAGCTTGGAGCAGAAGTACACGTCGCCGCTATCGCATGCCTTCATGAAGATTTTTTCGGCCTGTCCGTAGTCCTGGGCGACGCCTTTTCCTTCTCCGTAAAGTTGGCCGAGTCGGTTACAGCCGGACATATCGCCGCCATCACAAGCCTTCTGGTAAAGCGTGCGCGCCTGGCCGTAGTCCTGGGTGATGCCTTGGCCGTGCTCGTAACGAAAGCCTAGTTTACTGCAGGCCGCCATTTTGCCACCCTCACAGGCCTTCAGAAAGAGCTTCATCGCCTGGCCGTAGTCCTGGGTGACGCCCTCGCCATCCTCGTAAAATTGGGCGACATTGATGCAGGCCGACACGTCCCCGCCGTCACAGATCTTCTGGTAAAGCAGGCGCGCCTTGCCGAGGTCCTGGGTGACGCCATTGCCGTACTCGTAAAGGTTGCCCAGTTCATAGCAGGCCTTGATCTCTCCACCATCGCAGGAGGATTCCAGGAGCGGGAGAGCTTCAACAAAACGCTGTTGTTGCAGGAGATCGGATGCTCTGTTGAAGCGCATTTTGGGAGCGAATTTGACAGAGAGGACGACAGTTGCGACAACGGCAAGAAGAAGAACCGGAAGGGCGACCCACAGGAGCAAGCGCCGGAACCTGGGCCTCGCCAGGGGCACTCCCGGTACGGGTACCTCGGCAGGCTGCTCCGGCACAACCTCAGTCTCCCGCTGGAGAACGCCTGCAGACCCTTCGGCCAGACCAATCATCTGGATGGCCTGGGCAACGTTATCCGGCCGCTGGTCTCGGTCCTTGGCCAGCAGCTTGAGCACCAGATCATCCACCCCCGGATACATCTTCAGCTCGGGATTCAATTCGCTGGGGGGGGTGGGTTGTAAGGTCAGGTGCTGGGCAGACCAGCCTTCGTAGTTCTCGGCGTCAAAAGCGGTGCGCCCGGTCAGTATCTCGTACATCATGCCGCCCAGGGCGTAGAGGTCGGTCCGGCCGTCCAGCTCGTTGGACTTCATGCCCCGCCACTGCTCGGGAGCCGCATACGTCATGGTCAGCAGCGAGGCCCCGGTGCGGGTGTGCTGGGTGGAGCTCTCTTTCGTCGCCACAATGCCGAAGTCGGCAATCTTGGGCAGCCACCGCTCGCCCTCCCGAGCCATCAGGATGTTCTCCGGCTTGATGTCGCGATGCACCAGCCCCAGCCTGTGGGCCGCGCCCAGCCCCTCGGCAATGCCGCGCACAATCTCCAAGGCCATGGGCACCGGCATGGGACCGCGTGCCATCACCATCAGGTTGCGCAGGTCAGGCCCGTCCACAAACTCCATGGCAAAGAACAGCGAGTCGTCCTCGGCTCTCTCCAGGTCGCCGCAATCCACCACATTGGGGTGGCGGAGCCGGCGCAGGGTCTTTACCTCGCGCAGAAATCGGCTGGTAAAGGCGGCATCGCTGGCCAAATCCTGGTTCAGAAACTTCAGCGCCCGCTGCTCGCCCATTAGCATGTGCTCGGCCAGATACACCGCGCCCATGCCGCCCTGGCCAAGTTTGCGCACAATTTTGTAGGTAGCCCGGATCTCAAGGCCGGGTTTCAGGTCGCGGATCTCGTTGAGCAGCCCGCCGTGGGTGGGGCAGCTGGTGAGCGAGTCGTGATAACCAGACGTACAGTGCGGGCAGGTCTTCATCCGTTCGCCGCTTTCTGATGTGAGGTGGGAAAGTTGCGACCATTCTCCCACCCAGGCCCCACAAAGGCAAACCACCTGCGGTGGGGCAGACGCGCTGCGCGCCGGTTCTTGGGGGAAGCGGGCTCTGGGGCTGGATAGACGCAAAAGTTGGGCTGGCCCTCTTTTTGTCCCAGTTGGAGCCCCAACTGGATTGCTTTCAGCGGCTTTCTTTAAAACGCCCTAGATAAGGATACCCCGGACGTGACTTCAGGTTGCTGGACGTACGTGCAGATAAACTTGACAACAACTCACTCATGCCTCATTCTGGAAAGGTCAGGATTCTTCCTCACGAGGCATTTGAAGGCTATGGCAAAGATCATCGGCATTGACCTGGGCACCACCAACTCCTGCGTTGCGGTCATGGAGGGTGGCGAACCCAAAGTGATTCCCAACGAGGAAGGCGCGCGCACTACGCCCTCCATCGTGGGCTTTTCGAAGTCGGGTGAGCGGCTGGTGGGCCAAGTGGCCAAGCGCCAGGCCATCACCAACCCGGAAAACACCATCTTCTCCATCAAGCGGTTCATGGGACGTCGCTTCAACGAAGTCAACGAAGAGATGAAGATGGTCCCCTTCCAGGTCTCCCAGCAAGGCGATCATGTGGGCGTAGTGGCCCAGGGCAAGGAGTACACCCCCCCGGAAGTCTCCGCCATGATTCTGCAAAAGCTGAAGAAGGCGGCCGAGGCCTACTTGGGCGAGACCGTTACCGAAGCTGTGATCACCGTTCCGGCCTACTTCAACGATGCCCAGCGCCAGGCCACCAAGGATGCGGGCAAGATTGCCGGCCTTGACGTCAAGCGCATTGTGAACGAGCCCACCGCGGCCGCTTTGGCCTACGGCCTGGACAAGACCAAGGACGAAACCATTGCCGTGTATGACTTCGGCGGCGGTACCTTCGATATCTCCATTCTGGAAGTGGGCGAAGGCGTCATCGAAGTCAAGTCCACCAACGGCGACACCCACCTGGGCGGCG
>CAZYDF010000106.1:0-14439 GCA_964645855.1 uncultured Occallatibacter sp.
CAACTATCTCCGGTTTCGGAAATGTTGCACTTGGAGCTTGAATCCGCCGTGCCCACACCGTTGTTACTCGGCGGATCTAAGTCTGGCCGGATCTAAGTTTTGACTCGCTGGATCTATATGGGGGGATTGTCGCAACAGCCGCATCAATCCGAGCGCTTGCCTCCCTGCTTGAGCTTGGGGAAGTTCTTGGTGGCCTCGCGCACGCTCAGCGGTGCGAGCTGGCTGCCGTGCTCGGCGATGAAGGCGTCCACGGCCTTCCAGTCGTACCAGGCGTAGTCGCGCAGTGACCAACCGATGGCCTTGCGGATGAAGAAGTCTTTCTCGTGCGCCAGCTTCTGCGCGTAGCTGAAGAGCCGCTTGGTGTCGGTGTCTTCATGCCAGCCGAGCTGATGCAGCAGAGCAATGCGCCGCACCCACAGGTTCTGGTGCTGGAGCGCGGCATCCATGCGGCGATGGCCCTTGGCGCCGGCGCGCCGCACAATGTTGCCCACCACTTTGGAGAGCGAGTCCACCGTGTCCCACCACGACTTTTGCTGCACCAGTTCCAGCAACCATTCCACATCGGTGAGTTCGAGCAGATCTGTCTGCCGGTTGAGCAAGCCGATGGCTGCATATTGGGATTCGCGCTCCGTACGCGCCCACAGCGCCTCCGCGACACGGCGCGCCTCCGCCGCATTGGCGGGCTGGTAGAGCGCGTGCAGCGGGGTGAGCGCGGCGCGGCGCTCTGGCGTGCCAATGCCCAGGTAGTCAAACTGCCCGCGCATGTAGGCCTTCATCTCCGCCGCGCGCTGGGGGTTGGCGAGCGGGGTGAGCGCAGCTTCCACCGCGCGGAGGAAATCTTTCTCGCTCATTGCATCGTTGGGAGTTGCGCTCTTCTTCACCATGGTTTTTCTCTGCTTGCGGAATTCCGCTGGAAACTTCTTCGTATCCCACTCTTGCCCGCAAAGAACGCGGCCAAGGATGGGGCAGCCAGAAAGTTTACCCACCCAAAGATTTCTCGTTCTCTTACGCCAGTGCGAGGTTGATGTTGTCCAGAGCCTCGTCGATCTCCTGCGGGCTCTTGAAGCCCATGGTGACCGAATCCACGCCCGCGGTGCGGAAGGCAAAGCGAACCGACTTCTGGCGGTCCTCGCGCTCAAAGGCGCCTTCCGCGCAGAGCTTCATGCCGATCAGTCCGATGCCGGCTTTTTTAGCGGCCTGAATGTTGTGCACCACGTCGTCAAAGTTGTCGGAGACACGCGCATCCCAGTTTTCCGCGTCCATTACCTGGCCGGTGTGGTTGGTGCGCACCAGAGCCACCTGCATCCAGTCGTGCGCAGCCACGCGGCGCAGTGCGGGCAGCCCGTGAATGGATGCGCCGCGGGCGCGGATGATCTGGCGGTGATGGGCCTCGTCAATGGCGTCCTGCCAGCGCTTGCTGTCTTCCACCCAGGTGGAGGTGTGCTGTACGTGCAGCAGCATGATGTCCAGATAGTCGGCCTGCACCACCTTGCGCAGCTCTTCCAGGCGGACGTGGGGATCGACCTCGGGGTTGTCGCGGGTGGTCACCTTGTGCATCAGGGTGTAGCTCTCACGGGGCAGACCTTTGAGCGCGATGCCCAGCATCTGCGCGGAGCTGCCGTAGGTCTCTGAGGTTTCAAAGAAGCGCACGCCGCTGTCGTAGGCATGGCGCACCAGGCGGTTGAAGCTGTCCTGACCCAGTTTCTGCTGCACGCGTCCGCCGTGGGAGCCGGTGCCAAAGGCCAGCCGCGAGGTCTTGATGCCGCTGCGTCCCAGCACCACCAGATCGGTGGCCTTTTTCTGTTCGGTGGCTTCGGCCAGCTGGCCCACGCCGGCCAGCGCGCCGGCTGCCACACCTGTCTTGAGGAAACTACGCCGCGAGAGTCCTTGCTCAATCACTTTGTCCGCCATCTTTTGACCTCCGGAAGTTTTGGCCGGGGAAAGGCCAGTGCCCGGATGGTACCACAGCTCCGGTGGCACTTTCCTCCTCAAAAAACAGGCCGCTCGCAGCCTCTTTAAGTGTCTCAAAGTTCTCAAATCAATCGCCTTGGGTGCGGTTGGCGAGCGGCAGTCTCTGCGCGTGCGCCTTTTGGACGCTAACCCTCTTCAATCCTGGAAGACTAACCACAGATTTCATGAAGTTACCAGTTGGTTGAAGGGTAATCCTCACGGGTTCCTTACGATCTTCATGCGTTCTTTATGAGTTGCGTGAAATTCTGGCACCACTCAAGATCCAAGGCGGACACAGGCTCGTCCGCCGTTGCGAAGGCCCTTACCGGCTGTGGATTGCAGTTCTGCTGCGTTCCTTCGCAAGCTTTTGCGTGTGCTGTGCGCCCGCTGGTATTGATTTGCCTCCGGGCGGGGTCTTCGTGCCATCCATCTTTCTGGGAGTGGAACCACCTATGTCTCTTCGTGTACTCAAGCTGCTCGTTCTGTCGGCCTGTCTGGGAATTGCTTCCCTGGCCATGGCCCAGACCTCTGCCCCAGTTTCGGCCCCTGTGTCCACCAGCAACTCCGCCGCCGATCAACGCATCAGCGCACTGGAGAAGAAGCTGGATCTAGCGCAGGCTGCCACCGCCAAGGCCCAGTCGGCCGGCGACAACGGATGGATGCTGGTCTGCTCGGCCTTGGTGCTGCTCATGACCGGTCCGGGCCTGGCCCTGTTCTACGGCGGCCTGGTCCGCAAGAAGAACATCCTGTCCACCATGATGCAGAGCTTTGCCATGATGTGCCTGGTGACGATCATCTGGGCTGTCTGCGGCTACTCGCTGGCCTTTGGACACGGCAACGCCTTCATTGGCGGCTTTGAGCACGTGTTTCTGCGGGGCGTCTCGAACGTGGTGGACCCCAACAACTTCTATGTGCAGACCATCCCTGAGCAGACTTACATGGTCTATCAGCTGATGTTTGCCATCATTACCCCGGCCCTGATCTGCGGCGCATTTGCCGAGCGCATGAAGTTCAGCGCCATGGCCATCTTCCTGTCGCTCTGGGCCATTGTTGTGTACAGCCCCATGGCGCACATGGTGTGGGGCGTAGGCGGATTCCTGAACGCCAATGGCGGCCACGTTCCGTCGCTCGACTTTGCGGGCGGCACGGTGGTTCACATTACGAGCGGCGTCTCGGCGCTGGTGACGGCGCTCTATCTGGGCAAGCGCATCGGGTATCCGGATACCAAGATGGCTCCGCACTCGCTGGTGCTCAGCTTTATTGGCGCTTGCCTGCTGTGGGTGGGCTGGTTTGGCTTCAACGCCGGATCGGCGCTGAACGCGGGTCCGCTGGCCACCTCGGCCTTTATCAACACCCACTTTGCCACCGCCGCGGCGGCCTTGGGCTGGACCATCTTTGAGTGGTTCCACAACGGCAAGCCCACGGCTCTGGGCGCAATCTCCGGCGCGGTAGCCGGTCTAGTGGCCATTACCCCGGCCTCGGGCTTTGTACAGCCCATGTCGGCGCTGGCCATTGGCCTGGCGGCTGGGTTCTTCTGCTCCTTCATGGTCTTCAAGGTCAAGAGCTTCTTCGGCTACGACGACTCGCTAGACGCCTTTGGTGTACACGGCGCGGGTGGCACACTGGGCGCGATTCTTACCGGATTTTTTGCCTGCAAGCTCATCAATCCGGCTTTGGGCAATGATGCGGCTGGCAATCCGCTGGCGACGGGCGCGATCGACGGCCACTGGGGCCAGATCCTGAATCAGCTTACGGGCGTGGGTCTGGCCTGGGGCATCTCCATGGTGGGCACTCTGGTGCTGCTGTTCCTGGTGGACAAGACGATTGGCCTCCGCGTGACGCCGGAGCAGGAGCACGAAGGCCTGGATCTCTCGCAGCACGGCGAAGAAGGCTACGACTACAACGGTTGATTCTCTGGACTGCCTGCCCCGGCAGGCGGTCCAGCCTTCAGCGCTGAAAGTGGCGCGCTGGAGGCATTTTCGCCCCTCTCTCAACGCGCGGTCTCGCCATGCGGTGCACTGCGGTGAAAAAACTTTGGTTCCGGTACGGTCATTCCACCCGGAGACCTGATACGCTATCGAACGAGGCTTTAGGCTAATGCTCAAGATCGAAGCTGTACTCCAGCCCTCCAAGCTGGACGCTGTGAAGGATGCCCTGCTTGAGGCAGGCATTGAGGGAATGACCATTCTGGAGGCGCGCGGTCATGGCCGCCAGAAGGGTCACACCGAGTTCTACCGTGGCCGCGAATACACCGTCGACCTTCTCCCCAAGGTCAAGATCGAGCTGGTGGTTCACGACGACATGAAGGAAAAGGCCGTTCAGGCCATCATCGCCGCCGCCCGCACCGGGCGCATCGGCGACGGCAAGATCTTCGTCAGCAAGATCGACGAGGCGATCCGCATCCGCAACGACGAGCGCGGCGACACCGCTCTTTAGTTCGCAACATCCGACAAATGAAACTGGCCCAGGCTCACACTGCGATGTGTGGGCCTGGGCCGTTTCGCTTAGTGGGGGTGTCAAAACCTTCCAGACAGTCCCCGCGACTGTGCCCGGGAACCTGGCGTTTGCACCCGCCGAGCCGCATTGTTCCTGAAAAACTACGGATTACTTAGAAAACTTCATTTCATGCGTGGTATTCCTGAACCATGAGAGTTTTTGCTCTATTGCTTTTGCTTAGCTTTGGAATCCCCGCTGGGGCTGAGCCCCCGGTGAAACCGGACCCGCGCTTGAAGAGCGCCTACACCATGGAGCGCGATGGCTGGACCTATGTCCATCTGGAAGGCACACCGACGCAGATCGGCTTCCAGCATGGATCGCTGTTGGCCCGCCGCATTGAAGACAACGTCAACGTCTTCCGCACCGAGACGGCGCACGATTCCAACAAGCCCTGGACCTTCTATCGCAACGCGGCGCGGCTGGTGCTGTGGCCGGAGATTGAGAGCGAATATCGCGACGAGCTGATGGGCATTGCCGCCGGGCTCCATGCCGAGGGCTCCACGCTGGACCTGTGGGACGTGGTGGCGTTGAACGGCATCCTGGAGCTGAACCACTACTACTTGCCCTACATCGCCGCCATGAACCACAGAAAAATCCCGCCGCACGCAGTGCCGCCGGGCAAGTGCAGCGCCTTCATCGCCACCGGCACGGCCACCCAAGGCGGACGCATTGTGATGGCCCACAACAACTGGTCGAGCTATGCCGAGGGCGAACGCTGGCAGGTGGTCTTTGACATTCAGCCCCGGCACGGACAACACATCCTGATGGATGGCGCGCCGGGCATGATTGTGAGCGACGACGACTTTGGGATCAACGCGAGCGGGCTGATGGTGACCGAAACCACGCTGCCCATGGCCAAGGGCTTTGATGCCCACGGCACGGCCGAGTTTGTGCGCGCTCGGAAAGCGCTGCAGTACGCCCACAGTATCGACGAGTACGCCGCCATCATGCGCAAGGGCAACAACGGCGGCTATGCCAACAGTTGGCTGATTGGCGACCGCAAGACCGGCGAGATCGGCTATCTGGAGCTGGGCCTGAAGCACACGCCACTGACCAAAAAGAAGAATGGCTATTTTGTGAGTTCGAACTTTGCCGCCGATCCCGCGCTCATCCGCGACGACACCCCTGGGTTCGATCCAGCCAACCCGGAAAGCTCCATGAACGCCCGCCACGCCCGCGCCGAGGCCTTTGTGCAGGCGCATCTGGGTCAACTGAACACGGAGCTGGCCAAGGCCTTTCTGAGCGACCACGAGGACATTTACGAGCAGAAGACGGACGCCGGCAAGCGCAGCCTGTGCGGCCACGAGGACACTTCACCGGTGGGCGAAAAAGTGTGGGGCGATCCGCCCTTTGTGCCCGCGGGCGCAGTGACCGGCAAGGTAACCGACTCCGAGCTGGCAGGAAAACTGAGCTTCATTGGCCGCGCCGGGCATCCCTGCGGGGAGGATTTTCTGGCCACGCCGTTCCTGGCCGCGCATCCCGAGTTCCGCTGGCAAGAGAAGATTCTGGGCGACATGAAGGCCGGGCCGTGGGCTACGTTTTCGGCGGGAGAGAAAAGGACCGTGGTTGCAAAGTAGAACCTAGGCCACGATCACGAGGTCGGAGTAGGTGGCTAGATGTACATCGGCAGTGAGCAGATTGATCCTCTCGCTGATGGCCTGCGCCACCAGGAGGCGCTCAAAGGGATCGCGATGATGATGCGGCAACTTCTGGACCACCACAGCATGCTCGTATACGATGGCGAGCCTCTCGAAGCCCTGCCCATCGATCCTGACAGCAAGCTCCTCCGCATCCATCCGCAGCTTGCCGAGTCCGGCCTTGATAGCAGATTCCCACACTGAAGCTGCAGAAACCAAGACCTGGTCAGCATCCAGGATCAGACGGCGCGCTCGTGATGAAAGCTGTGGACTATCTTCCATCCACCAGATCAGGATGTGAGTGTCAAGCAACAGTCTCACAGGTCGGCCTCAGTCTTGGCTTGAACCTCAGGCGGGAACAGATCAGCCTCAAACGCCGCCAGCAAGTCATCCGGCAGAGGAGCATCAAAGTCGTCCGCGATCCAGATCTTGCCCTTCATCGATCCTGGAATGCGCTTGGAACGCTCTGTTTGCAACGCGCACAACCGCGCAACCGGCTTTCCGGCACGGGCAATAATGACATCCTGCCCCTGCTCGGCCATCGCGATCAGCTTGGAGAGCTGGGTTTTTGCCTCGAAGATGTTTACAGTCGCCATAAAGTCCACCCTAGCTTAGCTAAGCTAGACTAAGGATACCACTGCTCGGTACTTTTTCACGCAAGGAAGATTCTGAAGCCAAGAAATAAAGGGCATGACCGAAGCCATGCCCTTTTGCAATCCATAGAATGAAACACTTGCCTACGCCATCACCGTAAAGCTGTCCGCGGTACGCTCCACGGGGCGGTAGAGGGTGTCGCGCTCCACGGGAGTACAGCCGGCTTCGGTAATCAGGCGGCAGAGTTCCTTGCGGGTCATGCCCTGCGGGGTTGTGGCGCCGGCGTCGTGGTAGATCTTCTCCTCCACCACCGTGCCGTCCAGGTCGTCGGCGCCAAAGCGCAGCGCAATCTGGGCGATCTTGGGGGTGAGCATCTGCCAGTAGGCCTTGATGTGCGGGAAGTTGTCCAGGATCAAGCGGCTGACGGCAATCTGGCGGATGTCGCACATGCCCGTGGTCGAGGGCAGATGGTCCAGCGCGGTGTTTTCCGGGTGGAACGCGAGCGCGATAAAGGTCTGAAAGCCGCCGGTCTCGTCCTGCAGCTCGCGCAGCTTCACCAGGTGATCCACGCGGTCTTCGTCGTTCTCAATGTGGCCGTACAACATCGTCGCATTCGACTTGAAGCCCATCTTGTGGGCAATCCGCGCCGTGTCCAGCCACTCGGAGCCGTCGATCTTGTGGTCGCAGATGATGGAGCGCACGCGCTCGGCAAAGATCTCCGCGCCGCCGCCGGGCATGGAGTCCACACCGGCCTCGCGCATCTTTTGGAGGGTCTGCTCAATGGTCAGCTTGGCGCGGCGAGCAAAAAACGCCACCTCCACCATGGTGAAAGCCTTCACATGCACCTTGGGGAAGCGCTCCTTGAGGCCGCGAACCAGGTCGAGATAGTATTCCAGCGGCAGGTCGGGATGCAGGCCGCCAACCATGTGGAACTCGGTGACCGCCTCGGAATATCCTGACGCCGCCGACTCCCAGGCCTGCTCCAGACTCATGGTGTAGCCACGCGAGTCGCCCTTGGTGCGGCCAAAGGCGCAGAGCTTACAGTTGGCCACGCACACGTTGGTCGGGTTGATGTGGCGATTGACGTTGAAGTAGGTCACGTCGCCGTGCATCTTCTGGCGAACATAGTTGGCCATCCAGCCCACCGCCAGCAGGTCGCTGGAGCCGTAGAGGACCACTCCGTCGTCAAAGCTGAGGCGCTCGCCAGCCAAAACCTTGCTGGCGATGGGTTCAAGGCGTGCATCGTGGGTGCGGAAGGCAGCGGAAGCGCTCATGTAACGATCATATCGAATTTAGGTGAGGTGGATCACCACCTGCGGTGAATGAGGGTGCCCCCGGTCCCTCGCTTTTGGGGACCGGGGAGGGAAAACTAACTTTCCACTTCCCCCCCCGTTCGAGAACGAAGTACTCTGCTGTGCATGAAAGGCGAACGTATCCGCTACCAGCAGACGGGGGATTTCCACTTCCTCACCTTTAGCTGTTATCGGCGTCAGGCCTACCTGCGCACGATCGCGGCGATGGAACTGTTTGAGGCTGCCCTGGAGCGCATCCGCCAGCGCTATCTCTTTGTGGTGGCTGGCTACGTCGTCATGCCGGAACATGTGCATCTGCTGGTCAACGAGCCCCAACGTGGGTTACTCTCCAAAGCTGTCAAGGGTCTCAAGTTGTCGGTCACACTTCAGAGCCACCAGAGGCCTTTCTGGCAGGCGCATTACTATGACTTCAACGTCTACACGCACGACAAATTTGTAGAGAAGTTACGTTACATCCATCGCAATCCGGTCCATCGAGGGTTGGTGGCAAAACCGGAGGATTGGAAGTGGTCAAGCTATCGACACTACCTAACTGGCCTGCACGGAACCGTGGAGATCGAGTCGGAGTGGACCGCCTTCGAGAGAGGTGGCCAGCTACCTGCGTGGATGCTGGATCTGAAGCCCAGATAGACATCCCCGGTCCCCAAAAGCGAGGGACCGGGGGCACCCGCCTTTGTGGGAAAACTCAGGTTGTTCTACCGAGACCTGGACCACCCGACATGGCAGGGGCAAAGATAATCCTCTATAATCCCGCATGGAGAATACTGATGATGAAAGTTACGCTCAAATGCGGTTTGGAAATCGAAATCGAAGGACCCGTCAGAAAAATCTCAGCGGATGGCAAAATATTTGTCAGCCACACGGAATTTAACTTCACTCTCAATGGAGAGTCAGGCGTTATCGACATTGACATTTTAGAAGGAGCTGAATTTCCGCAGGAAGCTACTCAAAAGGCAGACAATGCTTTTGATAATGCGTTGCCAAGCGTGTTGAAGGCATGGAACAATCTCAGGAATTCAGTACTCAACAAGTAGATATACCCCAAAAGCGGGTGCCCCCGGTCCCTAGCTTTTGGGGACCGGGGAGGCAGCGACTGCAACGAATGAACCAAACTGCGAAGAACGCGAAGCGCATTGGCCCCACCGCAGGTGGCAGGTGACCGCCCAGCGGCTAGTCGCCTTCGGGCTGCACAATGATGCCGTCGTCGGTGGTGGCGGCCACCATGCGGTCGCCGGCCACGCGGATCAGCGCCACCGGATAGCCGGTGCGTCCGTACTTCCAGGTCATGGTCTTGGGGTCAATGGAGTAGATCTCGTCCGAGAGCCGCGAGCTGGCCACAATGCGCGCATGCGCCGCGTCGTAGGTCAGGTCGTCCACGTCGCGGAAGGCGAGGCGCTCAATCCACAGCCAGGTCTTGCCCTGGTCGCGGGTAAAGTAGATGCCCTCACGCGCGCCCAGCCACAGAGTTCCGTCCGCTGAGAAGACCACGCGATGGATGCGGGTGAGCATGGTGGGCAATCCCAGCGGCCACCAGTTCTGCCCGGCATCGTGGGTGATGACCACGCGATCGCCACGCGCTGCCACCATGGTTGTGCCCTCGACGGCCACGGAGAGGTAGTCGCCCATGCCCATCACCGGGCCGCCCTGCCAGGTTGTGCCCTGGTCGCGGCTGGTGAGGAGCCCGTAGTTGGTGGCCGCCACCCAAACGCTGGTGGAGACGTTGAGGTCGTTGACGCGGCTGCTGAGTTCAATCGTGGGTGCCTTGGCCTCGCGCTCCACATTGATCTTCTTGCCCATCACTTGTTGGGTGATGTACTTGGTCACCGTGTTGGCGATGGTGTTGCGCGGCTCCCAGACAGGCGTGGCCTGTTTTTCGTCTTGTTTTTCGTTGAGCACAAAGATGCCGTGGGCGGTGCCAGCCACCAGTGCGCCATCGGCCGTCTGGGCCAGAGAGTAGACGTCGCGCCCCTCCAGCCCTGCCGCCAGCTGCTGCCAGTGCTGGCCGCCGTCTGCGGTGCGGAAGGCTCCGCCGTAGGCCTTGTCGTTGAGCACGCCTACCACCATCTTGCCGGCATCGTGGCGATCCACATAGAGAGCCTGCACGGAACGGGCGGAGATGCCTTCGTTCGATGGCTTGAAGCTCTTGCCACCATCGGTACTGACCAGAACGCCGCCGCGGTCGGTAGCCAGCAGCACGTGGTCCGGATTCACCGGGTTCACGTAGACGTCGTTCACGATCACGTCTTCGGCGGTCATCGGCTTGAAGTTCTTGCCCGCGTCCACCGTTTTGTAGAGCCCTTCCGTCGTGCCGGCGTAGACGATTTCGGGATGCACGGGGTCCTGCATCAACACGCGGGTGCGGCGCGCCTCGGCCGGAATGCCCTGGATCTTGCGGAACTTTTCGCCCGCCGTCTCACTCTTATAGATGCCGCTGCAGGCGCTCAGGTAGACCGTCTTGGGATGCTGGGGATCGACAAGGATGGAGAAGACGTCGGAGTCGTCGATAATGCCCTGCTTCAGGTTGGTCCAGTGCGCGCCGCCGTCAACGGTCTTCCACGGCAGATGCCAGGTACCGGCGTAGACGATCTCCGCATTCTTGGGATCGACCGCCAGCGACTCCACTTCGTGAATCTCGGTGCTGGCTTTGGGGCTGATCAGCTGCCAGGTGACGCCACGATCCGCAGAGCGAAAGACACCCCGCAAGGTACCGGCAAACAGAATCCGCGCGTCCGACGGAGCCTGCGCCAGAGAGCGGATGGACTGGCCTTTGAGGCCTTCAGCCTCGGTCCAGCTGTGGCCGCCGTCGTGGCTCATCCACAGGCCGCCATCGTTGTTCTCACCGCGCCATGCGCCCACGTAGATTGTCTTGGGATCGGCGGCATCCACGAGCAGGCTATCCAGAATGAGGCGGCTGGAGCCATCGAGCCGGGCCAGGCGGTGCCAGTTTGCGCCCTCGTCGGTGGACTCGTACAGCCAGCTGGTGGTGGACCCCAGATAAAGATGGCGAGGTTCGCCTGGGACGCCCACCAAAGAGCGGGCATCGCCGCCGGCAGGGCCCACAATCGTCCAGGGCGTTTGGCCATAGATTGCCAGGGCAAAGAACACAAGGGGAAGAAACATCCAGGCCTGAAGCAGGGATCTGCCCCGGCGCAGCTCAACTTCAGCGCAACGCATACGATCCATCAAAACGGAAAACTCCCTGCATATAAAACTACAGGAAGGGCCCCACAAAATCGAAGAGGCTGACCGGGAATCCGGTCAGCCTCTCGAATTTGCGAAGGAGTTCTTCTGCTGCTCCGCTCATCGTTTGGCGCAGCAGAATCTCTTACCAGTTCAGCACCCGCAAAGGCTGTTACTTGGCAGCCTTCTTGTGGTGCTTCTCGGCGAGGGGCTTGCGAACGTCGGCCTTGACCGTGGTCTCTGCCAGCGGAGAGGTGCCCTTCACGTCGTTGGCGAAGGTGGCGCCGGCGGGAACCAGATAGTTCTCGACAGTCTGACCTTCGGTGGAACCGGTGGCAACGGTGATGCGCGAAGCTTCGATGCCCTTGTCGGTAACCAGGTAATCCTTGGTGTTGACCGCGCGCTGAGCGTCAAACAGCTCAACCTTGGTCTTGGCCTTGGGATGCTTGGCGGCCTTGGCCTGTTCCTTGGCGGTGATGGCCTTTTCCTTGGCGTCGGCTTCGCCAACCACAACAGCCTTGGCGTCCGCGGTGCGCTGCAGGTCGAGGGCAACTTCGTCCAGGCAAGCCTTGGCTTCGTTGTCTACACGGGTGGGACGCTTTGCATCCTTGGCGAAGCTGATGGAGCAAAGAGCCTGTGCGTGCGGGGTGGGCGCAACGTAGGGAGCAACCACGGTGACCGAAGTATCGGCCGTGGCGACCTGCCCCTTGTCGTCGGTCACCTTGCAGGTGATGCCGGCAGCGCCGGTCGGTGCGCCTTCGGAGTTGAAGGTGGCCGAGGAGCCGTTGCCCGTCACGCTGCCAGCCGTGGCAGAGTAGCTGTAGGTGAGCGGGCGGTTCTGCGGGCTCACGCCGGTGGCCGTCACAGCCGCGGTCTGACCGGGCTTGATGGTGTTGGGGCTGGCCGAGCAGCTGATCGTCGGGGGCTCGAAAGCCTTGACGGTGAAGTTGGAGGAGCAGGAGGCTTCCTGGCCAGGCTTGAGGCCTTCCTTGCCGGGCTTGCCTTCCTTGACGGTGGCCTTCACGGTGTAGGAGCCAGCCGCCAGATTGGTGGTGGCAACCGTGGCGGTGGTGCCGTTGCCGGTCACGCCTTCGCCAGTCCAGCTGTAGATCACGTTCAGCTTGGGCTCAACCGAGCCAGCCGTCGCGGTTACCGTTACCGGCTCGCCAGGGAAGATGGAGCTAACCGAAGCGGAGCAGGCCAGGGTCACCGGCGGAGGAGGAGCGATGGAACCAACGTGCAGCACCAGACCCGTGCTCAGGTTGACCGCGTCGATGTTGGCGCGACCGCCCAAGATCTGGGTCGCAGGTCCGAAATCAGCGTGCATGTACTGGTAATCGGCCTGGAAGAGGCGGATGCCCAGACGATGATGGAAGAACGGCGTGGCGTAATCCAGGCCGCCGCCGACGGTCAGGGCCGGTCCCCAGGCGTTGGCCTGGGAGTCAGGACCGCCAATGTAGGTAGCGCCCGCCAGGGCATGGACGAACGGCGTGATGTTCTCCATCGGATAGCGAGCAATCAGGCCGGCCGAATAGGTCAGGAAGCCACCGTTGTTGGGCAGCACAGCGGAGCCACCAGAGCCCCACGCGTGTTCGCCAAGTTCAGCCTGTGCACCAACATACTTGTTGAAGTAGTAGGCCACGCTGAAGTCACTGCCCACGTTCGCGGCCTTGTACTTGTCCGTGACCGTGCTGGTTGTGGAAATGGCAGTGGTCACCGAACCACTCGGTGCAAAATAGCTGTAGCCGGCAAAGATGTCCCACTTCGACGGCGAGTCGTTCGACGCGGCTTTCCCCGTCGACGCAGTCTGAGCACTCAGTGCAACCGATAACATCGCCACAGCGCCCAAAGCAATGATTCGGCCCATGGTTTTCAGAAGACGAGCATGCATGCGTTTATCCTCCGCAATTAAGCTGTTGAATCCGATAACTAAAAACGGCGTACGAGCTAGATTCCATTGCTCGAAGTCGCGAACCGGGATCGCATACACGCTTCCCAGTCTCTCTTACAGCACTCACTAAAGTACCATAGCACTCTAGTCCAACAACACTTTTTTTCAACAGGTTGCCAACTGTGTACCCCTTGCATTCCACAGCTTGGCACCTGGTTGCCGCGAAAAACTGCGCAATATTGCACGCAGCTCTTGACCGGAGGCTGTTGCTGAACTCAATCTACCCTAGATTGAGGGCTTTGCGAAGGCTTCCGCGCTCGCGCTGAATCTTCTCTTGCAACAGGGTAATGGCATAAAACAATTGCTCGGGCCGCGGCGGGCAGCCAGGTACGTAGACGTCAACCGGCACCACCTGGTTGACTCCCTGAACCACAGCATAGTTGTTGAACACGCCCCCCGAGGTAGCACAGGCGCCCATTGAAATCACCCACTTGGGCTCCGTCATCTGGTCGTAAAGGCGACGCAGAACCGGGGCCATCTTCTGGGAGACGCGGCCCGCCACAATCATCAGATCCGACTGCCGGGGCGAGGGCCGAAAGACCTCAGCACCAAAGCGCGCAATATCGAACCGTGCGCCGCCCGACGACATCATCTCAATGGCACAGCAGGCCAGGCCAAAGGTCATCGGCCACACGGAGTTCTTGCGGATCCAGTTCACGGCAAAGTCCATGGTGGTCAGGATCACGCCCTCGGGAGGTTCAACACCATAGCTAGCCTCCGCCAGCTTGCCGCGGTTTTTCGCGCTGCTGTCCAGCGCACCAAATAGGTAGCGATCCCGCTCCGTCGATGCCGTCATGTCTTCCAATATACGCTGAATTCCGCGCGGATTCTGCTCCCCGAAGGGATGCACCCGGCGGACACAGCGCGCTCCAGATGTCTGTACAGAATAGGACGCTGAAAACGCCGGAAATGGTTCAGCGCGGAGGCTCGTGCGCAACCGCATTGTGGGGGCAAGAAAGGGCGGGGGACGACTGACACGCGCGCCGAAAGGTTTCAGGGAAAACAGGGTGCGGAAAAGGCCAAAGGCGGGTTGTTTGGAAGGGAAGATTTCGCGGGGGTTGAACAGGCTGCGGAAAGCTCGGGATTTCAAGCTGAAGCCCCGAAAGGAATGCCGCAGGGTTAAAGCCCATCCTTTATTTTGTGCTGTTTGCGGCACGACTGAAGTCGTGCCCTCAAAAGAAACTGGAATGTCTGTTGGACGGTTCGCCGCGCCCCTGCAGGGCGCGATGTCCATTTTGGCCAGCAAACCCAGGACTGCGCCACCCTGATTACATGACAGCGTCGGCTCCCCCCGCGACCCGAGTAGACTGGTTGCTGC
>CAZYDF010000107.1:0-14297 GCA_964645855.1 uncultured Occallatibacter sp.
CTAGACGACGGCGTCAGCTACGCCTATCAGAAGGGCGAGTTCCTGCGCATCCAATTCACCTGCCGCGAGACGGCGCAGGGACTGACCGTGACCTTGGCCCCGCGCGAGGGCAGCTTTGCACCCTGGTGGAAGCTGCTTTCGGTCGAGGTCTACGGCGCGGTCAGACCGGCCGCGGCAGCGAGCACTTCAGCGCCAGGTGCCGGGAGCGGCACAACTCCGATCTCCATCGGCTTTGACGCCGAGTACCATCGCATCACGACCCTGATCCCGGACGAGGGCAAGGGACAGGAACTGCGGATCGCGTATTGAGATCGCAACTTAGATTGACCGGGCGAGCGGCACCCGCTCGCCCATCTCCGGACAGGCACAGTTCCGATCATGGTCGCCGCTGGTTCCCTTCGCACGGAAAAGCTATCCTGACTGCGCATCGAAACTGATACCCTAGAAACATGAAATTCGGGGTTTTGGTCTTTCCCGGCTCCAATTGCGATCACGATACCTACAACGTGATTGCCGAAGTGGCGCACCAGCCTGTCACTTTTCTCTGGCACGATTCCGAAGACCTGCAAGGCGTGGATGCGGTGCTGGTTCCGGGCGGCTTCGCCTACGGCGATTACCTGCGCACGGGCGCCATCGCGCGCTTTTCTCCGGTGATGCAGGCCGTCAAGAAGTTCGCCGCGGACGGCGGGCTGGTGCTGGGCATCTGCAACGGCTTTCAGATCCTGACCGAGGCCGGCCTGCTGCCCGGCGCGCTGATGCGCAATGCCGGGCTCAAGTACATCTGCAAGCAGGTTCATCTGCGCTGCGAGACTACAAACAGCCCCTTCACCCATCGGCTCTCCAAGGGCGAAGTGCTGCAGATGCCCATCGGCCACATGGAGGGAAACTACTTCTGCACGCAGGACGAACTCGAGCGGTTGCAGGCCGAGGACCGGATCGCCTTCCGCTATGCCACTGCCGGCGGAGAGATCGCCGCGGAAGCGAACCCAAACGGTTCCTTGGACAATATTGCCGGCATTCTCAACGAAAAGAGGAATGTCCTGGGCATGATGCCCCATCCGGATCGCTCTAGCGAAGAACTGCTGGGATCGGCCGACGGCTGGAAGATTTTTGCCTCTATGATCGAGGCTCTGGCGGCACATTGAAATTCTGGTTGCAGACGCAGGAAGACAGGGCGCAATGATCGACATTCATGAGCATCTGATCTATGGTGTGGACGACGGATCGCCCAACCTGGAGACCTCGCTGGCGATGGCGCGCGAAGCCGCGGCGGACGGAATCACGCATATCGTTTGCACGCCTCACGCCAGCGATGAGTACCCCTATCGCCTTGAGGTGATCGAAGAACGCCTAGCTGAGTTGCGCGGCCTGCTGAAGGGCTTGATCGAACTGAGCCTGGGATGCGACTTCCACCTGGCCGCGGAGAATATCTTCGACGCCGTGGCCCATCCCTTGCGCTACTCGATCAACGGCAAAGGCTATCTGCTGATCGAGTTTCCCAACATCACCATCGCTCCGCAACTGGAAGACGCCATGTACAGGTTGCAGTCGGCGGGCTATACGCTGATCGTCACCCATCCGGAGCGGTATCCTGCCGTGCATCGCCAACCCGAGTTGCTGGCCGAGTGGATGCGCAAGGGATGCCTGGTTCAGGTGACCGCCAATGCTCTGTACGGACGCTGCGGCAAGCTGGCGGAGGCCCTCTCGAACGAACTGCTCGAGCGCAACTGGATTCACTTTCTGGCCACCGACGCACACCGAATAGATTGGCGGCCTCCGCATTTGAATCGCGCTTACGAGTATGTGGCCGAGCGGGCCGGCGAAGAGACGGCGCGGCGGCTATGCGTGACCAATCCGCAGGCTGCGGTCGCGGGCGCCAAGTGGCCGGCGCAACCGGAACCCTTAGGCCTGTGGGAGAATGTGCCGCTGAAGTTCAATGCCAAGCGTTATGCCAGCAACTCCAAACCTGCGTCCCGCAAGAGCGGAACGGACAAGGCTGGCCGAAGGAGTCTCTGGAACCGTCTGTTCGCCCGTTAAATGCCTCGCCACCTTTAAGTGAGGCCCAACCCGCCATCAACGGTCAGAATCTGCCCGGTGACGAATTTCGTGCCAGTTGCAAGAAAAAGAACGGCCTGGGCCACATCGTCCGCCGTCCCGTTGCGACGCATGGGTGTTCTGGCGGCAAAGCGAGCGGCATCCGCCTCAGGGGTCTCATCCATCTCGATCCAGCCCGGTGCCACGCAATTGACGGCCACCTCCGGCGCGAATGCCTTGGCCATTGCCTCGGTGAGCATATGGAGCGCGGCCTTCGATGCGCAGTAGTGGGCATGGCCGGCCCAGGCCTGCAATCCACCCAGCGAGCCGATATTCACGATTCTTCCCTGCGCGGCGCGGAGGTAAACGAGCGCCTCGCGCGCCACCAGAAACGGTCCGCGCACATTGGTTTCGAAGACCGCATCCCATTGTTCCAGGCCGATGCTCTCAAGCGAAGCGGAGGCAAAGACGGCCGCGTTGTTGACCAGCACGTCGAGCCGCCCATGAAAGGCGATTGTCGCGGCAATCGCCGCGCGCACCGAGGACTCCGAGCGTACATCGCATTCCACGGTCAAAGCGCGGCAGCCGAGGTCTTCGATCTCGCCGGCAGTCCGCTCGGCCACGGCGCGAGAGCGCCGGTAGGTAATGGTCACATCCGCCCCGGCTTTAGCGAGAACGAGCGCGATCTCCCGCCCGATGCGCCGGGCGCCTCCGCTGACCAGTGCCGATTTGCCGCTGAGGATTTGGGTCGTCATCGCTTTGCCCTGAAAGAGCGCGGCCTAAGCGGCGGCCTTTCAATAAACCATCAACACTCCGAGGCCAGCGGGCAGGTCCGCTCCAAGGCATACCCTATTTCGGTTGGGGCTGGCTGGGTTGCGTGGCCTGCGGCGTGGCAGCTGGCGCTGGCGCAGAATCCTTGCCGCCCTCGCTCTGCTCCGGGTGACTCTTATAAATGGAATACTGCTCGCCCGGCCGCTTCATTCTGATCTCAATGGCCAATTCGGCCTTGTCGATCTTGTAGTCATCGCCGAAGGTCTGGAAGCCTTTGGCGATCACCTGCAGCCGAACCGTGTCGCCAATAGGCATCACGTCGATGATGGTCTTGCCATCCTCGTTGGTCTTCAATTCCATGTTGCCTGTGTCTTTTTCGCCCACCATGGCGTGAAAGACGACGGCCGCGTTCTCAATCGGCTTGCCGTTGACGTCGCGCAGCACAGTCACCTCGATGCGAGCCGTTGGCGGCGGCGCCTTGTACTTGCGGCCGCGCTTGGATGTCTCCTGCTGAGCGGAGAGAGAGCTGACAATCAGGCCGAAAGCGGCCACGAAGACGCTGCAACAAATGAGGGAACGGCGAAGCATGTTGTCCATTGTAAATGGTCTCCACGCTTACGACGAAGGCCCGTCGCCAGAGGTAGCAGGACGGATGTGAATTCGATCGACAATATGGTTGGAATCGCGGTATTCTGGGCCGTTGATTGAACTTATCCGGCTTCCGGAGGTCCAGAGTATCCTGTCGATTCTCGAAAAGAATCCCGTTCTTCCCGTCAGCTTGGAACGGAGGCGCAGGGATCCGGTGCAGGAACCAAGCATCGAGGTTTGCTCCACACTCTGTCCGGGACACCGCTTGATCCGCCCTGAAGGGGACGTGGAGCGCTTTGAGGCCGAAATATCATTCATTGACAGCCTCAAGAATTTATGAGCGTTCCGCACTCATATATTAACAATCAGTACTTGACAATCCCGGCGACGCTCCCTATCGTTAGCAATTGGAAGGCGAGAGTGCTAGCACGCCGCCGGCGGGTCTGCTTGCATCAGTCCGCTGCTCCAAATCGTAAGGTAGCAATCCGCAATTTCCGAAGGATTTTTCATCAAACCACGCAAATCCCGCGGCTGGAGCTCGACTCCGCCCGCGTGTGAAGGAGAAGCGAAGCAATGGCAACTGTATCCGTAGCGACCACCTTTACCCCGCTCCATGACCGCATCCTGGTCCGCCGCCTCGAAGAGGGCGAGACCATCCGCGGTGGCATCATCATCCCCGACAGCGCCAAGGAAAAGCCTCAGGAGGGCGAAGTCATCTCCGTGGGCAAGGGCAAGTCCAACGACGAAGGCAAGGTCTTCCCCCTGGACGTGAAGGCGGGCGACAAGATTCTCTTCGGCAAGTACTCCGGCACCGAGATCAAGATCGACGGCGAAGAGTTTCTGATCATGCGCGAGGAAGAAGTCCTCGGCATCATCAAGAAGTAGTCTGACGGCCGCGTACAGCGCGTCTTCGCGGTGTTGGCGGAGCTAGCAGGTCGACAGCATTGATCTCTGCTCTCCGCCCCCTGACAACTGACAACTGATAGCTGACAACTGACTAGGAGAGTTACAGGCATGGCAAAGCAAATTCTGCACGGTGAAGAGTCCCGTCAGGCGATCCTGCGCGGCGTGAACACGCTGGCGGACGCCGTCAAGGCGACCCTCGGCCCCAAGGGCCGGAACGTTGTGATCGAGAAGAAATTCGGTTCGCCCACCATCACCAAGGACGGCGTGACGGTGGCCAAAGAGATCGACCTGAAGGACCCGGTCGAAAACGTGGGTGCACAACTGGTGCGCGAGGTTGCCTCCAAGACCAGCGACGTGGCCGGCGACGGCACGACGACCGCGACCGTTCTGGCGCAGTCCATCTTCCGCGAGGGCGTGAAGACAGTGGCAGCCGGCGCGAACCCGACCGCCTTGAAGCGCGGCATCGATAAGGCCGTGACGGTCGTCATCGGCACCCGTGACAAGGACGGCAACTGGACCGACGGCGGTTCGCTGGGTAAGCTGTCAAAACCCGTGAACGAGGGTTCGGTAGCCCAGGTGGGCGCCATCTCGGCCAACGGTGACCAGGAGATCGGCGACATCATCGCCGGCGCAATGAAGACGGTCGGCAAGGATGGCGTGATCACCATCGAGGAATCGCGGACCGGCCACACCTTCCTGGAGACGGTCGAGGGCATGCAGTTTGACCGCGGCTACCTGAGCCCCTACTTCGTCACCGACGCGGAGCGCCTGGAAGCGGTTCTGGAAGATCCCTACATCCTCATCTTCGAGAAGAAGATCAGCAACATGAAGGACCTGCTGCCCCTGCTGGAGCAGGTAGCACGCGGCGGCAAGCCGCTCCTGATCATCGCCGAGGACGTTGAGGGCGAGGCCCTGGCCACCCTGGTGGTGAACAAGCTGCGCGGAACTTTGAACGTGGCTGCCGTGAAGGCGCCTGGCTTCGGCGATCGTCGCAAGGCGATCTTGGGCGACATTGCCATCCTCACCGGCGGCAAGGCCATCACTGAGGACCTGGGCATCAAGCTGGAAGGCGTGAAGCTCGAGGACCTTGGCCGCGCCAAGCGCGTCACCATCGACAAGGACAACACCACCATCGTTGACGGCGCCGGCGATGCCGAAGCCATCAAGAGCCGCATCAACGAAATCCGCGCGCAGATCGAGAAGACCACCTCGGACTACGACAAGGAGAAGCTGCAGGAGCGGCTGGCCAAGCTGGTGGGCGGAGTGGCCATCATCAAGGTGGGCGCCGCGACCGAGACCGAGCTGAAAGAGAAGAAGGCGCGTGTGGAAGATGCACTTCACGCGACGCGGGCTGCTGTAGAGGAGGGTATCGTCCCCGGCGGCGGTGTTGCGCTGGTCCGTTCCATCCCGGCTGTCGAAGCCCTGATCAAGACGCTGGAAGGCGACGAGAAGATCGGCGCCCAGATCGTTCGCCGCGCGCTGGAAGAGCCGCTGCGCCAGATCGTCGCGAATGCCGGCGAAGAGGGCGCGGTGGTGGTAGGCAAGGTGCTGGAGTCGAAGGACCAGCACTACGGCTACAACGCAGCCACGAGCGAATTCGAGGACCTGGTGAAAGCCGGCGTCATCGATCCCACCAAGGTAACCCGCACGGCGCTGCAGAACGCAGCCTCGATCGCCGGCCTGCTTCTCACCACCGAAGCTCTGGTTGTCGAGATTCCGGAGCCCAAGTCTGCTCCGGCTGGCGGCCACGGGGGCGGCATGGAAGGCATGTACTAAGCCACGGCGCTACAACCCTAGAACAAAAGGCCTCCAGCTTCGGCTGGGGGCCTTTTTTGCGCGCCCTCTTTTAAGAGGTCCGTCCATGCGTCAACCTCGGGCGATCGAATTGCCGTCGGAGACAGTTGGCCATGCAAATCCGTCCGGAACGCTTCTACTCTCTACGACGTGAGCGCAGCCACGCTCGAAGACGCCCTTCCAGCCCCATTCACAACCTTCTGCGGGCTCATGGAGCGCAGCCACCCGGCCGACAACCAGGAGCGCGGAATCGAAAACTCCGACCAGCCGCAATCCAGGCATACCCGGATATCCGGGGAAGGCGTCATAGGTGGATGGCTCAGAGTGCGGGGACTGTTGCGATAAAGCCGGACTTCCGCCGGAATCAAAGAAAGAGAACTGGATTGGCACTTCGGACAAACCATGCGTACACCTCTGCTACAGGGACTACAAGCAAACCAAACACGTCAAAATGGGAGAAGCTCCACTCTAATCCGAGCAGTCGGCTGTCTTCAAGAAAAAGTGTGTCAGAAACGTACAATGAGCCCAGAATTCTTCAAAAGTTCAAGAAGTGGTTTTGACCCAATGAATTTTCTTTTAATGACCTCAATATCCCTGCGCGCACCAACATACCCTTTGCACTCCAGACGCATGGCTGAGCCTCCTCCATTCGCCTGAAATGCTCTGCTGAAACGGCATCGGGGCCCCGGAAGGGACCCCGATGCGTACTCTTCCTCAAGCCAGGAAGCTAATAGGTGATGTGAATGCCCATGGTGACAACCCGGTTGCTGCCAATGGTGTTGGAGACCGAGCCAAAGGTTGACGCGTTGTTTGGACACCCATTCGGAGTCACATTCGACCCTCCTGAAACGCAGCTTCCTGTCGCTCCGAGAGGGATGAAGGTGGGAACGGTCAGGTTTTTGCCCGACCCGGTGGAGTAAGGCAATTCATCCAGATTGGCCAGCGCCGATTGCTGATCGGCGGGATTGCTGCTGGTGACGATCTGCCCGTAGTTGACGTAGTAGTACTTGCCGGGTTCGCAGTTATTGCCCGCCGTGATGGCCGAGTTGGAGCAGGCTGAGTTCTGGCGGATTTGCGCCTGATCCATCGGCACGTCCAGGCTGGTGGTATTGGTGACGTTGAAGACGTTGAACTCGTACTGCATGGTCAGCTTCCCTGTCGCGTGGAAGGTCTTGCGCAAGGAAAGGTCCAGGCGCTTCTGGGCGGCTTGGCGGAAGAGGTTGCGCTGTCCGGGAGCGAAGTCGGTCTCGTAGATGTCCTGCGGATCGCTGCCCGTGGAGACCGGAATGCCCTTCTCGCCGGGAGCCAGGTAGTTGATGGCGATCTGCGTGGGATCGATGGTAGGAATGTAGCTGCCGCCGGGGCCGCGAAAAGCGCCGGAATTCCCAGTCAGCGATTTCTTCACGCTGGTCGGATCCTTGACTCCGAGCACGGGGTTCATCAGCGTGGGATAGTCGCCGAAGTTGATGCTGCCTACCGCGCCGTAGAACTCATAGAGCGAATACGGCTCGCCGCTTTGCGCAATGCCGATCCCGGTCAGACTCCAATCGTTGACAACATAGGAAGCCAGCGAGTTGACCTTGGCAGTGTTGGGAAGCAGCACCTGGAAGTCCGCACTGAAAACACTAGTGCGGTCGAAATCCGACGATGCCCAGGAGTTGCGCAGGTTCTTTGGATCGTTGCCGGTAAAGAACAGACCGATGTCGCTCTGTTCGTCGAGAGCGTGGCTCCAGGTGTAGCTGGCGCCCACCAGGAAATTGTGCGAGAGCCGCTTTTCGAGCTGGGTTTGCAGTGCGTCGTATGCGGAGTTGCCCACGGTCTTGAAGAGCGCGGCGTTCGGGCTGTAACCGACGTACGGCGTACGGAAGTCGGTATTGCCGCCGTCGGCCGTGTTCCAGGGCTCCAGGGCAATGCTGTTGTAGTCGTACTGGTGCTTGGGAAGGTTCTGGTTGAGCACCTGGAAGCCGTAGCTGTACTGCTCGCCCCAGATCGGATTGCTGGTTGTGGCAATGCCCGGCTCGTTGAAGGGGATGGGGATCACGGCGTGGCGGCCGCGATTGCCGCTATAGCCGATGGTCACGGCCAAGTCGGCTCTGGGCTGCCACTGCATCTTGAGCGAGTAATTGACGGTGTACGGCAGCACGTTGTCCTTGTCGTAGGCGCCGAAGTTCAAGGTCGCCGTGCAGTCGGTATAGCCTTCCTGATTGTCGATGGCGCCGCAGTTCGGGCCATAGGACTTGCTGTTGCCGGTCATGATGTTCAACTGGTTCTGTAGTGCCGCGGTGATGGTGCCGGGATTGGCGCTGGGCGGAATGTAGGTGGCCGAAGTCAGAGCCGTGCCCAGCGGATTCTCCAGCGTCTTGCCATTGCCGACGACATAACTGGCCAGCGGAGCCGACTCGGTGACGCCGAACGGTCCGCCGTTGCCGCTGCCTGCCGGCTGCGAAAGGTACTGGAAATTCTCGCCGCGATCGAAGTAGATGCCGCCCGCGCCGCTGAAGACGACGTTGCCATGATTCATCTTGGGCGCCCAGGCAAAGCCCACGCGCGGAGAGATGCCCCACTGCCGTCCGTTCAGCGTGGAGTCGCTGACTCCTGAGGTGGGGTAGTACTTGTTGTTGCCCGCCACAATAAAGCCAGCGTCGGCCACGGTAAATCCGGAGGTGGTAGTACCGGTCACGTTGTACTTGGCCGGATCGAAGTTGAACATGTCGCCGTACTTCTCCGTCATGCCGCCGTGGTAGTCATAGCGGATGCCGGCGGTGATGCTCAGGTTCGGAAGCGCCTGCCACTTGTCCTGCAGATAGCCATCCATCTCGTTGGTCCGGTAGTAGCGATCCGCATTGTTCCGTCCGCTCGCCGGGTCGATGGTCTCTAGCACGTTCGAACTGCTAACCGCTCCCTCGAGAAATGTCTGAAAGTTCTTGGTCTTTACCTGGGCGATCCCGGTGCGGTTGTTGGTGATGTTCAACTGTGTGTAACTGTAGCCGCCGCCGGCCACCAGGGTGTGGTTCCCTTTTGCAAAGATCAGGTTGGTGGAGGGATTCAACCGGTTCTGATAGAAGCCGGTGTTGGCGAATGAGCTGTAAGGTCCGACCTTGACGCCGGGCGAGTCGTTCTGGCTGCTGGCAAAGGATGCCAGCAGCAGGCCTGGCAATCCGGCGGCATATCCCGTCTGGCCGGCGCCGATACCGAAATCGGGATCGCCACCGGGATTGGTCAGCGTCTGCTTATAAAAGCTGTACGAGCCCATGCGTACAAAACCTAGGCGCTGTTCCCAGTTGAGCCGCGGACTGAGGACCATGGTATTGTCGATTGCCGCCACCTGCGAACCGTTGTTCTGGGTAACCGGAAAACCGCCCGTCTGGGCAAAACCGTAAGGCTTGGTCACAGGATCGTTCTGGTAGTAATACTTCACCTCAAACCGGTCGGTCTTGCTTACGTCGTAGTCCAGCGCAGCCGTCCCCTGATCGGAGGTCATCTCGGAGGTGCCGATGAGCGTGACATTAGGAACCCCGTACTGATAGGCCGCCGAGGTCTGCGCCGACGGAATCAAGTACTGCCCATTCGGCAGCTTCGCATTCATGAGCGACGCCGCGATGGGGTCGATGGCGCTGCTGAACGCCTTGCCTCCGTTCCAGACGGTGGCTGCGGCGTCCAGGCCAGCCGTTGAGCGGTCATCGGTCAACCCGGAGGGGACGGTCATCTGCGACAAACCGGTAGACTGATCCGAACTGTAAAGGCGCTGATAGCCGGCGAAGAAGAACAGCTTGTTCTTGATCACCGGTCCGCCCACCGTGCCGCCGGCGGTCCAGCGGTGCAGTTGGGGATTGTCCAGGGACTCGGGAAACGCTCCTACTCCCTGGAGGCTGAGCTGATACTGCTGGTTGAAGAAGTAGGGCGCGGCATTTAGAGCGTTATTGGCAAAGGTTCCGTACACCTGCCCGTGCCAGGCGTTCGTGCCTGTCCTGGTGTTGGCATCGATCTGCGCGCCGCTGGTCGCTCCCTGCTGGGCGTCGTACATCGAGGTGTTCACGCGCAGTTCCGCCAGCATTTCGGGCGGAGGCGAGGGGAGACTGTTGCCGATGGAGCCGTAAACCGAGGTTCCGGTAGGAGACGCGCCGCCGATGGCCCCGGCGCCGGCAGAAGAAGCGGCCGAGGTGCTGCCGCCGCCGATGTTGAAGTTATAACGCTGCGAGGTCATCCCGCTAGAGGTCTTGCCATTGAAGAGGTTGGTCACGTCCACACCGTTCACCTGGAAGGTGTTCGAAGTGTCGCGCTGGCCGTTGGCCCAAATGGGCTGGTTGCCCAGGCCGCCATTGGAGTTGAGACCGCTGAGCAGTTCGGCGTTCACGCCCGGCGAAAGCACCGCCATCTGGGTGAAGCTGCCGGTGGCCAGCGGAGTGATCTCAATCTGCGCGGAGTCCATGGTGTAGCCGTTGGTGGCGTCCGTGGCGTTGAGCAGTGGATTCGCTGTAACCTCGACGGTTTCAGCGGCAGCGTGCCCGACTTTCAGTGTGGCATTGAGCGTGGTGGCACGGGCTTCCTGAACGGAGATGCCGGCAAGCTCAGTGGTGGCGAACCCTTCATGCGCGACCTTGACCGTATAGGTGCCAATGGGGAGATTGAAAATCTGATAGAAGCCGGTCTTCTGCGTTGTGGCGGTCTGGGTAACGTTGATTGCCTCGTCGGTGACCGTCACGGTGGCCCCCGAGATGGCGGCTCCGGTCGTGTCGAGCACAGTGCCATTCAGCGAACCTAATGTTTGCTGCGCCAGCCCTGGCAGGCAGCAGGTGAATGTGGCCAAAAGAAACAGGCCACACCGGGCGACACTCCTCCAAAGATCTTGCTTCATATTCTCCTCGCAGCTTGTTTGATCGTTCGGTTTTTTGGGGATTGTGGGCCGATGGCGATCTGGCTGCCGCGGGCCCAACATCTAGCTTGACCGGTATTGCTGGAGAGACTGTTAAAGCTAAACTACGTGCATATAAATAGTTTGTGACAGTGGCAGCGGGTTTCCAAGGGAAAAAACAGCGCTTTCATCAACTTCCGGGCATTGTCTGTGGAAAAGCGGGGAGGAATCCGGTCACCGTCCGGCGCTCTTCAATCCATCGGCGCGGATGCACCTCGTCTGCCATTTCACCCAGCACCATGGAGGAGGATTGCGGGCGCAACCCCCTCCATCGTGCGTGTTCAGTTCCCGCCCTTCACTGAGGCTGAAACCTGCCTTAGCGGCTGACGGCCTTGGTCCACTGGATGCGGAGGCCGGTGCGCAGGTTCATGGGCAGGCTGGGATAGCCGATGGGCGCGATGTGCTGGTCGTTGAGCAGGTTCTCTGCCTGGGCATAGATGCTCAGCCACGACAGCAGGTTGTAGCTGCCGCCGAGATCCAGCTTGGCATAGCCGTGGTCCAGATTGCGGTTGGGCAACAGCAGGCTATCGCCGCCGTTGGCGTCGGCTCCCTCAAGATACGTCGAATCGTCGCTGCGGCTGGCAAAGGCTGAAGTAAAGACCGCTGCCAGCTTCCTCTTCGAGTAACTGGCGGTGAAAAAGCCGGTATGCGGCGGGCGGCGGAAGGGACGCGCGCCTTCAAGCGGAGCGTAGGGTCCGATGGGAGTGCCGTCGCTGAATGTGGGAATAGGCCCCAGCAAAGCCTCATCGTCGTTGGTAAACGAGCGCTGAACCACCGAATCCAGGTATGTGTAGCCGCCGCGCATGAAAAGGCTGCGACCGATGCCGCTCTCCACCGTAGTCTCGACTCCCTGGGCGCGGAAGGCCTGGGAGTTGATGGTCAGCTCGTAGGCAAAGTCGTTCTGAAGGGTTTGCTCCAGTACCTGCTGCTGAGCCGCGGTGAGATTGGGTAGGAGTTCGGGAATCAGGTCGAGGCCGACGTATTCGATCTCCCGGCCAAATTCGTTGTGGAAGTAGCTGGCGCGGAAGACGACGCGCTCGCCAAAGAACGACTGCTCGACCCCACCTTCATAAGTACGCGTGGTAGGCGCCGACAAACGTCCAATGTGGAGCTGCTGAATTGTCGATTGCCCGCCGTTTTGTTCGAGAAAATTGTAGAGTGACCCATCTTCATCGGTCAGCTTAGGTTCGCGCACCGCATCGCCAAAGTTGAACAGAATGCGAGTCCCGCTGAAGGCGCCTTTGCGCGGGCGAACCGCACTATAAGAGAGCCCGGCGTGCGGCGTCCCCTGCACTCCAAACAGCGAGTACTTCTCGATGCTGCCGCCCAATGTGTAATAGAAGCGATTTTTATAGTCGCCATGTACGCCGGCAAGGTAATCGTAGTTGGTCGCGTTCACAGCTGGATAATAGGTGCTGCCTGGCTCCGAACCACGCTCGTTTTCGAAGTGAAACCCGAGGAGCGCGATCAGGTGCGGCGTGAAGCGGTAATCGCCCTGATAGACTAGCTGGTCACGATTGTTGACATTCTGACTCTTGCCTGTGGAGCAGTCGAGCACAGCCTGCCCGGTGGCGGAGTAGCCATTGGCGCCGGAGATGGTGACGTTATTGCCCAGTGTTGCCGGACCATAGCAGTAATAGCTGAAGGTCTGGGCTTCGCCCGATAGCTGCCAGAGGTTGTATTGTTCCCGCTTGCGCGCCAGCCCGTAACGCAGGGTGTTGTGAAATGCCGCCGTAGTCTGATTGTCGATCGAGGCGCTGACAAAAAGATCCTGATCCTTCTGCGTTGCGTCGTCGGCCACATGATAGAAGTCCCAGGAGTTGGGTACGCCCGTTGCATCCACGCCATAGTGCAGTGTGGCTCGAATCTGCGTGGTCCCGCTCGCCTGCCAGCCGAGATTGGCCGCTGTTGTGGCTACATGGTACTCGTCATTGGGCAGATCGTTGGCCGTTTGCAGCCAACTGAAAGCGCCCAGATAATCGAGTTTGTTGTGCGCTCCGGCAACTTCCAACTCTTCGCGCGAAGTGTTGAGGTTGCCGGCATCGCCCTGAAACAACAGCGAAGGAAAGCTGGTGGTTCCGTGCGGGGTAGTCAGACTGACGACGCTGCTGCCCGCATCCGCTCCGTAAAGACTCGAATTGGTCCCGCGATAGACCTCCGCACTTTGAATAGCGGTCGTGGAAAGCGGGCCGAAGTCGAATTGCCCCCCCATATCGCCCACACTCACTCCGTCCAGCAGGATCTTGTTCGCATCCGAATTGCCGCCGCGCACAAACAAGGAAGTTTGCGCTCCCTGTTGGCCGGACTGCACCGTGACCGTGCCAGGCATCAGCCGCAGCGCACTCACCAGATCGTCGCGCAAAGCCAGATCGAGCGGTCCCAGCACGCTGGTGGCCTCGCTGGTTTGCGGCTGCGGCGTAGGAATCCCGGTTGCAGTCACAACGATCGACTCGCGCACCCACTCCGGTTCCAGCACCACGTTGCGCTCAATGTTGTCGAGTTGGCCGGCGTAGAAGCCCGGTGTCTCCAACTGGCGGAAGCTCTTGGCCGAAACCACTAGGTAAAAGCGGCCGTTGACGCCGGTCAGTATTTGAAAGCTGCCGTCCGCAGTCGAAACGGCGCTGGCGACGACTTTTCCGCCGCTGATAAGAACCACCGTGGCGCCGGTGACCTTTGCTCCCGACGCATCGGTAACGACACCGCGGATGGACGCAGCCCGGCAGGGGCTCAAAGCAAGTGTAAGTAGAATGGCAGCGAATACGCGCAGGAATTGGCGGCGCAAATTCAGGGAAATAGGCATGATAGCTCCTTCGTTCCCCTCGGAACGCAAAGCGGGTTGAGGGCGCCGAGGACCGGTCTCCTGACTTGCGCCTTCTTCAGCCACCTTCCCAAAAACGAAGCCGCAAGGGCTCGCTTCCAGTGGTTTCCCTGGGCGCTCCGCGCTGAGCGGAACGGCCCTGGCTGAATTCCTGCCTTCATCCGGTACGCCGATACGACGGGCACCGAGGCAGGGGCGCTCACAGTTGCGGGGCAGTGGCGGAATTTCACCGCCTTCCCGAGCATCCTGGCGATTGCCGTGGTGAATTGCGCTGCTCATGACAGAGCAGTCGGTATGTCATGAAACCGATTTTCATGACATGAACTTTTATAAACGGGATGAGCCGCGAAGTCAAAGCCCGTCATCATACGGCGCAGACCATGTGATCGCTGATGGCCGTCAAAGTGCATGGAAAAATGAAGTGGTGACCCCGGGAAGACTCGAACTTCCGACACGCAGTTTAGGAAACTGCTG
>CAZYDF010000108.1:0-14112 GCA_964645855.1 uncultured Occallatibacter sp.
CAGTTTCCAACATCCCGCCGATGCTTTATAGATACAAGAATGACAGACTCGTGGGAAGGGTAGCTTCGCGTGGGGAGGACAGCTTCGTGAAGGCGAAGCCTGCCCCACCGCAGGTGCCTGACCACGGAGGGGGCGAAGCCGTCTGCCGCACCGCAGGTGCCAGGGGCTTAGAAGAAAGGTTTGAAAAAATTGCGCATCTTGAGCTGGAAGGGATCTTCGTCCGTGGTGGTGGAGCGGGCCGGGCAGTGGCGGCGGTTGTGAATCGGAGTAGCGTAGGAGCGGGTGACGTGGAAGCGGTCCATCACCACGTAGCGCGTGCGCATGCCGTTGAGGGTGGCGGGCAGCGTGGCGGGCAGGTTGCGGCGGTCCACGTAGACCACCAGCGCGGCTTCTGCCGGGTTGTCCAGGCTCTGACCAACGCCTACGGCAAAGTAGGAAGAGTTGCGCGTGAGCAGCGTGTGCGAGGCCTGTTGCTTGGCTACCACTGCCTGCGTCAGAACCGCTGCGGTAAGAGGTAAAGAAACTTCTGCCGCGCTCTCCGGAGCCGTGCCGGCAGCCAGCGCGCGGGCTGTGGTGGGAACGACCATGGTGCGCATACCATTGAATGTAGCGGGAACGGTGGCGCCTCTGGCTTCATCGACATAAACCACCAAAGCGCCCTCGCCGGGGCGGTCCAGGCTTTTGCCCGCCGCCACGCCCAGAATGCCTGCGCCAGGATTCACCAGCAGGTGCGCGGTGCTGAGGGCTGCCTGCGTCCGCGCCTGCTCGGCAGGAACCAACTGGAGGCGCAGCGCGGCTGTGACGTTGCCCGCGCCATAGTTCAAGCAGCTGACGGCATGATCCGCACCGCCCACAAAGCTGAAGGTGGTTCCGGAGTTTGAGCCAAGCTCGCTGAGCACATCGGTGGCGGGGCTGGCCACGGCCTGGCCCACACCGCTGGAATCTTGTCCGCCGGCGTAGAACAGGCCCACGGGCTCGGCGTTGGATGCGTCCACTACCAGGGAGCCAGAGTCGCCAGCATCGCTAAACTGGTTGCCGGTGATGGCAATCTGGTTGGTGAAGGTCTTGGTCAGGTAGGCCTTGGTCTCCGCGCAGTCGGTGTAGTAGGAAACCTGCACATCCAGAGCCACGGCAGAGACCGCGCCGCAGGTCAATCCGGTGGTGCGTCCGCTTTTGGCCACCTTGAGCGAAATGTTGGCCGCCTCACCCTTGCCGCCGGTGGACGAGATGCCGGGAGGCGCAGCAGCCAGCGCGCCGCCTGCCTGCATCGAGCCGAGTTCGAGGATGCTGCCATTGGTGGCCACTGCGCCGGAGTTCACCAGGGCGAGGGCGGCGTCGGCGTTCACGGTTTTGGAGCTGAGCGGCAGCCAGGTGGAGAGGGTGGCCACCGGAGTAGTGCCGGAGCCCTCGCCATAGGGCGTGCAACTGTTGTCGATCAGGCCGGGCTGGATGATGGCGTCGCCCAAGGAAGCGTGGTCGCTGCGAGCCAGCACGTGGTTGTTGCTGAGCAGGTACTGGTGACCGGAGGCGTCCTGCACCAGCGAGCCTAGGGTACCGCTGCAACAATCCACAATCTGGTTGCCGCTGGCGTCGTAATCCTTGTTGTTGCCACCAGAGGTGCCCAGTTGGATGGCGGTGGTCTGCTGTGTCTCATGGGTGGCCGGATTGCTGGAGACGCCGTTGGTGTTGAGCAGCAGTTGCGCATTCACAACCGACAAGGTGCCCACCCGCGCCACCAGCCAGGTGGTGGCGGTGGAGCTGACCGGCGAGGGAGCCGTGTAAGTGACGGTGCACCAGGTGAAGGCGGTCGTGCTGTGATGGCAACTTGTCGTGCCCAGTGTGCCCTGTCCGCCGGATGTGCCGCCGGAGGCTGAGGCCAGCACGTAATCGATGTGCAGAGAGCCGCCAGCCTCGGCAAGGTAGCCGGTCACGGTGACGGCGCCGCCAGCGCCGAGCGCGGCGTTCTCTGGGGTTAGCGGTTGCAGGAAGCCGGGCGTCAGGGTGAGGACGCTGGTGGCCGCCGCGCCGCCGCCGGTGGGAGTAGCTTTGACCACCACCTGCACGGAGTCGGAGGTGAGATAGCTGGGCGGAGTGTAGAGGCCGGCGGAGGTGATGGTGCCGGCTCCGCTGTTGGTGTCGCCGCCGGAGACGCTCCAGGTAACGGAGGCCGCGCCGCCGGAGCTGAGCGTGGCGGTAAACTGCTCGGCTGCCGCGCCGTTGGCGGCGCTGGCGTTGCAGCCGGTGCAGTTGGTGTCAAAACTGGCGGTGCCGGGGGCGATGGCAAAGACGCCGGTGGAGGGGTTGGCACTGACGCCACCCGAGCCGCAACCGGCCAGTACAAAGACCATGGGAGCAGCCAAAGCCGCAAGACGCGCCAGCGGCGACGCAGCCCTGCCGCGCCTGCCCTTCGACTGAACTTTGCTTCTGGAGCCCTGATCCACGCCAACACCTTCCAGAGAACACGAGGACGCCAACGCAGGAACCTGCGCTTTCCTCTATTGCTAGTTTAGACGGGGTTTGGCGCGGGATGCGATGCAGAAGTGCGTGAAACGGAAAAACTTCCGGCTTAAGGAGCTGCGCTTGGGGAAGCTGGCCCAATCTGATTCCGTGCGGGGCAGGCGACGCCGCGGAAAACAGGAAGGGCAGCCCTGGTTGGGGCTGCCCTTCGCGGTTCGGCTGATGAGCCGGGGTTTACGGCAGGTAGAAGCGGAACGAGGTGTAGACCTGATTCTCAGTGGCATTCGCCTGCGCACTGGTCGTACCGCCCCAGACGGCGCGGTTGATGTTGGCGTACTGGACGCCGTAGCGGACGCGGCCAGCCGGTCCCTTGTAGAAGTCGTACCAGAAGCCGCCCACGAATTCCTGGACAAACTTGTTGACGCCGTTGCAGTTGGCCGGGCTCGCGCTAGCGGTGGAGCTGGTCGGCAACACGACGGTGCTGCAACCGGTATTGTTGGCACTGAGCAGGCCGTAGCCCGAAGAGGCTCCGCCGTTGGTGCTGATCAGGCGGCCGGCAAAATCCTCGCCGAAGTTGCTGTAGAGGATCAGGCGCTTGCTGGGGTGCAGTTCAACGGAGGCGAGCGCGGAGGTGTTCTGAATGGCCATCATGGTACCGGTGGCGTCGAAGGTGACGTCGGCCAGGGTGGTGTCGCCGTAGCGGCCCACGCCATTGCCGTAAAGGGCGGAGAGACCGAAGTCGCCGTACTTGCCGAAGACCGGAGCGCGGGCGCTGCCGCCGAAGCCGCCCATGGCCAGGGAGTTAGTCTGGCTGACGGTGGGCGCGGCGGTGGAGGGCCACAGCTGATAGTGCTGGAAGCGGCCGATGGCGAAGGCCTCATAGTGGCCCCAGCCCGGATCAACCGCAACCTTGGCGATGATGTCCGGACCCAGGTTGTAGCTGTAGGTGGCGTTGACGGCGTTGTAGGAGCTGGACTGCGCCGTGGTGGACGCGCCGTAGAGGCAGGTGACAGTGCCCTGGGTGCAGGAGCTGCCGCCGGTGAGAGTCTGCGGATTCTCAAGCGAGACGCCGAAGGCCACGTGCTTCAAGTTCTCAACCACGCGGAAACCGAACTGACGGGTCCAGACAAAGCCGGGCAGGTAGTTGGGGTCAATGGTGAGAGGCGTCTTGACGTCGCCGGAGAAGTTGGAGAGGCCCTTGGCGCGTTCCGCCGTCAGAGACCACATCTGGCCGCCCTGGAAGCTGAGGCCGGAATTGAGAGCCGCTTCAGCCCACACCACGCGCTGGCGCAGGACGTAGCTGTTGGACTGGTTGTTGTTGGAGCTGGCGCCCACGCCGAGGAAGTCAGCTTCAACGTAGCCGCGATAGGTGGCGAGCGAGGTCTTGCCTTCAGCGAGGAAGGAGACGCGGGACTGACGGGCAGAGCCGAAGAACTCGCTCAACTGAGCCGCGCTGGCGCCGTTGAAAGGAACGGAGCTGAGGGCAGTCGGGATGTCGGCGCCGGTTGCCTTCGAGCGGTACACAGTTTCAGCCGCCATGAAGCCACCGGGGGTCAGCGTGATCCCCTTGTAGTGAAGAGCGTCCTGGGTAACGATCGCCTTGCGGATGGCCGCGGTCTCGTCGGTGATGGAGGCGACAACCGAAGCATTGGCGTTGCGGATGTCGGAGACAGAAGACTGCAGGGTGGTAACAGCCGAGGCGTTGTCGCTCACGGCCTGCTGCTGCGCGGTGGCAGCTTCCTGGGCCTTGGCGGCGGCGGCCTGTGCATCGCTGGCAGCCTGCTGCGCTTGCTTCAACTGCGCGTCCTTGTCGGAGAGCGAGGTCTTCAGTCCGTTAATCTGCGACTGCATCTCCTCGCGCAGAGCCTTGATCTGGTCTTCCACGGAAGGTCCTGCTGGAGCCTTGACCTTCTTGGTTGCGGTTTGCTTCTTTACCGGCGTTGCCGGCTCGCCCGCGTAGGCACAGGATGATGCGATGCAGGCAGCCGCGATCATTGCAGCAGCTGTGGTCAATCTGAAGTTCATTGGGCCTCTCATGTTCTCTCAAATCTGTTCGTGCAAATCCAGCGCGCTTGATGTTGCTGGTTCCGAGTCTCGCGCCTCGCTGGAGCGAAGGTATGATTGCGAGGGCATATCGCCAGAGTGCGCGGACGGAAACGGAAGAGGCACAAACAATCTCCGCGCTGAGCGAGACCTTGCACCCGATCCGCTTCCAAGACTTGCAGATTTCTGTGAACGTTATGTCAATTCACGAGCATTTAACAGAGCACGCAAGAAAACGCTCAAACCTGCGCCCAAAACGGCGATTCTTCATGGGAGATTCACACTTCCGCGGTCCAATCGCCGTATAATTTACCGCCCGTCGGGCGTTGAATGCTTCGCGAGGTTTCTTTCCGGGCCTGAAGGCCCATCGCGCTTGGGGAGCAAGTTTTCAGGGGCATAAATGCCCCTGCTCCTTCCTTGAAGATGGATTCTCTGAAAGAAGATGAGGGCCTTCAGGCCCGGAAGCCTGAGGAAGCCGGGCCGCGTTCTACAATCCAAGTACCGATGTCCATGTCGAGCGCCCCCTCCACCGAGCACAACCCGCATCTCCACCGCCGCATCGGACTCGGCTCCGCGGTGCTGTTCAACATGCTGGAGATGATCGGCGTGGGTCCGTTCATCACCCTGCCGCTGGTGATTGCCGCGGCCGGCTTCCATCTTTCAGTGTGGGCCTGGCTGCTGGGCGCTACCATTGCCATTGCCGATGGGCTGGTGTGGGCAGAGCTGGGCGCGGCCTTTCCGCGCGCGGGCGGCAGCTACGCGTTCTTGCGCGAGATCTATAACCCGGAGCGCGCCGGAAACTGGCTGGGCTTCCTCTTTGTGTGGCAGCTGAGCTTCTCCGCGCCCATGTCCATCGCTTCAGGCTGCATTGGGCTGGCCAGCTTTCTGGTGTGGTTTGTACCGGGGCTGGACCACGCGCCGCTCACGTGGCTGCCCGCTTTGCACTACACCAATCTTGCTGCCGCAACGGTCTGCCTGCTGGTGACCGCGCTGCTCTATCGCAACCTGAAGTCGGTTACGCGGCTGGCGTGGATTCTGTTTGCCGGCGTGATGGCGGCACTGGTGGGCGTGATTGCCTCCGGCTTTGCCTGGGCGCACGCACATGGCGGCTGGCAGATGCCGGTAAGCCCTGCGCAGCCCGTCAGCACGGCGCTCACTGGCCTGGCGGCGGCCACGCTCATCGCCACCTACGACTACTGGGGCTACTACAACATCTGCTTTCTGGGCAGCGAGGTCAGGCGGCCGGAAAAGACCATTCCCCGCTCCATTCTGCTCTCCGTGCTGTTTGTTGCCGGCTTTTACGTGCTGATGAATCTGGCCGTGCTGCCCGCGCTGGGCAATGCCGCCTTCAACTCTGGCAAGAACGCGCAACTACCGGCGCAGTTGGTGGCGCAGGTTGCCAGCGCGGCCTTTGGCAACTGGGCCGGATCGCTGATTGCCGCGCTGATCATGTGGACGGCCTTTGCCTCGGTGTTCTCGCTGCTGCTGGGCTACTCGCGCGTGCCCTACGCGGCCGCCCGCGACGGCAATTACTTCCGCGCGCTGGCCGCCGTACATCCAAAGCACGGCATTCCCCACCGCTCGCTGGTGGCGCTGGGTCTGGTGGCCTGCTGCTTCTGCTTCCTTTCGCTCCAGCAGGTAATTACGCTCCTGGTGGTCACGCGCATTCTGTTGCAGTTCTTTTTGCAACACATTGGCGTGATCCTGCTGCGCCTGAAGCGGCCCAATCTGGCCCGACCCTTCCGCATGCCGCTGTTTCCGCTGCCGCCGCTGGTGTGCATCGCCGGGTTCACCTTCATCCTCGTCAATCGCAAGAATGCGCTCTGGGGATTGCTGGTGGCCGCCGCGATTGCCGCGACCGGAACCGTGCTCTACCTGATCCGCGCGCGCCAACGGGGCGAATGGCCGTTCCCACCCCACCCTGTGCAAGGCTAAAAAAATCTGGAACTTCCCTGCCCCCCGGCGCGTCGAATGAGCACGAACGGCTTCCCCGCCGTCTGTGAGGTCCAACAGATGCTCATTAGCAAAGCCGAGGAAATTCCCTCCTCCGAGATCACGCCACGTTCGGCCTTCGACCAGTTCTTTAACCGGCGCAAGTTTCTGCGCACGGCCGCCGCCGTCACTGCCGCGGCTCTGGGAGCGGAGCGGCTGGCGGAGCTGGCCGGCCCGGCCATCGTCCATGCCGGCGCCAAACTGCAGACCGTACCCAGCCCGCTCACAACTACCGGCGAACAACTGACCAGCTTTGCCGACGTCTCCAGTTACAACAATTTTTACGAGTTTGGCGTGGAGAAAGACCAGCCCGCCAAGAACGCAGGTGGACTGCAAACCCGGCCCTGGACCATCCAGGTGGATGGCAAGGTCAAGCAGCCGAAGACATTTGACATTGAGACCCTGCTCAAGCTGCGCCCGCTGGAAGAGCGCATTTATCGCCACCGTTGCGTGGAGGCATGGAGCATGGTGGTGCCGTGGGTGGGTTACTCGCTTGCGGAACTGATCAAGTTATGCGATCCGCTGCCCTCGGCCAAATATGTGCAGTTCCTGAGTTACTTCAATCCCAAGGTGGAGAAGTGGGCCTACCAGTCGCAAATCAACTGGCCTTACTCCGAAGGGCTGCGAATGGACGAGGCCATGCACCCGCTCACCTTGCTCATCTTTGGGCTCTACGGCGAGGTGCTACCCAACCAGAACGGCGCGCCGGTGCGCCTTGTGGTCCCGTGGAAGTATGGATTCAAGTCAGCAAAATCCATTGTGGGCATTCGCTTCCTGGACAAGATGCCACCGACAACCTGGAACCAACTGTCTCCCGGTGAATATGGCTTCTATTCCAACGTAAATCCCGCCGTAGACCATCCTCGCTGGAGCCAGAAGTTCGAGCGCCGCATCGGTTTGCCCTTCTACGCGCAACGCCGCACGACATTGCTGTTCAACGGCTACGCCGACCAGGTGGGGTCGATGTATGCGGGGATGAATTTGAAGAAGGATTTTTGAGGGACCGAGGGAACTAGGGATTAGGGACTCGGGACTAAGGGACTGAACGCTGTCCTGCTGACTTGCTAACTCGCTCAGGAAAGACCATGACCCGTACAACCCGCATTCTTCTCAAGACTCTGGCATGGATCGGCTGCCTGACGCCGCTGGCGCTCTTGGGCTGGCACGCCGTGGATGGCTCCATTGGCGCCGACCCCACGGCCCGCATCGCCTCCACCACCGGGCTTGCGGCCATATGGCTACTGGCCGCAACCCTGGCCATTACGCCACTGCGCAGACTGGTGCCCGCGCTCAGCTGGCTAATCCACTTCCGCAGGCTGACGGGGTTGTTCGTCTTCTTTTATGGCTCGCTGCACCTGATCACGTACGTCGCACTCTTCTCCGGCTTTGATGTGACCACCATGCTGGACGATGTGACCAAGCGCCGCTTTATCATCGCCGGGGTGGCCACATGGCTGCTGCTGTTGCCGCTGGCTCTGACCTCATCCCTGTGGGCCATCCGCAAACTGGGCGGCAAGCGCTGGAATCTGCTGCACAAGCTGACCTACATTGCTGCGCTCACCGCGCTGGCGCACTATTGGTGGAAGGTGAAGCCGGGCGTGCTCTCGCCCGTGCCCTTCACCGTGGTGCTGGTAGTATTGCTGGCTTTTCGACTTATAGGCTATCGCTGGTCCCTTCGAGCAAGTCCATGAGTTTAGCCCAGCAGCTGCGCCAGCGGCGCGAGAACGGCACCGATTTCGACCAAAACCGCCTTTTCGCGCCTGCTAACAAGTTCAGCGGGACGAGCATCTGTAACGAGTAGCTCAGGTTGAGACAAAATGCCGAGTGCCTCAATCACATCGACAACGTTAAACTCACGTCTCTCTGCGAGCAATCGAGCTACGTGGCGATCAATTTGTCTGGGCAAAGAGACCTCACGCGGAACCTTCGCATCAGCAGTGATAAATTGCTGGACGATTTGCCATCCAGAGTAAAATATCTCCATGAATCCGCCATCATATGGGAGGGGGCAAATTATGAGATTATTGTGATCATCCATACGAACCAGATCGGTTATGCCCTCTCGTGTAGGAACTATACCTATCCGTAGCCCTCTTGCTCCCTCTAAGTGCTGTGCGTTGATTTTGATGGTCGTAGCAACCCATCGGCCCGTGTCCGTCATTCCAACGAATAGATCAGCCTTCCATATCCCAGAGATGCTCCACGGAAGGTTCGTTCCTTGTGTTCGACGTCTAAAAGCGGAAGCAATGCTATCAATATGTCTCTTTAGCTTGACAGGCTGCCCCTTAGTGCCCGCTCGAAGTCTAGACTCATCAGTGAGTCTTTCTTTCACGGTGTTGATCAAATCAAGCGCACCAGCCTTTTCTACGCCAAAAAGGGCTCTATAGCAGAAAGTGTGGGTGAAGAGGGCGGTGGAAGACGCCGCTCCGTGGAAAAGTCCAAGTGCAGGACTTTCCCACCTCGCTTGGAAATCCCTGGTGAAGCGTCGGGATTTCCACTTCTCCCACCGCCCCTGCCGCGACGAGCTGACTTCAAATTCACGTCAAAAGAACCGGTAACCAGTTGATTCCACAGAAAACATGCAACTCTTAACCGTTAAGAAATGCTGACAAGCCCTGATTGCAGAAAGGTTTAGCAACTTGAAGTCGCGACTTTGAGCTTCCCGCTAGGGCATCCTCGGCCCACAGATTCTGCTGAAGAGGCCGAAAAGGCAGAGAGGAATACGGCTGTGTTCAAACATGAAATGTCACGGTGCAACCCTGTGCCCGCCTCCAGTGGAAGGACGGGACCGCCGTGGGATGCTCAAGGCAAGCGATACGCTTGGAGGTGTGGTGTCCTATGCGTGGCTAGACTTGCCTGAGACGCGCCGGGAGCAATTTGACACTGATGAGTACCTGCTAGGCTTGCCGGGCGGCTTGGTGGCCGATTTACGGGCCGGGAATGCACGTCAGATGCAGCGTGAGGATTACATCTCACGATGTTTGGCCGTGGCACCAGACGCAACCCATCCCACGCCACGCTGGACACGTTTCCTCTTGGAGATTGCTTGCGGGGACCGTGAGCTAGCGGAGTATCTGAGGCGGCTGTGTGCGCTGTGTCTGACTGCCCATGCAGAACACGCGATATTTGCTCTCTATGGCTCAGGCAGGAATGGCAAAGGCAGCTTCATCCGTGTGATTCAAGGCTTGCTTGGCAACTCTGCGGTGATGCTGCGTCCGCGTGAATTGGCGGAGAGCAAGTTCGCAGATGACGCAAACAAGCGGACACTTTCAACGCTGGAGTGTGCGCGGCCGGTGTGTGTCCAAGAGGCCAAGACGGACAACCTGGATTTTCCGTTGCTGAAAGTCTTGAGCGGCGGGGACACGGTGAGCGCGGCATCCATGAGGGAGAATGCACGGCAGATTAAGCCAACGTGGAAGCTGTTTCTCACAACCAATGAGCAGCCCGTCTTTCCTGCTGACGCTGTGTTCCGTGGCCGGGTGCATCTGGTGCCATTCCGCGCAGACTTCACTGAGGCACCGGAGACAACCATTGACGGGACACTGCATGGAGAGTTGCCGGGGATTCTTGCTGAGCTGATTGCGCTGTGTCCGTCAGTTATCCGGGATGGGCTGAGGCCACCAGCCACTGTGAGACTATCCACGGACGAACTTTTTGCTGAGTTGGACGTGGCAGCCCGGTTTCAATCTGACTGCCTTGTGCCCGTACCAGATGAGGCGGTGCCCATTGCAGACATACACACAGCGGCAATCCTGTGGCTGCAACGGGAAGGCTTGGAGGCGGATGCGCGGCCACTCATGGGTGAGCTGCGTAAGCGGATGGGAAAGCGGTACGCATTCCGCAAGGTTGAGGGCAAGAGCGTCCGTGTGTTCACGGGCGTGCGGCTACTCTTGGACTCACTCCCTGCCCGCTCTAACTCTGGCGTGACTGTCCGCGCTGCCTGAGCGCAAGCCTGAGCCGACACACAGGACACACGTGTTTTAACTTATCGGACTGACCCCTTAAGAAAACAACTAAAGGGTGTGGCGGATAAGGCGAAACGCGTGTGTCTGATGTGTCGGAAATGCTTGCGAAAAATGACCCCTTGGGCCATACTATTCAGCACCGGAAGATTTGTTGTAACCGATTGATTCTAAATATGGTCGGGGAGAGAGGATTCGAACCTCCGACCCCCTGGTCCCGAACCAGATCAAGCCACTTTTTGAAATCTGTTGATTCTTGCCGTCCACAACTGATTTGTATGGAAAGAGTTGCGGTCGCTACGCTGCGGCCTGTTGTTTCTTGCTGTTTCTGGAAGCTTTGGCTGCTACAAATTTGCCTACACGCAACGTACCAGGCTTCTCCAAGCTTCTGCGAGCTTCGCCGATCTTGCTACGCGTTCGCGCAACTGTTCTCCCATGCGGCTTGATCGTGATTGCCACGTCGGCCCCCAGCGAAAGCAGGAAACGAAGCAATCTTTCAATCGAAAACCCAGCCAGCCGCCCACACATCAGAGCCGACACCTTCGGCTGATCCACGCCCAGCACCGCCGCCGCCTGCATCTGGGTCATGTGCCGCTGGCGAATCATCGTAGCGATCTGCAAGGCCAGTTCCGCCTTGGCCAACAACTCATCCGCATTCGGAAGATTGAGGTCGGCAAAGACGTTGCCACTGCTCTCAACGTAGTCGCGTTTTGCCATGTCTATTCTCCCATTCGGCATGCAATTCAACTGCCCGCTTCAGCCTCTGCTTTACAAGGGCGATCTCTTCTTGTGGCGTCTCGATGCCTGTCTTCGACTTCTTCTGAAACGCATGCAAGACATAAACTCTGCCTGCCAACTTCACCGTATAAACGGCTCGGAAAGTGTCGCCACGGTGGTCGGAGACAACCTCCAAAATCCCAGGGCCGATGCCGCGCAACGGCTTCGAGCTGACATGCTTGCCGCCAGCTTGCGCATCGAAAAGAGCAACACCAATGTCGCTTCTGACTGCTGCTGGAAAGCGCCGCACTGCATCGAGCGAGTCGCCGACCCAGACCAGAGGCTTCGGTACGGGTTTGGCGGTTGGCTCCACTCGTCCAAGATTATGCCATTTGTGACATGGCCGCAAGAGAATTCTCCCTGTCTGCTACAAAGGAAGTATGCTCCGCACGTTGAAGCTGTTTTGCTCGCTCATTCTCAGCCTCTTCCGTTCTCGCCGCAATCTCCTGCTGGAAAACCTGGCTTTGCGGCAGCAACTAGCGATTCTTGCTGTGAAGAAACCTGCACCGTGCTTTCGCAGGCAGGATCGGCTTTTCTGGGTATCGCTGCGTCGCATCTGGTCTGGATGGCAAAATGCACTCTTGCTCGTGCAGCCGGAGACCGTTGTGCGATGGCATCGCGCTGGTTTCCGGTTGTACTGGGCTTGGCTGTCGCGTCGACGTGGACCGATCGGGCGAAAGCCAACAAGCAAAGAGCTTCGTGAACTGATCTTCAAAATGATCGCGGAAAATCCCACTTGGGGTTCGCCGCGCATTCATGGCGAACTGAAGATGTTGGGCTTCGACATCTCCGAGCGCACCGTCTTGCGATGGATGCGGAAAGCTCCGCGCGATCCAAAGAAAGCGCAAGCTTGGAAGACCTTTCTCGACAACCATCGTGAAGCTATCGCCGCCATGGACTTCTTCACCGTGCCCACGCTGACCTTTGGTGTGCTCACTTGCTTCTTCGTCATCGGGCATGACAGGCGAAGGCTTTTGCACTTCGCCGTCACTCGACACCCAACCAGTGATTGGGTGTCGCAGCAACTGCGCGAAGCATTTCCATATGACACGGCTCCGAAGTATCTGATCCACGACCGAGACGCAATCTTCAATGCCGAGGTCATGGAAACGATAGAGACTCTTGGTGTGAAGTCGAAGCGTACGGCCTACAAAAGCCCCTGGCAGAACGGTGTGGCAGAGCGCTTCGTCGGATGCTGCCGACGTGATCTTCTTGATCACGTCATCGTGCTCAACGAACGCCATCTCAAGCGACTGATGCGCGATTACGTCGAATATTTCCACGACGACCGAACGCATCTTGGCTTGGCGAAGGAAACTCCTGCCGGACGCCTGCGAGAGTCGAACCCCAGCGCGTCCTGCAAGGTTGTCGCCATGCCGAGATTGGGTGGCTTGCATCATCGCTACCAACTTGCTGCCTGAGTCTCTGAAACTCTTTCAAACACCTTGTACGTACGACAGGAGTCGTGTGTCTGCTGTCGGCCAACGAGCTTCGACTGCCCGATCTTTCGCATCCCTGAACAGCCTCGTCCCTTCGTCGACTCTCGTTCATTCGCTTTGCCGACGGCTCGTAACTGTTACGACCTTCCGCTTTTCGCCCAGACGGAGTTTTGTCGAGGGACAATGCTAACTCCTGCCATCAGCAATGCTACCCAAACCAACCCCCGAAGAACTCTCATCCGCCCAACCTTCCTTCGAGTTATGCGAAACGCAAAGAGCCTCGCGCATGCACCACATTTCGCATCCGCCACAATGAGGCAGATACGATCCTGTCTACTGCTGCGAAGCTGCCTGTCCTGTAACGCGCGTCCGGATGTCAAACGACCTCCCCAAGGCGATGTGCTGCCCCAGTAGCCAATCAGCGAGGGCATTGGAAGGGGTGTATCCTCTTGCAGTAAACAGCGTGCCGGGATGCGTGCCATCGACCAGCGATCCATTGACGGTTGCCAACCGGCCTGCTGCATCAAATGTCTGTGCAAAGTTCATCACCGCCGCACTGTACGCCGTCATATTCCCAGCCAGGTCATAGCAAAACTGCAGTCCTGAAACACTCGTAAGAGCTGAGCAATTCAGTGATGGAGTCGTGGGAACCGAAGGGCTCGTGCAATACCCAGCGACACACTGTTGCTCGGTCAAGACGCGCCCCATCGGGTCATAGGCACCGACTTTCCGCAGCGACTGATAGTTTGCAGGCGGTAGGTTCGCCTGTTGAGCAGACGAACATTTATAGGAGTCGTTGCCACAAGATCCAGACTGAGTCCATTCGACAGCTAGTTTTCCTATTCCCAGCGATGCCGTATCGTACAGATAGCAACTGGACATTGTTCCTGCAGGGGCACCTGTAAACGACTTGGAGAGTGCGCGATTCAGGCAATCGTAGGCATAGTTCGTGACTACACCACGGGCATCTGTCCGATTTGTCAGATTACCGTTCCCGTCATATTGTTCAGTGCAGTTGCCGTTACTCATGGTGCCGTAGCAGATCTTCCCAGATTCAGGGTTAAACGATGTGATCAGACGAGATCGACCGTCATAGGTAAACTTTCGAGTCGCCCTTGCCGTATCCGTACTCTGACCAAGCTGTTGCACCGAGGAAAGATTACCGAACGCATCGTAATCGTAATTTGTGGTAGTGCTGAGCGGTTGCACAACGGACCCAAGTTCGTTCACACTCGCGAGGCGTCCCAAAGCATCAAATGTACGCTTCCATCGGTTCCCATTCTCGTCCTGCGAAGTAACAACATTCCCTGCATAGGTCCACTGTAGAAACCGCGACGTGTGAGCACAATTTACGGTGTTGACGCCACCATCGTCTGGCTGGCATTGATAGGCCGCGCTCCAGTTCCAAGTGCAACGTTTGAAGGAGACAATGTTGCATGGGG
>CAZYDF010000109.1:0-13937 GCA_964645855.1 uncultured Occallatibacter sp.
CGAAGGTCACAAAGGAGAGATTCACGGCGTTGAGCATCAGCTCAATGGACATGAAGACGGTGATCAGATTGCGCTTGATCAGAAAGCCGATAATGCCGAGCACAAACAGCACCGCGCTGAGCACCAGGAACCATGAGAGCGGCACTTCGGAAGTTAGAAGAAAGTTCACTTGGCCACCGTCCCTTTCTTCGCTACGTCGGACTCGCCGGATCCCTTGCGGGCCAGGGCCACCGCGCCCAGAATCGCAATCAGGATCAGCACCGAGGTGACTTCAAAGGGCAAGAGCAGCTCGTGGAAGAGCACACGGCTCAAGTCTTCCGTGGTGCTGATGGGGCTGTTCGGACCAGCCGCGCCCAGGCCTTGTACATGCAGCAGCAGTGTGGCCAGCACGCCCAGAATCACCACCACCGCGGGGAAGCCCACGCGGTACGCGGCCTTCGAGCCCAGGGTTCGTTCTTCGCGGTCCGCGTTGAGCAGCATGACCACAAAGGTGAACAGCACCATGATGGCGCCGGAGTACACGATCACCTGCGCTGCCGCAAGGAACTCAGCGCCCAGCAGCAGGTAGAGAACCGCCAGCGACGTCATCACCACAATCAGCGACAAGGCGCTGTTGATCGGATGCGTCTGCAACAGCAGATTCACGGCCCCGGTCAGGCAGAAGACGGCGAAGATTATGAAGACGATCAGGTGCATCGGACCCTAGCGGTAAGCCAGCCATAGGCTTGTGGCAACGATGTTCAGGATGGCGAGGGGCAACAGGTACTTCCATCCAAAAGTCATCAGTTGATCGTAGCGGAAGCGCGGCAACGTGCCACGCACCCAAATGTAGAGGCAGAGGAAACAAAAGACCTTGAGCACGAACCACATAATGGGGAAGAGCGCGTGCGCGACGATGTTCTGCGGCGGCGAGATCAGGTCGCCGAAGGGGCTCGTCCATCCGCCCAGGAACAACAGCGTGGCCACGCAACCCACGTTGATCATGTTGCCGTACTCCGCCATGAAGAACATGGCGAATTTCATGGAGCTGTACTCGATGTTGTAGCCGCCGGCCAGCTCGCTCTCCGCTTCCACCAGATCGAAGGGCGAGCGGTTGGTCTCCGCAAAGGCCGCGATCAGGTAGATGAAGAAAGCCACGAACTGCATGCCGCCAAAGATGTTCCAGGAAGCGATGCCGAGCTTGGATTGCTGCTCGACAATCACACGCAGGTTCAGCGATCCCGCGCGCATCACCACGCCCACCAGGGACAATCCCAGCGCCAGCTCGTAGCTGACCAACTGCGCCGCCGCGCGCATGGAGCCGAGCAGCGAGAACTTGTTGTTCGACGACCAACCGGCCAGTGCAATGCCGTAGACGCCCATCGACGTGATGCCCAGAATCACCAGCAGGCCGATGTTGACGTTCGAGATCTCGAAGAAGTGCATGCCACCGGAGCCGAGGCGCGATGTTTCGCCAAACGGGATCACGCTGATGGAGATCAGCGCGCAGCCGAGCGAGAGGATCGGAGCCAGCAGGTAGAGCGGCTTGTTGACGCCCTCGGGAATGATGTCTTCCTTCAGGAAGGACTTGGCGCCGTCCACCAGCGGTTGCAGCAATCCGAAGGGCCCCACGCGATTGGGCCCCCAGCGGTTCTGGATGCGGCCAACCAATTTGCGCTCCAGCAGCACGGTGTAGGCAACGCCCAGCAGCATCACCACGGTTAAAACCGCGACCTTGAGCAGGCTCCAGAGGATGAATTCGAGAATCGTCACGTGCCGTCAGCCTTTTCTCTGTTTACGGTTGCCGCTCCAATGCTGCCGGAGCGGGTTGAACTTAACGCTTGGCCGCCACTGCCGCGTTTGCCTGATGATTCTTGATGGCCTCAAGCGCGGGGCTGAACTTGCCGAGCGTGCCAGAGGTAAACAGTGTGTCGGGAGTGGCCGAGGTCAATGCCGAGAGCGGCACAAAACCCGCGGTTGGAGAGCCTTTGGTGGGTGTGGCGTTGCCCGCGAAGAGGTTGACCCGGTCCAGCTTATAGCCAGGAACCAGACGTTCTACCTCATCCAGAATAGCGAGTGGATCGAAGGGGCTCACGCGCAGCTCCAGGCCATTGGCCTTGAGCCATACCGCGTGGCGATCCGCCTCACCGGCCTGCGCGCCGCGCGACTGTCCAAGATCGGCCGCTGTGCCCTTGCCGAAGGGAACCAGAGTCTTGATGTCGGCTCCCATGGCGTCGGCGAGACGAACCAGAATTTCAAAATCAGGTTTGACGCCAGCAACGTCCGCGCCCTTGCGGACCAGTTGGATGTCGCCATAGGTGCTGATCACGGTGCCGGATTTTTCGTAGAGACTCGCAGCAGGAAGAACCACGTCAGCCAGCGCCGCTGTTTCCGTGAGGAAGAGATCGGAGACCACGATGAAGGTGTTCTTCACTGCTGCCGCATCGACGCCGGCTAACGGGTTCGCGCCCACGATCAACAGCGCGCCCAGTTCACCGGCACCTGCAATCATCTCCGCATACGATTTGCCCGCCGCTGCGGGAAGACTGCTGTACTCGGCAAATGCGCCTGGCTCATTCACCGATGTGTAGCCGGGCAATAGATCGGGCGAAAGACCCAGATCGGCTGCGCCACGCGCGTTGGCCTCATCGCCAACCAGAGCAAACTTCACGTTCTCGCGCTTCAGGCCCCATGCGATGAGATCGCTGAGCGCCTTGCCCGTGACGGCGTTGCTGATCACGATCACCAGCGATGCTTCGCTGGTAACCGCCTTCGCAAACTCGGATTCGCCTGCGGTGAGTGCAGCAACCAGATCGGCAGCATGGACCTGCGCCGAAGCCTTGGCCTTACGCTCCAGCTTGATTTTTTTTTCGTTCGCAATATAGAGGTTCGCGCGATGGAGCCGGACAGCCGTGCGCAGGGTCCATGCGAGGAAGGGATTCTCTTCCGTAGGATTGCCACCGACCAACAGCACGGCCGGAGCCGAAGCAATGTCGGTAATGCTGGCGGTACGATTCGTTTGTCCTGCAAGAGCTGCGGCAAAGCCGGCGTAATCCGTCACGCGCTGGTGATCGATGTTATTGGTGCCAAGCACCGAGCGCGAGAACTTCTGCAAGAGATAATTCTCTTCGTTGGTGGTGCGCTTGGAGCCGATGACGCCGATGGCCGAGCCACCTTTGGCATCACGAATTTCCTTTAGCTTCGATCCCGCCAAACGCAGTGCCTGCTCCCAGGTTGCGGGCTCCAGATTGCCATCCGCGTTGCGGATGAGCGGCGTCTTCAGACGTTCTTCGCTGTTCACAAAATCAAAGCCAAAGCGGCCTTTGCCGCAGAGAAAGTCGTTGTTCAAGCCGCTCTTGTCGCGGTTGTCCACGCGCACAATCTCCGCGCCGTCCGCGGTCTGGCGCACACCGAGCGTGACCTTGCAGCCATCGGCGCAATGCGCGCAGGTGGTGGAAACGTGGTTCATCTCCCACGGCCGCGTCTTGTAGCGATAGCTGCCGCTGGTGAGCGCGCCCACCGGGCAGATGTCAATGCACATGCCGCACTGTTCGCAGTCCAGATGGTCGCCCATGTTGGGCGCAATCACCGCGCTCGAGCCGCGATTCTCAACCGCCAAAGCCCACACATCCATGCCTTCGCCGCAGACGCGCACGCAGCGGTAGCAGAGAATGCAGCGGGGACGGTCGTAGTACACCGCAGGCGACCACTGCTGTTCTTCGCGGTGGCTCTTGGCATCGACGTAGAGACTCTCGCCTGCGCCGTACTTGAAGACCATGTCTTGCAGTTCGCACTCGCCACCGGCATCGCACACCGGGCAGTCGAGGGGATGGTTGCCCAGCAACAACTGCAAGGTGGACTTGCGAGCCTGATGAATCTCCGGCGTGTCGGTGTAAAAGACCTGCCCTTCGGCAACGGTGGTGGTGCAGGCCGTTTGCAGCTTGGGCACTTTTTCCTGGCGCACCACGCACATGCGGCAGGCCGCCTGCAGGCTCAGGCCCGGATAGTAGCAGAAAGCCGGAATCTCAATGCCTGCCTTGCGGCAGACATCGATCAGCAACGTGCCGGCGGGCGCGGTAATCTTCTTGCTATCGACCGTGATGGTTACGTCAGCCATTTTTTTCCTTATGCAGCCTGTGTGACGTTTGCTGGCGTCAAAGACTCGGGCAGCGATACGCGCAGCCATTCGACAACGTACTGTTTGGACTCGTGCTCAGGATCGAACACATCAAAGTCAACGCTTGCTGTTGCCGGCTCCGGGATCGCCTCGCCAGCTTTGACAGTTTCCTGCAAATAGAGTTCGAGCGCCTCGCGCATGTTCGCGCGCGTATCTACCAGCGCATCTCCCAGCGATCCGCATCCAGGCACATCCGGAGCAAACGCACTCCAGTTGTTCTCACCCTTCTCGTAGACCACCAGATACTCTCGCATCATTTCAATCCCGCCTTCTTGAGAATACTGTGCAGCAAGCCCTTGCCTATTTCCTTGCCGGCGTGCACCGGAACAATGATCAACCCCGGCTTCTCTGCGTGCCGGAACTGACGGTGGCTGCCTGTCTGGCCCGTGCTGAACCAGCCTTGAGCTTCGAGCATCCGAATCAGTTCCTGCGGTCTCACGGTTGGTCTTTCTCCAACGGCATCGACTCCGGTTACAACACCGCCACTTCCGTATGTTTCGCGAACGGACACGGTTTCCCGTTCAGATGATCTTCAAACTCCCTGCGGAATTTTTTCACGAATGCAATCGTCGGCATCGCCGCCGCATCGCCGAGCGGGCAGAAGGTGCGGCCCAGCATGTTTTCGGCAATGTACTGCATGTTGTCGATGTCCTTGGCGTCGCCAAATCCGGCATGGAAGCGGGTGAGCGACTTCTTCAGCCAGTCGGTTCCTTCGCGGCAGGGAATGCACCAGCCGCAGCTTTCATGCTGATAGAACTTGATGGTGCGCAGCGCGAACTCCACCATGCAGGTCTGGTCGTCGATGACCACCACGCCAGCCGAGCCCATCATGGAGCCTGCCTTGCCTACCTGGTCAAAGTCGAGGCCGATGTCGATCTCGTCGGGCAACAGCACGGGCGTAGACGATCCGCCTGGCACCACGGCCTTCAACTTGCGTCCGCCGCGAATGCCGCCAGCCACTTCGTAGATCAGCTTGCGGAGGTTGTAGCCCATGGGCATCTCGTAAACGCCGGGGCGCTCCACATGGCCGCTAATGCCGAACAAACGCGTGCCGCCGTTGCGCACCGAACCTACGGCCGCAAAAGCCTCGCCACCCATGGTGATAATGTGCGGCACCGTGGCAATGGTCTCCGCATTGTTGATGATCGTGGGGCCGCCATACAAACCCACCACCGCGGGGAAGGGAGGCTTGATGCGCGGAACGCCGCGCTTGCCTTCCAGCGACTCCATCAGCGCGCTCTCTTCGCCTACTTCGTAAGCGCCCGCGCCGGTCTGGGTGATGATTTCAAACTCCAGCCCTGAGCCAAAAATATTCTTGCCCAGAAAGCCTTTTTCGTAGGCATCGGCAACGGCCTTCTCCATGATCTCCAGCAGGTAGCGATACTCACCGCGGAGATAGATGAAGCCCGTCTTGGCGCCGATGGCCAGGCCGGCAATGATCGTGCCTTCGATGATGGTGTGCGGGTCGTGCAGGAAGATCAGATGGTCCTTGCAGGTGCCGGGCTCGCTCTCATCGCCGTTGACGAGAACATATTTCGGCTTGGCCGACTGCTTGGGCACAAACGACCACTTCATGCCGGTCGGGAAGCCCGCGCCACCGCGTCCACGCAGGCCGGAAGCCTTCATGGTGTCGATGATCCACTCCGGACCCTTTTCAATCGAGGTGCGCACGGCCTGATAGCCGCCCAGTTCGATGTACTTGTCGATATGGGCCGCACCCTTGCCAAAGCGCTTGGAAACAATCTTGACCTCGTCGGGATGGGAGACCAGTCTAGGCATTTTTCTCTCCCTCCTTGGAGGCTAACTTCTTGCGGTAGCTGTCGATGATTCCGGGCACCAGTTCGGGCTTCAGTTCGTCGTGGAACTCGTAGTTTACCTGGATGGCCGGAGCCCAGGAGCAGGCGCCGATGCACTCCACTTCCTGCAGCGAGAACAGGCCGTCCGGCGTGGTACCCGTGGGGCCAACGCCCAGCTCATCCTGAAAGCGTTCATACACCGCATAGCCATCGCGCAACATGCAGCTGATGTTGGTGCAGACCTGGATGTGATATTTGCCCACGGGCTTGAAGCGCAGCATCGAGTAGTAAGTGGAGACGCTGCGTACATCGAGTTCGGTGATGCCGATGCGATACGCTACCTCCGAGATGACCGCGTCGGACAGATAGCCGACCTCATCCTGCGCATAGAGCAGCATGGGGATGAGCGCGGAGCGCTTCAACGGATACTTCTCCACCAGCGCATCGAAGCGCGCTGCCAGCTGGGGCGAAAACACGGTCATTGTCTCTGCACTCATCCCATCAGCTCCCGTGCCCAGGATTCAGCCGCCATATCCATCTCTTCCTCAACCACCGGGCCGCGTAACTTTCCAGCCGGTGTCAGTTCAAGCTCGCCGCGATCGCCGCCGCTTTGCTCCCACAGGATCCGCGCGCCTGTCCGCGTCAATCGCAGCCACTTGCCGCCGTGGCTGGCCTCAATCCGTTCGTCCGTGGCTTCAATCTGCGCCTGCTGGTTCGCGCTCAAGCCGTGTAGCGCGGTGTAACTGCGGAGCAGGGAAGCCAGTGAAATCCAAAGTTCAGGAAACAGCCGATCTGTTGGGCTGGTCGTAATTTGCTTTCCTCAGGGGCTAAAGCCCCACGTCGTATTGCTTGCGTTGGCGGCACGACTCAAGTCGTGCCCTGTTACAAAACTTTCTTCGGTAAATCCCCAGTACGGTAAGTCAGGAATTTGACGAAAAACAAAAGCAGATCCATCGACTCACCACCCCCAGACTGAAGAGAACGTCTGGGGCCCCGTTCGTTCAGGATGACCACCTGCGGTGGGGCCAAACTCTGGCTCGTTCTCTTAGTCCCTTGTTCCCTGACCCTAGTCCCTAAGTCCCCAGTCCCTAGTCCCGAGTTCCTACCGATCGATCTCTCCGAGCACAATGTCGATCGAGCCAATCACGGCCACAACGTCGGCAATCATGCGGCCCGCGCACATGGCTTCCAGAGCTTGCAACGTGGCAAACGATGGATAGCGCATGTGCACGCGGTACGGTTTTGCCGAGCCATCGGACACAATGTAATAGCCCATCTGCCCGTGACCGCATTCAATGCCCTGGTAGACCTCGCCTTTGGGCACATTGAAGCCTTCGGTCACGATCTTGAAGTGATGGATCAACGCCTCCATCTGGGTCTTCATCTTCTCGCGATTAGGCAGCACGATCTTGGGCGCATCGGCCGTCACCGCGCCGTTGGGCATGCCGTCCAGCGCCTGCTGGATGATCTTGATGCTCTCGCGCATCTCAATCATGCGCACTTCGTACCGCGCCCAGCAATCGCCCGCCGTTGAAATGGGCACCTTGAAGTCGAATTTTTCGTAGCTGGAATAGGGCATGTCGCGGCGCAGATCGAAGTCCACCCCCGAAGCCCGCAACGGAGGACCGCTGACGCCCAAGGCCGCCGCATCCGCGCCGGAAAGCGTGCCCACGCCGATCAACCGGTTGCGGAAGATCGGGTTGCCAGTGAGCAGGTTCTCGTACTCGTCGATTCTCGACGGGAGCATGAGGATGAACTCCTGCACGCGGCTGAAGAAGTCCAGTGGCGGCTCCATGCTGACCCCACCCACGCGGATGTAGCTGGTCATCATGCGCTGGCCGGCAAGGCCCTCAAAGATGCGCAGAATCTCTTCGCGTTCGCGGAAGGTGTAGAGGAAGACGGTGAGCGCGCCAATGTCCATGGCGTGCGTGCCCAGCCAGATCAGGTGCGAGTTCAAGCGGCTCAGCTCGGCCAGCAATACCCGCAGCCATTGACCCTTCTCGGGAATCTCCAGTTGGAGCAGCTTTTCAACCGCCAGCGCGTAACAGAGGTTGTTCGCGAGCGGGTCCAGATAGTTGACGCGGTCGGTCAGCGGCACCACCTGGTGATAGAACTTGGCCTCGCAGGTCTTCTCAATGCCCGTATGCAGGTAGCCGATCTCCGGATAAATGCGGACGATGATTTCGCCGTCCAACTCCAGCACCAGGCGCAGAACGCCGTGGGTGGCCGGATGCTGCGGGCCCATGTTGATGACCATGTGCTGGTCGTGGGAGCCCTCCGCCGGAGGCGCTGCCAGAATGGGTGGTCCAATGGTCTCCGGCATTAGCGGTATCCCTCCACGGGGTAGTCTTTGCGCAACGGATGGCCCTGCCACTCTTCGGGCATCATAATGCGGAGCAGGTTCGGATGGCCTTCAAAGCGGATGCCGAACAGGTCAAAGACCTCACGCTCAAAGTAGTTGGCGGAGGGCCATGCCGGGGTGATCGAGCTGATCGACGGGGTCTCGCCATCCACAAATGCCCGCAGCCGTACGCGCTCCTTTAGAGAGTGCGAAACAAAATGGTAGCTCAACTGGAAGCGGGGCGAGTTGGGGAACCAGTCCACCGCCGTCATGTCTTCAAAATAGTTGTAGCCGGCCGCGCGCAGAGCCTCGGTGGCTCCCACAATCTGCTCTGCGGCGATGGTCAGGGTCAGCTCGCCACGGTCCACCAGCGCATCGGTCAAAGCCTTGGCGTTCCAGCCCAGGATCGCCTCTACGGCAGGATGGGTGGCCATGGCGTCTACCACGGCCTGCCTGCCTTCAAGTTTGGTATTCAAAGCCTCAGCCATCGCTACAGGTCCGCCTTGTCCTGGCTCCAGTTCAGGATGCCCTTGCGCACAATATAGTAGAGCCCCACGGCCACAAAGCCCAGATAAACCAGCATCTCCCAGAAGCCGAAGAGCCGGGAGCCGGTGATTTGGGGTAATTTGGTGTAGATCACCGCCCAGGGCATCATGAAGACCGCTTCCACGTCGAACAGGATAAACAGCACGGCCACCAGGTAGAAGCGTACGCTCAGACGGCCGCGTGCGTCGCCCACTGACATGATGCCGCACTCATAGGTGTCCAGCTTGACTTTGGTGTTGCGGTGCCGTCCGACGACCCAGGAGGCTGCCACCATCACCGCGCCCAGGCCAAAGGCGGCCAGGATCTGCAGGAATAGCGGGATGTACTGCCAGTGATAGGGGACCATTGCCACCCTTTCCGATCTCCGACCCCACCCCCGTTCCTCTTGCTTGAGCAGGGGCCAGAGCGGGGCGAAATCTTCAGGTTACGTTCTGAGATTAGGTTTTTGGACTCCGCGAGTCAAGGAGCCGATCCGCGGGTCCACCCAGATTGATCGTTTTCGTGGGCAAAATATGGAAAAAGAAGAAGTTATGGGGATCGCCGGTGCGCCGGGCAAACTTCGTGCTTCGGCGCCGTCAGGCCGGAGAGCGGGCGCAGCAGGCAGAATATCCCCATGAGCGGTTACTTCCGGCCTCTGATCAAGGAAATTTCCTTTCTCAAGGCACCACTCCATTCTGTCATCTGCCAGGTTGATTCTAGTACCTGGGTGATGTGATGCGGGATGCGCAACTGCCGATGGGAAGGGTGAGCGTATCAACCTCCGCGAGTGTTCCAATGCCAAGCAATCTGAATTCGGTTCAGACTCCGATGTCGGCGCGAGGACGACGCCGTCGCATTGATCGGAACGCTGGCCGCGCCCTGGAGATCCTCGGCCACGCGATCGAATACCTCACGGATGAATTTATCCACGAAGGCTGTTCCCAAGCTGCTCTGAACAGTCAGTTGCAGGCCGTGCAGTTACTCATGGCTCTCAATCGCGACATCTACTACGAGTGCCCCGAGGTTCCCAGGCTGCGTGCGCGAGTTTGGGCGATGCTAGGTGGGCCTCAGGCATAAGAGTCTTCTTGAAAGACTGGGGAGCGGCCGGCGTCAGAATCGCCGGTTTTTCTTGCTTGCCGCCGTTTCTTTATACCCTATTGCCCGAAACAGAGAAGCAGGAACAGCGCCACCCAAGTGACTCCCATGGCGTGCCAGAACCAGGCCGTGGCATCGACGGCGATTTGCCGGGCCTCCATCCGGCGCAGGAAACCAACCCCAGCCAGACAAAACAGAATTGCTCCCAACCCCACCCCTACATGCAGCGCATGCACCCCGGTAAGCAGGAAAACAAAATAGCCGGAGGGCGTTGCCTCGGAACCAAAGCGGAGACCCTCTGCTGCCAGTTGGCGCCACGCCGTCCATTGTCCAACCAGAAACGCCACCCCCAGCACGGCTGAGGCTGCCAGCCAGCGTCGACTGGCCGTCAGAGCGGGCTGGCCCAGACCCAGCCACTCCTCCAGTACGTCAATCTCGCGGAAGATCTTCCGCCGCGCCCGTTCCATGGCGACGCAGCTCAGCAGCAGAACGGCTGTATTCAGATAGAGAATTCCCGGCAGGTGGATCGGTACCCAGTCCGCGGCCTGATGCAGCGTTCGCGGGTCCATGGGGGTGGCGCCCTTGCGGGCAAAAAACAGGATCGCCAACACCAGGAACAGCACGCCATCGCTCAGGATGGCGATGGATAGAATCCTCCGGAACCGGTAAAGCGCCTCTCGCGGCCCCCGTTCCCCACCGGTGTTGCCCTCTCCGCCATCGTCGCCGCCTCCGCGTGGAGTGCGGTCCTTGGGCGGAACTCCACCCTGGCTCGGCTGCAAGCGTCGAGACCGTGGTGGCGTGGGCGTGTAGCTGGCAGGCATGAGGGTGGAAGCCTCCTCCATCAACAAAAAGAGTGTCCCTGAAGCAGGGAGATTGCAGGTTTTATCTGCGGCTCTGTGTCAGCACAAACAGAACCATGCGTTGGAACCAGTCTGTTGCAAGTAGCTCTGAAGTTCGGGAAGGGGACTGGACACTCGGATCGCGAGCCCAACTCTCCCTGACCGACCGTGTACTGAATTCTTAGAGACCTCTTACCATATCAACAAACAGCCGATGCACGCGTCCGTCGCTGGAGAGCTCAGGATGAAAGGTAGCGGCCAGAATTTTTTCTTGGCGCACCAGGACTGGTTTCCCATCGCGTTGAGCCAGTACCTCGACGGTGGCACCCACCTCGACAATACGGGGCGCGCGGATGAAGACCATCTCCAGCGGGCCGCCCGGAAGCGCGGTCTCCGTGGTGAGAATGGAGGAATCCAGCTGCCGCCCGTAGGCGTTGCGCTCGACCACCGCATCCAGTACCCCCAGGGAGCGTTGTGCGGGGTGGCGCACCTCTTTGGCCAGCAGAATCGCCCCCGCACAGGTGCCAAACACCGGCTTGGTCTGGCAAAAATCCAGCAGGGCCTCAAAGAAAAGATTCTTTTCCAGAAACTTGAGCATGGTGGTCGACTCGCCGCCCGGCAGCACCAGCCCATCCAGGTCGGCAAGCTCGGCCGGAGTGCGGACTTCAACCGCAACGGCGCCGTTGGCGGTCAGAGCTTCGCTGTGGGCTTGGTAGGAGCCCTGAATGGCAAGGACACCGATGCGTACTTTGCGTGCTTGGATCAAATCTTTCCCCCCACTGTGAACTCGAATGGATTGAAGACCTCTACATCCATTTCTTTAAAGTCTCTAATGTTGCGTGTGGCAACCACCATGCGATGGACTCGGGCGGTGGCAGCTATCAGCGCATCCGAGCTTAAGTCGTCGCTTTTGCCCGCCATCAGACGCGCCCATTCGCGGAAGATCGCCCCGTCGGCTGCAACTATCGTGTAATAGCCCATCACCTCATCGAGCCATCTCTCCAACTCTCCGGCCTTGGTTGCATCCTGCTTGCGCGTAATCTCGATTCCATTCTGAATCTCGCCAATGGCCACGGCAGGGATGGCGAGTTGGTGGGTGGGAACCGAGCGCCTCCAGGCAAGAACCGCCCCGTGCGGGCTTGTTCTGCGCAGCTCCGAGACGATGTTGGTGTCGAGTAGAAAGGTCATGCTTCTGGCTCGTCTTCGAAATGGAAGGGGCGCAGCTTGAACTGGGTGCGCGGAGGAATGAAGAGGTCGTGCGGGCCGTTGGGGTCGAGCAATGGATCGGGAACCGCTCGTTTCGCCTCATTTTGCAGCCGCTTCCATTCATCGATGGGAACCAGAACGGCCGTCTCCACGCCGCGACGGGTCAACACCTGCGGCCCCTCATTCAGCGCGGAGTCCAGAAACTCGCTGAAGCGCGCCTTTGCGTCAAAGACCTGCCAGACCATGGGAACCTCCGCTCATATGACTATAAACCTGGTCATGCGGGTGGGTCCAGCCACCTGCGGTGGGGCCAGCTGCCTGCGGCAGAGCGTAACGATGGGATATGTGTTTCCGCCAGTTTTCGTGCGGCAATCATGCTATATTTCCTGGTATGGTAGCAGCTCTCCACATCCCGTTGCAGGAATACCTCGGCATCAGCTATCGGCCCGACCGCGAGTACGTGGATGGGAAGATCAGGGAGCGTAACGTGGGCAAATACGAACACGCGCGCATTCAGGCATTGCTGGCTCGCTGGTTTGGAAACCATGAGCAGGAATGGGGCGTCCAGGTTGTTACTGAACAGCGTGTCCAGATATCGCCGACGCGCGTTCGGATTCCGGATGTAGCGCTGCTTACGGTTGGTTCCCAGCCCGATGTGATCCTTGAGGCACCGCTGCTGGTGATTGAAATTCTCTCTCCCGACGATAGCTACTCCGATACCCAGGAGCGCGCGCACGACTATCGCACGATGGGCGTGGAGATGGTCTGGATTATCGACCCCAAGACGCGCACCGGGCGCATGTGCTCGGCAACGGAATGGGTAGAAGCCTCGCGCCTCGAAGTCAAAGGCACGCCTTTGTACATAGATCTTCTAGAACTTTTCGCCCAGTTAACCTCCAACTAAGCACCTGCGGTGCGGCCAATCGCTCGCTGTTCGCTCGCACGCTTCTTACCTGCCAGCCCTTGACATCCTTGCGCGAAACACGATAGATTGAAGTCGAAAAGCTACTGGAACAACCAGGGCTCGACAGCTTCAGGGGTATCAACCCCTGAAGCTGTCGAGCCCTTTTTCGTTGTTCACAGAAAAGGAGAACGGTTATGTCTGAAATCAGTTGGGTGCATATAGCTTGCGGCTGGCGTGCTGGAAATGAGCTGAGAAGTTCGACTGTGCTCATTCCGAAGATGCAATACGCAGCTGTGATTCTTCAGTGCATGGTGAAGCGCATAGGCCTTGAGGGCGAGAGAGGGGAGGAATATCCGTCCCTTTTTCAAGATGCCCTCGGGTGTGCATATAAACAATTCATGACCGATCAACCGGTGATTCCGCCGAAGACTGAACGGTTATGCCTAGCATTCTTTCAAAAGTGCCTAGAAGGAGTAGCCTATTTCGTCTATGCGCATATTCCCGGTATCGACGGTCATAGGCGCGCATCTTTCTGGGATGCTGCAGCGAAAGCTGTCTATGAAGATCTCCCACTATTGCTTAGAGAGATAGAAAATCGGTGCTCCGCACATGAATAGACGGTGCCCCACTCTTGCGCTTTTTCTAGCGCAAGAGTGGAAAGCACAGAAGCCTGCGCGAGCGAACAGCGAGCGTCCGCCCGAGCGGCAAGCTCACCAGCCGCGGGTTTGGAGTTGGTCCTTTACTTCGATGGAAGCTGCGGCCAGACCCGTCATGGTTCCGGTCACCTGTTCGCTGACCTCGGCCAGGATCTTGGGGTCGTTGAAGTGGGTGGTGGCCTGCACAATGGCCTTGGCGCGGGAGACGGCTTCGGCGCGCTCTTCGGGATTATTCTCCACATCGAGCGGCGTCGCGCGTTCCTTCATGAAGATGCCCGAGCCCACAAAGACTGCCTCAGCGCCCAACTGCATCATCAGGGCCGCGTCGGCCGGAGTGGCGATGCCGCCGGCGGAGAAGTTGGGAACCGGCAGCTTGCCGGTCTGGGCCACCATGCGGATCAGTTCGTAGGGGGCCTGGT
>CAZYDF010000110.1:0-13836 GCA_964645855.1 uncultured Occallatibacter sp.
TCCTGCACGTTGGCCGGCGGCGGCTTCAGGATGAGCTGGAACTGGGTGTGGCGGAAGAGCCGATTGGGGTTCTCGCCATAGCGGCCATCGGCCGGCCTGCGCGAAGGCTGCGCATAACCCACCTTGTAGGGCTTGGGGCCAAGGACGCGCAGGAAGGTCTCCGGCGCCATGGTGCCGGCGCCTACCTCCACGTCGTAAGGCTGCTGCAAGATGCAGCCGCGCGCCGCCCAAAAGCTCTGCAGGCGGAAGAGAAGATCCTGAAACGTAAGCGCGCCCGCTCTGGGCGCGGAGGAAGCAGTAATGGACACAGGCAACTCTCTCTTGACGGAACTCGCCTCCTATTTTATCAGGCAGCACTCGCCGTGCAGGCGGACGCGCTTCGCGGGCACCTGCGGTGCGGCCAGCGCGCTTCGCGTCCTGCGGGGCGCATCGTGACAGAGCCGAAGGCTGTTGGCCGCACCGCAGGTGCCGCAAGCGGGGGCAGGGAACGGGATTGCGGGAGGGAAGCTCTATCAATGCCGTTGTGCCGGCAGGGCAATCGGGCTACGATGAGTACAAGCTGAGTGAGGTTCCCCATGGGAGATCTGGACCGGATTACACATGACCCCGCAGTGATGGGCGGAAAGGCCTGCGTCCGTGGCATGCGCGTGACCGTTGGCGCGCTCGTTAGCCAGATTGGGGCAGGGAAAACCATCGACCAACTCCTGGCAGATTACCCCTACATTGAGCGCGAAGACGTTCTGCAGGCGCTTCGTTATGCCGCGTGGCTGGCGGAGGAGCGTGAAGTTACTCTGGCATCCGCATGAAGCTGCTGATCGACATGAACCTTTCGCCGCTTTGGGCCGCAGCGCTGGCACAGGAGGGGTTTGAGGCGGTTCATTGGCCGACCGTCGGAGCAGCCCCGGCTAAAGACGCCGAGATCATGGAATACGCGGTACGGCATGGCTGCGTGGTGCTGACCCACGATCTGGACTTCAGCGCCATCCTGGCTGCTACAAGGACGATCCGGCCCAGCGTGGTGCAGATTCGTGCCGGCGATCCCAGCTTTGAAGCTATCGGGAAGGCGGTTGTGTCGGGGCTGCGGCAGTTTGAAGCTGAACTCGCCGATGGCGCGCTGATTACCGTCGATCCAAAGCGCGTCAGAGCACGTGTGCTGCCGTTGCGGACAAAGAGCTGAATTGCCTTAATTTACTTTGCCGTTAGCGCCTTGGGCACGGTGCACTTCGGACGTGGCGGGCGGAGCAGCGTTAACAGATCGGTTTTGGCAGATGGATAGAAGAAGTTCAGAAAGATCCAGCGGTCGCCCTGGTGCACAAACTCGGCAACCACCTCGGGTTTTGTCGCGCGCTGGCCGTTGGTGGTCCCGTAGATACTGGCGCGGTAACGCAGACCCTGCTGCGTAATCTCTCCTGCTTTGTAGCTGTCGGAAGGTTCTTGGCTTCCCACGATGGGGTCGAAGTCGAGGCCGACGATTTCGCGGCAACTGCTCTGGGTCTCGCGGTCCTTGTCGAGCAGCTTCCAGACCTCAGGACTCAAGTCCCAGTGCATTAACTTGAGGGTGTTCTTGTCCGGTATGTCGCGGGCCATGCGCTGGCCATACCACTTGTAGAACTCGTCTACAAACTCTCGCGGCGTGTTGGGTGGAGGCCAGATGGCCACCACACGCGGATGCGCCACACCCTTCACAATGGCCGGTTGCGCCGCCTCCTGCTTGAAAGGCTCGGTTGGGCAGAGAGTGAAGTCGGCAAACAGAGCAGGCTGACGGCTAGGGCTTTCGCAGTCAAAGTATTTGCAAACGAGATCTTGTGAGGCTTCATCCACTACAAAATAGCGATGGTTTGTGCCCACGTGCCAGATCGAAAAGAAGGCATTGCCGCGCCACGATATTGCCCGTCCCCGAATCTGCACACACTTCTCTTCCGCGCCGAGCGGTGCCAGAGCGGTGGTCAATAGCAGCAGAAGAAAGAATTTGCGCATCATTGGGCGCGACAAGAATAGCACAATAGAAAGACGATTTTCCGGGGCTGAAGCCCGACGGTATTTGAGGGAAGATCAGATTCAGGGACCTGAAGGTCCCTGCTCCTTCCGGCGCGTCCCCGGCCTCCTTCATCCAGCCTCACCGGCGAGTCTCTCGGGCTTTGCCAACTCCGCTAACTCCGCCAACACAAAGGCCGGAGCAACCGCTCCGGCCTTTGGCTAACTCGCTGACTCACTAACTCGCTACTCCCAAACTAATCCAGCGAATAAATCGCCAGTCCCGTCAGCAGTTTGGGGAAGAAGTCGGTGGACTTCTGCGGCATCACGTCGCCGGCAAAGGCAACCTCGCGCAGTTGTTCCATCGAGACCGGGTTGGTCAGGAAGGTGACGTTGGCCTCCCCATTGCGCGGCTGGGCCACGGCGCTGTCGGCCGAACGCAGGTAGCGGATATTGGTCTGCTCGCGGACCTTTTCGGCATCCAGTCCCAGCAGCTTGTCCAGGATGATGGAGTGCAGATGGGTCAGGTCCAGGTTGCGCTGGCGCTCCGGCTGGTCGGCCAGAGCCGCGTTCACCTTCTCCACCTTCGAGGTCAGCAGGTAGGAGCCCGCCTTGGTCACGGCCACAAACGCCGGAACCGTCTTCTTCTGGAGCAGCGCCATGTAGGTGTTGGCGTCGGCCACCGGCAGAGCTTCCACCGTGAAGAACTCTTCAGCCGCCTTGGCAAAGGTCGCGCCGTCAAAGTTCTTGAGCGAGTGCACCACGCGATGTGTGGGCAGAACCACCAGCCCGTCGGAGTCCATGTTGACGAAGGTCATCATCACGGCCGCCTCGGGGTAGGGAACCTGCGGCAATTGCATGGAGCTGGTCTCCGAAGCCGCAACTGGCTCGGCAGGAGCATGCTCCTTGGAGTAGTTCAGGGCCGTCTCGTAGCGGTGGTGGCCGTCGGCAATGATCAGCTTCTTGTCGGCCATGGCGGTGGCCAGCAGGTGGATCGTGGCCGGGTCGCTTACGCGCCAGAAGCGGTGCAACACGTTGTACTCGTCGGTCACTTCGCCATCGGCGGGGCCGGGATTCTCATAGAGAATCTTGTCCACGGAGCCGGCGGGGTCGCTGTAGAGCATGAAGATCTGGCCAAAGTGCGAGCGGGTGGCCTTGAGCAGGTTCAGGCGGTCGCCCTTGGGCTTGGAGAGGGTCTGCTCGTGGCGGTAGACGATCTTCTCCGCGTAGTTGTGCACGTGGCCGAGGGCCACAAAGCCGCGGCGCTCCTTCACAATGTCGGTGCCCGGCACGGTGAACTGCTGCGAGTAGGCAAAGATGCAGGGGTCCTGCTCCTGCTTGAGAATGCCCTTGGCCTTCCAGTCCTGCAGGTAGGAGGCGGCGCGGGAGTAGACGGTTTCGCCCGTCTCGGCGTCGGTCAGCTGCGGCAGGCCCAGGATCACGCGTACCAAATTGTACGGGCTCTTCTGGTAGTAGGCCTGCTGCATGGCCGGAGAAATCTTGTCGTAGGGCTGGGTAACGACGTCGCCAAGGTTCACCTGCGAGGGATTGTAGCGCCAGGCGCGGAACGGATAGATGCGGGCCATAATAGGGGATTTGCTCCAGATTGAACGATAAATTGGTCAGCCACAGTCGCAGGTGGATGGGCGGGTGGCGAACGGCAGACCTATCTCTGATTGTAGCGCAGTGGGGAAAGCGGGGAACGAGGGAACAAGGGAATAGGGAATAGGGAATAGAGACTAGGGAACAAGGGGGTAGTCGCCCACTGGCTTCGCCGACCCACGAGGGATGAAACCTCCCACGTCCCGCCCTCGGTTTGCGCCCATCGGGGCGCAGTGCAAATAGCCCAGGGCCAGCCGCGCGCAGCCCTGGGTTTGCGCGGCCCAAAATAGCCATCGCGCCCTGTAGGGGCGCGACGAAACGCAGATTGCTGGCACTTCGGTAGCGTGACCAGGCAAGGGCAGTCTGGAATATTGACTGCGGTCATCTATCTTTGTGTGACTTGTATTCCAATTTTTTGTCAGGGAACAGGGAGACCGACCCGCCAGCAGGCTGTCATCTTGAGCACGCCTTCCGCTCACAGCACTCCCTGCGGCCGCATGTTTCGCCTCGACGATCTGGACGAAATGGGCGACGTGGCCGGGAAGGCCTGAACCGAGCTGCGCAACCGGTACCTGCCCGGATACCCACCCAGCCCGCTCGCGCAGGATGGTAAGTGGCGTAAAGTGAAGGTGAAGGTTAATCCTCCTCCCGGGCTGCCGACCCTTACGGTGTAAGCTCGCAGTGGTTACTATGCTCCCGTTGCGTCATTCGGTCGTAGGCTCTTTCGTCGCCGGTGTTCTGCTGGCTCTGGTTGTTCCCACGGCTGTTGGAACGGCCCAGACCCCAGCCCCACCACAAAATCCACCGGTGCTGGTGGATCGCGACCCGGTGCGCTCGCCCGACGGCGACACCCCTGCCGTGCCCATCGACAAGCAGCCCGGCGGCTACGTCCTGCACACCGAAGTGGAAGAGGTTGTTCTCAACGTCACGGTGCTGGATGGCACCAAGCTGGTGCAGGATCTGAAGAAGGAGAACTTCCAGGTTCTGGAAGACGGCGCGCAGCAAAAAATTCTCAGCTTCCAGCACACCGATCTGCCGGTTTCGATGGCGCTGGTCATTGATAACTCTGGCTCCATGTTCCGCAAGCGCCCCTCGGTGAACAAGAGCACTCTGGATCTGATTGCCGCCTCCAACCCGGAGGATGAGGCTTTTGTGGTGAATTTTTCTGACGAAGCCTTTATCGATCAGGAGTTTACCAGCGACCAGGCCAAGCTGCGCGACGGCCTGACGCACATTGAGGCGCGGGGCGGCACGGCGCTTTACGATGCAGTGGTGGCCTCCGCTGACCATTTGGTGGCCAGCGGCAAGCGTCCCAAGCAGGTGCTTGTGCTCATCACCGACGGCGAAGACAACGCCTCTACCCTGAATATGGAGCAGACCATCCGGCGCGTGCAGGAACTCTCTGGCCCGGTCATTTACACCATTGGCCTGCTGTTTGGCGATGAGATGACCAAGGCCGAGGCCAAGCGTGCCCGGCGTGCCCTGGAGATGCTCTCGACCGAAACGGGCGGGGTAGCTTTTTTCCCAAAATCGATTGAACAGATTGATGAGATTGCCGCGGAAGTGGCTCGCGACATCCGCAGCCAGTACACAATTGGGTATCATTCCAGCAAGACCACCAGCGATCCGGGCTTTCGACGCATCCAGGTGAACGTGGAGGGCCGCTCCGGCGGCAAACTGGCGGCCAGAACCCGTACCGGCTACTTCCCGGTGGGGCACGTGGCGCGCAGCAACACCACCCGGAACGTGACGCCCTCCGGGGACAAGCCGTAATACCCACCACCGGGCTTGCCTGCGCCGTGGGAGAATCTCATGGCCGTTTCATTTGTTGGCGCTGCGGTGTGATTCTGAGCCGCCTGAGGGCCGATAAGGTAGTGTGAGCGCTGGGCCAACGGGCCCACCCGGGAGTGGTTTTGATGACCCAGGACGATGACCGCCAGGAGTTGCTGGCTCAAATGGAGCACCTGAAGTCGTTGGCCGAGAAGTCTTACGGCGACATGTACGAGACCGGCAGTCCCAGCGGCGCAACCGGTTGCTACTCCGAAGCCAAAGAGTGCTACTACGATGCCATCCGTCTGGCCCGCGAACTCGGCTTGGACGACGAGGCTGCTGCTCTGGTCAAACGCCTGGAGCACATCAAGGAAGTCTTCCGCGGCCAGTTCTCCTGAGCGAACCAACTCCCAACCCTTCCAGAATCTGTCATCCTGGTTTCTGCGCGAGGCGCGATGGCCCTACCGCAGGTGGCCGCAGGTGCCTTCATCCAATTCCACCCCCGTCGGCTGCTATCCTTTTAGTCGATGGCAAACACGCCCATGACAACCGAAACCGTTCAACGCTCCCCGCAGGCCCCTTCCACCCTGGTGGTTTGGATCGTATTTGCGGCTATCTTTGCCGCCGTTCAATTTGGCTCCCTGTTCTCCCCGCCCCTGCTCGACGACGTGGACGCAGCGCACGCCCAATGTGCCCAGACCATAGCCGAGGGCGGAAGCTGGATCACCACCTATATCAATGGGATCCGCTACATCGAGAAGCCACCCATGCCCTACTGGCTGGTGGGCATCAGCTACAAGATCTTTGGCCAGAACACCTTTGCCACCCACCTGCCGAACGCGCTGGCCATGTTGGGCCTGGCCTTCCTCAGCTGGCTCTGGGCCCGCCGTGCCTGGGGCGACCGCGCCGGGTTTTACGCCGGCCTGGGCGTGCTCACCTGTGTGGGAGCCTTCCTCTTCACCCGCTTCATCATTCCCGAGTCGATTCTGAGCCTCTTCCTGCTCATCGGCCTCTACGGGCTGGTGACCGCATTTGAAGACAACAAGCCCCATCGCTCCTACTGGTTCTGGGTTTGCGTGGCCCTGGCCATGCTCACCAAGGGACTGATCGCGCCGGTCTTCTTCTTTGGCGCGGCCCTCCCCTACCTGATGCTGACCGGCCTGTGGCGCCGCTGGCGTGAGCTCAAGCCCGTGAGCGGCCTGCTGGTCTTCCTCGCCATTGGCGCTCCCTGGCATATCCTCTGCGGCCTAGCCAACCCCGATCAGGGCCACCCCTTCGGCAATCACCCCACCATGGGCAACGTGCATGGATTTTTTTATTTTTATTTTGTCAACGAACACTTCCTGCGCTTCTTCAGCCTGCGCTACCCGCACGACTACAACAAGCTGCCGCACGTCGCCTACTGGCTGCTGCACTTTGCCTGGGTCTTCCCCTGGAGTCTCTTCCTGCCGGCCACCCTGGTTGTCGCCTGGAAGACGCGCAAGACCTGGATGCAGCACCTGCATCGCGAGGCCGGCACCACGGTGGACTTCTACCTGGACAACGCTCTGCTCTCCGATCCGGCCGCCTCGCTGGCCCGGCAGAAGTTCCGCGTGCGCTCCATCTGGCTGCTGAGCCTGTTCTCCGGCTGGTCGCTGCTCTTCTTTTCTATCAGCTCCAACCAGGAGTACTACACCTTCATGGTGTGGCCGCCGCTGATCATGCTGATCTCCGGCGTGGTGGTGGGCATTGAAACGGGCCGCGGGGCCGACGGCGCAAAGTCCGTCCTCTCCACTGCCTGGCTCACCTGGGCGCAGGCTGTGTTTGCCGGCCTCGGCGTGGTTTCCGCCATTGCTCTGGCCTGGGGCCTGTGGGTCTCGCGGCTGACGCCCTATACCGAAGACATCGGCACCCTGCTGGCCCACCGCGCCGTGGCCGACTACACGCTCTCCATGTCGCACCTCTTTGACCTGACCGGCGAGGCCTTTGCGGCGCTCCGTCTGCCGGCGGCTCTGGCTGCCGTGGCCCTGCTCATCGGTCCGCTGCTGGGTTTGCGGTTCCGCGTCAAGGGTAAGCACCTGCAGGCCACCGTCAGCGTGGCCCTCACCACCGCCGTCTTCCTAGTGGCGGCGCACATTGCCTTTGCGCGCTTTGCTCCCATGCTCAGCTCCAAGCCCATGGCCGACACCATTATGGCCAAAGGCGCGCCCTCTGACACCTTCATCATCTACGGTGACGAGTCGGATGCCAGCTCCGTCATCTTCTACTCCCACAAGTTCCTCGGCGCACGTCCGGCCCTGGTCGTTACCCAACAGTGCGGCCAGCACGGCGAGGGTTCCACCCTGCTGTGGGGCTCCTGTTACCCCGACGCGCCACGCATCGACATCAGCGAAGACCAGCTCTCCAAGATGTGGGGCACCGGCAAGCGCAAGTGGATCTTTGCCCAGGACGTGAACCAGAACAAGGTGGAACAGCTCCTGGCTGGCCGCCTCTACCCCGTCCAGTCCATCGCCGACAAGGCCATGTGGACCGACCGGCCCCTCAACTAGGCACCTGCGCTGCGGCAGGCACCTGCGGTGCGGCAGACGGGCTTCGCCCCTGTTGTAGCAAGTGCGCAAAGTCTGCTGCATGCAATGCTGGGCTCCCTTCGGGGAGCCCGTTGTTTTTTTGGAGACCTTTTTCCCCTGGTCCCCGCGCCTTGAAGCTGGCATATACTGTCCGCATGAAATCAAAGGGATGGATATTTGAACGAAAGGTGGGTGCTGGGAGACATCTGGCGGTCCTTGGCGGAGCTATCGCGATTGCAACGCTTTCCTTTGCACTACTGTTTGCCGTCTGCGCGTGGCTCCCGTATCCGCTCTTTGTGCTGTGGCTGCACATGGGCCGCACCGCGAAAATCATGGCCACTTGCGTCTATTTCTTCTCCTTGTTCTGTACCATGATTTGGTTCTTCATGGTGACGACGCACCGCCCCCTGCGGTTACGCGCTCACCGGTAAGCATCCCCCGGCAGCAACGGGTGGCCATCCTTCGATCTGGGTACCGCAAGCCTCGATTCCGAGCCCCGCTGGACTCCGAGGTCTGTTTTTTGCCTGTCGCCGCGCACCCTACGGGGCGCGAGGCCTATGAGGGGTGCCTTACCCCGGGTTCCCCCTGGCCTTCGCTTCGCTCAAGACCAGGGTCCACCCGGGGCTATCTTCGGAGCGCCCCGATGGGGCGCTGTGCGAGTGGCCCAGCCCGGAGCGGAGCGACGTGCTGGGAAGCTTGCCCAGATCCGTCATGCGCCCTGTGAAGCTACGCCGTCATGGTCTACAATCGCTCGTTATGAATGAGAAAGCCTTCCGATTCAGTGCACTGTTACTTTGCTGCTCGTTCTTGGTCGCTATTGCACCGCATTTCTTGAGTGCGGAGAAGGCTATCCCAGGAGAGGAAGTAGATCGGTCGGTCCTTGCGGCGTTGTCACGCCAGGGCATCGCGAAGCCCAAAGTCATTTCTCACATCGACTTGACGGAACCCTTTGGAACCGTGACTCAATGGACGTTCGTGGCGATTCAGGATGGCGGCACGCCAATCGACGACTTCGGGGACCACGGACCAGTATTCGTTTGTCTTGTGAAAGCAGCTAGCCCGGACTGCACTCTGCACTTCTATCAAGAGGGAGAGGACATGCCGCACAATCTTTTCGCTGCCAGAGTTGTTTACGCGAATCAGAACAAGTCTAGCCCCCTGCTGTTCCTGAAGGTGTGCGGGCAGGAGGGCCCTAACGGCAACTGCGTGATCGCCACTACTTTGTATTTATATGACAAGGGGGCTGATAGCTTCATTCGAGTATTCCAGAACCTGACAGGGCGGAATAACAATCAAGCCACGCGTTTTGTGGAAAGCGGACCGCTGCAAGGGGATGTGATCGTCGACTACCCTACCGAAAACGCGCCCTACACCTACTGGATTGAGGTCTATCGAGCGGGAAATTCAGGGCAGTTTGGCCAAATTCTTCGATATCGCGGTCTCACCGGCTATTCAGATGGTAATCCGCTGGCTGTCGCGGACTCTGAAATGCCTGAGATACTGCATCGCTTGGGACTGTGGCAGCCTGGCGATCCGTTGCCTGTTCCAGCCCATTTGCCCCAAGGATGTCGTCATTTGTTGATGCGGCGTGGTGAAGAATGGTGCAAGTGATGAGTGGGGCGCATGGCGTTCACCCGTGAGTTGATTCGCAATAAGCAAAATTGCCGCCGCCTTAGCGCAATCCACTTTCCACGGAGCGGGCGAAGCCGTCTGCCGCACCGCAGGTGCCCGCACCGCGGGTGCCTTTTCTTCCGCTTGTAACCAATGACTCTACCAACTCCACCCCGGACGCGATAGACTCACTGCACAGGCACCTAACCCCCATGGCCAGAACAACTCCCAAGCAGATGCTCTTCAACGGCCGCGACCACTCGTGGATCGAGTTCAACCGGCGCGTGCTCGAAGAGGCGGAAGACGCCTCCAACCCGCTGCTGGAGCGGGTCAAGTTCCTCTCCATCACCGGCTCCAACCTGGACGAGTACGTGGAGATTCGCCAGGCCGGCCTGATGCAGCGCATTGAGGACGGTTCTCGCGAGCCCGGCTTTGACGGCCTTTGCCCCGACGAGTCGCTGGCCCAGCTCACCGCCGACATCCACGCCTTTGTGGCCGCGCAGTACCGCTGCTGGAATAGCCAACTAGCGCCCGAACTCGCCAAGCAAAGCATCCGCCTGCTCACCTGGGACCAACTCAGCGAAGAGGCCCGCGGCTTTGCCCGCGAGTACTTCCAGCTCGAAGTGGACCCGCTGCTGACGCCTATCTCCATCGACCCAGCGCACCCGTTTCCGCGCGTGCTGAACAAGGCCTTATGTCTGGCGCTGCTGCTGCGTGCCAAGCGCCGCAGCTCCGGCCCGCAGGTGCTGGGCGTGGTCACGGTGCCGCGCGCGCTGCCCCGTTTTGTGCGTCTGCCCTCGGCTGAGGGCACCTACGAGTACCTTCTCCTGCAGGACCTGATCGCGCGCCACCTGAGCGGCATGTACCGCGGCTACGAGGTGCTGGCCCACTCCACCTTCCGCGTTACCCGCAACTCCAACCTCTACTTTGAGGAAGAGGAGGCGCGCTCCATGCTGGAGAGCATCCGCGTGGAGTTGCACAATCGCCGCAAAGGCGACGCCGTGCGCATGGAGATTGAGACCGGAGCCGATCCCGAGATTGTCAGCCGCTTGCGCACCAACTTCGAACTCGATGAGGACCAGGTCTTCGCCGCCGACGGCCCGGTGAACCTCTCCCGGCTCATGTCCTTCTACTCCGACATCAAGCGCGCCGACCTGAAGTACCCGGCCTTTGTGCCGCGCCAGCTGGTGCTCAGCCGCAAATCCACAGGCATCTTTGACGAGCTGCGCCAGCGCGACATCCTGCTCCACCATCCTTACGACGCCTACGACCCGGTGATCGACTTCATTGAGCTGGGCGCGCACGATCCCGCCGTGGTCACCATGAAGCAGACCCTCTACCGCACCAGCAACGATTCGCCCATCTTCCAGGCGCTGACCGAGGCGGGCGCGGCCAAGGAAGCCACGGTGGTGGTGGAGCTGATGGCCCGCTTTGACGAGGCCTCCAACATCCGCTGGGCGCGCGCCATGGAGGATGCCGGGGTGCAGGTCTTCCACGGCGTGGTGGGCCTTAAAACCCACTGCAAGCTGGCCATGCTGGTCCGCCGCGACGAAGACGGCGTGACCCGCCGCTACTGCCATCTGGGCACGGGCAACTACAACCCGGTGACCGCGCGTTTTTACACCGATCTGAGCCTGCTCACCGCTGACCCGCAGATTGGCGAGCGCGTCCACAAGGTCTTCAACTACCTGACCGCCCACGCGGAGTTGGACGACTATAGCCCCCTGCTGGTGGCTCCGCTCACCATGGCGGAGAGCTTTCTGCGCCTGATCCGCCGCGAGATGGAGCATGCCCACGCCGGGCGGCCGGCCCATATTGTGGCCAAGATGAATGCGCTGCTCGAGCCCTCGGTGATTGAGGCGCTCTACTTGGCCTCGCAGGCCGGCGTGGAGATCGATCTGATTGTGCGCGGCCTGTGCATCCTGCGTCCCGGGGTCAAGGGGCTCTCCGAGCACATCCGGGTGCGATCCATTGTGGGCCGGTTCCTGGAGCACTCCCGCATCTTCCACTTTGCCAACGGCGGCGAGGACGAAATCTACATGGGCTCGGCCGACTGGATGCCGCGCAACCTGTTTGAGCGCTGCGAGGTGGTCTTTCCGGTGCGCGATCCGGCGGCCAAGGCCCGTTTGCACGAGGAAATTCTGCCCGCTTACCTGGCCGACACCGTGAAGGCTCGCCTGCAGCAGTCCGATGGCAGCTATCTTCGCGCCAGCAAGCTCAGCAAGACGACGCCCGGCTTCAGCTCGCAGGAGTTCCTGATGAAGCTGGCCGAGGGCAAGGTGGGTCTGGAAGCGCTGCCCACAGCGCAGCCCGCCACTCCGCCCCGCGCCCCCCGCCGTCGCCCCGCCACTCCGCGCACCACCCCGCGCTAGGCCGCTCCGCGTCCGCCAGGCACGTCTGCCGCACCGCAGGTGCCTGTCATCCCCCAGGCGTACTCAGGTCCCCAAAGAGCGATCTTGGCTCTTTGGGGCAGAGCCTGGGGGTGGTGAGTCGAAGGATCTGCTGTTGTTGTTTTCAACGGCTTGCAGTAGGGCGGCTTCCGGCGGTCTTCGCGGCCGGTTTGGTGCGCCCCGCCGGAGCGCTCCCCGCCACTCTCCGGCAACCCAGGATTCCCGCTGGCCCGTTCCCTCGCCTAGCTCGTGAACAGGCCGCGTCCATCCTGGGCTACTTTCGTCCGGCCCCTCCGGGGCCTGTGAAGGTCTCCTTCGTCTTCCGCGACTGCCTTTCCTTCCCGCATTCGTGAATCATGCGAACCACAGCCTCGCCCTCCTCCAGAGTGGACGTGGCCAACGCGGCCATTTTCGTGCGCCCCGCCGGGGCGCGGGCGTCAGGCGGCGGCGGTTCCCAGGGTTCCCCCTTCCCCTTCGACTACGCTCAGGGTCAGGGTCCACCCTGGGCTAGCCTCGTGCGCCCCTGCGGGGGCGCAGTGCGAGTAGCCCAGCACGGAGCCGCGCGACGTGCTGGGATGTTGTGTTTCTAGGGATGGGCCGCGCCCCTCGGGGGCGCGGTGCGGCTGGGGTAAATGCGCTCCGCCCGCTCGCAGGTCAGCGTCGTGAGGGGGGAAGGAGCAGGGACCTTCAGGTCCCTGAGGTGATCGCCAAACTATGCTGCGGCCTTCAGGCCCGGAAATACCAAGGCTGAGAATTCCGGGCCTGAAGGCCGCGAACTTTTTGACGAGGTATTTCAGGAGCCTGAAGGCTCCTGCTCCTTCCGTTCTCGCTCATGTCCGCAGAGTGCGCAGGCACTTGCGGTGCGGGTATTGCACGTACCGATTCTCTTCGCGATCTCTGCGGCTGCGGAGGGCCGCAACCGCGCGCCATTCTCTTTCCCAAAACACAAACGGCGAATTCCCGAGGGAATCCGCCTTGTTTGTGGGCTGGCTTTTGGCTGGCCGGGTTGGCTGGCTGACCGGCTCCTGCGTTGCGCCCCGTGCGAAGCGCTCGGCAGAAGCCAGATCGAGTTGATAGCTCGGTGATCCTCTCTTCGAATCCGGGTACCCCCAGCTTCGCAGCCTTTTCGAGTGGTTCAACCGAACCGGCGGAACGACACAGCCCTGTTACGTGCACCGCCGCCGTTTAACGGTCGGTGCAGGAGTAGCAGGGGTCGATAGAAGCTTGAATCAGTGGCGTGTCGGCCAGACGCGCGCCTTGCACCATGTAGCGGATCGCCGGCATGGTGGCGTAGGTGGGCGTGCGGACGTGGACACGGGCTGGGTTCTTCTGGTTTTCCTTGAAGCTGACCGAGTAGATGACCTCGCCACGAGGTGCTTCAACGCGGCTTACAGAGGTGCCGGTGGAGAAGCGGATCTTGCGGTCGTCGCCGGTGTCGATCTCGCCGGGAGGCAGCTTTTCAAGGGCCTGGCGGAGGATCTTGCAGCTCTCCATGATCTCAAGCGCGCGGACTAGAAGGCGGGCTGTTACGTCGCCGCTCGTCTGGACCTGCACGTCGAATTCCATCTCGGCATAGGCAGCGTAGGGCGCGGCCTTGCGGATGTCCTGGGGCAGGCCTGAAGCGCGAGCAATGGGACCCACAACGGCCATCTCAATGGCTTTCTCGCGCGAGAGCACGCCCACGCCATTGCAGCGCGAGAGCGCCGTAGAGCTGCCCGTAAAGATGGGGATGACGGTCTTCACCATTGCCTTTTCCAGTGCCTCGACCATCTTGAGAATGGCGGCCGGGTCTTCGATGTCGCGATTGACGCCGCCCACGCGGTTCATGGAGTAATTGACGCGGTTGCCGCTGATCGCAGCCAGGATGTCCATCACCTGTTCACGCAGTTCAAAGCAGGTCATGAACATGGTCTTGAAGCCCATGAGCTTGGCCGCGATGCCGG
>CAZYDF010000111.1:0-13549 GCA_964645855.1 uncultured Occallatibacter sp.
CTAGACTTTTCCTTTTTCAGACCAAAAGAAAAGAGCGCGCAGCCATCCAGCCGCGCGCTTTTTTCTGCTCTGCCACCGGCTACTTCACAATCACCTGCGCGTAGTGCCCATCCTTCCACCGAAACGAGGTCGAAGGATAGATGTGGTAGTGCTCCCTGGTCACGCGAACACCGGGATGCGCGCCCTCCGCGCCCAACGCCAGTTCGCGGCCGGTCTCTTCCAGCAGCTCAACGTATCCCGTCTCCGCGCGCTCAAAGATCCAGAACGCGGTCTCATACTCGTCGTAGAGGGGACGCTCCGCCTCCACCACCAACAGAACAACTCCGCCTTCGGTGCGGACCGCCGCGGCCGTGAACCAAGCATCGGGCAGCTTACCGGCGCCGAGCCCGGCCTTGGCCAGCTCTGCCTGCACCAGCGGATTCTTTTCGAGCACCGCCTTCATCTCCGGCGGCAACGGCACAGGGTATTTCATCGTAGCTTCAGAAGAATAGAAGATCCTCTGCTCCGCAACCTCAGCCTGCTGCGCCCACAGTCCAGCGGCAAGGCTCATTGCCGCGCACAACACCACGCCTTCGATCATCCTGCGCATGGTCCTTCTCCTTATCCAAAGCGAGTGACAGAATCCGCTCGCTGCTGCGCGCACTCCTCTTACTCCAGCTACTCGTAGAGCGATGCCACCACCGCCATGGCCGCAATAGCCGCCGTCTCCGCACGCAGAATGCGCGCGCCCAGCGTGACCGCGCGCCAGCCGTTGGCCGCAAACAGAGTCTCTTCAGCGGCCGACCATCCACCCTCCGGACCAATGGCAATCTCCAGCGCGGGCAGCTCAGCGCCGCCGCTCTCCATCGCCTCCTCAACAGCCTGGCGCAGTGTGGTGGCGTGCTCCTGCTCGGCCAGCACAATGCGCACACACTGGGCCGGCGCCTTGATGCGATCCGCGAGCTTGCCCGGCGCGGCCACCTCCGGCACGTCCGAGCGGCGCGACTGCTGCGCGGCCTCATGCACAATTCGCCGCCAACGCTCCACGCGTTTTTCCGCGGCCTGCGCCAGATGCTTTTCGGTGCGCTGCGCAAGCAGCGGCCGCACCGTGGCCATGCCCAACTCAGTCGCTTTTTCCAGCGCCCACTCCATGCGATCGAACTTGAACACCGACAAGGCCAGCGTGACCGGCAGCGCCGGAGCGGCCGCCACTTCCTCACCCAGCGCAAAGCGAACCTCATCGGCCATCACCTCAGTGATGCGGCTGCGAAAGACGCGCCCACCGGCCACCACATCGGCCTCCACGCCGACCTGTGCGCGCAGCACGCGTCCCAGGTGTGCTGCCTGCGCGCCGGCCAGCACCGCGGTGGCCTCATCCCATCGTTCGGCTATCCACCGACGTCGTGTCATCGCATTTCTCCTCGCGCATCATCTCTTGCTTCTTCGCCCGCTCATGCTGCCCGCGGAACAAGCGAGTCTATTCCCTTGTTCCCTGCTTCTCCACCTTACCCCAAACACACTGAGGGGGACGCTTTGAGCGTCCCCCATCGGAGTGTTGCCTTTTCGTTGGACGATGACTATGCCTCAGCTGGCGCCGCAGGTGCCTTCTTGGCAACGGCCTTCTTCGCCGCTGTCTTCTTGGCGGCCTTCTTCGCCGGTGCCTTCTTGGCTACAACCTTCTTCACCGCTGCCTTCTTGGCAACAGCCTTCTTCGCCGGAGCCTTCTTGGCAACAGCCTTCTTCGCCGGTGCCTTCTTTGCTACAGCCTTCTTGGCCACGGCCTTCTTCGCCGCAACCTTCTTCACGGCCTTCTTCGCCGCTGCCTTCTTGGCTGCCTTCTTTGCAGTTGCCATTTGCCTATTCTCCCTTTCGATGCTTACATCGAGTCTGCAACGATTAGACTGCAGATGAAAAATGTATAGAATTGTGTTTCATTTATGTCAAGAAAAAAACGCGGCCACGTTACAAAAATCGTCAATGAATCTTTTGCGTTTCTTCCCGCGCATCGCGCGCGCTGGTTCCAACTGCATCCATCGTCGTCATCAGGCGCTTGTTTCCGCGCTCCTCAAGGCATGAGCAGCAGTCGCAAAAGCCCAGTATTCATGCACCTTTCAGCACGCAATGCGATTCAGCGCCAACCCCGCCAAGCTGGTTTCCTTGTAGCGCGATTGCATATCCATCCCGGTCAGGTACATGGTGCGCATCACCTGATCCAAACTCACCTTGTGCTCCGCGCCTTCGTTCATGGCCATGCGCGCCGCATGCACCGCCTTGGCCGCGCCCATGGCGTTGCGCTCAATGCAGGGGATCTGCACCAGGCCCGCAATCGGATCGCAGGTCATGCCCAGGTTGTGTTCCATGGCCACTTCAGCGGCGTGCTCAATCTCGCCATTGCTGCCGCCCAAGGCCGCCACCAATCCCGCCGCGGCCATGGAACAGGCCACGCCCACCTCACCCTGGCAGCCCACCTCCGCGCCAGAGATCGATGCGTTCTCCTTATAGAGAATTCCGATCGCCGCCGATACCAGAAAGAAGCGCAGGATGCCCTCGTCATCGGCTTCCGGAATAAACCGCTCGTAGTAGTGCGCCACGGCGGGCACCACACCGGCGGCTCCATTGGTAGGCGCGGTCACCACGCGGCCACCCGCGGCGTTCTCTTCATTCACGGCCATGGCCCACACGCTCAACCAATCCAAAGGCCACAACGGATCGGCGATCCGCTCATCGTTCTCGCGCCCGCGCAATCGCTCCGCCAGCCTCCTGGCGCGGCGCCGCACATTCAGCCCGCCGGGCAACACACCTTCAGCCACCATGCCGCGCTCAACGCACGCGCGCATCGTCTGCCAGATGCGATCCACGCCCTCGCGCACCCACGCCAACGGCTCGTCGCCACGCTGGCAGCGCGCAAGCGCGCACTCGTTTTCCAGCATCAGTTGTGCAATGGTCAACTCGTTGGCCTCGGCCACGCGCAACAGCTCCGCCGCGCTTGAAAACGGAAACGGCACCTCGCTGGGTGCCCCTGGTCTCTCGCTTTGGGGGACCCGGGAATGAACTTCTCTACCCTCGCATCGATCCCCGGCCGCGCCGTCTTCGGTGATAAAGCCGCCACCAATCGAGAAGTAAGTGCGCTCCTCTAAAACCGCACCGGCCGCATCGCGCGCGCGCAGCCTCATGCCGTTGGGATGCGTGCCCACGGCTCCGGGCGGCGTCATCGCGTCGGGACACCAGTGCAGGTCGCGCGCCTCCACAAACTCAACGGCGCGCTTGCCGTCCAGATGGATGCAGCAGTTGGCGCGAATGGCTTCCACGGTTGGCCCCATCGCCGCCGGATCCACCGTGGCCGGCTCCGATCCGCTCAGTCCCAGCAACACCGCGCGATCCGTGGCGTGCCCGCGCCCGGTGAGCGCGAGTGAGCCATACAGCTCCACCTCCACCCGCGCCACGCGGTGCAACACGCCGCCCGTTTCAAGCCCAAGCCCGCGCGCAAACCGGCAGGCGGCGCGCATGGGCCCCATGGTGTGCGAACTCGATGGCCCCACGCCTATCTTGTACAGATCAAAAAGACTCGTCGTCACAGATGGGATTGTACGCGGAGCAGAGTCAGTTGAGGCGTGCCCAGATGATCAAAAAGAAGAACGCCAGTAAACAGACAGTTCCAAAAATGTTCCGGCAGATGGAGTGGACCCGCGAACGCAGCAGGTCGCGATAATAGAAGCGGTCCGGGTGCGCTGGATCGTAGCGGATGGAAACCGTCTCGCCGTCGATCAACTGAAAGAGCGGACTGGCTTCCTCTACTTCAAAGGATGCGTACTGCTTCTCGCCCTTGGAGTCGGTCCAGCAGATCACATCGCCCGCATCATAGGTGTAGCCCATGATTTCGCCGCTTCGGTTGGCGTACGGTGTGGCAGCAACGTCGGATCTTTCAATCGCCGCCCGGGTTTGAATCCACTTGTCGTAGCCGCGCAGTTGTTCCCAGCATTCGAGCAACATAATAGATCCAGTTTGCCACAGGATTTCAGAGCGCATCATCCAAAGTTCTCGCACTGCCCGCGGCCACCTGCGGTGCGGCCAGACGCGCTTGGCGGCATTGCATGCAGCAGACGCGCTTCGCGCAGGGCGTTGGCCGGGTAGGAGCCCAAAGTGCAAAAGCAGATCTTCGACTCACCAGCACCTGCGGTGCGGCAGGCGCGCTTCGCGGCCCATTGATCCGGCAACCAAATACTGCTCCGGTGCCCCATCCATTCCCGCGTCTTTTGCGGAAATGGGTGGGAATAAGATGCCACTCTTCAATTGCCGGATCTATAGGTGTGCAGCTTCCTGGGCCCTGGCTTCGCACATGAACGAAGTTCGAAAGTGCAAAAGCAGATCCTTCGACTCACCAGCACCAGGCTGAGGAGTACGCCTGGGGCCCCGTTCGCAAAGATGGCAGTTTCGAAAGGGAAAGCGCGACGACGGGCGGGACAGATGCAACGCAGTTCGCGATTACGGCATCGATCCCTGATCCCTGCGAGAGTTTTTTCATTCTCGGAATCGGAGCAGACCAGAAGTTCCACGCAACAGCAGGCCGAAAGGCCTGGGCGACAGCCACCTAGTCACCCAGCGCCCAGCACCCAGTCCCGAGTCCCTGCTTTTCTGCTACACTCGCAGCCAAGAGCAGCACCATGCTTTTCAAGACCTTCTCCGCCGCCGTCTACGGGATCGATGCCAACCTCATCGACGTTGAAGTCGATTGGAGTGGCGCTGCCGCCGACAAGGACATCTTCCACACCGTCGGTCTGCCTGATGCCGCCGTGCGCGAGAGCCGCGACCGCGTCCGTTCCGCCATCAAGAACTCCGGCTACCTGATCCCGCCCACCATCCTCACCATCAATCTGGCCCCCGCCGATTTGAAGAAGGAGGGCTCGGGCTTCGATCTACCCATCGCCATCGGCATCCTCGGCGCCTACGGTTCGCTGCGCCGCGACAACCTGAGCGAGTTCCTCTTTGCCGGTGAGCTTTCGCTCGATGGCACCGTACGCCCCATCCCCGGCATGTTGCCCATTGCCGTGCTGGCGCGCCAGAAGGGCATTGCCAACCTGGTGGTTCCCCTGGCCAACGCCCGCGAGGCCGCCGTGGTGGAAGGCGTGAACGTTTATCCGGTCAGTTCCCTGCTGGACGTGATCGAGCTGATCAATACCTCTGTAGTTGGCCACCTCCAGCGCGAGCCCTTCGTCATTGACTCCACGCGCCTGCTCAGTGAGCTGCAACACTTTCCCGCCGACTTCTCCGACGTGCGCGGCCAGCAGACCGCCAAGCGCGCTCTGGAAGTGGCCGCCGCCGGCAGCCACAACATTCTCATGATCGGCCCGCCCGGCTCCGGCAAAACCATGCTGGCCAAGCGCCTGCCCTCCATCCTGGCCCCGCTCACCTTTGAAGAGGCGCTGGAGACCACCAAGATCCACTCTGTGGCCGGCGTGCTTGACCCCTCGGAAGGCTTGGTCACGCACCGGCCCTTCCGCTCCCCGCACCACACCATCAGCGACGCGGGCCTGATCGGCGGCGGCATCATTCCCCGCCCCGGCGAAGTCTCCTTGGCGCACAACGGCCTGCTCTTCCTCGACGAACTGCCGGAGTTTCCGCGCAACGTGCTGGAGGTCCTGCGCCAGCCGCTCGAGGACCACACCGTGACCATCGCGCGCGCCTCCATGAGCCTGAACTTCCCCGCCCGCTTCATGCTGGCCGCGGCCATGAATCCCTGCCCCTGCGGCTACTTCAACGACAAGAGCCACCAATGCATGTGTACCCCGCCCCTGATCCAGCGCTACGTGGCCAAGATCTCCGGCCCGCTGCTGGACCGCATCGACATCCATATTGAAGTGCCCGCCGTACCGTATAAGGAGCTGCGCGGCTCAGCCGCTGCCGAGGGCTCCGCCGAGATTCGCGCCCGCGTGATGGCCGCCCGCCAGCGCCAACAAGCCCGCTTCCGCCTGCGTGGCGAAAAAATCTACTCCAACGCCCAGATGACCACCCGCCAGATTCGCACCTACTGCGAGCTGGGCCCCGATGCCGAGCGCCTGCTGGAGCGCGCCATGCAGCAGCAGGGCCTGACCGCCCGCGCCCACGACCGCATCTTGAAGGTAGCCCGCACCATCGCCGACCTGGAAGGTGCGGAGCGGCTCACCGTGCCGCACCTGGCCGAGGCCATCCAGTACCGCACCCTGGACCGCAGCTACTGGGCTTGAGTCCGGCATTACTTTCGTACATTAAGTAATTTCTAATCCACGCCGATGAGTTTATTGGAGAGAGCTAATATAACTCGTCTCCCCTCCTTGAGATCGGAGCTTACTGCCATGGATTCTACCCTTACCTCTTCCCGCGACATCCTTCTCTACGGTTTGCCCCTGGTTGTCATGCTGGTGGCTTCCATGTTCAAGGTCGACGAACTGTTTGGCGCCCCCAAGAACAAGGCGCCCCGCCCCCGTCCTGCCCAGGGCTACAACTCCGTCCATTCGCCCATGATGAGCGATCCCGACGGCCGCCCCTGGTAGAGCCAGGCTCCCCAACTCCGCGCAACAAAGAACGGCCAGCCCCGCTCCGGGCTGGCTGTTCTCTTTTTTCGTCCCCTCAATCCCTTGCCCCATCAGGCACAGCGGGAGCCAAACGCCACCGGTCCCAACTCCATCCCTCGTGTGCCTGCAGCGGTTGGCTTCCCGGTCTGCAGCTGCACCTCGCTCTGCGCCGGAAACCCAAGCCCCGGAACCTCCAGCCTCTGCCCCTTTTCCCGATCATTGAACAGCGTATCCAGTAGGTTGCTCAGCAACGAAGGCTTGCCCAGCCGGTCGAGGCACTCGCTGAATCGCAGCCCGGCCGACACCGTCTTCCATTCCGCCGGAAGTTGCTCGGCGCGCCGCCGCAGCTGGTCGCAATCCAGGGCCGCAACCCGGCCCAGCAACTGGTTCTTCAGTGCCGCCGTCGGTGCCGGGTAAAGCCGTGGGTCCAGAAACCGCGACGCCTGGAAGCGCGGCTCACGGTTCCCGCCAGGCCCGCCAAACATCTGTCCATGATCAATGAACACGACCTGCAATCTACGGCTGCAACTCTCCACAAACAGCGCCTGCCGGTGGTCGGCGTGCTGCGCGCACACATCCATCAGCCACGCCAGCCAGAAATCCTCTCCATGTTCCACCCGCGACAAGCTGGAGCCGGGCAAAATCTGCATCACGCGCTCCCCACTGGCCTGAATGTACCAGGAGGCGAAGGCCAACCCGGGCTGCAAAGCTCCATCCTGCGGCCAGCAGGCGCGATAGCTGGCCAAAAACGCCTCCGTGACCTCCACCTCTGTCCAGCCAGGAACCGCAAGCCGGGCCGCGGCATACAGCTCGGACCCCATGGCTTCGTTGAACAACAGATTTGGCTCCCTCGGATTGCCGCCAAATTTGACCACCGCCATCTGCCCATCGGAGGTTTGCGCCAAAATCGGCCGCGTCGCACCCCGCAATCTTCCCAAAAAACGGGTCAGAATCAATGCACTCTTCGCCACGGTTCCTCCGCTATGCCAAGAGGGAAGCTCGTAGCCAGAGGTCCGTAAGCGAAACCGGAGATCCAACAAATGAGGGCCCAGTTTGGCCTCAACACGTGTGAGGGCCAGACAATACTGCGATTTCAAACCAGCCTGTGAAACATCTGGGGGATTCAGAGTTCCTGAAATCCAACATGCGCACCGAATTTTCCTAGAAACTAGCACCCAGCTCGTTTTTGAGTCAACAGATGAAAAAACACCGTACACGAAAAAGAGTTACCTTTATTCCCCACAGCGGTTCTACCCTCCGCTCTCCGTTTCCGGGAATCCGCTCTTCAAAACCAGCAGTGGCTCCGGGCCCGCTTGCGAACCTTGGGTTCATCTTATTGATTTTTAAAATATTTACGCGCATGATGTTTTTCAGAATTGCGGGCTGCGATCGCGCCTTGCCGGGGCGTAATGGGGTAATCACTTTGCAAAACAGTACTCTACATTGAAGGAATTTTCCCGAAACAGGAAGACCCCAATCCCCCTCTTCAGATTTCTTTCGTAAAAAATCGTTGACCTCACACCCCCACCGGTTTACATTCAGGCTAGCCATCCATAAAGGGCAGCTTGCTCTGCGTGATCAAACAGGCCCCTTAAGTCACTCCCGCATCAGTTTTGAGTTCAACTCTTGGTTGATGCCCCGGCGCGTACTTCCTCCGTTTTGGGAAGGTTGCGCCAAGCCGGTAAAAATGGTGGCGACCTCTTTCACTTTGTCCGCCGGCGCGCTTCGCAGTATGCGAAACTGCGTCATGAATTTGAACTTTGCGCGCTCTCTGTGCGTCTAAACTCTTGAACCACCCGGCAGACGCCCCGTTCGTCCCGCGTCTTGCCTTTGCACCAGCGGCGCCATGGAGTCCCGACTGGACTGCATCCTCAAGGAGACACTGTAATGCGTTCCGACTTAGTCTTTGGGGCACTCTCTCATGTGTCCAATCGCTATCAGCTCTGCCAGCTGGCTTCCAAGGCCACCCGCAAGCTGCACAAGCCCACCACCCGGCTGCAGGACACCACCAACGAAGTCCTCTCCCGGTTCCACTCCCACAATCCCGTCGCCGCCGAGTCCATCATCCTTGCCGCCGACGAGCAGACTGAGGAACGGCGTCGCGCTGCATAGCGCGCCGCCCGCCTACCCAACCTTCCATCTTCCAGCTCGTAAAGCTTTACGGTTGTTGGCTCCACCGGCACTCCGCACCTTCGTCCTTGGCTCCCGCAGAATGCCGGATTCTTCCTCAAGCTCACTAGCTTCCATCTTTATTCTTCCCTCCGCCGGAGTAATCTCCCCCCAACATCCCCGCACTACATCCCGCCTCGCAGGTGAACATGACTATCGCTGAACTGAAAGAAAAGAACATTACCGAACTGAGCCGCATTGCGCGCTCGCTTGAAGTACCCGGCACCAGCGGCCTTCGCAAACAGGATCTGATCTTCAAGATTCTCCAGGCCCAGAGTGAAAAGGAAGGCCATATCTTTGCCGAGGGCGTCCTCGAGATCCTTCCCGACGGCTACGGCTTCCTCCGCTCCACCGATTACAACTACCTGCCCGGCCCCGACGATATCTACGTCTCTCCCTCGCAGATCCGCAAGTTCGACCTCAAGACCGGCGACTCCATCTCGGGCAACGTCCGCCCACCCCATGAAGGGGAGAAGTACTTCGCCCTGGTCAAGATTGAGGCCATCAATTTTGAATCTCCCGAAGAGACCCGCAACAAGATCCTGTTCGACAACCTGACCCCGCTCTATCCTCAGGAACGCATCAAGCTGGAGACGGTTCGCGAGGCTACCAGCGGCCGCGTGATGGATCTGCTGACCCCGGTGGGCAAGGGCCAACGCGGCCTCATCGTCGCTCCGCCCCGCACCGGCAAGACCATGCTGTTGCAGTCGCTCGCCAACTCCATCTCCACCAACCATCCGGAAGTCGTCCTCATCGTGCTGCTCATCGACGAGCGCCCTGAAGAAGTGACCGACATGCAGCGCTCGGTCAAGGGCGAAGTGATTAGCTCCACCTTTGACGAGCCCGCCGCACGCCACGTACAAGTGGCGGAGATGGTGATCGAGAAGGCCAAGCGCCTGGTCGAACACAAGCGCGACGTGGTGATCCTGCTGGACTCCATCACCCGCCTCGCCCGCGCCTATAACACCATCGTTCCGCCCTCGGGCAAGGTGCTCTCAGGCGGCGTGGATTCGAATGCGCTGCAGCGCCCCAAGCGCTTCTTCGGCGCCGCCCGCAACATTGAAGAAGGCGGCTCGTTGACCATCATCGCCACCGCGCTGGTCGATACCGGCTCGCGCATGGACGAGGTCATCTTCGAAGAGTTCAAGGGCACCGGCAACATGGAAATCATCCTGGACCGCAAGCTCGTCGACAAGCGCGTCTTCCCGGCCATCGACATCCAGCGCTCCGGCACCCGCAAGGAAGAGCTGCTCATCCCCAAGGAAGACTTGCAGCGCGTCTTCATCCTCCGCCGCGTGCTCAATCCATTGAGCCCCGTCGAAGCCATGGAACTGTTGATCAGCAGGTTGGAAAAGACCCGCAACAACGCCGAGTTCCTCTCCAACATGAACCAATTGTGATCTTCTACAGATCACAAGAAGCACAAGAAAGCCGCCCTTCAGGGCGGCTTTTCTGTTGCCACTCAACGCCCAACTGACTATTCCGCCGCACGCAAATCGATGTTGGCGTCGAGCACGTCCGTGTCGAGAAGAGCCACGGGCACTGTGCCGTGCGGGGCTTTGTTCGCCTCGGCAGACACGCCCTTTGCACGGGCCTCGATGGTGTAGTTTCCCTGCGGCAGCAGATCGAAGCGGTAGGAGCCATCCGGCATGGAAATAGCATTTGTGGGCTGCACGGTTCCATCGGGTTTGTGCAGGGCGAGCTGCACTCCTCCCGCAGGCGCGCCGTTGACACTGACCTTCCCGCCAATCGAGTGCAGCAGGCGCAGGGGCACGGTGATGTCGATCCCCCGCGCCTCGTCGCCGTCTTCCAGATGTACGGTCTGCGCTTCATCTGGCACAAGCGCCTCCGAAGCATAAACGATGAGTTTGGCAACGCCGGCACGGCTGGGTTCAATCGTGGACACCCCATCGCGCATACCTGCAAACCGGTAGCTGCCCTCATCGCAGGTCAGGGAGATGTGGTAGTTACCGGCAGGGAGACCGAAAATGCGGTATCCACCGCGGTCATCGGTAGACGCCGTCACGGTGTAGGCTGAGGGAGCACGGCGGTCGGTCGAAGTTGGCACAGCTTGCTTGTCGAGGACCAGAGTTGCGGTCACGCCCATCGACTCCAGTACACCCCCGACATCCACCGACACGCGGCCAGAGATCGAGCCCGCACGGCGCAGGCTCAGATCCAACTTGGAATTTGCACCCGCCTTCACTGTCAGTTGTGGTAGCGCGGATACGAGCTTCTTCTGCTCGTCCAACCCATAGTTCTTCAGCATGGACCGCAGCAACTTCAGATCGTTCGCGTAGCCCGGCAAGAACGCGTTCACCACATAGGTGCCCGGTGCCAGAGCCACCTCATAGGTTCCGTTGAAGTCAGTCTCTGTTCCTTGAGTATCGCCGACTCCCTGCTCCGCCGCCATCCCGGGAAGCACCTTGCTCAAGGGCACAAACTCCACTGCCGCATGGCGCGCAGCAGTATTGCCGTCAACGCAGATCACCTGCCCGCTGACCAAACTGGAGGCTGTCTGCGCCCAAGCAACAACACCGTTGCTGAAAATGACATAAGCCAGAAACGCGCCAATCCATCTCGGTTGCATAATGGGATCATTTTACCTGCGCGAATTGGGGTTCTGCGCCGCAACCGTTCAAAGACAGGCGGGCGGCCCATGTCTGATCCCCCGAAGAAGATTGGGTGCCCCAGGTCTCGATTTTGAGACATGGGATTGACGAATCTCCCCCCATCGGTCCCGGCAAACCCCGATCCCATCTCCACCAACCGCCGCGCAGCCAACTCGCCGGCTTGCCGACTCGCTGCGGCGCGAAGCGCGTCTGCCGCACCGCAGGTGCCAGGTACTGCTTGGCGATTTCGGGGTTCCTTGTTAAGATAGAAATGGTTTGTGGGGCTGTAGCTCAGCTGGGAGAGCGCCTCGTTCGCAACGAGGAGGCCAGCGGTTCGATCCCGCTCAGCTCCACCATACTTTTCCGCGGCCTCTCCGGCCGCGGTTTGCGTTTCTGGCGCTTTTCCGCGCATCCCGGTTGCCTGGCTTGGCCGACGCTGGCGGTATACTTGAGCAGCTCCCAGCCGATCTTGCACATCCTCCGCCTGCCAACAGGCCGTGGCAACGTTCGGGTAAGAAGTGCGCAATCTTGTTCGAGGTGTCCCTTGTCTTTGACCGCCGCTCCGGCCGTTCCGTCCGATCCCGTTCTCCGGCCCCTCTGCGTCGATCTCGACGGCACGCTGGTCAAATCCGACACCCTCATTGATTCCCTGCTGCTGTTGGCGCGCTCCAAACCCGCACTGATGCTCAAGTTGCCCGGCCGTGTGCTCAAGGGCAAGGCGGCCTTCAAGGCCTTTGTCACCGACTCCGTCACCCTGGATGTGGCTCACCTGCCCTACAACCGTCCGCTGGTTGACTACCTGCGCCACGAGCGCGGCTTGGGACGGCCCATCTATTTGGCCACCGGAGCCGATCAGCGCCTGGCCCAGCGCGTAGCCAACCACCTGAACCTGTTCACTGGGGTTCTGGGGTCGGACGGCACAACCAACATGATTGGCGCGCGCAAGCTGGATCGGCTGCGCGCCCAGCTCGGTGCCGAGTCCTTTGATTACATTGGCAACGACACGCCTGACCTGCCCCTGCTAGCCGCCTCGCCCGAGCCCATGGTGGCCAACCCCAGCTTTCGGCTGCAAGTGGCCATGCGGCTGCGCAAGATGAGGCCCGCGCGCACCTTTATTGAGCGCCGTTCGTTGCTGGCCGCGCTGCTCAAAGCCATGCGCCCCCACCAGTGGGCCAAAAACATCCTCATCTTTGTGCCGCTGCTGCTCTCGCACGCCATTACGCCAGCCAAGGTTCTGACCGCGCTGGCGGCTTTCTTTTGCTTCTCGCTCACCGCGTCGTCGGCCTACATTGTCAACGACCTGCTGGACATTGACGCCGACCGCCGCCATCCCCGCAAGCGGCTGCGCCCCTTTGCCGCCGGCGACCTGGGCGCCTTTGCCGGAGCCGTGCTGACCGCGCTGTTTCTGCTGGCGGCGTTCATCGGGGCGCGGCTCATCACCACATCGTTCTTCCTCTGGCTCAGCGTCTATCTGGCCTCCACCCTGGCCTATTCCTTCTGGCTCAAGCGCATTGCGCTGGTGGATGTGATGATGCTGGCCGAACTCTACATCCTGCGCCTGGTCACGGGTGGCGCGGCCACGCATACCGTGCTCTCGCACTGGCTCTCGGGATTTTCGTTGTTTCTGTTTCTGTCGCTGGGCATTGTGAAGCGGTTTGCGGAGCTGGAAAACCTGCGCGCCTCCGGGGCCACGCCGAAGAATGGCCGCGGCTACCTTATTGCCGACCAGGAGCAGTTGCGCAGCTTTGGCACCTCCAGCGCCTACGCCGCGGTGGTGGTGTTTGCCATCTACATCAGCGGGTACGACGTGACCCGGCTCTACCATAAGCCGCATCTGCTCTGGCTGGTGGTTCCGCTCATGCTGCTGTGGCTCAATCGCGTGTGGCTGCTGGCCTCGCGCGGCGAGCTGGACGAGGACCCGGTCGCCTTTGCCCTCACCGACCGCATGAGCCTGCTGATCGGCGCCGCCGTCGCCGTGATCGCCCTGCTGGCACTGTAGGGCACCTGCAGTGCGGCCATTCGCGCTTCACGCCATTGCGCATAGGAGATGCGCTTCGTCCTGAGCAGCATCAAGAAAGAAGGGCACAGCCTGATGGCCGTGCCCTTTTCTTCTTGCAGGTTCTTTTCTTGCCAGGTCTCTGACAGCATGGATTTGTACCTTCGCATCTCGGGTTCCCAGGTCTCAAAATCGAGACCTGGGGCACGGCGGATTCAAGCTCCAAGTGCAACAGGTGTGATTTT
>CAZYDF010000112.1:0-13351 GCA_964645855.1 uncultured Occallatibacter sp.
CGCTGCGCGGAAGTCCCTATGCTGGTTCACGCTGGTTTCAAATGCGATTGCCCTGTGTGGCCCCCATCCTGTCTCAGAAACCTGGGGAAAATACGGCAGTGAACATTCTTTGCATGTTTTAGAATTGACATTTATGTTATGTATAAGCAATATATAGGTGTGAAGGAAAACAATGAAAGCTCCAAGCCGGAAGAGATCGGGCTCTATAACCGCATCGCAGTGCTGCGCGCCGAGCGTGGCATGAGCCGCCAGGAGCTGGCTGACGCCGTTGGGGTGAACTACCAGACCATCGGCTTCCTGGAGCGGGGAAGCTACGGCCCCAGCCTGAAGCTGGCCTTCGCTATTGCGGAGCGGTTCGGACTGCCGGTGGAGGCGGTGTTTTCCACCAAACCTTTCCAGCTATTGAGTAAGCAGGTGTATGGCGGCGGGATGGAGAACCAGGGAGGGAAGCAATGAGGGCGGAACTGATTCTGTTTGGCAAGCGGATCAACATGGCGCGGCAGGCGCGGCGGCGGGCGCTGGTGGCGGCGATCTTTGCGGGCTTTGCCGTGCTGATGGGGGTTCTGTGGCCCACCACGCATCTGCGCGGAACCGGCGCCTACGCCATTTGGGCCGCTATTGCTGTTTGCCGACTGTTTTTGGGCGGGATTACGCCGCGCGGCCTAGTGAAGCCCTTCAACGGCAAGCCACCGTGCCCGCAGGTGCAGCCGAGCCCGCTGGTCAGCTTGCGATTGCAGATATTTCCGCCGGTTCTGGAGGACGAGGAGGCGGAGTTTCGCAACGACGAGCGGGAACTGAACCAACGCGACCGGGCGCACTACCTGGCCTATCAGGGCGCGGGTGCGGCAGTGGCTGCAATTTTGACGGTGGCCTTGATCCGCGCGACGAAGCCGACGTGGTTTGCCTGGCTCGCCGTCAATCCCAATGAGCTCTACTTCGGGCTGCTGCTGGCGCTTGCGGTGCTGATGATGACCCTGCCGCAGGCCATCCTGCTGTGGACGGAGCCGGATATGGAGGAGGGGCAATGAAGAAGGAGATCGTTCTCCTTGACCTCCACTTCAAGAGTTCTGTGCTGAACGAAACATGCGCGCATCGAAGATGAAGGGCTGGGGTGGGTCGATCCGCAATTCGCCGATGCGGGGATGGAGCGGATTGACGAGGACATTCCACTCGGCGCGAATGGGCACGGAAGGAACCATCATGGCCAGCGAGGAGCGAGCGTCGATCCAGGCATCGCCCAAAACGCGAACTGCTCCAGCAGCCGGGCCGTCTGACCACCAGCCTAGCGGCAACTTGGAATCCGCGATGGAACATGCTGGTTCCTTCTCCGGCAAAAGTGCTGCAAGATAGACAAGATCGTCGGGGGCTTGGCCGGGTTCCAGATGGACAAAGAGTTCCATGGCGGCCAACGCCAGCGACGTGGACGCATAGACCATCGGCACACCGCGCGAATTCCACCGTCCGCCGAAGCGCCTTGCCCCCTCGCCGGAAAACGCCTCGGCAGTGTAGGGCGCGCGGCAAATCCGCCAAATCCGCATCAGCTATACACACCATAGGAGATGCGGCCCAGAACGTCTTCCACTTCGCGCACACCAGGATCGGTATCCAACTGGTCCAGCGGACATCCACCGCGCAGGGCGCGATTGGGCGTTTTGAGCCATTGCGCAGCCTTTTCTTCCGTGCCCAGCGTCTCCGCCGCCGTGACAAACACCTGGGCCAGCCGCACCGTACGGTCAGACTCAGCTGCCGTAAGCCGCGAATGATGTGCGAGCCGCCGCGTGAGCGTGCGCAGTGGGATTCCGATCTTGGCGGAGATCTCCGCCTGGCGCAGGTCCATCCGCTTGGCCAGCAGGAACAAAGCCTCGGCGGGCAGCCCTTCGCGCACCAACTCTGCCAGCGCGCCGCCCTGCAGCACCTGCTGACCAAGTACCGACTCGCCGCCCAGAACTCCGGGCGCAGTGAATGTCGCCATGACTTCCTCCAAAGACAGTTTACGCCATTTGGCTATTTTTCTAGAGCCATTCTGGAAATTGGCTGCCCTTGGCTGTATGCGCTTCCAACAAGAAAAGGCCCCGATCCGCACCGGGGCCTTTTTGCTTCTTAGCTGATCACCGCAACCTTGGCGCGTTTGCCCAGACGGATGACGATACTCTCTTGCCGACCATTCAGTAGGCTCTTGATGTGGAACAAAGGACTGCAATGTACTTTGCCCGCCACTGAAACGGCCCCTTCCGCGATCTTGCGATTGGCTTCAGACCCAGATGCCGCTAGTCCCAGCGAAACCAATAGCTTGGGGAGCCTAATTGGAAGAAGGAAGTCGTCTGGAATTCCAGAGGAAGGCCCCGCGATTGCTTGATAATCAATCGCAACCTCTTCCAGGTTCTCGGCCGTCGCCTTCTGCTGGAACATCCTGGCCCAGTTGTCGTCAGCTTCCTGCGCCGCGGCTTCGGAGTGGAACCCGGCCACGATCATCCGTGCCAGTTTCTTCTTGGTCTCCATTGGGTGCAATGTACCGGCGGAAACGTCGGCGCGCATCTGGTCGATCTGCGACTGGGTCAGGTCGGTGAGGAAGACAAAATACTTCCACATCAGCTCGTCGTTGATGCTCATCAGCTTGCCGTACATCTCGCTGGGCGGCTCGTTGATGCCGATGGCGTTGCCGAGGGACTTCGACATCTTTTGGACTCCATCCAGGCCTTCCAGGATGGGAGTCATCAAAACAATCTGCGGCTTCTGACCGTACTGCCGCTGCAGCTCGCGGCCGCAGAGCAGGTTGAACTTTTGGTCGGTGCCGCCCAGCTCCACGTCCGCCTCCAGGCACACCGAGTCGTAGCCCTGCATGATGGGGTAGAGGAACTCGTGGATGCTGATGGGCTGCTCAGCCTGATAGCGCTTGTGGAAGTCGTCGCGCTCCAGCATCTGCGAGACGGTGAAGCGCGCTGCCAGGCGAATGGTCTGCTCGTAGTCGAGCTTGCCCAGCCACTCGGAGTTGTAGCGCACCTCGGTGACGGCCGGATCGAGGATCTTGAAGACCTGCTGTTTGTAGGTCTCGGCGTTCACATCGATCTGCTCGCGCGTAAGCGGTTTGCGGGTGACGTTGCGGCCCGTGGGGTCGCCGATGAGCGAGGTAAAATCGCCCACCAAGAAAATAACCGTGTGGCCCAGCTGCTGGAAGTGGCGCAGCTTGCGCATCAGTACGGTGTGGCCCAGGTGGAGATCGGGTGAGGTGGGGTCGAAGCCGGCCTTGATGCGCAGGGGACGCCCGGTTTTACGGCTCTCTTCAAGCCGTTCGCGAAGGTCGGAGATGCGGATGATCTCCGCTGCGCCCTTTTGCAGCAAGTCCATTTGTTCGTCGACAGGTAGAAACGTGCTCATAACCTTACCAGTATAAGCACCTGCGGTACGGCCAATCGCGCTTCGCGCAGGTCTTCCGCGCTAAGGGACAAGATTCTGGAGGGTTTCACCGGCCATGTAGCGTCGCAACTCGCCTCCGGCCACCTGCATGGCGCGGCGGCTGAACTGGGGCGTGGAGCCAGCCACGTGGGGCGTGATGAAGACGTTGGGAGCGCTCCAGAGCGGATGGCCCTCGGGTAGCGGCTCGGGTTCCGTCACGTCCACCGCGGCGCGGATGCGGCCGGAGTATAGCGCGGCCACCAGTGCGTCGGTATCCACCACGCCGCCGCGGGCAGCGTTGATCAGCAGAGCGCCTTGCGGCATCAGCGCCAGCTGGCGCGCGGCGATCAGGTGCTTGCTCCCGGCGGTCAGCGGCAGGATCAGGATGACGACCTCAGCATGGGGCAGCAGGGTTTCCAGCTCGCTGATGGCATGCACCTGAGGCTCGGTACGGGCGGTGCGCGCCACCCGGGTCAGCTCCACATCGAACGGAGCAAGCAATCGCTCGATCTGCTGGCCGATGGAGCCGTGGCCGATGAGCAGCACGCGCTTCCCGGTGAGCTCCTCTTGCATCACGGGTGGATAGAGCGGACGCGGATCGCCAGCGATTGTGGCGTAGCGCGCAGGCATCTCAAAGCGGCGCTTCCAAAGGCCCTGCTGCTGCATGTCCACGTAAAAAGGCACATGCTTGAGCATGGTGAGGATGGCGGTGAGCGTCCACTCGGCGGTGCTGGGCGAGTGCGCGCCGCGCCCGCTGCAGATGAGCACATCGGGGCCCACGGCGGGGCGAATCCACTCCGTTCCTGCCATCATGCTCAGCACCAGCTTCACGCCGCGCAGATGGGGCCAGACCTTGAGCGCTTTGGGCGTGTAGGGGTCGGGAATCCAGACGTCAAGGTGCGTAATCTCCGAAGGTTCATCGGGCAAAGCGAACAGCTCCACGCTGGAGGGAAAGGCACTCAAAAACTCGGCAGGCACGGTGGCAGGATATCCGACACGCAACATTCATCTTCTCCCGGTTCAAAACAGGTATATCTACCATTTGATGCTATCGCAACGGGAATTGTTGGAGTGCGGCCAAGAGCCGCAGAGCAGAGAGATGCGGCAAGGTCTGTGAGAAAATCTTGGAGCGGAGTAGAGCCATGCGGCTGAGAACCAACAAGACGTTTTCTCAACACCAGCTGGCGGTAAAGCTGCGGATGGGGCTCGAGGGTGGCGGCTGGCTGACCTTTGAGCGGCGGCGCTTGTTGCGCGATGCCGCCAAGAACGCCCTGGCCGCTGCTTGCAGCTACTGGCTGGCTAAACTGCTGCATCTGCCCGATGGCTACTGGGGCGCGATCTCCGCGGTGATTGTGCTGCAGTCGAATGTGGGCGCAACCGTGACCGCCTCACGCGATCGACTGATTGGCACGCTGATCGGCGCGATGTTTGGCTTCTCCTTCTCGCTCTTCGGTGGTTTGCCGTGGAATTACTTTGCGGCGGTGGGCGCGGCGGTACTGGTGTGCGGCTTGCTGGGGTTGCGTGCCAGCGGCCGGCTGGCCGGCGTTACCATCACCATTGTGATGCTGGTGCATCAGCAGGGCCCGCGCTGGGAGCTGCCGCTGTTCCGCGTGATTGAAGTGGCGCTGGGCATTGTGGTGGCGCTGGCGGTCAGCACGTTTGTGTTTCCGGATCGGGCGCGGCTGCACCTGCGCGATGGATTGGCGCAGGAGCTTTTGCTCCTGAGTGCGTTCTTTGAAACCGCTCTGGAAGGCTTTGGCAGCGCGGCTTCCGCCAATTTGCCCGCGCTGCGCGAGGATGTGCTGACGCGGTTGCGCAGCAACAATCTATTGCTGCAGGCTGCTCGCAATGAGCCCTCCGGCGGTCCGGGATGGCGCGAAGGCCTGGGCATGCTGGCGCAGTTTGGCCGCTCGATCTTTGATGCGCTCCTGGCGTTGGACCTGAGCGTGCGCGACAGCCACGAGGATGCCTACGCGCAGCAACTGGAGCCGGAGCTGGGCAAGCTGGCCGTGGACATTCGCAGCGGCTTTCATCACGTGGCCAGGTGCATTCATGAGTGGCGCTTCAACGTGCCGCCGCGGGGCATCAACCTGGAACAGGATATTGCGGATCTGGAAGCCAAGATGGACACCGTGCGCCATACCGGAGCGGAGTTTTCGCAGGCGGAGATTCTGCGCGCCTATGCCATCCAGCTGCACTTGAAGCAGATTGCACGCCGGCTGCGCGCCGCGCGTGTGGAAACCAGCCGCGCGATTGGCGAATCGGAATCGGCTGCAACGGGCGGTAGCGAGCAGCCGAGTTAGCAGGCCAGCAGGTCAACAATCTGACTGTGGGTGCCCCATCGTTTCCCGCGTTCTTTGCGGGAAAGGGTGGGAAAGGATGAAGCCTGCTGCCATGAGAACGAACAGAAAGGGTGGGCTTGAGCCTACCCTTTTCTGTAGAAAGCGACGAGGAGTCTTGCTCTATACGGCGAGCAGATTGGTGTAGACGGCCATACCGGCCACCGCATCCACGTTGATGGCCTGCAGCGCGTCGATCTCTTCCTGGCTGCGGATGCCGCCCGCGACGATGAGCTGCCGCTCAGTGAGTTTGCGCAACCGCGCGGCCACATCAAAAGGAAAGCCGCCCAACATGCCCTCGCCATCCACATGGGTGTAGAGGAAGGTGCCAACGTAGTGCTCCAGGGCGGGAATGGCGGCGTCGGGCGTCAGATCAACTTCATCCTTCCAGCCCTTCACCGCGATCTTGCCGTTCTTGGTGTCAATACCGGCCACGACCCGTTCCGGCCCTGCCGCATACGCCAACTCCGAAGCAAAGGTCGTATCCACACTGCCATCCTCGCTAAAGAATCTGGAGCCGACAATCACACGCTTTGCGCCGGCCGAGAGCACTTGCCATGCACGGTCCACGGTGTGAATGCCGCCGCCCACCTGCACCGGCAGCCGCTTGGCAATTTTCTCCACCAGCGCCGAGTTATCGCCCTGGCGCATGGCTGCGTCCAGATCGATCAACTGGACCAGAGGGAACTTGGAGAATTTCTCGATCCAGAATTCAAAATCGTCAAAGGCGAGTTTCAGTTTTTCGCCGCGCACCAACTGGACGATGCGACCGCCCAGCAGATCAATGGAAGGAATCAGCATGGCAACCTCACGGAAACGCCCGCGCGTGCGAGCTCTTCTTTGAGCGAACGAGCGCTCGAAATACCAAAGTGGAAGATGCTGGCTGCAAGCGCCGCATCGGCTTTGCCGCGACCGAAGACATCCACAAAGTGATCCACGGTGCCCGCGCCGCCACTGGCGATAACGGGAATGCCCACAGCCTCACTTACGGCCGCGGTCAGTTCGCAATCAAAGCCCGCGCGGGTGCCGTCGGAGTCCATGGAGGTGAGCAGGATCTCTCCTGCACCACGCTGCTCAGCCTCCCGAGCCCATTCCACCACGCGGCGGCCGGTGGGCTTGCGCCCGCCTTGCACAAACACCTCCGCATCGCGCACGGGATCGGCGGCCTTGGGGTCGCGGCGGGCATCGATAGCCACAACGACAGCCTGCGCGCCGAAGCTGCGGCCAATGTCGTCAATCAGCGTGGGGTGCTTGAGCGCAGCCGAGTTCACACTTACCTTATCGGCACCCGCATCGAAAACTTGCTCTGCATCTTGCGCCGTACGAATGCCGCCGCCCACACAAAAGGGAACAAACAGGCCCTCCGCCGTGCGGCGAACCGTGTCGAGCAGCGTCTGGCGGCCTTCGTGCGTAGCCGTAATGTCGAGCAGCACAATCTCGTCCGCGCCCTCGCGCGCGTGGCGCACGGCCTGCGTGGCCGGATCGCCCGCGTCCACCAGATCGACAAACTGCACGCCCTTCACCACGCGCCCTGCGTGTACGTCGAGACAGGCAATGATGCGTTTGGTAATCACTTTCCGGCCTCCGGCGACCACTTCAAAAAGTTGGTAAGAATCTTGAGGCCCGTTTCGCCTGACTTTTCCGGATGGAACTGCGTGCCCATCACATTGTCGCATTCAACGGCTGCGGTGAAGGGCTCGATGTAGAAGGTCTCGGCGGCGGTGTCGGCTGTGACCGGAGCTTTGAAGGAGTGGGTGAAGTAGACGAACTCGCCGGGATGAACTCCTGCCAGTAGCTTGGAATCCTCACGAACCTTGAGCGAGTTCCAGCCTACGTGCGGCACCTTCTCTGTGCTCTCCGCAAAGTGTGTGCAGGTCTCGGCAAAGTGGCCCAGGCCGGGTTGCTCGGGTGCTTCGCTTGAACCCGCATAAAGCCATTGCATTCCGACGCAAATACCAAGAAAGGGTGTGCCCTTGGCGATAGCGGCGCGGATGGCGCCGGTGAGTCCCGTCTGGTCCAGCCGCGAGGTGGCGGCAAAGTGGCCCACGCCGGGCAACACAATGCGCTCGGCCTGCGCAACCAGCGCGAGATCGCCATCGGTGACGATGGTCTCCGCGCTCAGATGGCGCAGCGTCTTGAGCACGCTGGTCAGGTTGCCCGCTTTGTAGTCGATCACTGTAACGCGCATGCGTACTCCGATGCTGAAAGTTGATTGCGGTGGAGGCTCGCGCCCTCGGGGGCTAGAGCCCAGTTTCTTCTTGTGCTGTTGATGTACGGGCTAAAGCCCGTGCCCTTCAAAACAGTTCTGTATCAGGGCACGACTTCAGTCGTGCCGAACAAGCTACCCAATCTCCTGGGATTTAGCCCTTGAGCGAATTCCAGTTAGAGAAGACCTTTGGTGGAGGGCAGCATCTGGCCCAGTTGTTTGTCGCGGCTGCAGGCTACGCGCAGAGCGCGGCCAAAGGCCTTGAAGATGGCCTCAATCTTGTGATGGTTGGAGCGGCCATACATGGTCTTTACATGCACGTTGGCGCGGGCTCCGCGCGCAAAACCTTCGAAAAAATCTTCCAGCAATTCGGATTGAAAATCACCCACCAGGCGCGTGCGCACCTTGGCATCCACCACGTAGGCCGCACGACCGCTGAGGTCGATGGCAGCAATCGCCAGCGTCTCATCCATGGTCATCAGAAAGTAGCCCGCGCGCAGGATGCCGCGCTTGTCGCCAAGGGCGCGATCAAAGGCCTCGCCGAGCGCAATGCCCACGTCTTCCACGGTGTGATGCTGATCCACGTCTAGATCGCCCGTGCATTGGAGATCTAGATCGAAGGCGCCATGACGCGTAAAGAGCTCCAGCATGTGATCGAAGAAGCGGATGCCCGTGGAGACCTTGTATTTGCCGCCGCCTTCAATCGTGAGCTTGAGCGCGATCTGCGTCTCTGCCGTGTTGCGCTCGACCGTGCCGGTGCGCTTGCCACGCGATGATATTTTCGTCGTTGCGGGCTTTTTAACGGTAGCCTTCACTGCGGCGGTCTTCTTGACTGCCTTCTTCGCGATCATGCGGTCTCCTTGGTGGCTTGCAGTGCTGCCATGGTGGTATGCAAGGCCTCGACGGCCAGTCGCATCTGTTCACGGGTGCCGATGGTGACGCGCACGCGGCCCAGGCAGCCGAGGTCGGCGGAACGGTCACGCACCAGCACGCCAGCGGCACGCATGTGGTGGACGAACTCCTTATGCTGCGCACCGATGTCGGTGAGGACAAAATTGGCTTCGCTGGGCCAACGACGGATGCCTTCGCTGTCGAGTGCGGCTTCGAAATCGGCGCGTGCGGCGCGGACTTCTGCAACATACCAGTCCAAATATTCGGTGTCAGCCAGTGCGGGAGGTAGGCAGGCCAGGGCAAGCGAGTTCACGCTGTAAGGCGAGAGCACGCGGCGCACCCAGCGCATCATTTCAACCGGGCCCGCGAGCAGACCGAGGCGCAGACCAGCGAGTCCGTAGGCCTTCGAAAACGTACGTGCCACCATCAGGTTCGGCACCTTGCCCACAAGATCCATCACGGTCTCGCCAAAGAAATGGTAATAAGCCTCATCAACAAGCAGGATGGCGTGCGGCGCGCGACGCGCAATTTCGAGCAACTGCTCGCGCGTGGCCACGGTGCCGGAAGGGCTGTTGGGATTGGCGACGGCGATGATTTTTGTTTTTGGTGTGATGGCGGCGAGAAGGCGCTCGTAGGGGAACGCGAGGTCGTCGCCAGCAAGCACGGGGACAGCCTTTGCGTCGGTTGCGGAGACGTAGACCTCGTACATGGTGTAGGTCGGCACGGGCAGCAAAAGCTCGTCGCCTTCTTCAAGGAACGTCTCGAAGAGTACGTGAATAGCTTCATCCACGCCGTTGGTGAGCGCCAGTTGCTCAGGCTCAACACCAACAGCTTTGGCAACCATAGCTTCCACCGGCTCGCGCTCGGGATAGAGCGTGAGGGCACCCGTGGTGATGGCTTCAAGCGCTTGTTTCACGCGCGGCGAACAGGCCAGCGTGTTCTCGTTGAAGTCCAGTCGCAAGGAGCTGCGGCAGCCGAGCGGTGGGTGATACTCCTTCATGGCCTGAACGCGCAGGCGTGGTGCAGGTATTGTAAGAGTGTCAGTCACGGTTGCTCCCTTCCGCCTTCTTGCCGCGGCTTTTCAAGCGCACGCGAATGGCCTCTGCATGGCCGACTAGGCCTTCTGCCTCAGCCAGCAACACTGCCTTGGGACCGAGGTCGCGCATGGCCGCTGCGGAGTACTCCTGTACGGTAATGAGCTTGACGAAGTCGTTCACGCTGAGGCCGCCGCGGACGCGTGCGGTGCCGCCGGTAGGCAAGGTGTGATTGGGGCCGGAGATGTAATCGCCCATGGGCTGCGCGCTCCAACGGCCCACGAAGACCGAGCCCGCATTCTGCACCCACTCCACATCGCGCATGGAGTCTACCGTGAGGTGCTCCGGTGCGAGGTGGTTGGTGATAGCCTGCGCCTCCTCCGCATCAGCAGCGAGGATGACGATGCCGTTGCGGGTAATCGCGGCCTTGGCCACAGGGTTCGACTTGATGCGCTGCTTCACATCGGCAACCACGTCGCGGGCCAGATCGGCGCGGGTGGTGATGAAGATGGCCACCGCTTCAGGATCGTGCTCGGCCTGTGCCACCAGATCGGATGCAATTTCAGCCGCGTTGCCTTTGTCGCTGGTGACGACGATCTCCGTAGGGCCGGCCAGCATGTCAATGCCGCAATCGAAGCTTACGAGCCGCTTGGCGGCCGTAACGTAGAGATTGCCGGGGCCAACGATCTTGTCAACGCGGGCAATGGTCGCAGTGCCATAAGCCAGCGCGGCCACCGCATGCGCGCCACCCAGGCGATAGAACTCGGTGATGCCGAGCATGTGGGCCGCGGCAAGCGTCTCTGGCGCGGGCTTGGGCGAGACGGCCACGATGCGCGCAACGCCCGCAACCTGTGCGGGGAGGACGGTCATGAGCAGCGTGGAAGGCAGTGGATGGCGGCCGCTGGGAACGTAGCAACCCACCGAACCGATGGGACGAACCAGCTGGCTGGTGGTAAGGCCCGTGGACGAGGTCTGGCTCCAGGACTCGGGCATCTGCGCCTCGGCAAAGCCGCGAATCTGCCTGGCCGCAGTCTCCAGTGCCTTGCGCATCTCGAGGCTGATGGACTTCCAGGCGGCGGCCATCTCGTCGGGCGCGATGCGTACCAGCGAGGCGTCGGTGAGGCCATCGAACTCTGCGGCATACTTGAACAGAGCTTTGTCGCCCTTGCGGCGCACGTCGTTCACAATGCGCGTGACGGCGGGAAGCACGGTGTTCAGTGCCGCGCCACCGCGGCGCTCCAGTGCGGCCAGTGTTGCAGCGGCCTGCTCTGCTCCGCGACCTTTGGTTCTGATCAGTTTCATGGTCTCTTCCGTTGTGTCTGGTTGATGCAGCCAGGAGGAAGGCCTGAATCAAGTGGTTGCCTTCCCTCAGGGGCTAAAGCCCCGGCAGAGCTTTGCAAATCTGGATGTACGGGCTGAAGCCCGTACCCTTCAAACGCGTTCACGAGCCGCTTTCATGGCTCGGGGATGAAGCGGCGCGGGATGGCACCGTTTCAACCCCGAGGCCCTTGCAGCTCGGAGCTACAGAACGACTTTGTTCAGCGGATACTCGCAGATGCCTGCGCCACCCGCAGCCTTGAGGGCGGGGATGACATCGCGCGCTACGCGCTCCTCGACGATGGTGTTCACCGCAACCCACTCTGAATTGGAGAGCTGGGAGACGGTGGGGGAGTTGAGGGCGGGCAGCTGGCTGAGCACAGCTGCCAGGTTCTCGCGCTTGACGTTGAGCATGAGGCCCACCTGCGACTGGGCATCGATTGCGCCGCGCAGCATGGTGGCGATCTGGTCCAGCTTGGCCACCTTCCACTCGTCTTGAAGAGCTTTCTTGCCGGCGATCAGATGGGTCTCGCTCTCCATCACCGTGTCAATAATCTTGAGCTTGTTGGCGCGCAGGCTACTGCCCGTCTCCGTTACTTCCACAATGGCATCGGCCAGAATCGGAGGCTTGACTTCCGTTGCGCCCCAGCTGAACTCAACCTTGACGTTGACGCCCTTCTCCGCAAAGTAGCGCTTGGTGACTTCCACCAGCTCGGTGGCGATGATCTTGCCTTCCAGATCCTCAGCCTTCTCAAAGCCCGAACCCTCGGGCACGGCCAGCACCCAGCGAACCTTGCGGCGGCTGGTCTTGGCATAGGTGAGCGAGGTGATGGTGGTCAGCTCCAGACCACTCTCCACAACCCAGTCAATGCCGGTGAGGCCGGCGTCGAGAACGCCGTGGTCCACGTAGCGGGCCATCTCCTGGGCGCGGATGAGCATGCACTCGATCTCCGCGTCGTCAATGGAGGGAAAGTAGCTGCGGCCGTCGGCGTAGATGTTCCAGCCGGCGCGCTTGAACAGAGCGATGGTTGCGTCTTGCAGGCTGCCCTTGGGGATACCGAGTCTGAGTTTGTTAGCCACGATTTTCCTCCGTGCTCTTGAGCGTGTTGTTGAGCGTGATGTTCTTGGTAAAGCAGCTGACGGTGCCTTCGTGGCAGACGATGCCATCGCCCTCGACCTCGACGCGGAACAAGAGCGTGTCGTTGTCGCAGTCGGTGGCGGTGGAGACGATCTTCAGGCGATTGCCGCTGGATTCGCCCTTCATCCACAGCTTCTGGCGGGTGCGGCTCCAGAAGGTTACATATCCGCTTTCCAGCGTCTTGGCATAGCTGACGGGGTTAAGAAAGCCCAGCATCAGCATCTCGCCGGTCTTTGCGTCCTGCACGATTCCTGGGACGAGGCCGTCCATCTTTTCAAAATCGATTGTCGGGTTCATCGGGCTCACTTTGGTTCCTGGCTTGGGTTGGTGTTGGAAACACGAAAAAGCCCACTGGCGGAGTTCGCCGGCGGGCTGGTGGTTCTTGAGATCTCTCTGGCCTCTTTTAGCTCAGGCCATAGCAGTCCGCCGACATGGAGTGTCCATGATGGTGGTGATGGCCGTGATGGAAGCGGTTCTGCATCTGCCTTGAAATTAAATGGACTCTGGAAATATGTCAAATTATTTCTTGCGCGGGAAGACCTTCCGGCTCAGAATGGCACGGTGTCTTCTTTCAGGAGATTCGGAGCCATAGGGCTGATTCTAGTCGGCTTCGCGCTGGGGGCGCCGACGCAGGAGAGGCCTTGGGAGCATGCCGCCAACACTTCGCACGGCAGGAATCCGGTACCAGAAGAAGCGCGGATCGATATAAATAGCGCCTCGACGGAAGAACTGCTGAAGGTTCCTGGGATGACGCCAAGCTGGGCGGGCCGCATCGTGCGCTATAGGCCGTACCGGTCCAAGATGGACCTGGTGGATCGCGGCGTGGTGACAGCCGAGTTCTACGAGCGCATCCGGGATTACGTGATTGCGCACCGGGTGAAGACGCCGGAGGAGAAGAAGTGATGTTCGTACGGCATTGGAACCATTGCATGCGGCAGCCCGCTTCGCGATGCTCACCACACCTTTGTACGGAGGTTCGCGTCGTCCCTTGTATGTTTCGTTCAGAGGCGTGAGGATGGATTCACGTTTCGGC
>CAZYDF010000113.1:0-13072 GCA_964645855.1 uncultured Occallatibacter sp.
CGGCTTGCCGTACTTACTCAGCGCCTCTTCCAGCGCCTCGATGCAGAAGCTCACACCTAGAGTGATCGAAAGCCGCCACGAGAGCACACGGCGGCTGAACCAGTCGACTACCGCCGCCAGATAGACGAAGCCGCGCGCCATGGGGATGTACGTTATGTCTGTGGCCCACACCTGATTGGGCCGCGTGATGGCCAGGCCGCGCAGCAAGTAGGGATAAATCCTGTGTCCAGGCGCGGGTTTTGATGTATTGGGTTTGCGATAGAGGGCTTCGATGGCCATCCGCCGCATCAGCGTTCGCACATGGCGGCGACCCACCTCGAAGCCTTGTTGGGCGAGCATGTCGCGCAGCATGCGGCTGCCGGCGAACGGATAGTTCAGGTGCAGTTCGTCGATGCGCCGCATCAGCATCAGATCGGCTTCCGCAACTGGCCGCGGCCGATAGTAGACCGTGGAGCGGCTGATCTCCAACTCCTCGGCCTGCCTGGCGACGGGCAACTGGTGTTCGGGATCGATCATCGCTTTGCACCCCATTCACGCAAAGTCCGCGTGATGGGGTCCCCGGTTTGCGCTCCGCAAACCCGCCTTGACGAGCGCACTTTCTAAAAAATCGTTGGCCAGGGCCAGTTCGCCGAGCTTGGCCTGCATCCGGGTCACATCGACCTTGGACTGCTGCTCGGCCTTTTCTTCACCAAACACGCTGGATGCACCCTCTTCCAGACGCGTCTTCCAGTCCGTGATCTGGTTGGGATGCACATCGAACTGCTTGGCCAGCTCGGCCAGGGTCTTATCCCCCTTCAGGGCGGCCATGGCCACCTTCGCCTTGAAAGCCGCTGTGTGATTCCGGCGTGGACGTCGGGTCATCGTTGCTCCTCTTTTCTGCCATCTTAATGGCTGTCAGGGAACAACTCCTCCACTCATCCCGCTGTCCGAATTTGCGGAACCGGCTCAACCATCTATCAACACCGCAAGCGACTGGCGCGCGTTGGCCAGCAGTTGGCCCCCGCAGGGGCGTAGTGTGTCCGCCGGTAGCCGAATGGGCTTCCGGCGGACAAAATCACAACGAATAATCGATCCTCTGTGCTGAAATCTGACTGGTTGAGACTATCTGGAAGATAATCCAGCAAATCAGACTCGTAACTCGGCGTTCTTCAGAGGTTCCCAAATGCTCTCCTTGTAGAAAGAATGATGGCATATTCAGAGGTTCTTTAAATCATGTCCCCATGCGCACAACACTCGCCTTATCCTTTGGGCTGCTGGCGATTTGTGCATTGATTCGTTTTGCTGTAGTGATGAAAACTTCTGCTTGCAATTGTTCGTTGTTCGATATATCTTTGCAAAACCGAGTTGTGAATTGGCGGTTGGCGCTGATTCCGCACTCGGGGTGAGCGGCGCTGTGGCAAGCTCCAGTTCCGATTGTTAGTCTCGATTGTGTTTGGGGTCATTCGAGGCGTAGGTTCATGTTCTTGTGTTAGTCTCTGTCACTGGAAAATACGCATTGGCACAGTCCATGGGAGTAGTTATGCGACCGTGGGGCGGGTATGGTCTTATGCCAGAAAGTCAATCAGGAGAGGAACAATGAGACAGCGTTTTTGGGTCAAGTGGATGATGGCGGCAGCAGGTTTGGTGTGGGCAGCAAGTGCGGCCTACGCAACGGATGCTGTAGTAGCAGCGGACGCATATGTGACCAGCGCCCATCCAGCGGTGAATTACGGCGGCTTGTCGAATTTGTACGTCAACAGCACCAGCACGGCGCTGATTCAGTTTGATCTTTCCTCGCTGCCATCCAGCACGATTTCCAGCCAGATTGCGAAGGCGACGCTCAAGCTCTATGTGAATCGCATCAATACCTCTGCTTCGATCAGCGTGCTGCCGGTATCCAGTTCATGGAGCGAATCAACAGTAACCTATAACTCGATTCCGACCCTTGGCGCGGCGGTAGCTACGTTCACGCCCAGCGTGGTGCAGCAATTTGTCGTCATCGACGTCACCTCGCTAGTGCAAGGATGGGTGGCTGCTCCTTCGTCGAATCAGGGCATTGCACTGATGACGACGGCGGGCGACGTGGTTTTCGATTCGAAAGAGAACGATCAGACCTCGCACCTTGCCCAACTGGACATTACGGTCACCTCCCAGGGAGCTCAGGGCATCCAGGGTATCCAGGGTATCCAAGGCATCCAGGGGCCGATTGGCCCGACCGGCGCAGCGGGTGCTACTGGCCCTATCGGGCTGACTGGAGCCACCGGCGCGCCAGGTCCCATCGGTCCAACGGGTCTGACTGGAGCCACCGGCGCAATTGGTCCCATCGGTCCGACGGGTCTGACTGGAGCCACCGGCGCAATTGGTCCTATCGGTCCGACGGGTCTGACTGGGGCCACCGGCGCAACTGGTCCTATAGGTCCGACGGGTCTGACTGGGGCCACCGGCGCAACTGGTCCCATCGGTCCTGCTGGTCCAACTGGCGCCACAGGCTCTACTGGTGCTGCGGGTGCGACTGGCCCTCAAGGCCCTACGGGTGCAACCGGTCCGTTTGTGGGTGGTGCCTATAGTGCGAGTGTGAACTATCCGTCCGGTTCGGCTGTGCTCTATAGCGGTGCTACGTATCTGGCGATTGCGGCCAATGGCCCATCGACCTCGGTCATCACTCCGGGCACCAACGCATCCTACTGGGTAGCGACGACGGGTTCGGGCGGAGGCGGTTCCACGTCAGCCTATTACCTGCAACTCACCTCGCCAACCAATACCACATATGGTTCCGGCGGCGAATCCATGTTGAGTTCCGGATACGTTGCCGTAACCGTCAATGCCAATAACGGGTTCACTTTTGCGCCAGCATCAGGTGCCATCACGGTCGGGAACCCTGGCACCTACCTGATTGACTATGGCGTTTCTTGCTCAGGCGGGATCGCTGTCTACAAGAACGGAAGCGTCCTCTCGAACTCCTATATCAACAACAGTTGTTCCAACTCGCTGGTCGCGACCCTGGCGGCGGGAGATTCCCTCACTCTCGTGAATCTCCTCGCTGGTAACGGGCTTTCCACTTCTCCGAACATCCTTGCTATCTATTTCCGCATTGCGTCCGTAGGTGGTGCCACCGGAGCCACCGGAGCTACTGGTGCCACGGGTGCAACCGGCGCAACGGGCGCCACCGGCCCGGCTGGCCCGACCGGCGCCACCGGCCCGGCCGGTTCAGGCAGCACAGGCTTTACCTGGATTGGGAGCAACCAGAACGCCGGGAATAGTAATGGTGGTGCCACTACCATGACGGCCTATCTCTCACCTCTCGCAACGGCCTCACAGATATGGGCGGGAACCGCAGCGGCGGCCAACCCCGGCGGAGGAATTACGCTGGTTCCGGCGGCCTGCACAGTCTCCAGCCTGCAACTGGCTATGTTTGGGAATGCAGCCTCTGGCGGAGGCAGCGATTCAGTTACGTTTACGGTCCGGCACAACGGTACCAATACCGGGATGAGTCAAACCTTGTCGCTTTCCAATACGGCTGCCGGGCAATCCACAAATGCGACCACAACGAGCGGTGCCTTTACCGTTGCGGCTGGGGATACCCTAGAGTATCGGGTTGTGGAGAGTTTCCCGTCCGGCACGTATCCGGTGGCTACCTACAGCACCATCCTCAAATGCGAATGATGCAGATTGGACAAGTGCAACTCGCTTCAACTGAGAGGTTGCGGCTGGGGCGAGTGGACCAGAGAATACTGCTGAAAGAGGGATGATGCGTATGCGGTGCAGGCGTATGAGCCATGGATGGAGCCTATGGGCGGCTGGTGCCGCACTGGCGGGATTTGTGATTGCGGGGCTGTTGGTGCCGCTCGGTTATGGGCAGAATGCTGCGCAGCGCGCGGCGTTGGCAAAGCTTGGGCGTGCGCAAGCCAAGATTTCTTCCTTGAATGCCCCGGCTAGCGGCGTGGAGGCGACCAGCGTTCCGCTCTACCAGCCCAGCGGTTTGGCATTCGACACGGCTGGCAATCTCTACATTGCGGATACCAACGAAAATGTAATCCGCGAAGTCAATTTGGTGGGAGTCATCTCCACCGTGGCCGGGACAGGTGAGCAAGGCTACGGCGGCGATGGCGGCTCTGCAACAGCCGCTTTGCTGGACACCCCGATTGGGGTTGCGGTGGACGCGGCGGGCAACATCTACATTGGCGATTCCCACAACAATCGCGTCCGTGAGGTTGTGGCCTCCAGCGGTTATATTGTCACCCTTGCTGGCACCGGGGTAGCAGGGTTTTCCGGTGACGGCGCAGCCGCCAGCCTGGCTTTGCTGAACCTGCCAACGGCGGTCGCGGTGGACTCGAATGGCAATGTCTACATGGCTGATACTAATAACCACCGCATCCGCGAGATTGTTGGCACCACCATCAACACGGTTGCCGGAAACGGCGAACAGACTTACTCCGGCGATGGTGGGCTGGCCACGGCTGCCAGCCTGGATTCGCCCAGCGGCGTTGCGGTGGATGGGTCCTTCAATTTCTACATTTGCGATACCGACAACCAGCGCTTGCGGATGGTGACTCATTCCACCGGGTTCATCTCCACGATTGCGGGTACTGGTGCAAAGGGCTTTACCGCAGATGGCGCGGTAAGTTCGGCCGCGTTGGCCAGGCCTGTCGGTATAGCGGTCGACGCCTCGGGCACGGTCTATTTTGCCGATGCCGACAATCATCGCATCCGCACCGTCGCAGGTGGAGTGGTGACCACCATTGCAGGTACGGGCTTGCAAGGCTTTGGCGGTGATAGCGGCGCGTCGACAAGCGCATCGCTGGATACACCGCTGGCCGTGGCAGTCTACAGCGGCAACGTCGCGTTTGCCGATTCCGCCAACAACCGGGTGCGCCTGATCGACGCTGGTACTGTGGATACAAAGGCTGGCTTGGCGTCGCCCAAGGCCGAATCAATCCTGGTGAGCGGTCCGCTGACCACTGTCTATGGCACGGGTACGCTGACTGCGACCTTCAGCAACGGCGGCAACACTGGAACCGGGGTCGTCACCTTCTACGATGGGCTTGGTGCCAGTTCCACGGTCGTTGGCACGGCAAATCTCTCCGGCAACGCTGCAAGCATTTCTACCAGCCAACTCTCTGCCGGAATGCACAACCTTGTGGCCAGCTATCCTGGAGATGCACAGAACGCGGCAACTACCAGCGGTGTCTACGTCCTGGTGGTGACTCCGGTTGCGTTGACCGCCGTGGCCAATCCGGTGAATCTGCTGTATGGCCAGACGATCCCCACGCTGACCGGCTCACTGAATACCGTGCTGGCGCAGGATACCGGCAACGTGGTGGCCAACTTTGCTACCACCGCCACCAGCACTTCCGATCCTGCCACCTATGCCATCAGCGTAACGATCAGCGGTTCCGCGGCCAACAACTACACCGTGGCGATCGGAGGTACGTCGGGTTCAGTGGTGATTGCCAAGGCACCGTCGAGGAGCACTCTCACATCGAACACTGGAATTCCGATTCTTGGCACATCTCTTGCGCTCACTGCGACGGTATCTTCCACCACCTCCGGCACACCGCGTGGAACGGTGACGTTTTACGACGGTGCGACTCTGCTGAATACCGCGGGAGCCATTGTAAGCAATGGCGTGGCAGCGCTGAACATCTCTACTCTAGCTGTGGGCGCGCATAGCATTACGGCGGTCTACAGCGGCAGCACCGACTACATCACCAGCACCTCGAGCGCGCTTACGGAAAACGTACTTTCGCCGGACTTTACGATTACGGCCAGTCCGTCTAGCCAAACCATTCTGCCCTCGTACTCGGCCAATTACACTTTGACCTTGACGCCGGTGAATCCAACCTTTGTCTATCCTGTAAGTCTGTCGGTTTCTGGGCTTCCCGCGGGCGTCACTGCCAGCTTTGCGCCCTCGTCGATTGCCGTGGGTGCCGGTGCTTCCACCAGCGTGCTCACCCTGACCGCCAGTGTCAATGCTGAACTGCGCAAAACCGGCCAGCCGTTTGCCGGTGCGGCTGTTCCCACTGTGCTGGCTTTCCTGATGCTGCCGCTGGTCTTTACGCGGCGTGCGCGGCTAATCCGAAAACGTTTGTCCCACGCTGCATGGATGATGATTGCCGTGCTGGCTCTGGTGGCTATGAGCACCTTGACCGGATGCGGCGGCGGCGGCTTCTTCAGCCATGCCACCAATACCTACACCGTGACGGTAACAGCTGTTAGCGGACCCGACACACACACAACAGACGTCACCCTGACCGTGCAATAGGAGAAAGTATGCAACAGGTCCGCATCGCTCTCGGCGCGTTCCTGGGCTTGGCGCTGGCTCTCACCGCGCAAGCCCAGGGCATTCCTACCGAAGTAGGTATTCGTTATAGTCAGCAGGTCTCCAATGGCTCTGCCGGTGTCTGCGGTTGCTTTACCCTGGAAGGCGCAGCAGGCGATCTCTACTGGCAGGTCAAGCAAGCCGGGGCGTCACGGCAAACGGGCTTTGGCCTGGCGGCCGATGTGGCCACCGAGCACACCGGGGACATGAACGGAGCCGGCTACGGCCTCACCCTCACAACGCTTGCCGCAGGTCCAAGATTTGTCTTTGTGCCTGCGCGCAAGTTCTTCCCCTTTGCGCAGGCGCTGTTCGGCTTTGCGCATGGCTCGGGATCGCGGTTTCCACAAGGAAACGCCCTGACTCCTTCCGCCAATTCGTTCGCCTTGGAGGCTGGCGGTGGTGCTGATTACGCGTTGAGCAAGCATCTTTCCCTGCGTATTCTCGAACTGGAATATCTGCGTACCTCCTTGCCCAATAACTCTACCAACTGGCAGAACCATCTCCGCGCTGGTGTAGGTATCACGCTGCACTTTCCTCGCAAATAGGGCGCGCAAATAGGGCGTTTGATCAGACAAAATTCGATCCGGCGAGAAAACGGGTCGTCACAACCGAGTCGTGGCATTTTAGGCGGAGTGGTGATCAGCCAAAACTCCATCCGGGCGCGACAACGGGTGCCGACCTGCCTCCCAGCCCTCATCAGTTCCAGAAAGTCATCCCAATAGAACATAAGGTCAACATTGCCCTCTGGGCTCACCTTGCCCGTGGTGGTCAAGGTGTATTCACCCCGCCCATTATCTACTGAGACCCGCATCCCGTTCGCCCTTATTGTCTCCCCTGCATCGAGACTATCTTGCTCATCCATATTCGCCTCCGGGAAACCTCAGCTCATCACCGATTTACCTTTTTGCCGTATGGCTCAAATGCTCGACTTGCCGTCAGCGCCGCAGCCCCCGTCCGCTTCAGCAGTGGCCAGAGCGCCGCAAGTACCATCTCACCTGGAAACGCCCGGATGGTTGGGCCGGGCGTTCCTTGCAGACGGGGAAAGGGTAATGTTTCATGGTGTTCCTTCCTCCATCGTGATGACACGCACTATACGCCGATTGAGAGAACTCTTCGCCAAGCTTCCCCGCCTATGAGCGCCGCGGGATCAATGCTCGGCCCCTCTGCCATCTTCTGCTACGACAAGCCGGTCCCTCTGGGCGCGGCGCGGCGCCTCCAGTTGTTCGGACAGTATTCGCCTTTTCTCTGGTGGAAGGGCTGTCTTTCGGCTTAGTACTACAGTTGTAGATTCGGTCAAACCCTTGCGGGTCGCGCGTAAAAAACGTGATGTCCGGTGAACGGAGGATTTGAAATGGCGACAGCATCGACTAATCCGGAAAAGGCAAATCACGACGAGGGGTTCGAGCGCATAGTTCTTCATTTTGGAGTCTACTTTCGCGGAGTCCACTACAACTCCGATGAGCTAATGAAGCTGAAACAAACGCGGCTTTTATTGAGGGTGGTCGTCAGACTCGACAAGCCGGACGCGAGCGCAATTCTTGTGCGCGTGCCGCGGAGAAAGTCCTTTCTTTCGGTTCCAGAGGTCTCGCCTCGGGCTCTGCGTACCTCGAAAGAGAATTGTACGTAATTCACGCAAGCAGCTCTTCGCGTTTGCATACCTTTTGGTTTGTGCGAGTGCTACCTGAATCTGCCGGCGGTTTCGATTGCGCCTGAAGAAGCGCTGGCGCACTTCGGATGGCTTGCTCCGTTCGCTGCGCGGGATCTGTCCGCCTCTAGCGCGAAAACCCGTGCGCTGCTAGGCTGGACACCGGCCGGCCCCACGCTCATCGCCGATCTCAAACAGATGCGCTACTGACAAACATCGCGGCGTGCGCTCGATGTGCAGGATGACCTCCGAGCGATTCAGATCTGCTGTCCACTCGAACGGAGAAACTGTGGAGCGGCCGATTGGAAGGAAGATGGTACGGGTGGCGGACCCTCCGCCTATCGCGGAAGCATCCTCTGAGGCATAGCGATCGCCTGGTTCAATGAGAAGGGTGAATTCTCTGTCAACCAAGTATGTCAGCTCGTGCTTCAGGGGGCTGGGGCACGATGATTGGCACATATCTTCACTGTGCTGGAAGATAAGGCTTTTCTTTTCAGGGAGGAAGAAAAACCCCGACAGCGCTGAAGCGATGCCGGGGACAACTTTTCCGCAAACCTACACCAACTACAGAATCTAGATGTCCAGGTTCTTCACATCCAGGGCGTTGTCTTCGATAAATTTGCGGCGGCTTTCCACGTCTTCGCCCATCAGGGTGGTGAAGATGGCGTCGGTCTCCGCGTAGTCTTCCAGCTTGACGGAGAGCAGGGTGCGGCGCTCCGGATCCATGGTGGTTTCCCAGAGCTGGGTGCTGGTCATCTCGCCCAGTCCCTTATAGCGCTGCACCTGGTAGTCCTTCTTGCCCTGCTCCACAATGTAGCTGAACAGCTCCCGCGCGGTCTGCTTCTCCACCGGGTCGCGCGTGACGCGCGCATTACGGCGGGCCTGCTTTTGCTCGGCAGCCACCTCGGGAGTCTCCGCGCCCTCTTCCTCAGTCTCTTCGGCCTCGGCGATGGTGGTGGCGGCGGTCTTCTGCTGGAACTCGATCAGGAACGGCGGCTCCAGGAATTCCTTGATGATGCTGTACTTGGCCATCATCTGGCGGAACTCGGGCGTGGAGGCCATCATGCGGCCGATGGTGCGGGTAGCGCCCTGGGTATCCGTAAAGCTCACTGACCAGGTCTTGTGCTCCTCGTCCAGCGCCGGGTCGGCCACCTTGAGCTGCAGGTCGTCGGCCATGGCCAGTAGCTTGGCGTGTACGGCTGCAATCTTCTCCGGGATGTCGCCTTCGCCCTTGGACTCAAAGTCAGACCGATGGGTGAATTCAGTGCGCGCCAGGAACTCCGTGATCTTCTCACTGCGGACGTGCCGATCCACCTTCTCCACAAAGCCCAGGTACTCGTTCAGGGTGCCCATGAAGCGCATCAGATCCGGGCCTTCAATCCGGGTCGCATTCTCGCCGTGGCGCACCACCATGCCTTCCGAGGCACGGTTCACCATCACCTTCACAAAATCGCGCTCATCCTTGATGTACTGCTCAAAGCGGCCCTTCTTGATCTTGAACAGCGGGGGCTGGGCAATGCAGATGTGGCCGTGCTTGATCAGTTCCGGCATGTGGCGGAAGAAGAAGGTGAGCAACAGGGTGCGGATGTGCGAACCGTCGACGTCGGCGTCGGTCATCAAGATGATCTTGCCGTAGCGCCGCTTGGCAAGATCGAAGTCGTCCTTGCCGATGCCGCAGCCGAAGGCGGTGATCATGTTGCGGATTTCTTCGTGGCCCAGCATCTTGTCGTAGCGGGCCTTTTCGACGTTCAGGATCTTGCCGCGCAAGGGAAGAATGGCCTGGAAGCGGCGATCGCGGCCCTGCTTGGCCGTGCCGCCGGCCGACTCACCCTCGACGAGGTAGACTTCGCAGCGTTCGGGATCGCGTTCCGAGCAGTCGGCCAGCTTGCCCGGCAAACCACCGGAGTCCAGCGCGCCCTTGCGGCGGGTCAAGTCGCGCGCCTTGCGCGCCGCTTCTCGGGCGCGCGCCGCGTCCACCGCCTTGTTGATGATGCGCTTGGCGATGGGCGGATTCTGTTCCAGGAAGGCGCCCAGACGCTCGTTCACAAAGGCCTGCACCGTGCCCGCGATGTCCGAGTTCAGTTTGCCCTTGGTCTGGCCTTCGAACTGCGGCTGCGGCAGCTTGACGCTGATCACCGCCACCAGCCCTTCGCGCACGTCGTCGCCGGAGAGGTTGTCCTTCATGTCCTTGAACAGGCCCAGCGACTGGCCGACGGCGTTTACCGTGCGCGTCAGCGCGGCGCGGAAGCCCTGCAAATGCGTGCCGCCATCCACGGTGTTGATGTTGTTGGCGAAGGTAAAGATCGACTCCGAGTAGGTGTCGTTGTACTGCAGCGCAATGTCGATCTCCACGCCGTCGCGCGAGGCTTCCATTGCGATCGGCTTGTCGTGCAGCACGTTCTTGCCGCGGTTCAGGTGCTTGACGAATTCGGAGATGCCGCCGGCGTAGCGGAAGTCGGTGTGGCGGGCTTCGCCGGTCTTGGCGTCGGCGGTGCGCTCGTCGGTGAGCGAGATGCTCAGGCCCTTGTTCAGGAAGGCCATTTCGCGCAGCCGCTGCGCCAGCGTGTCGTAGTTGTACTCCGTAGCGGTAAAGATGCTCTTGTCGGGCAGGAAGTGGACCTTGGTGCCGCGCCTCTTGCTCTTGCCCATCTTGCGCAGTTCGCAGATGGGAGCGCCGCAGCTGTAGTCCTGTTCCCAAGCGTACTCGTCGCGGCAGACCTCTACATTGAACTCCTGGGAGAGCGCGTTGACGCAGCTCACGCCCACGCCGTGCAGGCCGCCGGAGACTTTGTAGGAGGAGGCGTCAAACTTGCCGCCGGCGTGGAGCTTGGTCAGCACCACTTCCAGGGCGGTCATCTGTTCGCCGTTGGCCAGCGTCTTCATGTCCACCGGGATGCCACGGCCATCATCGACCACGGTGATGGAGTTGTCCACGTGGATGATGACGTCGATGTGGGTGGCGTAGCCGGCCAGCGCCTCGTCCACCGAGTTGTCGACGACTTCGTACACCAGATGGTGCAGGCCCATCTCGCCCGTGGAGCCAATGTACATGGCCGGGCGCAGGCGAACCGCCTCCAGACCTTCCAGGATCTTGATGCTGTCACTGTTGTAGCTCTGGCCGTTGTCAGCCGCCGCGGGAGGTGTGAGGGGATCAGTCGCCATAAGAAACCTAGACATCGGTTGTAGAGTCTTCGTGAGCCTGGAAGGGCGCTCAAGCGGCCGCCGCCAGGAGGGGGTTTACAAGGATTAACTGCCTTTAGAAACAGGAGCTTTTGAGGCATTTATCCCAATTCAATTTTAGCACGCGCGAGGGGGCGGAAAGTGGTTTTCAACCAGGGGGCGCGGCGTGGCGGCACGGGTACCATCCTGGTCCCATGAGGGCTCCTTGGGAGAGTGTGACCTCAGTAACCATGCTGCTGGCGAGTTGTGTATGTACAAGAAGAATATAGCTTTGTTACCTTACTCCCGAGTACCCTCCCATCCATGCCGATCACCGGCAAATTTGGAAAACCGTTGCTAGGGGGTACTCAATGAAACAGTCGGTTCGGGTTCTCGCTCTTCTGGTTGTCCTTGCGGGGCTCACCTCCGCCGCTCTCTCTTCGTCCTCGCCTGTACGCAGGAGCGTCAGCAGTCCTCAGTCCCCAACTTTGGGCTTTCCGATGCCTGGTTGTGTGCCTGGATTCCCGGGCTGCGTCATGGGCATCAAGCGCTAAAGCATCTCCCGAATTGCCGTAGACCGAAACCGGGAGGTTATTGATCCGCCCATGAATACTGACAACTGGGTGCCCATCCATTTCCGCGTTTTTGCGGAAATGGGTGGGATACCTGCACTCAATTCAAGGGCCGGATCAATGAGTGGCTCTTTCCTCAAGAAAAAGTCACCTTTCACTCCCCTCAAAAAGGCTATATGTATTCGGGTAATGCTCTAAAAACCCTCCACGGCATTTGGCACTCCCACAAAAGTGTTAGAGAGGGGCCAGCGTCTGGTTTGAGATAGGGGGAGCCAAGGCGCTATGCTAGAGACGCCTGTAGGTCAGGCGGAGCCCTTCAATGTCCTCGAGTCTCGCAATGACGGTCTTGGGCGGGGTGGAATTCCTGCTGACGGTGCTGTTTGCCGGTTTGTTTTGGAAGCGCGGCCTGCACCACAGGTTTCGCTCCATGCACTGGTATCTGTTGTTGCGGGTTGCCGCGGCCCCCCTTCTCTTCCTGCTGCTGGCCGCTACAGAGCGTTATCACACCCTGACCTGGTACATTGCCTACTTTTCCGTCTACTGGCCTGTCTATATGGGCAGTGCGGTGCTCATCTACTTTGTGTGCCTGGACATCTTCCGCGCTGCCCTGGCGCCGCTGCCTGGCCTTACCAGCTTTGGCGTCTTGCTGTTTCGCTGGGTTGCGGTGGTGTCGCTCATTGTCTGCCTGTCCACCACTTCCTTCCGGCATTCCTTTCTGATCTCACTGCCTGAGCTGGCCATCCGCTTGATGCACGCCGTCAGCATCCTGGAACTGTGCCTGCTGGCCTTCCTCTGCCTGTGCATGAACGCCCTGCGGCTCTCGATCCGCGATGTATCCTTTGGCCTGGCGCTGGGATTCGGTGTTCTTTCAAGCGTGGATTTTCTGCAGTCTAGCGTCTCGCCCAAGAACGCAGGGCTTGTGGATACCCTCCCGTACGCGGTAGAAGCGGTGACGCTGCTGGTGCTGGCCATGTGGACGGCCTACGCCGTGGCCCCCCAGCCGGAACGCAAGCCGGTAGTGATCCCCATCAACTCCGCAGTCTACCGCTGGAATGAGATTGCCTCCGCGCTGGGCTACACCGGCACGCGCGTGGCTGTGCAGCAGCCCTCCGCCAACAGCGGCTTCTTTCTGGCGGATGTGGAGCAGGTGGTGGAGAAGGTGCTGGCGCGGAACCTGAATGAGAATGAGTCGAAGCCGTAGGTAGGCACTAGGGAATAGGGACTAGGGAGTAGGGAACAGGGAACAGTCTCCCACCGGCTTCGCCGACCCATAGGCGATGAAACCGTAGCGCCGACCTCCTGGTCGGCTGTAGCGGGGGCCTCCCGGCCCGCGCTTTCTTCCGGTTACTGATCCGGCCCGTAATATATGCAACATCTATAGGTATTTCCCGTCTAACT
>CAZYDF010000114.1:0-12937 GCA_964645855.1 uncultured Occallatibacter sp.
CGGCGCTGGCGGTGGTAGCCGATGGCGAAGCGGTGGCTCTCGTCGCGGATGAGCTGGATGAGGTGGAGCACCGGGGAGCGGCGGTCGAGCACCACCGGCTCGTCCTCGTTGCCGTAGACGTAGATAAGCTCCTCGCGCTTGGCGATGGAGGCCAGCGGCTGCGTTGTGAGGCCAAGGGACTCCAGAGCGTTGGCAGCGGCGTGGAGCTGGCCCAGACCGCCGTCTACCAGGATCAGCGAAGGCATGGGCTGCTTCTCGTCCTGCAAGCGCTTGTAGCGGCGCTCCAGGACCTCGCGCATGGAGGCAAAATCGTCCACGCCAGTAACCGTCTTCACCTTGAACTTGCGGTAGGCGGCCTTATTCATCTTGCCGTCTTCCCAGACCACGAGCGAGGCCACGGTCTCAGAGCCCTGAATGTGGGAGATATCGAAGCACTCGATGCGCGTGGGCAGGTCGGGGAGCATGAGGGCCTCGGCCAGAGCTTCCTGAATGGCCGTTTGCGAGGGCTTGAGGACGCGGAAGCGCTGGGTGTGCGATTGATGGGCGTTCTGGCCAGCAAGGTCGATCAAAGCGCGCTTGTCGCCCCGCTGCGGCACGGCCAGCTCCATCTTGTGGCGGGATTGCGCGGCCAGCAGCTCGCCCAGCGCTTCGCGGTCCGGAAAGTCCACCGGCACGTAGATGGCGCGGGGCACGTAGTGCTGATCGATATAAAGCTGCTTCACCAGCGCGCTGAAGATTTTTCCTGGATTGAAGGTTTCTTCTTCAAGGGGTGAAGACGTCTCCTCGCCATTTGCGCTCTTCTCGGCAGTGCGGCCGTGCTTCTTCAATCCCTTGGCAATGGCGGTTTCGTCGGGCTCCTCGGTATCGTCCAGTTCGTCGTCGCTCTCGGTCTCCATCAGCGGAGCCAGATCGTCCCAAAAGAACTCGCGGCGGTCGACGATTTTTCCAGCGCGGAGATGGAAGAGGTTCACGGCCAGACAGCCATCGGCAAAGTAGTAGCCAAAGACGTCGGCCTCGTCGCGCAGCTCGGCCGTATCCACGCGCTGGCGGGTCTGCAATTGTTCGATGGTCACCAGCTGATCGCGGAGGTGGGCGGCGGCCTCGTAACGCTCCTCGGTGGCGGCCTGCATCATGCGCTCGGTCAGGGCGCTGCTCAGGTCGTCGTGGCGGCCGTCCAGCAGCAACTGCACGTCGCGCACGGCCAGGCGATAGGCCTCCGGGGTGACCAGACCCTCCACGCAGGGGCCCAGGCAACGGTGGATGTAGTGCTCCAGACAGGCGCGCGGGTGGTACCGCTCCAGATCCACCTTGCAACTGGGGATTTGGAAGCTCTTGTGGATCAGCTCCACGGCCCGATAGGCCAGTGAAGCCGGCAGATAGGGGCCAAAGTAGGCCGCGCCATCCTTGCGCAGCTTGCGGGTGACAAAAACCTTGGGGTGGCGATCACCGAGCGTGAGCTTGACGTAGGGATAGGTCTTGTCGTCGCGCAGCAGGATGTTGAAGCGCGGATGGCGCTGCTTGATGAGGTTGTTCTCAAGCGCCAGCGCTTCCTGCTCGTTGCCCACCAGAATGTAGTCCAGATCGACGGCTTCGCGCATCAGGCGACCGGTCTTGGCGTTGGCTTGCGATGCGGCCAGCAGATAGCTGCGTACGCGCGCGCGCAGATTCTTGGCCTTGCCAACGTAGATGACCTCGCCTTCGGCGTTCTTGTAGAGGTAGACGCCGGGCTGCGTGGGCAGAGTGCGGATTTTCTCGTAGAGGTCCATGGGTAGTTGGAGCAGAGAAGCCTGTTTCAGGATACAGGGAACGAGGGAATCAGGGACTCGGGACTAGGTTGCTAAGTGGCTAGGTGATTGGGTGGTTGAGGGGAAACACAAAAACGCGGCAGCCGAGGCTGCCGCGTTCTGGTTTGTTGCGGGTGAAGGGAACTAGAAGTTGATGCGGGCCGAAATCTCGACCTGGCGCGGGGTGTACGTGAAGTTGCTGCTGTTGGAGTTGTTGACCACCTGGAAGGTCTTTCCTCCTGTGCCACTTTGGCCGTTGTAGGTAGCCGTAGTGGTAGACATGACGTAGAGGCTGGTGGAGGAGTACCCCGTGATGTTCTGGTGGTTGGCGACGTTAAAGACGTTGAGCTGCAGATCGACGCTCTTGACGTACTTGTTATCGCCGAAGACCACGGCCTTCTGCAGGCGAGCGTCATCGACGATGCGGCGCGGATAGCGGAAGGTGTTGACGCCGATCATGGGAATAACTGAGGTGCCGCCGCCGTTCCAGCCGCTGGTGATGGCTCCCGAGATCGACCCGCTGAGTCCGGCGGTATAGGGAAGGCCATTCTGCATCTGGAAGCTGTCGTTCAAGCTCCAGTCGTTGAAGAGGTACTTGACCGGGTTGGAGGTGTGCAGGTTAGGAAAGTTGTAGAGCGCATAGGCAACCAGGCGCTGCGGAATGTTCCAGGTGGAGTTGCCGTAGTTGGCGCGATAGTTGCTGAACGGGTCATACCAGTTCTGAGTGGTGCCCTGGGTGTTGGCGGCCTGCGAATAATCCAGGGCGTGCGACCAGGTGTAGTTGGCGTCGAACTGGATGCTCTTGAGCGAGTGGTTCTGCACTTCAGCCACGAGGGCGTTGTAGCTGGAGTTGATGTTGGAGACGAACTCGGAGATGGGGCCGAAGTTGGCCGCGCCAGAACCGAACAGAGCGGTGTTGCCATACGAGGTGTAGACCGGAGCGCTGAAGGTGGCACCGCTTGCACCCAGGGGGCCGATGCCGTTCGGATCGCCCGCGATGGTGATGGTCTTGGTGGTCAGCGAGCTGGGGTTGAGGTTCTGGTTCAGGAAGTTGGGCAGGCGACGGCCGAGGCCGCCGAGATAGCTGACCGAGAAGAACGTGCCATGGCCGAAGTCCTGTTGAACCTGAAGATCAAACTCCTGCACTTGAGGAAGTTTGAGGTTGGGCGAGACGTAGTAAGAACTGGGGCAGGAGGAGGAACCCGGCGTGCAGGCGGACATTGCCGCCGTAGCGTTGATATTCGGGAAGGCCGGTCCGACAGTGGCAGCGGTCCAGGTGGAAGCCCATTTGCGGCTGAACTGGCCGTTGGGGCTGCCGGTGCCGAGCCGCACGGTTTCAATGTTGCCGTTGAGGATGCGGCCGTAGTAGATCCCGTAGCCGCCGCGGAGGATGGTCTTGCCCTGGCCGTAGACGTCGTAGGAGAAGCCGACGCGCGGACCGAAGTCCATGTTGTCGGTGGGGTTGTTGTTGATGCCGGTGTAAGGGGCAAAGGTGCCGGTAGCGGTGGTCAGGTTGGAATCAGCAGTGGGCCAGTTCTCATGATCCCAGCGGAGGCCCAGTTCGAGGGTCAAACGGGGCGAGAACTTCCAGTTGTCCTGGACGAAAGCGCCAAAGTCCAGCGTGTTGATGGCGTAGACCGGATTTCCGAATGCCTGGGTGAAGCTGTTGTAGCAGGGATAGACGCCCGTGGAGGCGCCGTTTTGCGAGGCGTTGGCGTCGCAGCCGCGCGGGTTGGCGGTAGTCGGGGTGACACCATTGCGGATGTTGAGCAGGTCGTTGAACATGCTTCCAACGTAGTTGTAGCTGTAGTAGCCGTTGCTATATTGGAGGGCGTTCATCCTGTCGTTGTTGTGGACCGTGTCGATGCCAAACCTGAAACTGTGGCCGCCTTTGCCCCAGTAGACGATGTCGCCGATCTGCCACTTGTGTTCGTCGGGATAGGCGGGCCGGTAGGAGTAGTAGGGCGAACCGGCATTGAAGCCGTAGTTGTAACCAGCGGCGACATAGGGCACGCCACCGTTGCTGGCCATGAAGTTGGCCTTGGTATAGGGAGTGTAGGCCTGTTGGCTTTCGTCGTTGAGTTCGCGGCCGTACTGGAAGAGCAGCTCGTTGCTGATGCTGTTGGTGATCAGGCTGGTGAGCTTGGTGACGCCGTAGTCGAGCTTGACGAAGTCGTTGCCCTGGGCATCCTGGGAATATTGGTCGGCAGCAGCGGTCTGTACGCCACCGGGCGAGTCCCAGCGGAGGCGATGGTAGAGCACGCTCCAGTGCTCGCGCGGGGTGATCTGCCAATCGACCTTGGGGGTGTTGATCTCCTGGTAGCCGAAGCGATTGACCTGACCGATGTCGGAGTTCAGGCCGAGGTCGGTGATGGCGTTGGCGCCATAAGTGGCAGCGTTGACATTCTGGCTGCCATAAACCATCGCCGCCCAGTCGTAAGAGGCCTGCGCGTAGCTGATGCCCTGACGAGCGGCCAGGGTGCAGGCATTGGGATCGTTGGTGCTGGCGGTGGTATTCGGGTTGCCGGTGAGAGCGCCGGTGACGGCGTTGCAGGCTTCGCCGGTGGGCAGGGTAGTCTGCGGCAGCGTGTAGAACTGCAACGGGCTGTAGGGAACGCCGACAACTGGAAAGACGTGGGTGTGCTGGTCGTAGGTGTAGATCCAGAACAGCTTGTCTTTGATGAGCGCGCCGCCCACCGTAAAGCCATAGATCTTGCGCAGGTCCTTGGGCTTGATGACGGTAGAAACGTTGCTGCCGTTCACCAGCGTGGTGACCTTGGTCCAGTCGTTGTAGGCGTTCCAGTTGCTCTCTTTATCAAAGAAGTAGGCTTCGCCGTGGATGTTGTTGGTACCGCTCTTGGTGACCGAAGTGACAACACCACCGGCGGCGCGGCCATACTGAGCCGAGTAGACGCCGGTGTTGACGGCGAACTCGCGGACGGAGTTGCCCGCGGTCGAATACCCCTCACGGGTACGGCCACGTTCTTCCGAGAAGAAGGCCTGATTGTCATCGGCGCCGTCGATCTCTACGTTATTCATGATGGTGCTGATGCCGCGGACGCTGATGAGGCCGTAACCGGAGGAGTCCACGGTGACGCCCGGCGTGGTGAGCGCCAGTGCCGACCAGCGGCGGTTATTGATGGGGATGTTCTGCATGGCGACGGAGTTCAAGGTGGAGTTGAAGTCAGGGGAATCGGTGTTCATCACCGGCGCCTGCTCGGTAACCACCACCTCGGAAGAGCTGGAGGCCAGCGCCAGGTGCGGCAACATGCTGGTAACCTGGCCGACCAGAACGGCCACACTGTTGGCCTTGTAGCTGGCAAAGCCGGCGGCGGTAATGGTCACGGTGTAGCTGCCGGGTTCGAGCAGCGGGGCTCGGTAGAAGCCGTTGCCATCGGAGGTGAGAACCATCTTGAAGCCGTTGGAGGCGTTCAGAATGGTGACCTGTGCGCCACCAACGACGGCGCCCGTGGGATCCTCAACGGTGCCGACAATGGCGCCCTGGGTAGTGGACTGTGCGTGCAACGGTGCGGTGCCGAGGCAGGCGGCCAGGCAAAGGATCGCCAGGCAGAGCAGTGCAAAGCGAATGCGATTCAAAATCATGTAAGGCCCTCCTCAAAGAGCAAGGTTTCAGGTGAAGTGCTTCTTTTGTGTTGATTTTGGCTGTTCGCCGCTGTTCGGGATTTGCCGTCAGCAGCGGAGTCAGTGCGCGAAAGTTCGTCAGGGAAGATGCAGGGCGCAGATCCGCTCCGAAAGCAATAATCCGGTAGCAGTCCACATTCGATTCTAGGTACGGGGGATGAATATGCTGTAAAGAGCAGAAAGAAAAGCTCCGGTTGCCGCCGGGGAGAACGGCACAACAACAGCACCGCGCCGGAATGCGCTGGCATCCGGGCACGGTTGAAACACGAGCGATTCCTGTTCCCGTCTCCATCGTTCTGGCCAATGCGGAGCGCTGTGTCCACAGTGCACCGCGCAATACAGCTCCGGCAGAATCGGGGATGCCGATTCCGTCCGGTCGCAGGTGGAAGATTGGGGCCATGCCTGCCGGGCGGGGTGAGAATCCACATCCTTGACCGGTCAGACTGGCCTGAAACCGCCAACTTAGATAAGTATGATCCACATGCGTTGCAGGATTAAAGCGAAAAAGGGCCGCTAAAAGGCACTTCTGGAAGGTTTATGTGGAAAAGACGGGACGGAACTCTCTTTTGAAATGAGGAAGTTAGAGCGGGATCTCTCTCGAAAGCGCAGAAAAGCCCGGGCCAGCTGCGCCCGGGCTCCTGTTCGTTGGCTCTGCAAGGCCTACTTACCGCTGCCCGGACCCCACTGGATACGGATGCCGGAGCGGACCGTCATGGGCAGGCTCGGGTAACCGATGGGGGCAATATGCTGCTGGTTCAGCAGGTTGTCCATCTGCAGCGTGAGCACCAGCCAGGGCTGCGCCTGGTAGCTGCCGCCCATGCCAAGTTTGGCAAAGCCGTGGTCCAGATTGCGGTTGGGCAAGAGCAGCGAGTTGCCGCCGGTGGCGTCGGAATACTCCAGAAAGGTGGAGTCGTCACTGCGGCTGGCAAAGGCGGAGGAGAAGACCCCGCTCAGCTTCTTGTGGGCGTAGGTGGCCGTGAAGTAGCCCGAATGCGGAGGACGCCGAAAAGGCCGCGCGCCGACCAGAGGCGAGGCCGCGCCCAAGGCGATGCCGTTGGAGCTGTAGCCATAACCACCCAACAAGGCTTCGTTGTCGCTGCTAAAGGAACGCTGCACCACCGCATCGGTGTAGGTGTAGCCGGCGCGCAGGAACAGGTAGGAGCCGATGCCGCTTTCGAGCGTGGCTTCGATGCCCTGGGCGCGGAAGGCCTGGGTGTTGGTCATCAGGTCAAAAACGTTGTTGTTGTTGAAAAAGGTTTTCAACTGCTGCAATTGCGACGCCGTGTCGTTGGGAAAGAGCAGGGAGATGTAAGAGGTGCTGAGCGATTCCAGTTCCTTGCCAAATTCGTTGTGGAAGTAGCTGGAGCGCAGGGTTAGATGCTGGTCGAGAAAGACCTGCTCGAATCCGGCCTCGTAGCTGCGCGTGGTGGGCGCGGCCAGTGGCTTGACGTTGAACTGCTGGATGACCGAGTCCTCTTTCGCGTTCTGCAGGAAGTAGTAGAGCGAGCCGAACTTGTCGGTCAACTTGGGTTCGCGCACGCCGTTGCCGAAGGTGCCGAAGATCCGGGTTCCGTTGAAGTGGCCTGAACGGGGGCGCAGCACGTAGTAGGAGAGCCCCGCGTTCAGCGTGGTCTGGGTACCGAACAACGAGTAGTGCTCCAGGCTGCCGCCCAGGTGGTAGTTGAAGCGGTTCTTGAAGTCGCCCTGTACGGCCGCCAGATAGGTGTAGTTGGTGCGCGAGTCGGCGTCGTTGATGGCGTAGGAGCCGTCCCAGTAAGAGTTGTAGACCTCGACGCCGCGCTCGTTTTCGTAGCGGAAGCCGATCAAGCCGGCCAGGTGCGGCGTAAAGCGGTAATCGCCCTGGTAGTTCAGCTCGTCGCGGTTGTTCACCAACAGGGTGTTATTGGTGGTGGTCGCGTCCAGCAGGGCTTCGGTTGCCTTGCCCGGCGTGGCGCCGGTCTGGTAGCCGTTGGCGCCGGTAATGACAACCGGCTTACCGAAGTAGGCGTCATCGTACCAACCATCGTAGTTGTTGACCAGAGTACCTTCCGGGTTCCACTGGTTCGACTCTTCGCGCTTGCGCGCCGCGCCGTAGCGCAGGGTGTTCTTGAACGCGGGCGTGGTCTGGTTGGTGATGGCGCCGGTGATTAGCAGGTTCTGATCCTTCTGCGTGGCGTTGTCGGCAACCTGGTAGAAGTCCCAGGAGTTGGGAATGCCGCCGCCGGTAACGCCGTAGTGCAGCGTACCGCGCAACTGGGTTGTCCCGTTGAGTTGATAGCCGAAGTTACCCACGGTTGTGGCGGCATGGAAGGCGTCGTTGGGCAGGTCGTTGGCGGTCTGCAGCCAGCTGAAGAGGGTCAGATAGTCCAGACGCCGCCAGGCTCCGGCCACGGTCGCCTCGTCGTGCGTGGTGTTCAAGTTGCCGCCGTCGAAGCGGCCCAACACGGAAGGAAAGTTGGTGGTTCCGTGGGGCGTGCGCAGGCTGATCACGCTGCTGCCGGCATCGGCGCCATAGAGGCTGGAATCGGCTCCGCGATAGATCTCAGCGCTCTCCAGGCCGCTGGTGGTTCCCGTGCCGAAGTTGAAATAGCCGCCCAGGTCGCCGGTATCGATGCCGTCGATCAGCACCTTGTTGGCGGTCGAGTTGCCTCCGCGCACAAAGATCGAAGCCACCGAGCCCATCTGGCCAGTCTGCACCACGGCCGCTCCTGGCGTCTGGCGCAAGGCGCCGGCCAGATCGTCGTACTGCGCCAGAGCCTGCTCGTCGAGCACCGTGGTGGACTCGCTGACCTGGGGCTGCGGTGTGGGTATGCCGGTGGCAGTGACCACAATGGATTCCCGGGCCCATTGGGGCTCCAGCACCAGATTGCGCTCCAGCGAGTCCAGGCGGCCGGCGTAGAAGTCGGGCGTGGAGATCTGGCGGAAGCCGGATGCGGCGATGAGCAGGAACATGCGGCCCTGCTCGCCGGTGGTCAGCTGGAAGCTGCCGTCCGACGTGCAGACCACGCTGGCAACCACCTTGCCGTTGAACACCATGGAGACCCTGGCTCCGGGGACGCGCGCACCCGTGGCATCGGTGACCACGCCGCGAACCGAAGCGGCTTGCAGACCGGTAGCGGAAGCCAGCAAAAGAAGCAAGGAAAAGAGCAAGGAAAAAAAGCGACGGGACTGAGGCAAGGCGAGAGCGGACGGAAACATAGCAGCTCCTTCGTTCCCCTCGGAACGCAAGCAATGGGAGGCGTCCTGGACCGGTCTCCTGGCTTGCGCTCGGTCCGGCCACCTTCCCGAGGCAGTGCCTCAGTGGTTGCGGGCTTCAGGGAAGCAAGCCGCATAGGCCTTCAATCTGCCGGTAGGGTTGCTGACAAAATAGACGCCAGACCCAGGCAGGAGCGCTCACAGTTGCGGGGCAGTGGCGGAATTTCACCGCCTTCCCGAGCATCCGGACGATTACCGTGGTGAGTTGGGCTGGGGAACGGACCCCGGCAGCAGTGATGAGATGGAAGCGATTTCCATCTCATGAACATTTTCGCGGACGCATGGGGGGCTTGTCAAAAAAATGGAGAGGAAAGCAAGGAGTCTGATTCCGGCAGCTGGACTGGGAGGCGAGAAAAAGGTGGTGACCCCGGGCTGATTCGAACAGCCGACCTACGGTTTAGGAAACCGACTGTATCCAAAAATATGCCTCATAAAATGTGAGACTTATTAAGATCTATTGAGTTTATCTCAGTTCTGAGTGGTCTGGAGAGGTCAGGAAGCACCCCGAAGTCCCGAATCAAGTGACCCCCTAAGTGACACTCAGATCATATTCTATCTCCGACCATCGGTATGGGTATGCTCGCTGTGCGTTATATTCAAGCTGATTCAGGTTGACCTGGCGGGTAAGTTCTTTGTCTTGTGCGCAGTCACATTGAATCCCATAGGAGCCTGGGGGCACTAGGCGCTCTTTATTGGCCATGAGAGGAGCCTAGAGTGGGCTAGTAATCCTTCGACGCGGCGTACCCCTCTAAAAGCGCTGCAAGGGGCGATGTGACCCCAGGCGAATACCCGCAACCGTCGTCTCATTCACTGAATGCAAGCCTTGTGTATGGCGTGTACTTGCATAGTGCTTGCATTCTGTGCGGCTCTGCCAGTCTGGATGAAGACAACAAACACAGTACAGGGGGCGGGCAGTGATTCACTGGCCAAGTCAAAGCCTCAGCCAGGGGGGGTGCCTGTTCATATTCAACGTTCAAGCGGCGGTAGGGAATCTCTTAATCTTCGGCATTCTTTTGTGTTTCGCCTGCCAGAGATCATACTTCACCTGAAGCTCCATCCATAACTCTGGCCGATCTCCCAATGCTGCCGCCAGTCTCAATGCCATGTCGGCAGTGATAGCAGACTGACCTTTCACAAGCCCCGCTAGCCTGGGGCGTGGAACGTCAATATGCCTTGCCAACTGCGTGACGTTGGTCTGCAAACCCTCTATCCATTCCTGGACCAGTTCACCTGGGTGTGGTGGATCAAACATTTCCATTTCTTCACTGGCTGATCCTACCTGAGAGGTCTTGGAAGAATTGACAGCAGTTGTGCGTAGCCTTTCGTTCCAGCGAACCACCTTGGCGGACACCTTTGCCGGCAACTCAATCAGGATCTGTCCCCGTTTCTTTTTGGATGGAGCAGGAACCGCACGATGACCCTCGAAGTAGAAGTCCATCGATAGACGTAGGACTTCCTCAGCCATCGCCACGGCGTCCTCCATCCCCTCTCCTTGCGTGATTGCTTCAGGGATGTCTGGGAAGGAAACCACGAAGAACTTCCCGTCCTTTTTGAAGTTCGCTGGATAGGCAAGCATGTTCTTGATTTTACTGGACGGCTATCAAAGGCAGCGGGAAGAGTCTTGGGCTGACATTGATCTGACGTGGCACAGGACGGCTTTACTGTGCTCTGGAGAAACGTGCTGACCATGCCTCACATGAGAGGGGATTGGCCCCCTCAGAGAGTTTGGCCTTTTGATCCGGTGGGAACATGGCTCAGGCACCGGCCCGTGGGTGGGAAATGAAAAGCTCCAGTCCACCGCATAATTAATCGAACCTAACCACCAAGAAACCTGCCACCAGACGAGCCCGGCTCAAAGCTAGTCACTCCCCTGGAGGGTGGCAGAAGGAGCAGGATAGGTTGTCGAACCTTGCTTGCTGGTGGTCATAGTTCGGACAATCTCTGATGATTGCGGTCATGTGTGTGATCGGTCATATGTCGCAGGTCACAACGGTACAATGAAGTGAGGTGTTTCGGTAGCGCCCAATCCAGTCCCAGTATTTTCGGTGTGTAGTTGAAATAATAGGGACAGGTGTATATTTGTTTTCAATGACATAAGTCTAATTCATAGTACTAGATGGTTTCTATGCTTATCAGCTTGTGACATGTGGCGGCGAACCCTTCAACGTTTCTTAAGTGGGTCTTCAGAAAATGGCAAACTCGTTCCAGCCCAACTACTGGGGTCGGTTACCCCAGTTCGAGATCCCTCACTCTGTGATTCAGGATGACACTCTCATCTTGAAGCCGGATGCCTTGGCCATGTTCCTGATCTTGTTCGAGCTGGGCAGTGCTCAACACAAATCGAGGAAAGGACCATATGTTGAGGTAAAGATCACGCAGAAACTGTTGATGGACAGATCTGGGTTCTCGAAGAACGTAATCTCTGGTGCCATGCGGAAGCTTGAAGAGAAGAAGCTCATAAGCAAGGCCACCTCCCGTAAGAAGTACGGCGAGTTCGGTGCGAATGTCTACACTCTTTTGAATCCGGGTACCGGCAAGCCCTTGCCATCTCTAGCGAAGAACTTTCTTTTAGCTAATGCGGTCCAGTACGTCAAGATTCCCACGTGTGTCATCAAGGAGCACGTAGCAGATTGGTCTATCGCAAATATGTCCGGCTCAGAGCTTAGGGCCTATGTTTCAATCTGTTGGCAGGCTAACCGTAAGAATCTAAGCGAGTTCGATTTCTCCCTTGCAGATTTGAAAAAGCTAGGTGGGTTCTCGACTTCCGGAACTGCACAGAAAGCGTTGAATGGACTGATAGATAAGAACCTGGTCTCAGTCTACGGCGACAAGATGAACTTGCATGACCCCTTCACGGGCGAACCCCCGCACATAGAGGATGGTGACCCTTACGCCGACCCTGCAAACTACTTCAACGTGAAGGAGCAGGGGCGGGCAACAAGATTGAACTGGAATTCGGGCGATCCTGAGACAGTAGATAGGCTTCTTAAATCCTGCAACCTTGATCCCATGGAGCAGAATGACGGTGAGCTTGCGATCCTGTGTCCCTATCATTCTGAAAATACTCCTTCTTGTTTTGTCAACCCGAAGAAGAAAGTCTTTCACTGCTTTGGCTGTGATGCGAAGGGTACTTTGAATCAGCTTGTCATGCATGTTCGAGGCATTGATAAAGGGGCTGCGTGGAAGTTCATCGCAGAGTCCGGTGGGCAGACTGTCGATTTTCATGAGCCGGACCAACACGCGGAGGCGATCTACAACTACCACGACGCGAAGGGCAAGCTTAGAAAGCAAGTCCTGCGATTCCCTGGAAAGGTGTTCTCACAGAGACGACCTGCTGGTAGTGGTGGATGGATATGGAATGCAGACGGAGTTCCACCGTTGCTTTATGACATGGGCAGTTTGAAGTACGCCGGTGTAGTCTGCGTTTTGGAAGGTGAGAAAGATTGCGAATCGATCAAGAAGCTCAAACTCCATGACTCCAGATTTGGCGGCGGGGATGTTTGCGCCACTACTTCCGGCAATGCCAAGAGCTGGAGCGATGAGCTTGCAGACCACTTGATGGAGAAGAGAGTGGTACTGCTGCCTGACAACGATGTGGCTGGAGAGCGTTTCAGGGCAGAAGTCGTCGCATCTTTGGACTCGCGTGGCATTGAATATCGCGTGGTCAGCTTCGCAGATGCGGGAGCGAAAGATGTGAGCGACTTCTTAAAGCAGGGGGGCAGCAAAGGAGATTTGATCGAACGTATTGGCAAAGATTGGGTTAGCGCAAGTGCGCGTTCACCTTTTGATCCGGATGACCGCGACGGGCTGACGATCACTATTTAGCAAATCTCTGCCACCCTCCGCATAATCCGTCGGTGCCGTAAACTCCGTAGCTCTCAAAATACGCGAGGTGTCAGCCTTGGGTACAGCCCAGATACACGGGTCTATCCCCGCGTGTGCGGGGGAGCCATGGCGAGACGATCTTTGCAACCGTCGGCGATGGGTCTATCCCCGCGTGTGCGGGGGAGCCCTACGCCAACGCCGTGAACGCAGCAGTCGCCAGGGTCTATCCCCGCGTGTGCGGGGGAGCCTCGAGCCGGCGGCCGAGATGCAAGAGAAGATGGGGTCTATCCCCGCGTGTGCGGGGGAGCCGCCTTTGGAGCTTCCGTATGGGGGAGGGTACAGGGTCTATCCCCGCGTGTGCGGGGGAGCCGGAGATCTGCAGATTCTGCCACGCGCAAGCAGGGGTCTATCCCCGCGTGTGCGGGGGAGCC
>CAZYDF010000115.1:0-12922 GCA_964645855.1 uncultured Occallatibacter sp.
GATGGAAACCATCTCCAGAGACAACCTGTAAACCTTGTCCTGGAACTTGACACCCTCGCGTTCGGGGACCGGGGGCACCCGCCTTTGGGGAAATGCACAGTTTGTTCCAATGAGACCAGGGGCAACCCACCTTTGTGGAGAGGTCAGAGGGTCTGCGTCGCGGAATCGACAGTGATGGACAAGACGGCGCGCGCCCAGCCGAACTTGGATTTCATGGCGTCGTACTCTGCTCCGTCCTTCACAAACGCAGCCTTTCCTTTGATCAGGAAGCCTGTACCGGGGCCGTTCAGGCCCTGCACCTTGCTGCTTCCCAAGGTCACCAGAACCTGAGGATTGACGGCAATGTTGGCCTCTGTCTTGTGAAAGTATCCAGCCGGGACCAACAAGCGGCCATCTTCCGTGGCCTGCACGTAGCTGTTCCAGGTATTCACCATATGCGGCCCATCCGCACCCAGGGTGGCGATGGCGACCACACCATCTTTCTTCAGCACCTCAAGTAAAGTTTCCGGGATTGTCACTGCATCTGCCTCCATAAAACGGTTTTGTTGAGGTGCCCCCGGTCTCGTCTCTGAGACCGGGGAAGATGACCCAGCGCAATTGTTACCGAGCCTTTACCAATGCGCGCACAAACTCGGGATTCGATCCGCAGCAGGCACCGACAAACGACGCACCCGCATCGCGCAATTGCGCAAAGTGCGTAGCGAAGAAATCCGCAGACGTGTGGTAGTGGATGGCGCCAGCTTCGACCGTGGGCAGGCCTGCATTGGGCTTGATCCAAATGGGCAAATCGCAGGCTTCATGCAGGCGCGCGCAGATGAGAATCGATAGCTCCACTCCCACGCCGCAATTCGCGCCCACGGCGTCGGCACCGGCCTCCACCATGGCCTCCGCCACGGCCTCGGGTGTTGCGCCCATCAGGGTGCGGTCTTTGTTCTTGCCGGTATCAAAGGCAAACGACGCGATCACCGGCAGGCCGGTTTCCTTGGCGGCGGCAACGGCAAGGCGGGCCTCGTCGATCTCGCTCATGGTTTCGATCAAGAGCGCGTCGGCACCAGCCGCGGCCAGCGAACGCGCCTGCGCCGCAAAGGCCACACGCACGGCGTCGGGGTCCACTTCACCGCCAACCAGCAGCTTGCCGGTGGGACCGATGGAGGCCACCACGCGAGCCCGATCGCCCGCGGCCTTCTTGGAGATGGCCACACCGGCGCGATTGATCGCGTCCAGCTCCGCGGCCGTCTTCTCGTGCATGGTGATGATGTTGGCGCGGAAGGTGTTGGTGAGCACAATCTGGCTGCCTGCGGCCACGTAGGCCGCGGCCACCTGCTCCACGCGGTCCGGATGGGTCAGGTTCCAGGTGTCGGGCACGGAGCCCACTTCAAGCCCCAGCGCCTGGAGCTCCGTGCCCCATGCGCCATCGGTGATCAAGATACCGTTCGAAAGCCAATCGCGGAGGGTACTCATAGAGACACCTCCGCATTGTCGTTGGTCATCCCACCCTTCCTCACAAAGGACGTGAGAATGGATGGGGCACCCAGACAAGTCGATGAGATGGAAACCTGTGGCATCGCAAACTCTCCCGGCAAAAATCTAGCTACGGGTAGAGCTTGGCCGGCACAATCTCCGGTTCCGGCTCACCCGATGCAACAATCAGTTTTTTCAACTCACCGCGCAAATGATTCGCCACCTCGCGATACTCCTTGCGACCGGCCAGGTTCACCAGCTCATGCGGATCGTTGCGCTGATCGTAAAGCTGGTACTCATGATAAACGCTGGCATGAGACTCCGTGGTCGAGCCGGAGAGATCGGCTACACAATAGGTCCAATCTTTGGTCCGGATGGAGCGCGCGGTCATGGATTCCGAGATCTGCACCAGCTCCACGCTCGGCCACTCGGCACGGGCCTTGGCACTGTGCACCAGCGGCAGAAAGCTCTTGCCGCGCATGGTGGCGGGCACGGCCACGTCCGCGGCCTCCAGCAGCGTGGGCGCAATCTCCACAATACTGACCACCTCTTCAATCTGCCGTGCCGTCTCAAAGCCCGGCCCATGCACGACGAGAGGAATCCGCAGCGAGCTGTTGTGGGTGCTGCGCTTGTACTCCTGATTGCGGGTCATGAAGTGGCAGCCGTGATCGCTCATGAACACGAAGATGGTGTTCTCCGCCTGGCCCTCTTCTTCCAGCACCTTGCGCAGGCGGCCCACGGAGGCATCAATCGCCTCGCAGGATGCGTAGTAGTCCGGCAGTTGCTGATACCAGTCGCCCGGATGGGCTTGCAGGTCAGCGGGCACAAAGGGGTTCTTGAAGCGCTCCGCGCCACCCTTGGGGCCCACCATGCGCGACATGTCGTTTTGCTGATGCGGCTCCAGCTGCGAGATCACCAGCAGGAAAGGCTTTTCTTGGTGTTGGCGCAGGAAGCGCTCGGCGCGATCGGTGAGAAAATCCACGCGATACTCATCCTTGAAGGGGATGGGCTTGTCGTCGGTGTCCCAGATGCTTCCTTCATAGGGATGGCTGGTGTGCTCCAGGGCGTTGGCCGCCTCCCACAGATCCAGAAAGCCACCACGGTGCTCACGCGAAACCGCGCCCGGGCCGCCTCCAGCGCCCTCCAGCGCAAGATGCCACTTGCCGATGTAGTTGGCCGTGTAACCGACGCTGCGCAACTCCGTGGCCAGGGTGGGAAGATCCTGGCGCATCTGCAATCCGTTGTGCCAAACGCCGGTCTCGCTGGCGTAACAGCCCGTAAGCAACACCGAACGGGAAGGGCTGCAAACCGGTTGATTGGTAATGGCGTGGTTGAAGTTGGTGCCTTCGGCGGCCAGCCGGTCCAGATGCGGCGTGCGGGTGGTGGAGTTCAACCCGTTGGCTCCGAGAAAGTCCCAACGGAACTGGTCAGAGTGGTAGATGACGATGTTGGGCCGGCGCGCTTTGCCTGTGGACTCAGCCGCCGCGCCCGTTGCTGGCTCGGCTGAAGCGGGCAGCGCCGCCGCCACTCCAGCGGCGGCGGCGGCAGTGCCCAGTAGGAAGTTTCGTCTGTTGACGCTCAAATGGATCTCCTCAGTTGCTGGCGGTATTTCAACGCGTCGGACTTAAAAGTAGTATTTCAGACTCAACTGGATCTCGCACGGGTGGTTTGGAGTGTCGCGCGTGGCGCTGAGGAAGGCAAAGGTGTTGGGGGTCGTGAAGTTCAGGCTTCCCGGCTGGCCGAAGTTGGCTTTGAAAGAAATATCCCATCCCTTCGTCACTCAAGTGTGCGGGGTTATGCGCAGAGCCAGAATATTGGCCACTTCCATCTTGATATTTTCGCGCGAAAGGCGAAACTGCGAAATGCCCAGATAGTGCATGCCTCACGGCACTGGAGCCGATTCAAAGACCGCATCGGTATAACCGAGCAGCGCCAGATCGTGAGCGCAGGTAAGCCCGCGGACGCTGGCTCACCCAACCGCGACCTTCTTGCCACCGACAATTCCCCTAGTGCCTTGCTGAACAAAGCGGCCGCGCTGTGCGTGGCAACGTCTGCGGACGAACAACGAGATGGCACAGCGGTGAAGCCCTGCGTTCTGGGGACCTGTGGAGCAAAACCGCCGTTCAAAACTGGTTCTTTAGATAGGAACAGGGCGCGGCGCAGACCATATCGCCAAATCATCTTTTCGCGTGCAGAAGTGCGGCGGACCATCCATAGGCTCCGGCGCTCATACCGAACCCTGCCTATTGCGCCACAGTCTGCTAGAGAAAGAACCGTGGGCAGGTTTCTCCAGCGTATCGCTTGAGAAGCCTGCCCACGGTGGCGTGGCTCAGAGCTTAAAGCTGCCTGAGCCGGATGCATGTAGATCTCCTAGAACTTGTAAGAGACGCCGAGCTGGGGAACTGGGCGGCTCCGCAAGCCGTTGTTATTTAGCTGGGTAAGCAGGTTGGCGCTGAAGACGATATCCCTGGTGGGATTCCATTTAACGCCGGTGCTGAGCTTGTTGATGGTGAAGCTCTTGGTGTCGTAGGTGGTGCTGGTGCAGGTGAGGGTGGGCACCGCTGTGGTGCCTGAGGCGGCACAACCACCAGCCCCGGCAAGAACACTGCTCAACTGAATGGTGGCCTGGCTGACAGAGAGCACGGTCGAGTTCAGATACTGGTTCCCCATCAGGTCAACGGCAACCGTAAGCTTCTTCTTGGCGGCCCAATCGGCGCCGATATCGTAGAGCATCCCGCCCGGCATTGCCTGGTTAGGCCCGGCAGACTGGTTGATGGTGACGCCAGAAGTGCCGATGGTGGTGGTGGTGACGATGGACGGATTCAGCTCCGTGGCGCCGTTCCACTGGTAGCCGATTTTGGCGTGCGGAGAGATCTTGGCCACATAGGATGCAACCAAGTAGGGATTAATTCCGAAGGCACCGGAACCGAGCAGGTTGAGATCGTCGCCGAAGGGTTCCCGGAAGTTCATGCCGACCGAAGCAGAAGTTCTGCCTGGACGAGATGCGCCTTCGGGATCGTTGGCGGGTTTGGACTTGAAGGATCCGTTCCACACCATGTACTTGAGGTTGAAGATCACGTCGCCCACGCCCGAAGCCGAGCCATGGGTATAGGGCAGCGTGGTGAGGTAAGGGCCAAAGCTGTTGGTGCCAGAGACGACCCAGTTGTCTATCTCAGACGCGCTGGCGCCGATCGAAATGCGCTCAATCGGCACGATCACCGATGCGTCCAGGCGATCCGTAAGGCCGTAGGTGGCGATGATGAGGAACTGATTCAAGCGGAAGGCGAGCTTGGTTTGTTCCGTGGTGAAGGTGGTGGAACCGTTGGCCGCGGTGCGCGCGTAGGCAAACTGCAGCGATCCGAGCGACTGTCCATCGATGGAATTGAAGACATACTGGCTAGCCGAAGCGCCCAGAAAGACGTGATTCCGGCCAACCGTTTGCGGTCTGTCCGTCAGGATGGGCCCCTGGTTGTTGAAGGTCTTGTAAGCGCCATTCTCATAGAGCAGGATGGTGCCAGCTGTGGCCGTGGAGACGGGCAGCTGGCTAACCTGGGTTGCGATGGCGCTATTGAAGATGGTGGCCATAACCGCGGCTTTGGGCGTGGTTGTGCTGGTGGCGCCCAAGGCGGTCGCATTGTTATAGAGTCCCACCGAGAAGGGGAACTGGCACACAAGTTTCTGAGCGATGGCGCCGCTCGAGTTCGTGCAACCATCAAAAAGACTGGTTGACTGACCGAAAGCGGTAGGAACCAAAGCACAAGTAAGTACCGCTAAGAGTGAAATGCGACGGTTCATGAGTTTCCCCTTACGGTTAGGAACATCCATTGCATGTAGAACCAAACGATTGCATTCGGGGACTTCGATCGCGGGGATCATAGTCCGACGTTGACCTTGAGCACGGAGTAGTAGAAATTGTTGTCGGAGCCCTTGGCCTGGACCAGCACGAAGTACTGTCCGGGCTGGGTCTGCTTGCCTGTGGATGTGGCGCCGCCGTTGGAGGTGAACGAGCCGCCGCAACCCGTGGTCTGCAGAAGGCCGAGGCCTAGCATGAGGACCAGCAAGCCACTGCAGAGGCCGGTGATCAAACCGCGCCTGCGGCGGATGCCTGCGATCAGACCGAAGCCGAGCAAGCCCGCCAGAACCACTCCGCTGCCGCGATTGAAGAAGGAAGGCGGCATGGAATTGGAACTAACCGTCGAAGTGGTTGACACCGTCACCTGGAAGGTAATGGGTTGCTGACCCAATGAAGTTGTTCCAGTTACTTGACTGGTCCCCGTGCAGGAAAGGTAGATACCGTTGGTGACATCTGGCAATAGGGTGTACCCGGTCACGCTAGGGGTCAAACCAGTTGATACGTTCTCGTAGGCCGGGCAACTCAACCCTGCTGGGAGAGTGATGGTGACGCCTGAGGGTACGTTGAACACAACCCCAGTCGGGCTACTGGTGCTGCCTGAGACCACCACCGTGCCATTCGAGACTGCAGGTTCCGAGACCACCATGACGTTGGATATGGCCCAGAAATGGGGGTTGGTCGCGAGTGTGGGGTTATTGGGATCGGTTGCCACCACCTCGACTCCGTAGAGCCCGACGGTGGTGGAACTGTTTGCCGACAGATTCAGAGTCACGGTCGAGGCGATCGTTCCTGCAGTAAGCTGCACCGAGGAAGCCGATAGCGAGCAGGTAGGAGGAACCGCTGCCTTGGAGGCGACTGCCGGGATCGTGGGTTTATTCGTGCCGTAGTAGTCGATCACCGTGCAGGTAAGGCCAACCGTGCCGGTATACCCTGTCGCCGGGAAGGAAATTGTAATCGGTGTTCCGAGAGCGACCGGGAAACCAGTGGGCGTTGCCTGCACCTGAATCCACGGTGTAGCAAAGTTGGTGGTACTGGAGGTGAGCGGCGTCGCCGTCAGGGAGAAGTCCTGAACCGAGTAGGTGCCAACCGTACTAGTCGCTGTCGAGAAGTTGGTGTCCCCGGCATATTTTGCAGAGTAGCCATAGGAACCTTGAGGCACCGTACCGATCTGTGGGCAGCTGACCGAATTGCCCGTCCACGAGCTGCTGCTGCATAGCACAGTGGTTCCGTAGTAGAAAGTGACAGTACCGGTGGGCGCGATGGGCGAATTCGGCGTCAATCCGGAAATCAAATTGCTCTGTGTAACTGTTGCCGTGAGCACCGGCAGCTGTCCAAAGTAGGTTGCCGTCGGAGCAACGGCACTGACCGCAACGCTCCCTTGCTGAATGGTCACGCCGACTGCGTTCGATGCCGCAGGGATCTGCAAGAGATGATCGCCGCTGTACTTGGCAGTCACGTTGCTATGTGTACCAAATGCGAGGGACGTGGAGCCCACATTATTGACAGTGCAACTTGCAACGCCGGCAGCGGTGACGGGAACCGCCGTCGTAGCGGTGTTGCCAACCGTGTTGCAGACCAGCACGGTTGCGCCGTCGTAGAAGGTCACTATGCCGCTCAAGGTAATCGTTGTGGGCTGGCCTGTGATGGTTGCCGTAAATGTCACCGGCCCGTTGGTGACGGCTGTCGTAGCTCCCACATTAAGCCCCAGCGTAGCGGTGTTCGGGTTCACCGTGAAGGAGACAGTGGGGTTGGTGGTTGCGAAGTTTGGATCGGCGCTGAACTGAGCTGTGATGGTATGCGTCGCCACGGAGAGCGAGGACGTGGTGCAGTTGGCCGTGACAGTGATCACGCCAGCGCTGGTGACGGGATTCCCCAAGGGCAAGTTGCAACCGGGGATGACGGAACCGGTGACGCTATCGATGAAGGTGACGGTACTGGCTGGCAGCAAGCCGCCAGGCGCGTACGCCAGGGTTGCAGCGAAGGTCACGGATTGGTTGTAATTGGACGACGTTGGCGAAGCACTAAGGTTAACCACAACCGGCTGAGCGGTGACGGTTTGGCTTGCGGCCGCGCTGGTGCTGCCGCCAAAGTTGGTGTCGCCGCTATAGATGGCCTCGATGCTGTGGGTTGTTGCCGTGAGCGCGCTGGTGGGGCAAATGGCGGTGGCGGTGAACGCCCACGGTGTGGAGCCGCTGGTTGCCTGCGAACCGGCTACGACGGCGGAGCATCCGGAGATATCCGCGCCGATGGTCATATCCTTGAACTCAAACGTTCCGGTGAGCGGCACGCTGCCAGCAGCTGCCGCACCGGCTATGGTTGCCTTGGCGGTGGCGGTGAAGGTAACCGTCTGGTTCACGATGGAGCCCGTGGGCAAAGACGAAACGATGGTAGTGGTGGTGGTGTTCTGGGTAACAGCCTGGACAACCGATCCATTGCTTGATGCAAAGTTGGTGCTGGTGGATGGATCGGTGTAGGTGGCCTTGATGGCGTGGGAAGCAAGAGCCAGCGAATTGGTAGTGCAGGTGGCCGTGTAAGTGGTGCCAGAACCGGAGACCGCAACCGCCGCGCAGTTGGCAATGGTGGCGGCGCCATCCTGGAACTGCACGCTGCCAGCCGGAGTGAAGGGTCCGGAGTTGGCAAAGGTCAAGGTGGCGGTGAAGGTAACGCTCTGGTCAACCGTGGAGCCGGCCGGAACCGAGGAGGCAACGGCCAGATTGGTGCCTTGCGTGGCCACGGTGATGGCGGCGGTCCCGCTGCCGGGCTGGTTGTTGGGATCGCCGGAGTAGATGGCGGTGAGGGTGTGCGCACCCTGGGTGAGCGACTGCGTGGTGCAGGTGGCAACGCCGGTGGCCTTGACGAAGCTGATGGTGCAACCGGGCACTGGGTTCGCCCCATCGTTGAAGACGATGGTGCTGCCCGGATCCAGAGGCGTACCGGCATTGAAGGGCACGGTGGCCTGGATGGTGACCTGCTGGTTCAAGGTGGAGTTTGTAGTCGGCGTAGTGATAAGCGCAATGGTTCCGGAGGTGGAGGGCGCGACGTAAGAGTTGACCAAGCCCGTCCCTACACCGATGTAGTTGCTGGTGTCGCCGTTATAAACAGCCGAGATGGCGTGGGAGGTAGCGGTCAGGTTGGTGATGGTGCAAACCGCAGTACCAATTGCGGAGCCAACCGTGGAAGTGAGGTTGACCACACCACCAGTGCCGCAGGCAGCCGCTAGGCCGTTGTCCTGGAAGGCGACCGTACCGGCCATGGTGACGCCATTGCCGGGCGCAGTGAGAGTGGCGGTGTAGGTGACCGGGGTGTTAAGCGCGAGCTTGGAGGCCGAGGTTGAAGTTGGGTTGGCAACCAGAGAGGTGAAGCTCGGGGTAGCCTTGGCCATGGAAACCGTTGCCGCCGCGGTCGTGCTGCTGGTCTGGTAGTTGTTGTCGCCGCTGAAGCTGGCGTTGATGCTGTGGCTGCCAGCGGCCAGAGCTGTTGTGGAGCAGCTTGCCGTGGCCGTTCCGGCTGCGGGGATCACGGTAATCGGACCGCCGCAGAGGACGTTGGCACCATCGGTAAAGGTGACCGTTCCAGCCGCGCCAAAGGACGTCAGGGGCGTTGCCACCGGGGCTGAGGGAGCCACCGTCATGGCTGCGGTGAGGGTGACGGCGTTATCAACCGTGGAGCTGGTGGGGTTGGCAAGAATGGCCGTTGAGGTGGCAAGCTTGGCCACGCTGAGGGAGAAGTTAGCACTGGTGTTACCGCTGTAGTTGGGGTCGACGTTACCCGCGCCTCCGAAGACGGCCACGATGCTGCTGTACGTGCCCGCGGCCAGACCTGCCGGGATAGTGCAGGTGGCGTTGCCGGTGGTGGTGTTCACCGTCTGGCTGGTGCAACCGGAGATGGGCGTGCCGTTGTTGGAGAAGCTCACCTTTCCAGCAAAGCCAACCACCGTGGTGGCCGAAGCCGCTGCCGAGACTTGCGCGGTAATGGTGATCTGCTGGTCGACCGTGGGAGCTGCCGGGGCGGCCGTGGTGATTACGATGGTAGAACTCGCCTTGTTCACGTTCGGGCTGGGGTCTGAGCCGGTGCTAGAAGAGAAGTTGCTTTCACCGGAAACGTAGGAAGCAGAGACGGAATGGCTGCCAGCCAGCAAGGTGCTGATCGTGCACGCTGCACTCACCGTACCGTCATGATTGTCAGTAACCGTAACCGCGTTGGCGCCGCTGCAGGCGGGGATCAAGGTCGAATCCGCCGAGAAGTTCACCTGTCCACTGGGCACAACGTAATTGACTGGGTTGATGGTTCCGCCCGGTGTGACCTTAGCCGTCAAGGTTACGGATTGGCCCAACGTGCTCGGATTGGGAGACGAGTTGATCGCCGTGGTGGTGGTGTCTGTGCCAATAGAGAGAACAGAAATGCTGCTAACCGGGGAGGCATTGAAATTCATGTCGCCTGCGTTGTAGGCGGCCGTAATGTTGTAGGCGCCCTTGAGGAGCATCGTCGGCATGGCGCAGGTAGCTACCCAAACAACCATGGGCCGCGCTGTGCAGCCACTGATCGGATTTCCGCCCAGGAAGAACGTCATGGTGCTGGTAGGTGTAGCCAACGAACCGCCGGAAGCAGGAATCAACGTGGCAGACAGGGTGATCGCCTGGTCCACCACCGGAGACGCCGGGCTGGGGGTGTTGACTTGCACCGTGGTGTTGGCCGGGCTCACCGTCAGCGTCCCAGGACTCGACGTAGACGCCGCGTTGTAGTTGCTATCCGAAGCAATGGAGGCGTTAATGTTGTGGCCACCCACCGACAAACCGCCCGTCGCATAGCTCACCGTGCAGCTCAGCGGCGAAGAAGATCCCGTGCACGCCGCGGTCAGCGCCGCACCGCTATCCACCTGGATCGTCACTACGCCGGTCGGCGCCACGGACTCCGTATAGGCGATTTGCGCCGTCAGCGTCGTCGGCGTGACGCCGAAGACTGAGGACGCAGCCTGCGCCGTGACCGTAGGCGTGCCCAGGGATGAGGCCCCGCTCAGAGCAATCAACTGGGTCGCGTACGTCGGAGTGGTCGTGTTCAGCGTGTCGTCGGTCAGCGTCACCCCGCCGCCGGATATGGAACTGCTCACATCCACCGGAGCAAAGTCGATGACAATATTGCACCATGTGCCCGGCAGCAGAGTCTGGGATGCCCCGCCGCTCGACGCCTGGTTGCAGCTCGAAGTCGAATCCCACGCGAAGTTCCTGCTCACGGTCGGGTTCAGACTGCTGGTGAGCCCAGGGAAGGTCAGCGTGCTGTTTCCGTTGTTCGCTATGGTTGCTGTAAATGGAGTGGCATCGGTCGTGTTCACGGTCGTGGTGCCCGCAAAGGCGTACGACGGAACCGAGCCCAGAGCCAGCCCATACACCGAAGTCAAAGACTGGGACCCGAGGAAGAGATTGCCGCTCCCGTCCATCGCCAGGCCTGAAGTCCCCGAACCTCCGCTTCCCACAGACCGAACCGTGGACGCGGACGAAACCTGACCGTTCACCGCCACGATCTCAGACACCGTCCCTGCACCCAATTCCGAGACGAAGACGTCGCCGCTTGCATCTACCACCATGCCATAAACACCGTTGAAGGAGCTGCCTACCTGCTGGACCGTGGACGTGGACGAGACCTGACCGTTCACCGCTTCGATCTCATACACTTTGCTCGTACTCTGGTCCGCGACAAAGACATTGCCGCTCCCGTCCACGGCCACACGAGTAGGGGTAGTGAAAGTGCCGCCTACCTGCTTAACCCACGACGAGGACGAGACCTGACCGTTCACCGCCACAATCTCCCACACCTTGTGGTCATTCGCAGCCGCGACGAAGACATCGCCGCTCCCGTCCACCGCTACGCCAAATGGACTGGCGAAGGAGCCGCCAACCTGCTGGACCGTCGACGAGGACGAGACCTGACCGTTCACCGCCACGATCTCCCACACCGTTCCAAAACTGGAGTCCGCGACGAAAACATTGCCACTCCCGTCCACCGCCACGTCATAAGGATTGTGGATCCCGCTGCCCACCGGCTGAACCACGGACGAGGACGAGACCTGGCCGCCGGCCGCCACGATCTCCCACACCCCAACGTGGGTGGAATCGTAGTCCGCGACAAATACATCCCCGCTCCCATCCACCGCAACGGCCATAGGTTCACTGAAGCCGCCTATTATGGTGTTCAACGTATTGTTGCTGGGGAAGAAAATCTGCGGACCCGAGCCGCTGCCCTTCAGCAGCGCGGTGGCAATCGCCTTGCCGCCTGTAACCAACTGCACCGAGCCCATCCGCTGTCCCGGATGCAAGGGTGAGAACTTCACCGCCACCGAGCAGGTATTGCCAGTGCTGTAGGTGTGGGAAGTGAGGCAGGTGGTGCTGCCAGCCACCTCGACAAAGTCCTTGTTCGCGGCGCCCTGCGTCAGCACGTTCCAGGTGATCGTTCCACCGACAGTGAAGGTGAACGGGACGAGCACCGTCGCGCTCGAACTGCTCACATTCACCGAGCCCAGGTTCGTGATCCCGAGCGAATACTCCTTCACCGCCGGGGCTCCGTAGTCCGCGATAAACAGATTGCCGCCCGCGTCCGTCGCAATGCCGACGGTTTCGACGAACCCGTTGCCCACCAGTACGACCGAGGACCCGGCCGAGACCAAGCCGTTCGACGCTACGATCTCATCGAGAGAGCTGTTGCCGTAGATCGAAACATAGATATTGCCGCCCGCGCCTACCGCTACGCCGATCGCGCCCATGAAGTTGGTCGAAGTAGCCAATTTCGTGGCCGTGTTGGCGCCCGGCGCGATCTCGAACACGTTATCGTCCGCGACAAAGACATTGCCGCTCGCGTCCACCGTCACGCCGGTGGGTTGGTTGAAGGCCGTTCCTGGAGCCAACTGCGTTCCCGTCCCCACGGTCGGGTACTGGCCGCCCGACGGCGTCAGCTCAGACACCATCGCACTGCCTTGATCCGCAACATAAACATTGCCGCTCGCATCCACCGCCACGCCAAAGGGCATACTGAAACCCGAGCCCAACTGCGTGCCCGTCCCCGCGGACGGGTAGTGGCCGCTCGACCGCTTCAGCTCGAACACCCCTTGGCCGATCCCGCCGTTCCCCTGGTCCGCGACAAAAACGTTGCCGCTGGAATCCACAGCTACACCTGACGGTTGGGCAAAACCACTGCCCAGCTCGGTGACCACGGACGAGGATGAGACCTGGCCGTTGACCGCCACAATCTCATACACCCCGACGTGCCCCGCACCGCTATCCGCGACAAAGACATCGCCGCTCGCGTCCACCGCCACGCTCATGGGCGTCACGAACCCGCTGCCCAGCGCGCCAATCGTGCCATGGTAAGCGGCGGTAGCGATCGCGCCCGCCTCCACCGGCCATCCCAACAAGACGGCGAACAGAAGGGCAAAAGCAAGCGCCTGCAGGCGCAAGCGGCGAGTGAGGCTAGAGAGCAGTGAAGAGACTTCATTCAACCCCGTCGAGTAGCAGTGAGACATGGTCCTTATCTCCCGTAAAACTGTTGTGCGTCGAGTGTATGGGCTAGGCGGTTTCAAGTTGGAAGTGCAACGGTAGTGTCGAGATTATAGGCTAGGCG